>NZ_FOOG01000028.1 GCF_900113125.1 Halobacillus alkaliphilus | reverse complement strand
CAATGTCATGATTCCACTCGACCAGTGAAATATTGTAGTTTTCACTCAACGACAAGAATTTATCTTTAGCATAGTTTGAAATGGTGTCATCGATGACGTGTCTTCTATATTTTACGACCAATACAAGATGATAATACAACAAGAACACTGAATGGTTATTACTATCTAATTTCATTTATATATCAGTCCTTATCCATTATAAGACTGATTATATCATATATTGTAATCAAAAGCATTTGGGCTCTCGCCCAACCGAAATTCATCTCCCCCTTACCGCTGAGCTTCGCCCTTCACACGCTTGAAGAGGGAGACTTCTTTCGGAAGTTCGTTAAAATAACCTTTACAAGTTGGCCCAAGGCTGAAGATTAACCAAGTTGAATAAGATTTCTTCCCCTCCCTTGAATTTTCCATTAATTTCATAGAAACTAGTAAATGTTGAAGTTTTTGAAAACGTTTACAAGTGAGGGGGAAGAAGATGCTTAAAGGAATGACCTTGTTTTTTGATCGCCTGGTCCAACGTTATCTCCCGGATGCGTTTCTGTTTGCGATTATATTAACACTCGTAGTATTCGGGCTTGGAATGGGTTTTACTGAAAGCTCTCCGGTTCAAATGGTACAATTCTGGGGAGACGGGTTTTGGGATCTATTAGCATTTGCCATGCAAATGTCTTTGATTGTTGTAACAGGATACATATTAGCTAATACTCCCCTTGTTAAGAGTGTACTAGTAAAATTGAGTACTTTGGCTAAAACGCCCGGTCACGCTATTTTGTTAGTTTCTTTTACGGCGGCTGCAGCGTGTTTGATTAATTATGGCTTCGGTTTAGTGGTAGGAGCTTTACTGGCCATACATGTAGCGAGACGTGTGCCAAGCGTGGACTATCGTTTATTAATGGCCAGTGCTTACAGTGGATTTTTACTGTGGCATGGTGGAATGTCTGGTTCCATACCCCTTACAATTGCGACGGAAGATCATTTTCTGGCGGACACCATTGGTTCTGTTCCGATTACGGAGACTCTTTTCAGCAATATGAATCTATTCATCGTCTTTGCGCTATTATTGTCCCTGCCATTACTTAATTTATGGCTGTTAAAGTCCAGTGGCGATTTGAGCAAGAATAACCTGGACTTGTTGAATGAGGACATGGCGGAAGAAGAGCTTGCAGCAACTGCTGAGCAGATGACGCCTGCCGAACGGTTAGAAAACAGCGCCGTTGTTTCTATCGCGATAGGGTTGTTAGGGTTATCGTTTGTTATTTACTTTTTTGTACAGAATGGTCTGGATTTAAATATCAATATCGTCAACTTTCTATTCCTGTTCCTTGGGATTCTGTTTCATAAAACCCCTCGGAACTTTTTAAACAGCGTGAATGGAGCTGTGAAAAATGCGGGTGGTATCATCATTCAATTCCCTTTCTATGCAGGAATTATGGGAATGATGGTGGCTTCGGGGTTATCAGAGCAAATGTCTTCATGGTTTGTAAGCATATCTACGGAGTTCACATTTCCTTTGTTTGCTTTCATTAGTGCAGGGATTGTAAACTTTTTTGTTCCTTCTGGCGGTGGTCAATGGGCTGTTCAGGCACCTATCATGATTCCGGCAGCGATGGAGCTTGATGTCAGTACAGCCAAAACTGCGATGGCTGTGGCCTGGGGAGACTCTTGGACGAACATGATCCAGCCATTTTGGGCTTTACCTCTTCTCGCTATCGCAGGGTTAAAAGTTAAAGATATTATGGGGTTCTGCATGATCATCTTCCTTTGGAGTTTCATTCCGATTTCTATCGCTTTATTATTTATCAACTGATCCATGGAAAAAGCGGAACTTCCGATACCCTCGAAGTCCCGCTTTTTTTGATATCACTACGAGGACTTCCGTGTTTGAATTGCTCGTTTCTATCAGGGTGTTAAATGAGAAAAAGGTCACCTGTAAGCTGTAAAATTGTTTATGAAGTGGAAGCAGTTTTTTAAAAAAGGAGGGGCAGGCGGGTGAACAAAAATCAAAGATTAACCATCGTTTTTCTACTGTTAGGTTCCATTTTAATTTCAGGAGGGATTGGTCTTCGTGATTATGTAAGCTATTCACTTCCAATAGGATGGATCGCTGGGTTTATCTCACAACTGATTGCTGTATGGTTTGCTGTAAGCTGGTATAAAGAGACAAGGTGACCGGATCGTCTGCTCAACCACACTGCTTTTAATGAATAGAACATACTACGAAACATAAGGGAGTGAAACGAATGAATGGTTTAATAATTATTGTGGTAATCATACTCTCTCTATGGTCGATTACAAACACTCTCCAAAAGTTAACGAATAAGGTTTTGGAGAAGCAGGACCAGCAGAACCAGCTATTAGAGGAAATAAAAGTAAAATTGGAATCGAATTCGAATGGAAAAAATGAGTAAATTTAAACCATGCTTTTCCTTCTATATCAATTCAGATGTGAGCGATACTGTACGATTGCGTCCTGCTTGCTTCGCTTTATATAGAGATTGATCCGCTAATTTGATAATCTGCTCCGCCTTAGCGGCCTTTTCCGGATAAGTACTTACCCCTATAGATACTGTAATATAAATAGTTTCTTTATTAGATATAGGAAAGGGATGATCCTTAACTGCTAATCGAATCCGTTCAGCAATTTCAAAAGCACGAGCGTTCGGACAGTCTGGCAATATGATTGAAAATTCTTCACCTCCATTCCTTGATACAATATCAAAAGAACGAGTCTTATCCTTTAAAATTTGTCCCAGTTGTTGCAAGACCATATCCCCGGCAGGATGTCCATAGGTGTCATTTACGTGTTTAAAATGATCTACATCGACCATAAGTAAGGATAAACTCTCCTTATTCTCTACCGCTCCATTTAACGTTCTATTCCATAAAGCATCAAATTGCCGCACATTATTGAGTCCGGTCAGGAAATCAATGGAAGATTGTTCTTCGTAGGTTTTAAAAAGGTAGTGGGAGGTTCGTAAGTAGTCGACTAAGTAAACAGCGAGACTTCCGCCCAGGAAAGAAAGAATCCAGTACGTAGGCAAAAGAATTTGAAGCGTTTCCCAGTCTTGGACAAGAATCGCTATGATAATTGAAAATACCACGTTGGAAAAGGCCAACATATAGATAGCTGTTTTAAAAATTTGTTCCTCGTTTCCCCATTTACGGCGTATGAAACAAAACCCTGCGAGTAAGATGACCATAAGAATAAAGGCACCCAGAGAAGAGTAGTTAAACCCATATACAAAGCGGCCAGCAATCACCAGAAGTGAACTAATGACAGCAGGTTTGAGACCGATAAAAAGAAGAAGAACGAGAACTGGTATATGTCTGAGGTCTACAAACGTCTGAGCAGTCACCTGAATGGAATAATACATTACAATATTCCCCAAAATTCCTCCAGCGATTCCATCTATTATTAAAACAGTCTTTTTGGACAGGAAGATGTCTAATTTATTCCATCTTACTTGGAGATAAGAAAACAATAAAGCAATTAATATGCAAATATTTACAAAAAATTCTGAAACGATCATTCTATAAGCCCTCTCTTCATGCATTAAAATTTCGTCGGATAATCAAATAAAAGGCCTTTTCAAAAGCCATAGTCCAGCTGCTAAAAGGTGCATTACCTTCAATATATATCCTCTTTTAACTAAATACCATAGCTTCTTGTCCATTTCGAACGCCTCTTAAAGAATGAGTAACCCTGATAAGTCATGATCATAATACACGGGAAATTTAGTTTTAGATGGCCTCTATAACACTTTTTATAATTGGAGGGCGGAAGATTGGTATAGTTACCGGAGGAGTCGTGAGTGCTTGTTCTTGAAAAAGCACAGGAGCTTAAATTGGATGGTTTATTAAAAGATGAAATGATAAATAGATCTCTCATGAAAGTATATAAATCGGTATCTCAAGATTCTTCTAAATATATCTATTTAATCGGTTTGAAAGGGGATAATGTTTAGCTAGCTTGTCTAATAGAATAGCTGAGTTTGAGAAGAGATCATAGCTTGAAGAAACGGAGACTTTTCAGAATACTCTATGTACAAAGCAGGAGTATAAAACTAAAGCTAGAATATACATAATGAAGATTAGAAGCATATTACAAAAAATAATGTATTTCAGGAGGACCTAATGGGGAGAATCATTCATTTCGAAATTCATGTAGATGATATGGAACGAGCCAAGAGTTTCTATAGTGGAGTATTTGGATGGACATTTGAAGATTGGAGCGAGTATGCCGGGATGCCTTATTTCGGAGCTGTGACCGGCGATGACAATGATCTTGGAATCAATGGAGCTTTAATGCAGCGTCAAAGCGCTCCTCCTGTATTAAATCAGGCTCTGAATGGTTTTGCCTGTACCATGGGTGTGGAAGATTTCGATGCTGTTGAATCTAAGATTTTAAATCACGGTGGCCAGGTCGCGATGCCTAAATATGCCTTGCCGGGAATGGCCTGGCAAGGATATTTCCTGGATAGCGAGGGAAATATATTTGGTCTTCATCAGCCAGATGAAAATGCTGAATAGAGATGAGCTATCTCAAGCTAACCCAGTTAATCAGTAAACGCTGTAGTTTGTGTCCCTAAAAAACTTATTAAACAATCCGGATGGAGAGTGTAAGATTTAGCTTTGAGATATCTTTGATCCGTTACTAATATAGAGCGGAGCTGGCTACGGAAACAACTCGCTTTCCTGCGGGGGAACTGGCAAGCCTCCTCGGTCGCTGTCACTCCCTGTGGGGTCTCGCCTAGCTCCTTCTCCCGCGGGAGTCTCCTTGTTTCCTTCGCCACCCTATGATTGAAGAGTGAACGGACCCTTCTATAGGCGATAGAGGGGTGCTTGGTCCGACTTAAATGCATTTATAGCAGGTTCATCCAGGTGGACAAGCTCGTTCTTAAAGAAGTCTCCACCATATCATGGTTGGACTTAAGACCTCGAGAGGCTAGGCACCGAAACTAGCCTGGAGCTGGCGGAGATAAAGAAAACACGAAGAGCGTAGCGATTCGATGTTGCCTGATCGTACAGAAGTGAGGGAAGTCTCACTAGACGCTAGGTGCTGGAGCTGGACAGCTCTCCTTGTCGTTTATGTTCTGATTTTCGAGTAAGACTAAAAAAGTGTAAGAATGGGCTGAACATGATCGGTGAGATGCCGCAGGGATGCAAAGCCTGAGGAAGCTCAACTCAGAAGAGGTTCGACTAAGAACTCCCCGTCATGTGGCAACGTCGAACGACCCTGCGTCATGTAGGGCCGGAAAGCGAAATCGTCCCCTGGAGGACCTTCCTCATCAACCAATATCTCGAAACTGCGTCTTCCAGTATCGGGAGCTTTTTTATAACATTAAGATGGAGATTACACACATACAAAACTGTCCAGAGTATAATCACTCTGGACAGTTTTGATTCGTATTCATTTAGCCAAGCGCGACATCGAGCGTCATCATGACAGTGAAACCGAGCATAAGGCTCATGGATGCGAGATTGACATTGCCCTTTTCATGGGAACCAGGAATGATCTCCTTCGCCACCACGAAGATCATAGCACCAGCGGCGAAGCTGAGTGCGTACGGAAGAATGGGCTCAATGACAATAACGGCCGATGCACCGATGACGGCTGCAATGGGTTCAACCATTCCTGAGAATTGACCGAACATAAAGCTTTTCTTTTTCCCCATCCCGTCGCGATGAAGAGGCATGGAAACAGCCGTACCTTCTGGGAAATTCTGAATGCCGATACCAAGCGCCAGTGCCAAAGCCCCCGCAAGCGTTGATTCTGTCATGTTGGAAGCAAGAGCTCCAAAGGCAACGCCGACAGCCAGACCTTCAGGAATATTGTGAAGGGTCATGGAAAAGAAGAGCAGAGCTGTACGATTTTTAGCCTTAGTATCTTTAATATCGTGCATGTAACGATCGGTGTTAATCGCTGGAAGCATGCGATCGACAAACATCAGCAGCACTCCCCCTAATAAGAAGCCGACGGCTGCTGGAATCCAAGCCGGGCCTGGACTTTTAGATGACATTTCAATCGCGGGGGCAAGCAGAGACCAATAACTGGCTGCGATCATAACCCCACCGGCAAATGCAAGCATGCTATCTAGGAATTTCTGGTTCGTCCCCTTGATGAAAAAGACGAGAGAAGCTCCTAGAGCTGTCATCCCCCATGTAAATAATGTCCCAATAAAAGCTTGCATAGTGGGGTGGAGTTCTTTAAAGGCTTCTAACATATTAATTCACCTCCAATGTTGTATTTTTTTATAAAAGTTGCACACGAGCAAAAAATGTTTATGAAGCCATTTTACAAAGAAGCTGTATGGACGTCAAACTTCCCGTTTGTAAAATATTAGTGAAGAACTTCTCATAAAAGGTAAGGTTCGAACTAGCAAAAATCTAGCAACGAAAAGAATATACCCAATATTTCACAGAATAAATCTTGAATCTTTGAAACGGACATATATTTAGGGTACGCGCTGTCTTGAAACGTATCGGTAAATAGAATCGTAAGCGTATGTAGAGAAGACGAGCTTAAACAATGATCTATTTTTCATCGATTATGGTATAAACGAGAATGGGGGCTAAAGAAATGAAGCGATTTATGATTCTAATTGGAGTGGCGCTTGTGCTAGCCGGGTGTACAAATAAAGGCAGCGAAACGGGGCAGGCACAGGAAGAGAACGGTGGCGAAAATGCTTCTTCATCTTCTCTGGTGGTGAAGCCGGCGAAGCTTTCCAAACGTGAGAAAACGCTTGTTAATCAAATCGGTGTCGATTATCAAACCTTTTTCACGGTAGATGGAAAGGTAACAGAGGGGGAGGCCCTGATCAGTTCGATTGATGTCTACGAAAACGGGGAGCTGATCAATGAAATCACCACCCAGTCTACTGCTGAGGAGAATAATAAATATAAAAAGGCTCTTCATTCTTTTCAACTTCGAATGGGGGAGGAGATGAATGATTTAACGATCGGAGGACCAGACGGATATGTGGCGGGGCAAGCGCAGCAGCCCGCAGATTTGAGGGCATTTCTTTTTGAATATCCAGAAGAACAGGTCACGATCTCTAAGGGAGAAACCGTCTACTGGGCTTATTTAATGGGATCGAGCCAGGGTGAATTATCTTCACGGGGAAATGAAGATTTGAAGACATTGCCCCCATCCGTTAAGAACGAGGACTACGCCATTGTCTTTAAAATGGAACTGAATAAAGAGAAGTAGCCGTTAAAAAAGCTGAAGGTGATCCTAATCATCTTCAGCTTTTTTTAATGCGTCCAGACTGTTCATAAGATACCCTTATTCGGGCCGCTTTTCTAATTTATAAACGAGAACCCCGCTGATTAAAAGTGTAATGCCGATCAGTTTCTGCCAGGAGATGGAAGATGATTCGAATCCAAACCAGCCCGCTGTATTGATTGTAAAAGCAAGGATGATCTGTGAGATCAACGCAATCGATATGGCATAGGCCGGTCCGATCAATGAAACGCCCCTCATTAAGAAGAAAACGATTCCGACACCAAATACACCCCCAAATAAAAAAATGGGATTAACCTCTCCAAACGCAAACAGACTTTTTTGCTCGACCGAGTAAAAGACAGGCAAGGAGCAGACGAGCCCTAATCCGAGCACAAGTGTAGTGGTAGCCCAGGGACCTGTTTTTTCACTGACTCTCGCATTAAATATATTCTGCAGACTGATTAAAACTCCTGAAATGATGGCGAGTGACGCACCGACCATGAGAGCACCTCCTTATTCATAAATATTTCCTTTCGCAAGGGTTCGAAGCTTTTCTAGATCTTTAATCGTAACCGATCCATTTGTTCTCTCCACGACATGATCAGCAGCCATTTTCTTCAGAACCCGGTTCAAGTGACGGTAGCTGGTGCCGATCCATTCGGCGAGCTCGATTAAATTGGAGGTTCGCATTTCCTGATGAAAAACCGTTCCTTCTCCGACCGAAGAAATGGATAATAAATAGCTCGCCAGCCGCACTTCTACAGGGTAAAGCATGTGCATACTTGTCGTATGGGATTCGGTATAAAACTTATGAGCCACGGTATCCAGCAGAAACCGGATAAAGCTTGGGTGCTCCTTTTCAAGATCAGATAAATGCGAAAAGGGGGCGGAAATCATCACGCCTTCGGTAACGGCTTCCACCGAATTGAGGACCGGGCTGCCTTTAACATATTCCACATCTCCAATTAGAGCGAGCGGTCGTTTAAAGCGGTTTATCAGTGATTTTCCTTCCGGCGTCAGCGTGAAGATTTTAATTTTTCCTTCGACGAGAAAATATAGTTCTTCAAGCTGATCCCCGGCAGTAAATAAAGTTTCGCCCTTTTCAAAGGGGGAGACCTTCATATGCTGCCTGAAGGAAGCAGGAAACAAATCTTCCAGCTGGTACTGGTGGATGTAGGAGTCTAGTGTTGTATGCTGTTTTTCATTCACGTTAAGCTCTCCTTCTTTTTACAATTGAAAAAGGATGACACCGAGGAGCATCATAGTCAGTCCAATACTCTGCCTGCGTGTGATCGGGATTTTTCTTTCGCCGAACCATCCTTGCGACTCAATAATAAAGGCCGTTCCGATTTGTGAGACGAGTAATAAAGCAATAGCAGGCGCAGGACCGATTCTGTGAATCGCTGTTAATTCTGAAAAAACAACAATCACCCCAAACGATCCCCCCACTAAATAAAGCCAGGGCACCTGTCTGAAGCTTTTTCCTTTTCCATCTCGTACATTTAAATAAATAATAATGGCAATCGTGAAGGCAATGACATGAACCATTGAAGTCGTATGCCATCCGCCAATTGCTTCACTCACTCTTGCGTTAAAGATTCCCTGCATCGTAATGCAAAGACCTCCAAGCAGGGCAAATAATGCACCTTTCATTGTTCATCCTCCTCTTCTGCATCTATTAAAGAGGATGTGGAAAGGTTTCGAAAGGACATATGTCCTAACGTGCTATTTTTTAATAGTATTTGTTTGACTACTCCTATACAAGAGCGTAATTATGGAAAATTCTATCCACTCTTATGCAGTAAGATCAACTAAAAATTATCTTTATGAGGACGGGTGCTGAGCAGGCGGAAAAAGTCTTAGAAAAGCATACATAGAAATACAAGAATAAGAGGGGGGGAGGAAGATGAACAAAAAACTTACATACTTATCAGGTGCCAGGATAGTCTTTCAGATTTCATAGTGAAAACGGCCAGGTGTAGGATTAATAGTGGTTTTTTCCATTGCTTTAGCAAAGGAAGCCTGAAAAGAGTGTAAGCATCCTTAGGCCAAGGGAACAGAATGACGATACAGATGTTCCTATTCTATGTAAACAAAGTCAAATCGAATGTGAACGTTTCTCTTATCATGTTTCCCTAATTATAAACCAGCACCGCTAGAAGAAGGGTGCTGGTTTCTTTTGTTTTATTCTATTTTGTATTAAAAATTCTATTTACCTGATCGGTTTGCAGCTTTATCACGATCTGGATCTTTAAAGGGGTACTTATTTCTGTCGGAAGAACAATAGATGATTACCAACTAATGCTGCAGCCGACAATGATTAATAATATAAACAACACGATAATTAATATAAAGTTGTCTTTCTGCGGAGGGCAGTGGTGTACGGGAGGACAGGTCATCTGCGGGGCCATCATGTAGGGTGCATTTACATTTGCATCCATATAAGGTGCATTTACGTTTGCCCCCATATAAGGCGCATTCATATTAGCAGCCATGGCATAAGGAGAATTTAAGTTATGCATTTGAAAACTTCCTTTCTTTGTTGTGTGTTCGTCACTATATAGTACTCGCCTAACCCAAAGTTGAGCCCGTCTACCTGAAAAATGGGTAGGTATCACGACCACACCTCACTCGTTTTCAATGCTTCAGCTGATAACTCAGCTCAAATAGATAATTAATATAGGAGATTGAATTCTTGTTATGGTGGACGACCAAAGAGGCCATTTTATGAACGCGTCCGCCTCCTGATAAATTAGCTAGCTGATTGAAAGAAGGTCTTGTAATTAAGCTTGCCAGATAGGCTGATTGCTGACTGTCCGGCTTTCTTTTCCGGTTCAGAGCTTCAATCATCTGATTCGCCGTCCTGATACTAAACCCATGTCCAAAAAAACGACCATTTCCCATCGCAATTGCATTAATCCCTCTGAACCACGGGGTATCGGGGTCAAAATCCGGGTTATTGAAATAGACGACATCTCCCGGAACATAATGATTCGCGTGAAAAGAATACAGCCCGAGGTCTTCATCGGTGTACCAGCTATATAAATAGAGTCTCGGAAAGAGATTGTTAAATGAGAGACTGCCTATCGTCAGCAAGATACCATGGTAAAAGTTGATGACACAGGCAGTTGCGCATTCAAATTTATAGAGATTACTATTTTTAAAAATATCGTACATCGCATCTGAAGGGCGCACTTGAGGCTTCAATAGAAACCCGCCAGCTTCCGTCAGGTTCCAATATTCCGGGTTACAGCGGGAACCCTTAAAGGTGGCAAAAGCAGCTTCTCCCTCATCCATTTGCTGTGCACTTCGAATAATGTTTTTTCTGGATTTGATTACAAAGGAAAGTTCCCTTTCTGAAGAAAAAGAGTATATGTCCTGAGCCTCTTGCATAGCTTCGGTGATGACATTCTCAAGTTCGTCCGCATTCCAGTAATGATTTGGTTGAAAAGGCCGTCCGGATACTTGGATCATATGAATCCTCCTTTTCTAAAATAAAACATCTGTTATTGTACCTATCGTATTCATATAGGGTTTGGAACATGTTTAAATCCATCCAACTTTAAAATAGAATCCTATTGAAATGCGGAATCCGTTTATAGAGAAAATAAGATGAACAACGAGACTTCATAGACACAAGAACGAGTGAATACTTCTTCCGTAAAGGTAGGAGACAAGCCAAGACTACTAGGGATTATAAAAAAGTGACATCGTGTCACTTTTTTATTGACTTTACTCAGGAGTTGGCTTAAGATAGCAAAAGTATCTTAATGTGACACAGTGTCATATTAAAGGAGGTAGCATAATATGCCGAAGAAAACATTTTTTAATTTACCTGAAGATAAAAAGCAATCGCTCGTGGAAGCATGCAGAATCGAGTTTTCGAGAGTTCCCTTACATGAGGCTTCGATCTCCAACATGATTAAAGTGTGCGGAATATCAAGAGGCAGCTTTTATCAATATTTCGAGGATAAGGAAGATGCCTTTTATTACCTGCTAAAGGAGAAGTCAAAACAGCGGCAGGAGACGTTTATTCTTTTTTTGAAAGAAACCGATGGCAACATATATGAGGCTGTAACTAAGTTGTTTGAAGTAGTAATGGAAGAGTTTGAGGAGGAAGAAAACCGGAATTTTTTCAAACATGTGTTTTTGAACATGAATCATAAAATTCAAAACACATTTACGAACGGGGAAACAGAAGATAAATTTTTGCAGTACTTAGATGATATCAAGGTTCATTTGGATCAAAGTCAATTTAACACCGAGAATGATGAGGAATTTTACCATGCGATTCATCTCATACGTATGTTGATGTTCAATAATATAGTCCGCCATTTTGCTAAGGGCTTAACAAAAGAGGAAGCAATGAAGAATTTCACATTGGAATTAAATCTTTTAAAACGTGGAATTTCCAGTTAAACACAGGGAGGAATAGATATGGCTGAAGTCAATCAACAGATCAATCAAAGTAAAGAAGGGAAGCCGATCAATCGAGTAGCGATCATGGCTGTACTATTAGTTAGTGCTTTTGTAGCCGTGTTAAATCAGACATTATTGAATACGGCATTGCCTAATATCATGGAAACATTAAATGTATCCGCCAGTACATCCCAATGGTTAATGACAGGGTTTATGCTGGTTAATGGAGTCATGATTCCAATCACCGCCTTTTTAATCGGGAAATTTACAACCAGAAATTTATTTTTTACAGCAATGAGCCTGTTCACGCTCGGAACCTTGGTAGCGGTAGTTGCTCCTAACTTTCCGGTCCTGCTGACGGGCCGCTTAATTCAAGCAAGTGGAGCCGGAATTATGATGCCGCTCATGCAGACGGTCTTATTAATGATCTTCCCTGTAGAAAAGCGCGGTACGGTCATGGGAATGGCGGGACTAGTGATCGCTTTTGGACCGGCGATTGGACCGACCCTGTCCGGGTACCTGGTTGAAGAATACTCGTGGCGCGTTCCGTTTATAGTGATCATTCCGGTTGCCCTTGCCTCGATTGCATTTGGAGCTTTCGCACTTAAAAATGTAACGAAACAAACCAACCCAACGATCGATACTCTTTCTATTATCCTATCAACCTTTGGATTCGGCGGTTTGCTCTATGGCTTAAGCAGTGCCGGCAATGATGGATGGGATAGTGCCAATGTGTACTTGGCGGTTATCATTGGTGCCGTGTCACTGACGGCATTTATCATCAGGCAGTTCCGTCTGGAAACACCGATTCTGGAATTCCGGGTGTTTGGAAATAAAATTTACGCATTGGCTGCGGTCATTAGCATGATTGTGATGATGTCGATGCTCGGAGCAGAGTTGCTGCTGCCGATTTATATGCAGACGATGCGCGGATTTACGGCCTTTGAGTCCGGATTGATGTTGCTCCCAGGCGCCATTGTTATGGGAGTTATGTCTCCGATTACTGGTAGAATTTTTGATAGAATAGGAGCTCGTTGGTTAGCTATTGCAGGCTTAACGATTATTACGGTGACCACTTTTGAATTTACAAACTTAACCGCTACGACAAGCTATACCTTTATTTTAGTTATTTACGCTATTCGGATGATGGGCGTGTCTATGGTCATGATGCCTGTCTCGACTGCGGGTCTGAACCAGTTATCCGTCGATTGGATTCCTCACGGGACAGCCATGAACAATACGATGCGCACCATTGCGGGATCGATTGGAACCGCCTTGCTCGTTACGGTTATGACTAACTCAGCAAAGGATTATGCACCATCTGAGGGAGCTACACCTCAGGAAGTCATGTCGAATTCAATGATTCACGGCATTAATGTCGCTTTTATGGTGGCTACGATCATCGCGATTGTGGGGATTCTACTATCCTTATTTATTCCAAGTAAGCCGAAAAAGAATGATCAGCAGCCGGTCACCGATCCTGAAGCAAGCTTACAAACCAATTAGGAGAGGTGTCACTAGATACCATTATTGAGGTCAAAGGACTGAAAAAGTAACGATCACCAAACCTTCAGAAGGCGAGGCTGAAATCAATGGCTTTGACTTGATTTTCCAGAGCTCTACTTAGATGAAAAGCTTAATTTCGATATGGAGCCTGCATGAGTTCATGCCTTGAATCGAATGCATTGAAGGACAAGGACGCAATCCCTTAAAGAGTGGGGTTGCGTTTTTTTTGTTATTCTCCTTGCGGGTCTCTATAAAGATCAGGAGGAGAGCTTTTGTTGTCCATATGTTCAATCGACTAATAGGAATAAGACGGGCGATGACACCTTCCTATATTCAGAAATTAATATTTCGAGTTGCTTATATAAGAATATGCTTATATAATCATTGGTGAGGTGAGGTTATGGAAAAAACCATCATACAGATCGAGGATGCAGCTAAAACACTGAAGCTTTTAGGAGATAAAAGCCGATTAACGATTGTAGGCCTCTTGAAGGACGGGGAGTGCTGTGTCTGTGAATTTGTTGAAGTGTTAGAAATGAGTCAGCCTTCCGTCAGCCAGCATCTAAGAAAATTAAGAGACGCTGGACTGGTGAAAGAAAAGCGGAAAGGTCAATGGATTTTCTATTCCTTGAATGACCAGCATGAAACGTATCCAATCATACAGCAGTTATTAGAACAAATACCGGATCAGAAAGAAAAGTTAGCAGCATTGGAGGAAGCCGGTTTACGTATCCAATGCGATTAGTAGGGGGATTCACTTGAATTTGGCAATTGTAGCAACCATTATTTTTTTACTTACGTTAGTTTTAGTTATCTGGCAGCCGAAGAATTTGGGGATTGGGTGGTCAGCCTGTGCCGGCGCCGTCTTAGCGCTGCTTTTTGGCGTTGTGGATTTTAATGACGTACTCGCCGTAACCGATATCGTCTGGAATGCGACGCTCGCTTTTGTGGCCATCATCATTATTTCCTTAATCCTTGATGAAATCGGGTTCTTTGAATGGGCCGCTCTTCATATGGCGCGCGTGGCTAAAGGCGATGGCAGGCGGATGTTTATTTACGTCACGCTGCTCGGTGCTGTGGTAGCCGCTTTATTCGCGAACGATGGAGCAGCGTTAATTTTAACACCTATTGTGCTGGCCATGGTTCGAAATTTAAACTTCAAGGAAGCCATGATCCTGCCGTTTATTATGGCGAGTGGATTTATTGCAGACACCACTTCACTGCCTTTGATCGTCAGTAATCTGGTAAACATTGTTTCTGCGGATTTCTTTGACATTGGTTTTATTGAGTACGCATCGCGAATGATCGTTCCCAATCTGTTTTCATTAGTGGCGAGTATTCTTGTGTTATTTGTTTTCTTCAGAAAAAGTATTCCTGGGCACTATGATTTATCCCAGCTGAAGAAACCGAATGAAGCGATTCAGGACCATAAAATGTTTCGTATGTCCTGGGCGGTCTTAACCGTACTTTTAATCGGTTATTTCGCAAGTGAGCCGCTCGGAATTCCGGTATCCATTATTGCTGGAATTGTAGCTATATTCTTTCTAATCATGGCTCAAAGAAGTGCAGCTGTGAAAACGGGAGAAGTCGTTAAAGGTGCTCCCTGGGCGATTGTGTTCTTCTCGTTAGGAATGTACGTCGTCGTTTATGGACTGCGAAATGTAGGATTAACCGATATGCTCGCAAGTGTTATTCAAGCGGCAGCGGACCAGGGGTTATTTGTAGGAACGATATCGATGGGATTCATTGCTGCGATTCTTTCTTCGGTGATGAATAATATGCCGACCGTAATGATTGATGCCCTGGCGATTTCTGAAACGGCCACGACAGGAACCATGAGGGAAGCTCTTATCTATGCCAATGTGATTGGCTCTGATCTTGGGCCGAAGATTACACCGATTGGATCGCTTGCCACTCTGCTTTGGCTCCATGTTCTCTCTATGAAAGGCTTCCGCATTTCATGGGGATACTACTTTAAAGTTGGAATTATACTGACTGTTCCTACCTTATTTATTACGCTAGTGGGATTATATTTGTGGCTTTTAATTATCTAATTATTTTTGAACAAAAAGGAGAAATTTACGATGTCTGAAAAACCAGTTGTTTACTTTCTATGTACAGGAAACTCTTGCCGCAGCCAGATGGCTGAAGGATTTGGAAAAGAATATTTAGGGGATAAGTACGACGTCCGTTCTGCCGGGATTGAGGCTCACGGATTAAACCCGAACGCGGTAAAAGCGATGAACGAAGTGGATATTGATATTACTGATCAAACTTCCGATATTATTGATCCTGATACCCTGAACAACGCAGCCTACGCAATTACGCTGTGCGGGGATGCTAATGATAAATGTCCAATGACCCCGCCGCATGTTGAACGCTACCACTGGGGATTTGATGATCCAGCTAAAGCAGAAGGAACAGAAGAAGAAAAATGGGCCGTTTTCCAAAGAGTACGTGACCAAATAGGTGAGCGAATTCAGCGATTTGCTGAAACGGGAGAGTAATAAAAGTAGCCAAAACGTAAGTGTTTTGGCTACTTTTCTATATAACGAAGTCTATTTGTATTTATGCCATGAGTGGAGGCTGCTGCGGACCACAAATTGGATTATCCCTTAAGCAAGCGCAGATCACCGATACTGTTTAAGAGATTAACGGTATCTCTATGGTTATTGATCAAGAGATCAAAGATACGGTCCAGGGAGTAACGCTGGAAAAAGTTGGAAAACAGCTAGTAATGCTAGAGTTAACAAATTGTTGGTAAACAGACAGGCCGGTGGTCGATATGAACTGCCGACCTTATTTGTTATTCACATTCCATTAAATCAACTTTTTTTGATTTAATGGTTGATTTTATGATTTGCGTAGCATACACTGATATTAATCAAAATAATTTGACGAAGGAGGGTGAATATGAAGAAAGATATTCCTTTCAAGGATGAATCGTTAGACCAGACATTTCGCATGTATGAGAAAAAGTTTAAAGCTCTGGCTGATGTGAGACGGCTCCATATTCTAAATGAAATTACTGATGCCGGAGAGGTTTGTGTTTGTGATTTATCCGAAAAGCTGCATGTACCCCAGTCTAAATTATCGTATCATTTGAAAATCCTCATGGACGCTGAGCTGATTACTAAAGACACGCGCGGAACCTGGAGTTATTATAAGTTAAACCATAAGGAAATGAACCATTTATTATCCCAAGAACTTTGCTGCCTGTTTAGAAAAGAATAAATTTTTTTATTATATATATCAAAAAAAATTGATTTAATGAGAGGGTATATCTATGGAATTTGAAGAACTGCAACAGTTGAAAAGAGAGGACATCATACAATCCGTCCGTCACTATCGTAGCTTGAAAGGGTTTAAGGAAAGGTCAGGAATCAAGAGAGGATTACGTAATCCACTTAAACTGTTCTCTCCAGCCAAAGGCGAGGAAGTATGCTGCTGTTAAATTTTTTAATCAATTAATCAAAAAAAATTGATTTAAGAAAGGAAAAAATGAGATGGCAGATATGTTCAATAGTTTTTTCAGTATTGCGTTAGAGTTAACGATTTTATTTATCGGGGTATCTTTTCTCATTCATCTCCTTCAGGGATTCATTCCTTATGAGAAGATGGAAGAATTTATGAATAAAAGCCACCCCTTCGTTAGTGCCATGATCGCTGTGGGGTTTGCTTTTGTTACTCCCTTTTGTTCTTGTTCAACGATTCCGATTGTAGTGAATTTATTAAGAAACCGGGTGCGATTTTCCATGGTCATGATTTTCCTGTTTGCCTCTCCTGTACTAGACATCACGATTCTTACATTAATGATGGCCATATTAGGCTTTAAAGTGACACTTACTTATGCAATCGTGACCGTAGTTTTCTCGGTATTCATCGGATTTTCTCTACACGCGCTTGGTTTTGAAAGGCAATTAAAAAATGTAATGGTAGAGAATTTCTCTTATCCACAATCTGAACGCAAGATTAACATCAAGGCTGCCCTTAAAGAAACATGGACGCTTATAAGGACTGTCTATCCTTTCTTAATCCTGGGGGCAGGAATTGGTTCGGTTATTCATGGTGCGGTTCCTAGCGAATGGATTTCAGCTCACTTAGGAGGCGAGCATTGGTGGCTCATTCCAATCGCAGCTGTCATTGGAGTTCCACTCTATATTCGTTTATCCACGATGATCCCTATTTCGCAAATTTTAATAACCAAAGGCATGGCTTTGGGGCCAGTTATGGCTCTCATGATTGCTTCAGCAGGTGCCAGCCTGCCGGAGGTTACGCTTCTTCATACTATATTTAAGAAAAAACTAGTTGCAGCTTTTGTGGGCTCCGTTTTAATGATGTCTACCGTATCAGGGTTCTTATTTTATCTTATTTAAAGGAGAGTAAATCATCATGCAATGGTTGAAAAAAATGATAGGTTTAAAAGATAGTAAAGACTGCTGTCAGGTTAAAATTAAAGAAGTTAAGGAAAACGATCTTGGCAAAGACTCACAGGGGGACCTTGTAAAAAAAACGAATTCATAAGGAGCACTCTTCCTGCGTGGACTTTACAAAAAACAGATCGAATGGAAAAAGTTGGTCTGTTTTGTGTTGTGTTTATTTTAAAGGAGTAAGCTAAACTCATTTTTTTGTGCAGCAGACTATGGAGTAAATAGCTGATTGACTTCATACGTTTGTACATATAAGAGTGAGCAAAAAATTGTGGGACTGATTTCCATTAAGAAATCAGTCCCGGCTTATTTTGGCGTTTATATGATTAAATAGGTAGAAACCGACCATCTTCCAAGTACCTGATCAGCTGATTTGTTGGGCATTCTTTTTCTCTTGAGCAGCTTCTTTCTTTTCTTCGGCGGCTTCTTTTTTCTCTTCTTCAGCTTCCTGCTTTTCTTCTCCCGCTTGTTTAATCTGTTTATAACGCTGGCGCTGACGGTATCCGTAAGTAGAGGAGAGGACGACCTCTTCATTTTCAAGCACGGATCCCAGCGCACCAATAATGGTTGAAATGCTGGTTGCCGTCCAGGCTATATAAAAATAGTGACTGTAACCGACAGAGCCGGTCAATTGCGACTCCAGCATACCAATTGGAATAATCATGATGACAGCGATGGAAAACAAGACAAATAATAGAGTGTAATACAAACAAACGGTGATAAAAAGCGTCAGAAGCGTTGCTGTATTGTAGAACTTACGTAAGGCATCCGCCCGTTCCTTGTTGGGTTTTTCCCATAAATTGTGCGCAACTACTACCCATCCGACCATAGCGAGTATCGACACGATCGAAAGCATGAACATCCGCCACACATCGTAATTGTTGGCGAGCTGCCATAGCGTAGGGAACACAAGGGCATAGGCTCCTGTGGTAAAGGCGATTACAATGACTTTCATAAAGGCTGGAAACATCGCCCAGGGCCGATTAGCTCGTACCATCCCTGTGATCAGACGTAAGGCTCCGCTGCCACGGGAGTTCACCAGAAATCGTACATCAACGTTCGATTCCTCCTCGTCTGGTGTTTCGCGTCGGATGGGAGAAAGTCGTTCAAAGGCACGCTTTCCGACGAGACTTGTAGAGTTTTTATTTCGCAGCTCGTGATGGTCTTCATCATCTTTGGACTGGATTCTTTCTTCTGCCTCTTCCCTGTCTTCTTCCGAGCTTCCATAATACATTTCGTTGACTAACTGTAAAATAGATTCTCTGACGCGTTTAACCATTGGAGTCGAACCCAGACTGGGCAGGCTGATTAAGGCGACATGTCCTTCTTCATAACCTTCAGCAACGATTAGTCTGTTGTTATTGAATAGGGGTAGATCGGTGATACAGACGGAAAAGTCCCAATTCTCTTCCTCTTTTTTATCCATAGCCGCGTTTAACACTTCTATAGAATCTTCGGTCACTCCTGTAAGAGCGTTGATTACATATTCTACTTCCCAGTTATATTCGTCATCTACGTAATAACTGAGCCATTCAGGCAATTCCTGCTCCAGTCTTTCCCCTAATTCTTTAGGATATCCGGGAGGTGCAATTAAACCTAATTTCATTGTTGATGCTCCCATGGTGATCACCTCTGTTTACTATTTCCTTCACATGTATTACCCAGAAACCAAGTTTAAAAAACGCATTTAGAAGATTATACATATATAGTAAATAGATTCTAACCAAAAGACTCCGTGAATCCCCATGTCCATCTTGAACATAAGCTCCCGATACAGGAAGACTTGAATTCGAGACTTTTGTGAGAATAGGTACGGAGGGGGAAGATTTCGCTTTCCGGCCCTGCACGATGCAGGGTCGTTCGACGTTGCCACACGATGTGGCGGTCTTGGTCGAACCTCTTCTGTGCTGAGCCTCCTCAAGCTTTCCGGGGTCTCACCGATATCATGTTCATGAGGCCGCTGAAAAACTCCTTTCTACCCAGGGGAGTTGTGGAAGTTTGTTGTTGCTTCTCACGAATCGCTTGTCGGTGGATGCTTGCCGCGGGCACGGCCTCAGCTAATTTGGTCAAGAAGATCACTTGACCAAATGGATCTTCGGCTCGCGCTGTTCCCGCAGGCGTCACCACCGAACGCTCATCGTGGAATCAACGAAAATCCATCTAAAAAGAGAGGTATTCTTGTACTTATAAAAGTAAAAGAAAAGCGGCTTGGAGGGATGAAATAAATCCGTCCAGGCTGCTTTTTTGTAGTCTACCTTTCATAAATTTTTCAGTTTTTCAGCGACCTCATGTTCATCCCACAGGGGTCTTCATCGTCCCACTCCGTACCTTGCCGAAAATAGGGAGCTCGAAATCATGTTTGAAACACTCTGATTTATGGTGGAGACCTCTTTAATAATGACCTTGTCCATCTGGATGAATCCTGCTATAGAAGCATTTGAGGCGGACCAAGCATCTCCCTATCGCCTATAGAAGGGGCCGTTAACTCTTTAATCACAGGGTGGCGAAGGAAACGAAGAGACTCCCACGGGAGAAGGAGCTAGGCGAGACCCCACAGGGAGAAGCGACCGAGGAGGCTTGCCAGTTCCCCCGTAGGAAAGCGAGTTGTTTCCGTAGCCAGCCCCTCTCTATTTTAGTAACGGACCCAAGATATCTCGAAACTGAGTATTCAACTATACGCCCTATATTTCAATAAGTCTTATATGGAAAATCAATCAACAGTATCAAAAAAAGAATAGTAAAGGGTATAAAAAAGCTGCTCTCCTTTCGATCGGGAGAGCAGTTTTTTTCATTGTTATTTCACGAGTTCCATTTGTAATTCATGATCCTTGATGTCAGCCTGAGGCAATAATGTAGATTCGAAATCGAATTCGTTCAAGTCCTGCCCAAGCTTAGCTTTATTCGGAAGATCCGGATTGGCAAGTGCACTGGTACCTAGCGAAACTAGATCAGCCTGTTTGTCTTCCAGTACTTTTTCCGCTTTCACAGGGTCGCCTAGTTTTCCGTTTGCGATGACAGGGAGTCCACTGAAGTCTTTTGCTGCCTGAGCTAACGTACGGCTGTCCGTTCCGAACGAAGGAGCAGCACCGTCCCCATCTGTCACGTGGATATAGTCGAGTGTGGTCTTTCCGAGGGTTGAGAAAATGTATTCAGCTTCATCCTCACCCTTGGCCCATTTGTGTTCAGGGTCTGATACTTTTATTTGAGACATGCGAATCCCTATCATAAATTCTTCACCCACAGCTTCGCGGACATCTTGAATGACTTCAACGAACAAGCGGAGGCGATTTTCAACAGAACCTCCATACTGATCCTCTCGGTCGTTCAGATAATCGGTTAAGAATTGGTCAAGCAAGTACCCGTTTGCTCCGTGAAGCTCTACGCCATCGAAGCCTGCGTTCTTAGCCCTGCGTGCGCTTTGGACAAAGGATTCTTTCGCTTGTTTAATATCTTCTTCCGTCATTTTCTTTGGCGTCTGGAAGGGACCAGATCCACCGTAAAAACCAAGCTGTTCGCCTTTCGGTGCGTTTTCTGAAGGAGCAACCGTCTCATCTGTATAGGCGTTGCCCTGACTTTGTCCACCAGCATGCATTAGCTGGGCGATTAAGTGAGCGCCTTCTTGATGGACCGTTTCCACTACAGGTTCCCAGGTCTTCATCTGTTCATCATTCGCAAGCCCCGGTTGATTGTAATAGCCCTGGCTGTGCTTTTCATCCGTATAAATGCCTTCTGTGATAATCGTGCTGAAGCCGCCTTTAGCGAACCTTTCATAATAACGTCTCATCTTTTCATTCGCATGACCATTATCGAAAGCGCTGATCCGTGTCATAGGTGCCACGACGAAGCGATTGTTTAAGGACACGTTTTTTAGATGTATATCTGAGAATAGATGTTCAAAATTCATGATTCCACTCCCTTTCCCTTTGGTCTACTTCCACATCATAAGGTGGGAATATCTCAACTTCAAGGTATATGCTCGCTACTATAATCTCAAGTGTTCAATGAATCTCACGGCAAAAGAAGGGCAGCTATGGGTGGAATGGATAATTTTTCTTTTTTGGGGTAATAGATAGTAGGAGGCGTTTTATTATATGAAACGACAAACCTTTTTTATTTTACTTGCCTGCGCCAGCTTTATGTTAATTGTGTCCCTTCTTCTTGTCACAACCCGTTCTACTGATCAAAAGCCTACGAAAGATACCACCGAAATGTCTGAGGGCAACTCCGAAGATGTTGAAGAAGACATCATAAAAATCAGTTATGATGGCGAGCAATTCCCGATTGCAGAAACGCCTGATGTTTCAGAAAGTGTCCAGCAATACGAAGAACAAATTGAAAAACACGCGGCATCGTATGATGTGGAGGATTACTCCAATTTGATTATGGCCCTGATGATGCAAGAATCTCAAGGGAAAGGAGAAGACCCGATGCAGGCTTCTGAATCCTTGTGCGGAGAAACCGGGTGTATTGACGAACCCTCGCAATCCATTAAACAAGGTGTCTACTATTTTTCAGAAGTTCTAAAACAAGCCAATGATGATGTGAAACTGGCTTTGCAATCGTATAACTTCGGTAATGGTTTTATTGATTATGTAAAAGAAAATGGAGGAGCTTACACGAAGAAGCTGGCCATTCGCTATTCTCAGAAGATGTTTACGAACTTAAAAGATTCCGGCCATTACACCTGCCGCACACCGGAAGAAGCTGATTTGAATGCGTGTTACGGAGATTTTAACTATGTTGGAGAAATTCTCAAGTATTTTGAGTGATCAGTTATAGTAAACGAAACTCCATTCATATAAAGGCGAGCGTCTACTGGCCTGTATATGAATGGAGTTTGTTATGTGAACCATTCACTTAGTATATACGCTGCCTATGTACCACCTTTTGTATTATCTTAAATTATCTTGTAGAATGATAGGTTGATAGATATAATGGAAATAGTGTGAAATTTAGATAGAATCTGGAGTGAAGAATAAATGTCTCGTTCTTCTAGGTTAAAAATGAAAAAGGGGAAATGGTGGAAAATCCCGCTCCTTTTACTAGCATTCCTATTAATTGGCGGGGGTGTGTACGCCTATACCATCTATAGTGGTGCGAAAAATACAGTTGATGAAAAAATGCAGGAACAAGTAACAGCTATTGATACGGAAGTAACCACGAAGAAAATGAAAGAAAAAGAACCGTTAAATATCCTCCTGATGGGTGTGGATGAGAGAAGCGGTGACCGTGGCCGTTCGGATGCCCTGATGGTGTTGTCCGTAGATCCTGAGAACAACCGAAGCCAGCTCATCAGTATTCCTCGTGATACGAGGACCGAAATGGTCGGCGATGATCCGCAGGCCGGCAATTTGGATAAAATTAACCATGCGTATGCGTTTGGCGGTACCGAAATGGCGGTAAATACCGTAGAGAACTTCCTGGACTTCGAACTCGATTATTATGTGAAGATGAACATGGAAGGTTTATCTGAAATGGTCGATGCAGTCGGTGGAATAACCGTAGATAATGAACTGAGCTGGACAGATACCGGTTATTACGAAAAAGGATATGAATACGAAAAGGGCAATATCGAGATGAATGGCGAAAAGACGATGGGGTACGTCCGTATGAGATACCAGGATCCGAACGGTGACTTCGGCCGAAACGAACGTCAGCGTAAAGTCATTCAGGGAATTATCGATAAAGGCGCGAGTGTCGGTTCCGTAAACAAAATCGGTGATGTCATGGATGTTCTTGGAGATAATGTGACCACGAATATGGACTTCAGTACGATGCAGAATATGTTGATGAATTATCGAAGTGCCCGCGAAAATATGACGACGTATCAGATAACAGGAAGCGGTACAAAAATCGATGGCATCTATTATCTTCAGGTTCCGGACGACGAGGTAGAGAATGTGCAGGAAATGGTTAAAGAATATAGTTCTTAAGTGAAAAACAGTCTCTACGGAGGCTGTTTTTTTTTTGTACAGTGCGAGGGGGACTTTGATTTAAAGCCTGCCCAAGTGCAATCCATCTATGAAAAGCAATAAAAAATTTTAACAGAATATGTTCTTAAAACCCTTATCCCACAGCTTCAAAATCGAAAGCGGTTTCTTTTTTTGTAAAAAACTCTTGAAAACGGATACATTTCGTCTTATAATCAAGTTAAGTTCAAAGAAGAGCTCTTTTTTTTACACCAACCGGAAACCGGTTTCGAAACAGTTTTAATAAGGTTTTCTCTTTTTTTAAATAAAACAGAAACCGGTTTCGATAAAATGTGCAAGAGAGTAGAACTCTTTGGGAATTCATTTACTATTTAAGGGGGAAACGCAGTGAAGTTTAAGAAGAGTTTGCTAGTTGGTCTGCTTCTCAGTTTAAGTTTAGTTTTGTTCGCGTGTAGTAATGATGAAGGAACGTCTTCCAATGGAAGTGACGGAAGTGATGGAAATAATGGAGAAAAAGTAGAACTGGATTTTTGGGTGTTTGGTGCTACCAATTATGAAAGTCTAGCTAAAAAATACGAGGAAGAAAATCCGAACGTTACTATTAAAATCCGTAAGTCTGAACTCGGAGATCACCACAATAGTTTATTCACAGCGATTTCTTCTGGGACAGGCGCACCGGACTTAACCATGATTGAAGTGGATCAGTTGGACCGCTTCCGTGAAGCTCAGGAGCGTTTTACGAATTTGTATGACCTGGGAGCAGGCGACATCCAGGATGAATATTTAGATTGGAAATGGAAAGTAGCAGAGAACGAATCAGGAGATTTCCTGTTTGGACTTCCTACTGATATTGGACCAAAAGCTATGTATTATCACACAGGTGTGTTTGAAAATGCAGGTCTTCCAACAGATCCTGCGGAGGTAAAAGAGCAAATTTCCAGTCCAGAAGCTTTTGAAGAAGCGGCAGCAAAAGTTAAGGAAGCTACTGGAAAGCCAATGGTCGATAGTATGGAAATGGCGTTCCGTGCGAACATGGATGCTCTTGAAGTAAGCTATTTTAACCGTGAAGGTGAACTGCTTATTGAAAATCCAGATAACAAAGTAAAAGATGCCTATGATTTTGCGGTTCAATTAAATGAACAGGGATATGTAGGATCTTATGAAATGTGGACGCCGGAATGGGCCACAGCTTTAAACAAAGGTGAATTTGCTGTAGAGATGGCACCAGCCTGGCTTAAAGGCTACATGACAGAAAATGCACCGGAAGCTGAAGGAGAATGGCGCGTAACGACGCTTCCAGAACAGTTTGCTGGAAACTGGGGCGGTTCTTACATCTCCATTCCAAAAGAAACGAAGCATGCGGAAGAAGTTTATAAATTCTCCAAATGGTTAGTCAATCCTGAAAACCAATTGAAGTCATTTGTAGAAAGCGGATTATTCCCATCCACTCCAGCTACGTATGAAATGGAAGAGTTTACTCAGAATTCGGACGAGTACTTTGGCGGTCAAAATACAGCAGAAGTATTTGCGGAAGCGGCTCAAGAAGTTACCGCTGCCTATAAAGGACCGAACTATGTAACCGTCAACAACGA
This sequence comes from Halobacillus alkaliphilus, assembly GCF_900113125.1. GTDB lineage: Bacteria > Bacillota > Bacilli > Bacillales > Halobacillaceae > Halobacillus > Halobacillus alkaliphilus. The sequence continues at coordinate 28,140 of NZ_FOOG01000028.1, read as the reverse complement.
AGTTTTGACAGCTCTTCAAAACGTAAGTGAAGGAGCAAACCCAGAAGAAGAATGGGAAGCTGCTGTTACTAGAATCCAGGACATTATGAAACGATAATTTTTGAAATCAAAGGGCTGGATGCTGCTTATGATCTAGCCCTTTATTAATAGGAGGTTGTCTGGGTGGAATTAACAAGGGCTAGGGCTAAAGACAAGGCTGAACCGAAAAAAAGAAAGCTGTCTGAAAGTAAAAAAGATATGCTGTCCGGCTATTTATATGTAGCTCCTTTCTTTATCATTTTCGGCATCATCGGTTTGTATCCCGCTATATTCAGCATCTATCTTGCTTTTCAAAAGTGGAGCGGGTTTGGCGAGATGGAATATGTCGGTATGCAGAACTTTACATTGGTACTTCAGGATCCATTATTTTGGAAGTCGCTTTATAACACACTTATTATCGGGGTTATGGGTACTGCCCCGCAATTGCTAGTTGGTATTATACTCGCTTACTTTTTAAATTTAGCGGTCATTAAGTTTACGAACTTCTTTCGTGTAACCATTTTTATGCCGTACATTACGTCGATGGTTGCGGTCGCATTAGTGTTTGGTGTCTTTTTCAGTAACAACGAGTCGGCCCTTGCGAACTATGTAATCGGATGGTTTGGTGTAGATCCTATCAACTGGAAAACATCAGAATGGGGAGCGAAGATTGCTATCTCCTTAATGGTGTTCTGGCGATGGGTAGGATATAACACGATTATTTATCTTGCCGGCCTTCAAAGCATTCCTAAGGATTTATATGAAGCGGCTAAGATCGACGGGGCGAACGGCGTGCAGCAGTTCTTCCATATTACGATCCCTCTTTTGAAACCATTCATCGTGTTAACGGTCTTTATGTCCACGGTTGGAGCACTTCAACTCTTCGCAGAGCCTACTGTTTTCCTTGGTGGATCAGCGTTTAACCGTGATGAAGCGATGACGGTGGTTATGTATTTATACCGTGATGCCTTTAACCTGAATTCCTTCGGTACCGCATCTGCAACAGCAGTCTTACTGCTTATCATTATTGTTATTATTGCATCCATCAACACTTGGTTAACATCAGGGTCTAAACGACGTAAGAAAGTGAGGGCTAAACATGCCAAAGGCTAATAAGAAAAAATTCTCTATGAAATCGGTTCCGATATATGCCGTGCTGATCTTAGCATCTCTCTTATCCTTATTTCCGTTTTACTGGATGTTTGTCATGGCGACGAGACCAAGTGAAGCGTATAACTCCATTCCGCCAGCAATGATTCCCGGTACGAAGCTGGTTGAAAACTTTCAAAATGTACTGGATCAAATTCCTTTCTTCCAGGCCATGTGGAATACGTTTCTGCTCTGTACCATTACGACACTGCTCGTACTGTTAATTAGCACCCTTGCTGGATTTGCATTTGCCAAGTTTCATTTTCCGGGGAAAAATGTATTGTTTGTATCGATTTTGCTTACGATGGTTATTCCGCCTCAACTTGGATTAATTCCGCAGTATTATCTAGTTTCCGAACTAGGGTGGCTTGATACATTATTCGGAGCGGGTATCGTTTACCTGCTTAACCCGCTCGGAATCTTCTTAATGAGGCAGTATGTCAGCCAGTCGGTGCCGGATGAATTAATTGAAGCGGCTAAACTGGATGGATGTTCGAACTTCAGGATTTACCGTAGTATCGTACTGCCGATTATTAAACCGGCCTTTGCGACTCTTGGGATTATCGTCTTCACGTTAGTATGGGGCGAGTTCCTGTGGCAGTTCACCGTATTAAGGAGTCCAGAATCTTATACACTCCAGGTAGCGCTCGCTTCCTTGAATGAGTCGTATAATATGGACTTTGGCATGGTGCTGTCCGGTGTGTTCTGGGCAACGGTACCACTCATCATCATTTTCCTTATGTTTAATAAACTATTTATTTCAAGTATTACAGAAGGTTCTGTGAAGTAATAAAATCGCATGACTATTCGACTTAACTATAAAGCTATTCGGAGGTACGGAACATGACCACAATTGAATTTCCTAAATCAATGAAATGGGGAGCGGCAACAGCCGCTTACCAAATTGAAGGAGCAGCCGATAAAGGCGGCAGATCTCCTTCAATCTGGGATACCTTTTCCCATACCCCGGGAAACGTGAAAAATGGAGACAACGGGGACTATGCCTGTGACAGTTACCACAAATATGAAGAAGATGTCCAGCTGTTAAAAGAGCTTGGCGTGGACGTGTATCGCTTTTCTATTTCCTGGCCTCGTGTCATTCCCCATGGAAAGGGAGAGGTGAACCCTGAGGGAGTCGCCTATTACCAGCGTTTAATTGATTCGCTTCTTGAGAATGGAATCGAACCCATGATTACGTTGTATCACTGGGATTTACCACAGGCGCTGCAGGACGAGGGCGGCTGGGAAAACCGTGATACGGTCGAAGCGTTCCAGGAGTATGCAAAGGCTATGTACGAAGCGTTTGGAGATCAGGTAAAGAACTGGATTACCATTAACGAACCGTGGTGTGCTTCTTTCCTCTCCAATTACTTAGGCGTCCATGCCCCGGGTAAACAGGACCTTCAGGCAGCAGTGGACGTATCCCACCACTTATTACTTGCGCACGGAAAAGCGGTGGAAACCTTTCGTGAGATGGTTCCTGACGGGGAAATTGGCTATGCACCGAACGCGGACTGGCTGGAGCCGTTCAGCTCGGCTGAAGAGGATCATGCAGCCTGCCGCCGCGATATGCAGTGGAAGATCGAATGGTTTATGGACCCGGTGTTCAAAGGGAGCTACCCTGAGCTTCTTCAATCCATTTTTGCCGAGAACAATGCGTATCTTAAAGTAGAAGAGGGCGATATGGAAACGATATCTCAGCCGATTGATTTTATGGGGATTAACTATTATTCGGGCAGTATTGCGCGCTATAAAGAAGGCAGCGGATTATTCGAAGTTGAACCGATCTGGGTGGATTATGATAAGACTGATATTGGGTGGCCCGTCTATTCAGAAGGCTTCTATAAACTATTAACCTATATTCATCAGCAATACGGTGAAGTTCCGATTTATATCACGGAAAATGGAGCCTGCTACAACCATGAAGTAGAGAACGGCATCGTAAACGATCAGCCGCGTATTGATTATTTGAAAAAACACTTAACCGCTCTTCATCGTGCCATGAAATCCGGGGTTCCGATTAAGGGATATATCCTCTGGTCGCTTCTCGATAACTTCGAGTGGGCGGAAGGATACAGTAAGCGATTTGGCAGCGTTCATGTTAACTACCGAACGTTTGAAAGAACGAAGAAAGAGAGCTATTACTGGTATCAGCAGACGGTTCATAATAACTGGTTCGAGATTTAAGTTAAAGGTTTTGTTAAACTTCAGGGTTGATTTTAAGGTCAAGCTCCCGATACTGGAAGACTCGACTTCGAGACTTTTGTGAGAATTAGGTCCTGCGGGGGACGATTTCGCTTTCCGGCCCTGCACGACGCAGGGTCGTTCGACGTTGCCATACGAGGTGGCGTTCTTAGTCGAACCTCTTCTGTGGTAAGCTTCCTCAGGCTTCGCCTTCCGGGATCTTACCGATCATGTTCATCCCACAGGAGTCTTCATCGTCCCCCTTCGGACCTAGTGATATATTGAGCTCGAAATCATGTTTGAAACGCTCCGGTTTATTATGGAGATAAACTTATAACCCTGAGCGTGCACGTGTGGATAATTGCCGCTATAGAAGCATTTGAGGGAGATAATACATCCCTATCGCCTATAGAAAGGGTCCGTTCACTCTTCCATCATAGGGTGGCGAAGGAAACAAGGAGACTCCCGCGGGAGAAGGAGCTAGGCGAGACCCCACAAGGAGTGTTAACGACTGAGGAGGCTTATGGTAAAAAGGAGGATCGACTAATATCGCCACGTCCTATGGCAACGTCGATCGACCCTACTTCGTGTAGGGCCGCAGGAAAGCGAGTTGTTTCCGTAGCCAGCCCCTCTCTATATGAGCAACGGACCCTAGATATCTTGAAACTGAGTCTTAAAGTATACGGCCCTATTGTGTAATAAGCCTCTTATGAAAAATCAACAATAAACTTTAATAGAGTTCAGTTAGAAAAGACTGTCGGGAGATTATCCCGGCAGTTTTTTTATATCGATTTTTATTCTTAAAACTTGATGATGCAGGGTCTCGGAAAGCGATTTGTTCCCGGGAGAACTTTCAACGTAAATTAATATCTAAAACGAGTCTTACAGGGGTGGATGTGTATCTCCAAGCTCATCGTATAGATTTTATAGAATTAAATTTAGTTTCGCACAGAAAATTGAAACGATCTTGTTCTATAAACGTATATAAAGATGCTTCCTGAAGATATAGGTTAGGTTAATAAGTCCATAGAATGGCGAGAATTTAAATGGGAAAAATTACGTTTCATTTCAACGATAGGAGTGCTCCACTTTTGTTTCTTTTACTATTGGAGGTTTAATTAAGGAACAGAAATCTATTTACTTATTGAAATGAGGAGGCGGAAAGCATGATTAAGAGTCTGGCCATTTGGTTTTCAATCATAATCGGTGGATTTATCCTGTTTATCATCACGCAAATCCCTTTTCAAATGGGGTTGTTTGGTGGATATGAGGGTGTTGGTTTAACTCTCGTTGGATTATTACAAGCCGTAACGGTCATCCCTTTATTGTACATTGGATTACGATTTTTAAAGATGAGCTTTAAAAGCATAGGCGTAACCACTGATAATTGGAAAAAGGATAGCCTGTTGGGGGCAGCTGTAGCGATAGTATGGGCCATTGTACAATTTATTTGGATCATACCCCATACAGGCGGGGCTTCCCGTGAAGATATATCTGAGATACTCATAATGCTTGATTCTAACTGGGTGAATATTTTGTGGTATTTACCTCTGGGTATCATTGGCGGAGGGATCGTTGAAGAGTTATACAACCGTGGTTTTTTTATTGGCGCGTTAACAGGTATTTTTAAAGATTCTAAAGTTGTACTTTATATAGCTTCTGCTTTCTCCATTTTGTTCTTTGCAGCCGGGCACTTACCAGCAAATTTTGTAGAATGGGTGGATCTTCTAGTACCTAGTACAGCTTATACGATTCTTTATTTATATACGAAGAGATTAACCGCATCTATGGTTGCTCATGGACTGTGGAACACCATAGTCGTCATTGTAGTCACCATCATTTATTCATAGTTCGGTCGGCGCACAAAAAACTGTATCCTCCAGGGTACACCTTGAAGGATACAGTTTTATTTTAGGATGGAGAGCTCTCCGTCTGGACGAGAGCTTTACAGCTGTCACGAATGACGAGTTCAACCGGAACGACAATACTGTCGTTCATTTTCTGGCGGCTGTTGATTTGACGAAGCAATAATTCTGCAGCTTCTTTACCAAGTGCCTCCGTATTCTGACGGATGGTTGTTAAAGGCGGATTCACGAATTGCGCGATATCAATATCATCAAACCCGATAATAGAAAAGTCCTCCGGAACGCTGTAACCCGCGTCTTTAATCGCCTTCATAGCACCAATGGCTAATTCATCACCAGCTGCATAGACAGCGGTAGGAAGGTGGGGAAGGGCCAGAAGTTTTTTCATGGCTTCATAGCCTCCTTCGCGGGAAAAGTAATCTCCGTTTACAATGTATTCATCCTGTATATCGAGTCCTAATGATTTTGTCGAAGTTAAAAATCCATTCAGTCTTTCCTGTCCAGCAAACGTGGTGGCGTGCCCTGCGATATGAGCCATGGTACGATGACCCAGGGAATACAGGTAATCAACAGCCTTATAGCTTCCGTCGAAGTTATCCGATTTCACGACAGCAGATTCGCTGCTATGTAAATCAATGACCACCGTAGGAATGGTTGATTCCATGAGCTCCTTAACCTGCTTATCGTTAAATAATGAGCTGACGATTACCACGCCGTCGACTCCGCGGTATTTAAACTGTTCCAGGTAACTTTTCTTCTGGTTATTGATCATCCGGGAAGCAAATAGCAGATCATAGCCGAATATTTCTACATTTTTGCGGAAGCTTTCAATAACGGAACTGAAAAAAGGATGCTTCATTCCAATTCCTAATGATTCGATGAAAATAACGCCGATTGTCCATGATTTTTTCGTCGTCAGGGTGCGGGCATGAGAATTGGGTAAATACCCCATCTCTTCCACCGCATCTAAAATGGTTTTTCTTGCTTTCTGACTGACATCAGCATAGTTGTTAAGTGCTTTGGATACGGTTGTAACTGAGTATCCGGTTTTTTTAGCGATATCGTATATGGTTACCATGGTTTTATTCCATCTCCTCCGGTATCGAAAGCGCTTTCGATTGTTGGCATATATGTATTATAATATCGTGCCGTATTTATTGCAAGACTGAAAAAACAACAGAAAAAACCTTGAAGTTTGAAAAAGGAAGCTGCTTCATCAGCTTCCTTTTCAACATGAATTATTCGTATTCACTTGCATTCTTTACTTGTAAAACGACATTATCAATATAAACGTCATGAGCCTCAGCAAATTGTCCCATTAAAAACTTCAGGGAAACTGTGTCGTCCGCGGTCATGTTCCATTCGTAGTCGAAGCTCTGACTCTCTGTTCCAAGTGATATTTTTTCGCTGAAATACCTCTGGTAAGAAGCGTTTTCTACCGTAAGTTCGATGTCTCTCTCCACAGTGGACCGAGCATCAAAGGATAGTTCGTACGTGACTCCTTTGGACAGTTGGAGTCCTGGCTGTTCAAGGAGCACACTCCACATCTCATTACCTGCATTGGTAATACGAGCTTCAAGCTCTCCACCGTCAGCTGTTATTTCCGCCCCGGCATCGAAGTGAATATAGGTAGACCAATCGTCCAGTCCATTTGTAAAGTCTCCGTTGGTTAAAGGATAAAGGTCAACGTTACTGTAATCAATAAAACTGGATGTTTGAAGGAGGACGACGTTGTCCAAGTAAATGCTGGCTGACTTTCCGCCTGCATGAAAGACAAGCTGTCCTTCACGATCTGTGATGTCCTGTGGCATTTCAAACGTGACTTCGTGCGTATCCATATCTTTCGTTAACTGAACCTCCTGCTCGGCATAACGAACAGTTCCATCCTTACTCAGGAAAGCCACTTCCATCGTTTGATTCTCGTCAGCACGCCCTTCAAACGTAAGAGCGTACGTATTTCCTTTCAAAAATTGAAGTCCCGTTTGGCTCAGCTGGACAGCCTCAGGGGAATCTCCGCCTTCGGAAACGTCCAAGTGCAGTTCGCGCGTTTCTGAGTCAACGCTTGCTTCTGCGACCGCATCTTCTTTGGTATTCAAATTCCAATAGCTCATGCGGGACTGATCTCCCTGGTCAAATGTTCCATTGTACACATGATTTCCATCTGAAAGCGGCGTCTTTTGATCACTTGTCTCTTCTGTTCCCGTAATATCTTCCATGCGGACATTTCCAATCCAGACAGGGGCTGTTCCGTTTGCGCCCATATTGAATTCGAGTCTGGCGGCAAGATCCGTTTCCTGGTTCAGGGTAAAGGTGTACTCATACGACTGAACTTGATCCGAGAGGGCGATCGACTGTTCGCCGGAGTAGTTGGCATAGCCTCTTTCCGCTCCGCCCGAAACTTTGGTCATCATATTTCTTGATGTATTGGATTTAGCATCAAAATTGACCTTATATGTGTGTCCTTCAACGATGGCTGCATTTTGTATCAGCTGAAGCGACCACAAGGCGTTTCCAGGATTACTAATTTCGGTTTTGGCAAACGTCTCTTCATCGACATCGGAAGTTGTGATGGAACCAGCGCCTTCAAAGTCTGGCAGCTGAAGGAAGTTCCAATACAAAGGATCGTAGGAAGCGCTTCCCGAATTTACCTGATTGATTTCTCTAGTGTATTGGTTATCATAAATAAGATTTCCGTCTTCGAGAGGCTGCTTGGCATCCTCAGGAAGCTGTTCTTCTTCTACTTCAGGTTTAACCGGTTCTTTATAATCGCGTCCGGTTAGTTCATAGACACGGACGTAATCCACTTCCATGATACCTGGAAAAGGAGTAGTTTCGTCTGCATTTCCGCCGTACCATCCGCCAACAGCGAGATTCATAATAAGATAGAATTCCTGGTCAAAAGGGGCAGGGTAAGTATAGTTTGCTGCTTCGTCTTTCCCTTTGCTGAACCAGTTATTAAGAGTTTGATAGAGTTCTCCGTCCACATACCAGCGGATTTCTCCCGGTTCCCATTCCACTGAATACGTATGGTAGTCCGTATAATCGGTTCCCACCGGAAAATGATATTCAGTGCCGCGGTACGTATTATTCGGATATTCCTCTCCATAATGAATCGTGCCGCCAATAGTGCTCGTGTCTTTTCCTGCTGCTTCCATAATGTCAATTTCACCTGAGGAAGCCCATTCTCCGTAGACACTGTCTTCCGGCATCATCCAAAAAGCCGGCCAGAATCCTTGGCCTTCCGGGAGTTTCATTCTCGCTTCAAATTTACCGTACTTCTTACTGAATAAACCCTTCGTTTTCAGCTTGGCGGATGTATAATCGTAAGAGCCAAACTGATCCGTAATCGGCTCTTCTTCTTTTTGAGCTTTAATAACTAATTTTCCGTCTTCAATATATGAATTTTCCGGAGAATCGGTGTAGTATTCCTGCTCGTTATTTCCCCAGCCCGGAGAGATTCCTTCTCCATTTTCATCGACGATCCAGTTGCCGATGTCGTAGGTCCACTTGGAGTCATCTATCTCGGCTGTCATAAATTCATCTGACCATACGAGAGACCAATCCGTTTCTTTTTGACCGGGTTCGTAAATTTTCACATGATTCACATCGGAATCGATTAAACGTACGTGATTCTGAACTTGCTTGTGTACGTAAATCGTTCCTTCTACCGTGACGTTTTCTAACTTCGTCCAGCCTTCTTTGGTTCCTTGTGTGATGTATAGATCGCCAGTGATCGTTGTATTTTTCAGGGTAACATCCTCTGAACTGATCACCGCTGTACCTTCAATGGTTTCATCCTGATATGTACCCGGCGTGGTGTACGTTCGCTCGATCAGCCTGTCAAAGATCTCCATCGCTTTTGATACGTTAAGGGGCTTTTCAGCCTTCACGCTTAGTTCATTGGAGGTTAATTTTTCTTCTTCGGGCATGAGATAGGCCATCATCTCGACAGCATCTTCTTGTTTAATCACTGAATTTTTAGATGCTTCATCCTCTAAGACAGTTTTCCAATAGTCAGCCTCTTTGTCTTCATATCCAAACACTCGATTCACAAGGGAAGCAAATTCCGCTTTCGATAAAGCAGCATTAGGATTTTTTAAGCTTTTTTCCAAGCCGGAAAAGATCTCCTGCTCACTCCACTCATTCGCAGCTCCTTTCTTTGACTTGGCTAAAACAGGGGAAGCTGCTGATACAAACACCATCACCAGCAAGATACAAATGAACAACCATTTTTTCAACATGTATTTCTCCTCTAAGGATTATATATGATGAAGCGGGGGAGCCCCACCAACCATCGACAGGTAACAGAAACCGGTTTCGTAAAAGTGTAAAAAAATAAGCAGAACGTAAGTGGGTGCAAATGCGAAAGCGCTTTCGTTTTTTCTGAAAAAAATAAAACTTCTAGTAGGTCCCTGTTATGTTAGTCCATATCTTACCACAATTTTCTGAATTGGCAAGAGGTGTCTGAAATAGAATTACTGGTTATTATTTAATAATTATAGTGTAAAAGGACTAAAATTTATAAAAACAGTCTATCATTTTTATCCATTATAGGTAATAATAAGGAGGCGCGTACTACCTGATTGAATATTCAATAGAAAAGAGAAATGATGAACCAGTTGCCTTGTCCATTTGAAGAATACCATTCCCTTGTGCATCATGTACTGCATCAGTTAGGTATGCCGCTTCCCTATGAGGATTACATACAGGATGCCTACTTTGTTTATGAGCAGTGCATTCAGCGTTACGACCCTTCACTCGCTAAATTTTCTACTTATTTCACCTGGCAGTTAAATTACCACTTTCGAACTATTATTCAAAAAGAGCAACAGTACTGGAACCGAATTTCGATTATGTATCCGAAAGAGAAGGGGTTCTTTCCTGATCCGACATCCGAGTTTAATCAATTCTATGATGTATTTTACTGCAGTCAATTGAACAGCCTGGAGAGTGAGATTCTTCATTTAACGCTGCAAGGTTATACAGTGGAAGAGATATCGGCTGATCGATCGGTCAGTGTGTCGACGGTGAAAAGGTACAGAAAAAAGATCAAGCATAAGGTAGGAAGGAATTTTACGAGTGAAGAGTAGAGGAAGGGAACAACAAAGCTGGTAAGGAAACATGGAGACTGTCTCAATCGAGGCGGTCTTTTTTCTATCTATTAGACTAGGTCTTTGTGACTCTGTTCCAATATTTGCATAAAATTAACGTCCGTTTATTGAAGACTTTACATTTCGAGTCGATATAGCTTTTAGAGACAAATATCGACGTTTCAATAAACTTTAGGAGGAATGAGATTCCCATGGCCAGACGTACATATGTAAAACGGGCGATCGCATCGGTTGTTTTGCCCATCGCTCTTCTTATCCCTCTGCATACAGTAGATGCAGGGTCCAAACAGTTTTCTGATGTGAATGAGGGAACGATCTATTATGAACCGATCCATGCGCTTGCAGATAAAGAAATTGTTCAAGGCTATACGGATGGAGAATTTAAATATCGATCAGAAATTACCAGGGCGGAAGCGGCGCTTATGATTACCCGTCTATTAAACTTAGATACGGAAAATGCTCCTCCTGCTCCATTTACGGATGTTAAGCAGGGAGAATGGTATTCAGGAGCAGTCAATGCTTTATACCATGCAGGAATCATTGTAGGAAACGGTAATGGTTTATTTGGCACCAATGAAGATATTACCCGGGCAGAGTTATCTAAGATCATCGTAGAGGGATACAATCTTGAAATGCAGGAAGGGAATGCTTTACCCTTTGAAGATGTGAATAACCAGGCCTGGTACACCGATTATCTTCGTGTCTTATATTCGCATGGGCTGATTTCAGGCACATCTGCGACTACGTTTGAACCAAATGAGCCTATGATCCGTGGTGATTTTGCCTTGCTATCCTATAACACCGAATTTGGATATGGTGATTTGTTCCTTGAGCTTGAGGAAGCGGTGGCGATCAGTGCCTATCAAATCTCGGCAACTTTTAACAATGAGGAAACAGCTGTCATCCACCTGGATCAGCCTCTTGAAGAAGGGGAAAATACGAGAACATTCACTTACAAAGGGGAAACGTATGAAGAGCGCTTGAACTATGAATTAATATATCCAAAAGACATCGCGCTTGAAAATGATTATGTAGCTGCGGCGCTTCCGTATCTTGGCATTCCGTATTTATTCGGTGGAGAAACAACAGAAGGGTTTGACTGCTCAGCTTTTACGAGGCGTGTCTATGAAGAGGCGAAAGATATATTTCTTCCCAGGTCTACGGATCTGCAGTGGGAGGTAGGACAGGATGTAGCTCTTGAAGACATTCAAGTAGGCGATGTAGTATTTTTCAGCAATACATACCGGGAAGGAATCTCGCATAACGGTATTTATGTAGGAAACGGGAAAATCATCCACTCTTCGAGAACCTACGGCATCAGCATAGCTTCGCTGAGTTCTTCCTATTGGCAGAAGAAATTTACCGGGGTGAAAAGGTTCGAGAATTTACGAATTCCCGAAGAAGATCCGATTGTGTCAGAAGCAACGAAGTACATAGGCGAATCTCCTTATTTAGCTGGAGGTACGACTCCGGAAGGCTTCGGGGCGGCTGAATTTATTCAATATGTATTTATGGAAGCGGAAGGAATTGAGCTGCCTGCGGATGGCTATGCTCAGATGGAAATCGGGGACGACGTCGCAAGAGAAGACCTGCAACCCGGAGACATCGTCTTCCTGGAAGCGAATTATATGAACCCGACGATCTATGTAGGCAATGGGCAGATCGTTCATGTTACAGTATCAAAAGGAGTCACGGTGACAAACTTAGTGACAAGCAGTTTCTGGGGACCGAAATATGTAGGTGCGAAACGTGTAACTAAGGAAAATTACGATGATGCCCCGGAACCTGAGGAGCCGGAAGATCCCGAGAATCCTCCCGAGGATCCGGAAGACCCACCAGAAAACTCGGAAGATCCTGTGAATTAAAACAAAACCACCTCCCCGAGCGACGGGGAGGTGGTTTTTGTGATCGTCATTTATATCTGACTTACCGTTTTGGGGTCCGGCTTTCAACAAATCGTTTCATGCGGTCCATTGCCTTATCAAGCTGTTTCAGGGAAGTGGCATAGGAGCAGCGGATATAGCCTTCTCCACTTTCTCCGAAGACATCACCAGGAACGACAGCGACCTGCTCTTCGTGGAGCAATTGCTCGGCAAATTCAGCGGAGGATAATCCGGTGGCTTTAATGGAAGGGAAAGCATAGAAAGCGCCGCCCGGGTTCGGACAGTCGAGTCCCATTTCATTTAAACTTGTTACGATAAAGTTTCTACGCTGCTTATAGCTCTCGAACATATCCCGCACACTCGGACGTCCGTTTTTCATCGCTTCAAGCGCCGCGTGCTGAGCCATGGTCGGTGCGCACATCATCGTATATTGATGAATTTTTACCATGGCCGCAATCAGATCCGGTGGCCCAGCCGCATAACCGAGGCGCCAGCCAGTCATTGCGAATGCTTTAGAAAAACCACTGATCAGAATGGTCCGCTCCTTCATTCCAGCAAGGGAAGGGAAACTCGTATAGGAAGCGTCATACGTAAGTTCCGCGTATATTTCATCTGACAGCGCCACTAAATCGTACTTCTCAATCACCTCAGCAATCGGTTCCAGTTCCTCTTTCGTTAAAAAGGTGCCTGTGGGATTGTTCGGGTTGCAGAGCATGATCGCTTTCGTTCTTGGGGTAACTGCTTCTTCAATGGCTTCAGCGGTGAGTTTGAATTCATTATCAGCTTCTGCCTGGATCGTGACAGGCGTCCCTCCGGCAAGACTGACGGTAGGAACATAAGCCACAAAGCTTGGTTCGACCACGATGACTTCATCTCCCGGTTCGACGACCGCCCTCAAAGCAAGATCAATGGCTTGACTTGCACCTACCGTAACAATCACCTGTTCGGCAGGATCATAGTCCAACTGGAAATTCCCATGTAGATATGTGCTGATTTCTTTCCGCAGTTCGATCATCCCTGCATTTTCCGTGTAAGATGTATACCCTTGCTCAAGAGAATGGAAGCTTTGCTCGATAAAGTTCCAAGGGGTGACGAAGTCCGGCTCACCGACTCCCAGGGAAATGACATCCTCCATTTGGGCGGCGACGTCAAAAAAACGGCGGATCCCCGATGGTTTCAGATTCTCCACATTCTTCGATACGAACGACTTTTTACTCATGGAGATACCACTATTCTTTTATCATCTTCATCATCGTCTTCCAGAATAAAGCCGTCATGCTTGTACCTTTTCAAGACAAAATGAGTAGTGGTGGATAGAACGGAATCAAGGGCCGACAGCTTCTCGGAAATGAACTTACCGATATCCATCATCGTCTTTCCATTAACCGTTACGGACAAATCATAGGCTCCGGACATTAAATACACCGCTTTCACCTCAGGAAAACGATAAATACGCTCGGCCACTTTATCAAAACCGACTCCTCGTGCCGGTGTCACTTTCACATCCACCATAGCCGTGACTTCCTCGTGCTCTACGACCTTTGCCCAATCAATCAAAGTGGAATAGCCAAGGATCGCTTTTTTGTCTTCGAGGTCATAAATGACCTGCTGAATTTCTTTTTCACTTCTTCCCATCATCTTGGCGATTTTAGCTACACCTAAATTTGCATTCTTCTCAATAATCTTCAAAACCTGAATTTCTGTCTCTTTCAATGGAGTCACCTACTTTCCTTCTATCCCATCATTTTAACAGTATTAGGTATAAACGAGAACCTTGTTTCAGAGATATTTACATAATAGCTTACCAACCATCAAAATAAGAGCGAATGTTTGGAAAATTATTCATTAAAATGATACGCTGAGATCATCTTTATGGAAGGAGTCGATTATGAGTATTCCAAACATTACACTTCATGATGGTTTGACCTTGCCAGCGATAGGCTTTGGCACTTACAAATTGAACGGAAATGCTGGCGTTCAAGCAATCACAAGCGCCATTGATACTGGATATCGACTAATTGATACCGCTTATAACTATGAAAACGAAGGAACCGTTGGAGAAGCGGTCAGCCGCAGTTCCATTCCAAGGGAACAACTGATCATAACCTCGAAGCTTCCAGGTCGTTACCAGACCTATGATAAAGCTGTTACAGCGATCCAGGAATCCCTATACCGTGCTGCTCTTGATTACTATGATCTGTATTTAATTCACTGGCCTAATCCTAAACAGGATCATTACGTAGAGGCCTGGCAGGCTTTAATTGATGCGAAAAAATGGGGGCTGATTCGTTCCATCGGCGTATGTAACTTCCTGCCTGAACATTTGGAACGCCTGGAAAACGAGACGGGCGTGAAGCCGAGCTTGAACCAAATCGAACTGCATCCATTTTTCAATCAGGAAGAGCAGCGGATCTTTAACGATGAACATGAAATTAAAACAGAATCCTGGAGTCCACTCGCCAAAGCAAGTGAGATTATTCATAATGAAACGCTGCAGAAAATAGCAGACGAGCATAATAAAACAACCTCGCAAGTGGTCTTACGCTGGCACCATCAGCTAGGAGCGATCCCGATTCCGAAATCAGCTTCCCCTGAGCGCCAGCTTGAAAACCTGTCTATATTTGATTTCTCACTCAGTGATGATGAGATGGGAATGATTGCTGAACTAACCCGTCCGGACGGTCGATTGAATGACCAAGATCCGGCGGAGTATGAAGAATTTTAATGATCGAACAGCGCATCCACGAGGGTGCGCTTTTTTATTGCCAAAAAGAGGAAAAACAGATTTAATAGAAATAGACTCATTAATTTAAGAAAGAAGTGAGAAACTATTGAATCGTAAAAAAAGAAGTGTGCCTCTTATATTGAGACAGGAAGAAGCTCTTTACCGCCGGCTGCCAGATCAATATGAGAAAAGAAGAAATATAGAGCATTCCATTCAAAAGAGGTGGGCGGGTTACCGCGGTGAACTTGCGCTGGATTACTTTCTTGATTTTCTCCCCAAAACCACTTTTCATGTGTTCGAAGATCTTCGTCTCTTTACAAGTGGCAAAACTTTTCAGATCGATACCCTACTTTTAACCCCTCACGCAGGCTTCATTATAGAAGTTAAAAATATCTCCGGAACGATTATATACGAAGGAAACTCTCAGCCCTTTCGACGAATTTTACAAGGAAAAGAAGAGCGACTTCCGAACCCAATTGCACAAGTGAACCGCCAGAAAATCCAGCTTGAGCATTGGTTTCATGCACGCGGCATACACGATTATCCGATTATTCCTCATGTGGCCCTCAGCAGCCCCTCTACTAATATGGATCTGCAAGCAGATCCAACTGTCCCCATTACTCACCTGGATGAAACCATAGAGAGAATTCAAGAGGTATATTCTTTATATAAAAGGAGGAAAAGTTTTGAACTTGGCCGTATCTCAGAAAAGCTTGTAGAGAGGCATCGCCCCTATTATTCTGATATTCTCGGAGCTTATTCAATCCCTGCTTCCACTATAGAGACGGGAGTTCAATGCCCAGAGTGCCAGCGTTATGCTATGGCTAGAATTAGAAGACTATGGGAATGTCCTTTTTGTAAAACTCGTTCTAGTGAAGCGCATTATCAAGCGATAGCAGACTATTTCCTATTATTTGGACAATCCATGACTAATAAAGAATGTCGTGAGTTTTTACATCTCTCTTCACGATATTCGATGACTAAATTATTAAAACGGTCAAGTCTTGTAGTGGAAGGGGAAACAAAAGGAAGAATTTATCAAATGCCGGCTAATATAGAAAAATGGTTAAAGTAATTATAGAGAGTTCGTGGCCTGAATATATTACGCACGGCCCAATCGAGGGAGCGCACGGCCCAATCGGGGGAGATCACGGCCCAATCAGGGAAGAGCACGGCCCAATCGAGGGAGCGCACGGCCCAATCGGTGGAGATGACGGCCCAATCGGGGAAGCGCACGGCCCAATCGGGGGGGAGCACGGCCCAATCAGGGAAGAGGACGGCCCAATCGAGGGAGCGCACGGCCCAATCGAGGGAGCGCACGGCCCAATCAGGGAAGAGGACGGCCCAATCGAGGGAGATGACGGCCCAATCGGAGGAGCGCACGGCCCAATCGGGGGAGAGCACGGCCCAATCGGGGAAGATGACGGCCCAATCGAGGGAGGTAATGGCCCAATCGAGAGAGAGCACGGCCCAATCGAGGGAGATGACGGCCCAATCGGGGAAGCGCACGGCCCAATCGAGGGAGCGCACGGCCCAATCGGGAAGCGCACGGCCCAATCATGGAGGAAACATCGCCCCTCCATGCAATTTACGCCCCTCCTCTCCACCTTGAAAATAAGAAAAGCTTGCAAAGTTCTCATCTCTGCAAGCTTTCCCCATTATTTATACTTCCTTAAATCCTCCGTCATCGACAGCGCCCACTGCGTCAAAGTCGCAGAACCATAAGGAAGGGCTTCCTCATCGAGATCAAACTGTGGATGATGAAGAGGATAAACGGCTTCTTTTTCTTCATTTCTAACTCCAAGACGGAAAAAGATCGCTGGAATCTTCTCAGCGTAAAAGGAAAAGTCTTCTCCGCCCATAGACGGTGGGATGACAGAAAACCTTCCCGGACCGAATACATCGTGCACGGCTTGCTCTACCGAAGGAAGCAGGTCCTCGTCATTTACAAGCGGAGGATAGAAATATTGGTAGTGGAAATGATAATCCATCCCGAATCCCTGGGTAATTCCTTTAATGATACTTTCCATTTTCGCTTCGATTGAATCACGAACTTCCGGGTCCAGTGTGCGGACGGTTCCGCCAATTGAAACTCTTGGAGCGATCGCATTGTTCGCCGACCCGCCGTGAATCTGGCCGACGGTAAGTACCGTAGGAGATAAAGGATTCACCTGGCGGCTGACGACCTGCTGCAGAGAACTGATCACTTCAGAAGCGACACTGATAGGATCTGCTGCTTTATGAGGTTGCGCCGCGTGTCCGCCTTTTCCAATAACCTCAAGGTCAAAAAAGTCAGCGGCTGCACAGGCTTCTTTTTGTGCACAGGTTACTTGCCCAGTAGGATAATCCGGATTGACGTGAAGACCAGCCATTACGTCGATCTCAGGGTTTTCAAGAACACCCTCTTCGATCATCGTTCGAGCTCCAAACAGTGCTTCCTCCGCCGGTTGAAATACAAGCTTGATCTTGCCTTGTTTAGGAGGGTTATCTTTTAATAGCTTCGCTGCCCCTAGCAGCATAGTGGTATGTCCATCATGTCCGCATAAATGGGCTTTACCTGGTGTGTTGGAAGCATAGTCTGCTGTTTTTTCGTCCTGGATAGGAAGAGCATCCATGTCGGCTCTTAATCCGACCGTGGGTCCAGGGTTTCCAGAGTCGAGTAATGCCACCACCCCGGTTTTCGCGATCACGTAAGGTTCATAACCGAATTCTTTCAGTTTTTCCTGTACAAAGCGGGATGTATTATATTCTTCATACCCTGTCTCCGGGTTTTGATGTAAGTATTGTCGCCACTGGGTCAAATCCGCTTGCGTGGATTGTGCTTGTTCCAACAACGTTGTCATCCAATCACCTCTGTTCTTTTTATTAACCATGACACATCCGAACCTCTAAGGACAACTATTTATTCGAATTTTCTATCTTCGAGACTATTTTATGGGTCTGATATACTTTGTTTATCAAGAAAAAGGAGGTTCATTCAATCCATGACGATCAAAAATGAATATATAGAAGTAACTAAGATTGAAGAAATCGGTGAAGGCATGAGAGTTTGTCTTGATTTTATCGACATACTTGATCCGGAGGACGGACTCTATATAGGAAATACAGGACATGGATACGTCAAAGTACTTTCCGAAAATCGAGAGTCGGACGGCTATCCGCCTCGTCCCTTTCGTATTAACTGCGGCGCATTTCATCAATACTTATATCAAGAAGAAAAAACGTATTACTTACATGAACTGAACCCGGGAGAAAGCTTGTTTTTATCTGGAAAAGAGGACCGGGAGCTCCCTCTTGGACGTGTGAAGGTCGAGAAGCGCCCATTTGTAAGGATTGAATGTCAGACGGAAGAAGGGATAATTTCGGCCACGCTGCAAAAGTCCTCGAGCGTGTATGTGATGGAAGAGAATGAAGGAGAACTCCCCCTGCTCAGTCTGGAAGTTGGACATCGACTGCTCGGGATCAGGGATAAGCCTGGCCGGCATTTAGGAACGCAAGTGGATGAAATTATTTGGGAGAAATAAACGGGCAATGCTTCCGCAAATGAGGGTGGAAGCATTGTTTTTTATTCACCTTAAATTACAGCTTTAACGATTTCTAGTTTCGCTGTTACATAAGAAGAAACGAACGATAGCTACGAAGATGAATAAGAAACCATATCCTAAAGCGGTGGTCATCTTTTTACTCTCCTTTCATTATTTTTTGTAGTGGAAAAGTGTAGGAAACCTTTATGGTAACCCGAAAGCACTTTTCTCCATTTATTATTTTTATATAATTCATTCCTTTTCCGTTTAAATGAAAAAATAAACTACAATCTTCTATATCAAGCTAAAATCTGACTAAAGTCATAACGTCTCCATTGCCTCCTAAGACAATTGTAGGAAATGGAAGCAACCTTGTTTGAAATTACCATTAAAAGTAAAAAGAACTAATATAAATCAAATCAATTAGAAAGGTGGAGGAATGATGACAGCACTAAAAGAGTATATGAATGCGAATCTTACGACTTGCGAGGCCTCCGATAACTTATCAGAAGTAGCCAAATGCATGAGAGAAGAAGATGTTGGGTTTGTACCAATTGTCGAAGAAGGCAAATATGCAGGCGTTGTTACAGACCGCGATATCGTAGTAAAAGGGCTTGCTAAAGGGTCGCCCGATGATGTAAAAGCTTCTGATATTATGACGGAAAAAATTATTACAGGTTCCTCAGATATGGAAATAGCTGAAGCTGCTCGTTTAATGCAAGATCATCAGATTCGCCGCCTGCTTGTTGTGGACCAAGATACCATCCGTGGTGTGGTGAGTATAGGAGATATAGGAAAACAGGGATCTGATGAAATAGCTGGAAACATTATGAGTGAAACGGCCAAAGGCTCAAGCAACAATTAAAAAAGAAGTAATAGTACCATGATCCACTTAAACCTGATTAGTTATATTAAAAAAATATTACAAGTAAATATTTGGGTTTGATCTCCATGTGATTGGTGGTAAGTATTTTATATCTTATTCAAAGGAGGCAAAATAAAATGGCTAAGAACAATAATCAAAATCAAAACCAAACCATGAGTCGAGAAGAAGCTGGTCGTAAGGGTGGAGAGAAGACAAGCCGCAAATACGATCAAGAACATTTCGAGAATATTGGTCAAAAAGGTGGCGAAACTACAAGCCAGGAGTACAGCCAAAAGCACTTTGAAGATATCGGTCAAAAAGGTGGAGAGACCACCAGCGAAGAGTACAGTCAAGAACACTTTGAGGAAATAGGCAAGAAGGGCGGAGAAACAACCGCTAAAGAACATGATCAAGAATTTTATGAAGAAATCGGCCAAAAAGGCGGAGAAACGACAAGTGATAAGTACGGAGAAAAACATTTTGAGAAGATTGGTAAAAAAGGCGGCCGCAACTCAGGTAATGGTTCTAGCAATAACTAAGAGCTGCAGCCGCTGATCAAATAAAGCTGGGAACTTTATTTAATTTTGAATTATTATTATAACGGAGGGATATTATCATGGCAAACAACCAGTTTAAAACAGGTGAAAAAGCTCCAGAATCCGGTAACTATAAAGTAGACAAACTTGTAAGTGGAAACAATAAATCTAGTGACAATACAGAAATCAGTTTGAATGAAGGCGATCAGTTCCCGCCTTCTCCATCTGAAAACGAAGCAGCTTATTGGGTGAAGTCATCCTAATAGCTTTATAAAATCCTCTGCCATGCGGCAGGGGATTTTTTGAGGTCAGTTATCTGTAAGCATCTTATTGGTTTTCATAAGCGAGTCCTCCATTATCTAACCGATTAATGGAGGACTCGCTTTCTTATATATCTTTCCAATTAACTATCTTACTTTTTTCATATATTCAGAGGAAGTCAGGGGACGTTTTTGTTTAGGTTTCCAGGTAACAATAAAAATCCCGCACATGATCAGAAAGAACCCTATAAAGAATTGGGGCGACAAGGATTCATCTAACAACAGCCAACCTAGTAAAGCTCCGGTAAGAGGCTGAAAGAAGTAAAATAAAGAACCGACACCCGCTTCCATCAATTCCATCCCTTTGTTCCAAAAATAAAAACCCCCGGCCGTTGATACGATTCCTAGATAGAGTATGCCGGAAATAACGGTTAAATTAGGAATGGAGAATGAGGAATATTGAAGTTCTCCTATCATAAAAGGAACAGTCATCATCATCCCAAAAAAGATGCCGTACGCTGTGATTTCCAGCGATGAAAATTTGGAAGACGCTTTTTTTACATAAATAGATAGTAACGCCCAGCATACCGCTGCCATGAAAAGAATAAAGCTGCCCAGTAGGTAACTGTTCATTTGAGTGTTCCATTCAATTACAGTAACAACGCCAATTGAGGCGAGGAACAGAGAGGCTGCCTTCCGATAAGTAATTTCTTCTTTTAAAATAATTCTAGCAAAAACCACAATGAAGACGGGAGTGGTAGCAGTGATTAACGCTCCTGTGTGGGCATTGGATAGTTCCACTCCAATGAACTGGAAGGAAATCGTGACTAAATAACCTATGAAACCAATCCAGATCAACAACATCCAATCCCTTTTTGTTTTAGCAGCAGAAGGTTTTTTCCTTACTTTAATAATAGAAAAAAGCAAAAAGCAACCAATCAAATACCGGATACACATGAGCGTAAATGGCGGAATGAATTCCAGGACATATTTGCTGGCTACAAACATCCCGCCCCAAATACTAGCGGCTAAGGCCAAACAGATAGAACCAAGGACTTGCTGTTTCATTTTATCCCCCTACGTTATATAAGATATTTCAATATAATATTTAACACTATCCGGTATTTATTGATAATAAACGTGAAGTCTTTAAAAAAGATTATTTGTTATCTTTCGGGATAGTAGATTGAAGTTTTAAATTATATTGTAAAAATGAATGTTTGAACTGTAGATTGAAAATGGCTTTTCAATCTTAACCAACTACCAGTTGATAGACTCAGATATTTTCCGTCTAATTCTGTAGCTTGGTAAAGTGTTTTGTAGATAGAAGTGAAATGAAATTGTCATATGATATAATGAAAGAAACGAAAAATAAGGGATGGAGTAAGATGACTATTAAAACTAAACGGGATATTGAAGAGTTGTTGTCGTCTTTTTGTGATTTCGCGCAGTACGATGAGAAGGGTGCCAAGCACTATCTGGTGTTTGCGGACAAGGAACGGAGCGGAGACTGGACACTGATGGTTTATCGTGATGGTTTGATCACGGCACACGGCCGAGGCATAGATTATTGTGACGAAGGAGAGCGTGTGTTGAAGCGGGAAGAAGCGGGTAAATTTGTCTGGAAAAATCGTAAAGCTATCAATGCCGTAATTCGAGAGAAACGTAAGGTTACAACTTCATAGCTTAACTCATAAAGAAAGGCAGAGGTTCTATAACCTCTGCCTTTCTTTATCTTTCATTCAATACTTATTCGGTAATTCCTACTTGATTCAATCCATCTTTTGTTGCCTGGACCTCTGCACTATTGGATCCGTATAGATCAACAGCTGACTGAATCAAGGATTCTCTAGCGTGACTGAAATCAGACTCTGGAGTCAGATAAACCGTCAGTGCGCGATAATAGATCTGCCCTAGTTTATCCTTGCCAATTTGTTCTCCTGTTAGGTATGCTGCATGGTTGATGATGGAAGAGTTGATATGGACACCGCCATTATCCAACTCTAACGGGAGGCCATAGTATTGGTCCATGTGAGATGGATACTTTCCGTTTCCATCTCCATATGACGTATATTTTTCCCCAACTGCATACTTACTAGGGTTGCTCAGACTGCGAAGAGAGGTACGGCCCGATTCTCTCGCGTCTTCTGCCATAATGTCTTCCCCGATTTCCCAATCCTCCTCATCTACTAAAGCACCGAAGATATCAGAAAAGGCTTCATTAAGCGCTCCGGATTGGTTACGATATTTCAAGCCAGCGGAGTAAGTGGTAACCCCGTGCGCCATTTCGTGCGCCGCTACATCCAGACCGGCGGATAGAGGTACGAAAAATTCGCCATCACCGTCACCGTAGGTCATTTGCTCCCCGTTCCAAAACGCATTGTTGTAATCCTGGCCAAAATGAACCGAGGATTTGATGGCCATGCCCTCTCCATCAATGGAGTTGCGATCATGTTCTTCCAGGAAGTACTCGTAAACTTGTTCAGAATTGTAGTGTGCATCCACAGCAGGGCTGTCATAAGAATCTTTAAATGCTGCATCTGGGGAGCTGAAAAGGACCCCAGGGAACTGAAGATCACTATCGCCCCATTGATTTTTCATATCATAGGTATAAATCCCTTCCAAGTCCTCGTGGGAATTATCAAACAGGTAAAAGTTTGTTCCCGATTGAACGGATTTATCGTTTTTATGTGTGATGTGAAGCTGGCGTTGATCCCCTAGCACACCAATTCCAGCGCCCTTGGACGATTTATAATCCTGTGCGTGCATAATTTTGTTGTATTGATCTATAACTTCGCCGGAATTCGCATCGACATAAACAGACCAGTTCCCCGGATTATCACCCAGGAAATTCACATTTACTTTGTAAGCTAAATGATTTTCACCTTGAAACGAGTAATAAACGAGCGCCGAGTCTGGTGATTCTACCAGCTGATCCGGAGCGTCAACTGCTTTTTTAGCACGTTTTACACTTTCCAAGGCTGATAGGGAAGCTTTGGAAGGAAGCCCTTCCTTTTCAATCGCATCGTTGAATTGTCCGCTAACCGATTGAACGCGATTATCGCTGCTGTAATGCACGGTAACCTCGTTACCTTCGACAGGAATATTGTTTTTCTTCTGCTGGAGCTTAACGTGAGTCATGCCTAGCTCATCTTTCGTAACTTTCGTCGATTCCAGACTTTCTTCAGGTTTATCCATATTGAACTTCGCTTTATTTTTATTTAAAAATTCCTTCGCAGATTTGCCATCTGCTGATGTTTGTTTTTCTGACTGCATCTCTTTGACAAAGAAAGGTTTTCCTTTACCTTCACTATGTACTTTCTTCTGAACAACCTCTGTGTTTGCATTTGGACTTACAGCGAGTGTTTGCGCTGGTGAAACGGTCCCCATAAATAAAGCAGAGGATAAAACAGCTACTGGTATCACGTGTTTTTTCTTCATAAAATACCTCCCAGGTGTAATGTAACCAATTATAGGAAAAATAGGGAATTATATACAGAGTATTTTTAACTATCTTTATTTTCTGAAAATAATAGAGCGTGGTATAAAAAGACTATTATAGTGGAAAGTCATTTTAAGAAAAAAGACCGTCTATATCTTAGACGGCTTTCTCTATGAAACAAACATTTATTTTATTCATGAATGATTAAAATAATTTAAATATGAGACGAGTCACTAGTAGTGTTGCTTTGTACAGCACTCTTCCTCATGATCCATACATTCTATTAGATCTCTAGGCCCTGGCACGATCGAAAAGCATCCTGTAATAACATGATTTAATTTCTTATAATCTCCATCTAAGCTCCCTGATAGAAGAAAAGTAGGTTTATTGTGCCGCTTCGCTAATTATGAAGCGCAGTAGATTTTCACTTTTGCTTGAGATAAATCCCATTACTCAATTGATCATCCTTTTCTATTGACAGAATATTAAAACATCTATAAGGTAGATAATAGAAAGCAGCCCCATAGAAAGGAAGCCCCTTTCATTGTCCGGCTGCAACGTTAGTACAATAAGCAAATAACGTAACTGTTAAAACTGTCTAATCTCTACAGCGCCAGAGATTAACTCGCAGTTTAAAGCCAGTTTTCTTCCTTAAATGGAAGAGGACTGGCTTTTTTTGATTTTTATGGGCCCATAAAAATGTATTACTACAATTATTATGGAGGGAAATTAATATGTGTGCAGTAGAAATGAAGAAGGAGAGTCTTCCGTCAATTACAGGACAAGGATATTCTATTCAGCCGCATCCAAAGCATAATCGCTTATATCATATTGAATTTGAAGAACAGGTGATTGATCAATTTTTGCAGGAGGTTCAACACATTAGTGATGAGCAGTTGGAGTATATTCCTTACCAGCGGTTTATCACAGCAAATATACTGCTGAACTTAGTGGATGAGGACTTTGGAAACACGATCCGGACCCTTCTTCACGACCGGAATTCCGGTGGTTTTACAGTGGGACTGCAAGGGCGTACTGAGAATGCTCAGGATTATGTGAAATTCTCCACGGCCTTATCGCACCTGGCGGGCATTCCAAATTTTGATGCCATGTCAAAAAAATACTATGCACGCTTCTCTGTGAAGCATACGGATGACAGCGATTCGTATCTTCGTCAGGCGTACCGTCGCTTTACGCTTCATACGGATGGAACGTATGTGGATGAGCCGACGGATTGGCTGCTCATGATGAAGATGGAGGAAGAAAATGCAGTTGGAGGAAGCTCTCGATTACTGCACCTTGATGAATGGGAAGAATTTGATTACTTTTACAATCAACCACTTGCTTCCTATCCTTTCACCTACAAGGCGCCGGCCAGTAAAAACGTGTCGGAAGATGTACAGCGCAAACCGTTCTATGAATGGAATAATGGCCCCTGCATCTGTTTTATAGATCAGTTTGTGTTTCCGGAAACGATTGCTCAGGCTCAGTATCTGAAAGAATTGTCCCAATCTATGGAAAACTCAAAAGGGGTCATTGAACTGGAACTTCCAGTAGGAGATTTAGTAATGCTGAATAATCGTTTTTGGCTTCACGGCAGGGCCGGGTTTGAAGAGAATCCTGATTTGCATAGAGAATTACTTCGTCAGCGAGGACATTTTGTACAGTAGTAGGAGGAAGAAGAATGTATGATTATGTGATTATCGGCGGGGGTATTGTGGGGCTGTCCACAGCTCTTGCACTCATTCAGAAGAACGCCGGTGCTTCCATTATGGTTATTGAAAAGGAACAGGAGCTTTCTGCCCATCAGACTGGAAGAAATAGTGGGGTCATCCACTCAGGTGTCTATTACAAGCCTGGTAGTTTAAAAGCGCGGATGGCCATGCAGGGCAGAAACTCAATGGTAGAATTCTGCCAGACTCATGACGTTCCTCACGAAGTCTGCGGAAAAGTGCTGGTTGCAACCGAACAAGAGGAAGTTCCTCGTTTAGAAGCCCTGTACAATCGCGTTCAGGAAAATGGATTGAATGTGACGAGGATTGGGCGTGAAGAATTGCAGGAAATTGAACCCTACGCCAATGGGATCGAAGGACTCCGCGTTCCTTCAACAGGCATTGTTAATTATAAAAAGGTTAGTGTAAAAATAGCAGAATTGCTCAGGCAGGCCGGTGTCGAGTTTTCGTTCGGCTCAGCTGTCGAGACGATTGAGGAAGGTGCCGGCGAGGTTACCATAGAAACGAAAGAGTGCACACTGAAATCGCGCTTTCTCATAAACTGCGCAGGTCTTCACAGTGACCGTCTTGTCCGGATGGCAGGAATTCATACGGATCTGCAGATTGTTCCGTTTAGAGGAGAATATTTTAAATTAACCGAGGAAAAGAACTACTTGGTAAAAGGTCTGATTTATCCAATTCCGAACCCTGCTTTCCCTTTTCTCGGCGTTCATTTGACGAAAATGATGGACGGTGGCATCCATGCAGGACCAAACGCTGTACTAAGTTTTAAGCGTGAAGGATACAGAAAGACTGATTTTCACTGGAAAGATGCGTTTGATGTTTTATCATTCCCAGGGTTTTGGAAAATGGCAAGAGTCAATATGAAAGAAGGCATGAAGGAAATGGTGCGCTCCTTTCATAAAGAGAGCTTTGTGAAGAGCCTTCAGCGCCTGGTACCGGATATACAAGAAGAAGATGTAATTCCGACAGATGCTGGCGTACGGGCACAGGCGATGTTGAAGGATGGACGTCTCGTCGATGATTTTCATATCATTACGGGTAAGCGTTCTGTTCATGTGTGTAATGCACCATCACCAGCGGCTACGGCTTCTTTTGAAATCGGGAGAGAGATTGCGGAGCGGATTCCGCAGGTGGAACGAGTTCAAATGAGTTAAAAGAAGAGATCAGTGCATGGCACTGGTCTCTTTTAAATAGCAATTATACTGGAATCTAATAGAAAGTAGAATATTCTGCGTAGAGTCAAGTTTTGCTACTCTCTTGGACTTAGCAATTTCGTTTGTGGTACAGATCCATGATGGACATCGGTGTTTTCTCATTATCCTCGAAGTCGGAAGAGGAGTAATGTTCGTCAGACATGGAGTGATCTTTACTCACAGAGCCTGTTAATTTTTCCGGGAGTGAATTGGAATTCGTCAATACCCATGGCTCAGCAGGAACCTTGGCTTCGTCGGTATTCATTACCCCATGGAGGTACGCCGTTTTTCTAAGTTCTAAGGTTTCTTTCAAGTTAACAGCATAGGCAAGCAGACTCTCTAGTGTTTCACGGTCATATTCGTCCATCACATATGAACTCTCTTTCCTCATTCTCACAATAACAGTATCTTCTTCGTTCGGTCTTTCAACTACACCGAGTAAAAGGTTGTAAGGCCCGAAAAAGGAGTTGTAGTACCTTGTCGTACTGTAGGGATCAGCGATGATTTCTTCATAGACATTCTGTTCAAAATTCTCCAACTGAGAGTAAGAGACGATGTCAATTTCCATTTTGATGTCATTCTTAGTCGCTTTGATCAATTTATTAAATTCAGCAACCAAATACTCAACAATATCCGGAAGGTCCGTTCTCTTTTCTCTTACTAACTTGATGAGCGTATCCTCATGGTTTTTTAAGACTGAAGAAGTGAACCGGAAGTTACTGGCGATTGCTCGTTCTTTTTCTTCCCATTCCCCAAACTCCACCCCCAGTTTAAATACGGTTAAGCTCTTCAATGCGGATAAGGATAAGACTCTCGCAAAGAAAACTGTAAACATAATGAGAATAGCAACCACAAAAAGAGCTAGGAGGGAAGGTCGGATGAGATAGTCAATAAAGGTTTTCGGGCTTTCTGCATAGGCACTGGCTGAGATTTCATAATAGAAAAATGCTCCGTAAGCTATAGAACCAATAATGCCGAGGGTAACCAATATGAAATAAATTTCTTTTTGGTTATTCATAATCAGGCTTGCGGCTCTTGAGATCTTGCGCCAAATAGGTCCTTTATACATCTTTATCCCCTTTCTCTTTACTATATCTTACTCTTAGATTACTACATTTTTCCTCTTTATGAATTATTTTTTCTGGGTTCAGTTACCTCCTTGTTGTTATTACAGTAAAGCTCCCATTACTTGAAGACTCAGTTTCCAGATAAATGGGTCCGTTACGTTAGATGGATAAGGGTTGGCGGGGAAATAACTCGCTTTCCTATGGGAGAACGGTGAGCTTCCTCAGTCGTTTCACTCCCTGCGGGATCTCACCTAGTCCCTTCTCCCATGGGAGTCTCGCCATTTCCCCACCAACCCAGCGACCTCTTGTGAAACGTACCCTTCTAGAAGAGAAAGATTCTCCTTCTTAATCTGGATTACATGCTTTTATGACAGGCTATTGCGGGTCGTTACATCCTAAAAATAGCTGCACAATCATGTGGTCTAATTTCTTATTACGCATGTGATGTCTGAAGTGGTTTCGAGCATCTGATTTGGCTAGGTCCGGAGGGGGATGATGAAGACTCCTGTGGGATAAACATGATCGGTAAGATCCCGGAAGGCGAAGCCTGAGGAAGCTTACCACATGCCCACGGAAAGCGAA
>NZ_FOOG01000006.1 GCF_900113125.1 Halobacillus alkaliphilus | reverse complement strand
CCGTATCAAAAGTTTTTGCGAGTTCTCAGCTGTGTTCCAAGTGCGGATACCAAAACAATGAGGTAAAGAATCTCGCTGTTCGAACGTGGAACTGCCCGAATTGCGGCTCCCGCCACGACCGCGATCTAAATGCGAGTTTCAATATATTGAAGGAAATTAAAAGAGTCCTTCCAACCGTCGGTGCGACGGGGCTAGCCTAATCATTTGAACGAACCGTTAGGTTCGTGCTCTTAGGAATCCCCCAACTTCAAGGAGCGTCAGCGAGTAAGTGGGGGTAGTTCAATTATACTATTATATTAACTCTATCTACTTAATACCGTTATTTCTTAAGTATTCAATTAAAGCGAACAATATCTGCTCTTTGCGTTCCTTATAATTAGTGTCCATCTTTATACGTTGGCTGCTAAAAAGAAAAGCATCATGCAAATAAAATATGCGAGGCGTAGCTTGCCAGGTATGTTCTGTAATCCTATTCCATATATAAGTTTCAAATTTTTCAGAATAGTTTTTTTGTTTAATACATGAGCGTACATCTGTTTTTTTTACTTCAACGGATCCTTCGAACATATTTTTACGTGCAATTTCCCACCACATTTCCGCTCTATAAAATTCCCGGGCATCACCCTCTTTTACAACATTTGTTGCGTTAGGTTTTTGTGTTTCCTCAATCAACGTACGTTCCTCGATGAACGACCATAGATCATCTTTATTTATTCGCCAGCCATCCTTTCGAGTTGCTGGTTCTACCCCTTTAATGGTGCCGTTCCGCAGCCATCGTCGAAGGCTCTCCTTATGTGTCGTAATTTTATATTGCTTTAATTTTTCCAATGCTTGGTCGACAGTATATTGTTCCATTCTACATCCCCTAACAAATCAATTGTTGTATATAAATCATAACACAACATGTGTTGCGATACACTTAAAAGTGGGTAATATATGAGGTTTCTGTGCTTTTTCACTAAAATTAAACACCAAACTTAACTTGCTGCTCAATGTCGTTTTTAGTAGACGCCATCCTTAAATGATCTAATTTTCGAAGAGGATTTTTAGTAAGTATAGGCTAACTAATTTCAGGTCAAAAACTTCCGGGGCTTTGTCGATTGCCCTGAAAATTAAAATCAATTTCAAATTCAGCAAGAACTCCTTATAAAATTACGGGAGGGCTAATGGGTGTGGCGATAATCGTTTTTCATATATTTGTTTTATCTTCCACAAAGGCAAGGTTTTAATTGTAAACATTATATAGTTGTCTTTATTGCTTTCAAAAATATAATTTGATCTCGCGATAGCTTGAGTATAGTCGTTTCACTAGTTTGATAAATACATCTGGTCTGTCGTGGGGGTCATGTTTATAGGGAAAAATTGATGACTTTAGTATAAACGGAAGGGTATCATAATCAATGAATTTGGTGTGATCTAGTCCCGTAATATAAGAAAAAGCCCCGGCGCTTTGAGCGCCAAGGCTTGATCAGGATTAATATGTTTGTAAGTATTGTTCGCGCTCCCAAGGGTGTACTTGTGTACGGAACATATCCCATTCGATTTCTTTCGCTTCAATAAAGTGTTCAAACAGGTGCTCTCCTAGAGCTTCGACCATGATTGGATCTTCCTGCAGTTCTTCAAGAGCGTTGAAGAGAGTGGCTGGTAGATCTTTAATGCCGTGTGCTTCACGTTCCTTTTTGTTCATCACATAGATGTTGCGGTCAACTGGAGTTGGGGCTTTTAATTTATTTTCAACACCGTCAAGACCTGCAGCCAATAGTACAGCCATTGCCATATAAGGGTTGGCAGCAGGGTCTACGCTTCTTACCTCTATACGAGTGCTTAACCCACGGGAGGTAGGAACACGTACGAGCGGACTGCGGTTCTGTCCAGACCAGGCAACGTAGCAAGGTGCTTCATAACCAGGTACAAGCCGCTTGTAGGAGTTTACTGTAGGATTAGTAATTGCCGTAAAGTTTGTCGCATGTTTAATAATCCCTGCAGTAAACTGGTAAGCAACTTCGGATAATTCTTTATCACCATTTTCATCGTAAAAAGCATTTCCGTCTTCATTAAACAAAGACATATTCGCATGCATGCCGGAACCGTTTACGCCAAATAAAGGTTTTGGCATGAAAGTCGCGTGAAGACCGTGTTGACGTGCGATCGTTTTTACAACTAGTTTAAACGTCTGGATATCATCACAGTGTTTCACAGCATCAGAGTATTTGAAATCAATCTCGTGCTGGCCAGGAGCTACCTCGTGGTGAGAAGCTTCTATTTCAAATCCGATTTCTTCAAGTTCAAGAACAATATCCCGTCGGCAATTTTCACCTAAATCAGTTGGAGCGAGATCGAAATAACCGCCTTTATCGTTTAGTTCCATGGTTGGTTCGCCTTTTTCATCAAGTTTAAATAAAAAGAATTCAGGCTCAGTACCTATGTTAAACGCAGAAAAACCAAGTTTTTCCATTTTTTTGATGTTACGTTTTAAATTATAACGTGGGCACCCTTCAAAAGGAGTCTTGTCTGGATTGTAAATATCACAAATGAAGCGGGCTACTTTCCCTTTTTCAGATGTCCAAGGGAAGACCACGAATGTATCTAAATCTGGTACTAAGTACATGTCAGATTCCTCGATGCGCACGAAGCCTTCGATAGATGAACCATCAAACATCATCATACCCTCTAAAGCCTTATCCAGTTGACTAAGCGGGATTTCGACGTTTTTGATCGTTCCCAGCATATCCGTGAACTGCAATCGAATAAAACGAACATTTTCCTCATCAAGTTTCTTGTAAATTTCTTCTTTGGTTAAACCCATAATTCCAGTCTCCTCTCAACACAATTTAGTGGAAGAATCTAGACAATTCCCCCTGCCTAATTCCTAGCTTGCCTTGCCTTCCCGCGGTGAAAAGTTCTTGCTGCAGCATACGACGGAGTTCTTTTTCAGTTAGTTCACTATGAACTTCCTCAACTCGTTTCTCATCATATACCTCATTCTCCGGCTGATCTGTCAGCTTAAGAACCTGCTTAATCCCTGCCATATTAACGCCTTGTTCAATGAGATCTTTAATTTCCAGAAGTCGATCTACATCATTAAATGAAAACAGTCGGCGGTTCCCTTCTGAACGGGCAGGTTGTACTAGCTGATGCTGTTCATAATAGCGGATCTGCCGGGCAGAAAGGTCTGTCAGTGATTGAACAATCCCCATCGGGAATAACGGCATAGAACGACGAATTTCATCACTCATCGATGTGCCACCTCCCCATAAGAATGATACTGCTTTAATTATACGATAAGCAGAGGATATGTCAACATATGTGAGGAATGTTCACACAAATATGTTGAAAAAGTGAGAAAAGTAAGAAAATATCTTATTGATTGGGTAAACTTATCTTCACATATCCTTCTTCTAACAGGCGTTCAATTGCTCCCGTTACAGCTATCTTTACGTGCGAATAGGTTAACCCGCCTTGTACAAAAGCCGTGTAAGGAGGCCTTATAGGGCCGTCAGCTGTCAGTTCAAGGCTAGCTCCCTGGATAAAGGTTCCTGCAGCCATGATTACATGATCATCATATCCTGGCATTGGGCTTGGCTGCGGGCTTACATGCGAATTAACCGGAGAAGCATGTTGAATGGACTGACAGAATCGAATCATTTGCTCAGCAGAATCAAAATTCACAGACTGAATTAAATCTGTACGCTCAGCATTATAGGCAGGGTTCGTGTCAAAACCTAGCATGTTAAGAAAGTGAGCTGTAAACACCGCTCCCTTTAGCGCTTCTCCTACTACATGAGGCGCCAGGAAAATGCCCTGATACATTTCTTGAAGACTATTTAGGCTTGCACCGGTCTCTTTACCTAGCCCGGGAGCCGTTAAACGGTAGCTGCACAGTTCAATGAGTTCTTCCTTGCCGGCTATGTAACCGCCCATTCTAGCGATCCCGCCTCCGGGGTTTTTGATTAATGACCCGGCGATTAAATCAGCTCCTGCTTCAAGCGGCTCCTTCATTTCAACGAACTCTCCGTAGCAGTTATCGACAAATATAATAACGTCCTCTTTTACTTCCCGGATTCGTTCGATGATAGAAGCTATTTGTTTAATAGTGAATGACGGCCGCTCTTCATATCCTTTCGAACGTTGAATTCCTACTACCTTCGTGGAGGAAGAGATCGACGAAAGGATTTCCTCAACCTGAAAATCTCCCTCCTCTGTTAAAGCAATGGACTGATAGGAAACCCCGAAATCTCTCAGCGAGCCCATATCCTTTTTTCGGCCTGTCCCAATAACGTCCCTAAGAGTGTCATAGGGCTCACCAGTAATATATAAAAGCTCATCCCCAGGCCGTAGAACTCCGAATAAAGCCGTTGTAATCGCATGGGTTCCTGAAATCAATTGCGGACGGACAAGGGCGTCCTCCGCACTGAAAATTTCTGCATAAAGAGATTCAAGTGTATCTCTCCCAAAATCATCGTAGCCATAGCCTGTAGTCGGGTTGAAATGAGAATCACTCACCCTTAATTTCTGAAAAGCACGGAGTACTTTCGCCTGATTAAATTCAACAATTTCATCGATTCGTTTGTGCTCGGATGTTATTTCTTGTTCACTTTGCATTTTAATAGTTTCGATATTCATGATGGTGTCTTCCTAACTTTTTTATAGTATCTGATGTTTCAGCGGATGGTCCGGATGGATGAACCCATGAAGAGCATATCCCTCTTTATCCTCGTAGAAATCCATGCTAATAATCATGCTGAATTTTTTAAATTGCTGAAGGCGTTTACCTTCCGATGCAGGAATAAATACATCGTATTCATGCCACTCTTCTTTTAACACAACTTCAATCTTATCTAAAATCCGCTTCAGATCAATCCGGTCATGCACACTAACCGTTAAAGATGGGTAAGTTTCGGGGATAAAATCCTCTCGAAGTAAATCCTTTTTGTTATAAACCGTAAGCATTGGCAACTGACCCGCTCCTAATTCATCAAGCAGCCGCAGCACTGTTTTTTCTTGCTGCAGGTGGTCAGGGTGCGAAGCATCCACCATATGCAAAATGAAATCAGCTTCTGTCACTTCTTCCAGCGTGGAGCGGAAAGCAGCAATCAGTGTCGTTGGCAGGTCTTGTATAAAACCTACAGTATCGGAAATAAGGGCTTGAAATCCTGATGGAAGACTCATCTGTCTCGTCAGAGGGTCAAGAGTCGCAAACAACAGATTTTCTTCATAGGAATCACTTTCCGTCACACGATTAAAAAATGTAGATTTTCCTGCGTTGGTATAACCTACAATTGCAATTTGAAAAGCCCGGTTTTCTTTACGGCGCTGGCGATACTGTTCCCTCTGCTTGACTACAGAGTTCAAACGCTTCTTAATATCATCGATTCTGCGTCTTATGTGCCGGCGATCGGTTTCGAGTTTTGTCTCTCCTGGACCACGTGTTCCAATTCCTCCGCCCAATCGGGAAAGCTCTGCCCCCTGTCCTGCCAGACGAGGCAATAAGTACTGCAACTGGGCTAATTCTACTTGAAGTTTACCTTCCTTAGTGCGGGCACGGCTGGCGAATATATCTAAAATAAGCTGACTTCTGTCCAGCACACGTCGTTCAACTTTATCTGAAATATTCCTAAGCTGGCCGGGGGTGAGCTCGTCATTAAAGATAATTAGCTCAGCTTCTGTTTCCAAAGCTGCAGCTTTTATCTCTTCTAACTTTCCCTCACCTAAATATGTAGCCGGGTGCACCCGGTCCCTTTTTTGTGTGATAACTTTGCATACATCTCCATCCGCAGTTTCCGTTAACGATTGGAGTTCTTCAAGCGAAGAGTTAAACCGCTTTTCTTCCTCATTAGGATCTTTTCTAGCAACTAGGATTACTCGCTCTTTACCTTGCATATTTCCACCTTCTTTTCTATATACCTGAATGATTCATTTCCATCATACCAAAAAGTACCGTAGATAGATAACGGTACCATTATGGGGACGGAAACGAGTTCGTTACCGTAAAATCTTCCGCTTCTAAAGTCATTAATGCTGCTTTCTTTTGATTTGGGCTGCTAATTACCCGCCAGGCGTGTTTACGTATGGCTTCTTCTATTACATTGCGTACATATCGAGCGTTTGAAAAATTTCCGGCTTTACGGGAACAAACATAGGATAAATGCTGATATAATTTCCTTTCTGCATCAGCTGTCAGACGATAATCGCGATCACGGAGCATGCCGTTAGCAATAGCTGCTAATTCGGGGGCGGAATAATTTGAGAAAGATAACTGGATTGGAAAACGAGATGCTAAGCCGGGATTAATTTGTAAAAAATCATCCATTTCATCCGGATATCCCGCTAGAATGATAATGAATTGATTATGATGATCCTCCATGCATTTCACGATCGTATCAATAGCTTCCTTCCCGAAGTCTTTTTCCCCGCCTCTTGCTAGAGAATAAGCTTCATCAATAAAGAGCACACCGCCAAGTGCTTTATGGATTAAGTCTTTTGTTTTTTTCGCTGTATGGCCTATATATTCTCCAACAAGATCACTGCGGTCCACTTCTATAAAATGCCCCTTTTCAAGCACTTCAATCTCATAAAAAAGCTGGGCTACCATTCTGGCAATCGTTGTTTTCCCTGTACCAGGGTTTCCTTTATAAACCATATGGAGTACCTGTTGCTCAGATTTTAACCCTAGTTCTTTCCTTTTATGAGCAATTAATACCTGAGCATAAATTTCCTTAATACGAGTTTTCAAATCGCCAAGACCCACGATCGATGAAAAGAAATCATCAATTCTACGAAAAGGTGTTAAAGGCTGCTCTTTAGGGCGAACGTGCTGGATGGGCACAGCTTTAGACTTCGTATCATTAAGAACAATGTTAATTGTTCCTGGCTTAGCTGTTTTTGCTTGCGAGTGCACATGGATCCCTCCTCGTTTCCATTCATCATACGCATTTGAAACCAAACCTGTGACAGCAGCCTATATAACGGTGACCAGAAAACTACCAAAACAAAAACGGACGCTTATACAGCGTCCGTTCCTTTAAAATTCTATTCCTTCTCCAATGAAACGTTTTTCATCGGAGCAAAAGTCGAAATTGCATGTTTGAAAATTAATTGCTGCTTCCCATCGGTCTCGAGAAGGACAGTAAAATTATCAAATGCCTTAACAGTCCCGCGAAGCTGGAAGCCGTTAAGCAGAAAGACAGTCACTTGCATACGATCTTTTCTCAGTTGGTTTAAGTAGTTATCTTGGATATTTACGGATTGAGCCATGGATTTTCCTCCTCTATTCTATCTGTATTAGTACCATTCTATTTCTCACTTCATCATTCCTGCTAAATCATTTAAAATTGTTTCAAATTTCTCCTCATACCCCTGCTCTGAAATCGGATACCATTGGACATTCATTTTATTACGAAAATAAGTATACTGCCTTTTAGCATAGCGTCTGGAATTTCTTTTGAGCAGCTCTATAGCACGATCCAAACTGTATTCTCCATTAAAGTATGGAATAAACTCTTTGTAGCCAATTGCCTTCATCGCCTGGGTATGTTCATAACCTTTATTGTATAATCCTCTCACCTCAGCTATTAAACCTTCTTCCACCATTTGATCGACCCTGCGGTTAATTCGGTTATACAACTCTTCTCTTTCCATCTCAAGACCTATAATTACAGGGTGGAAAGGTGATTCGTTGCTCTGTTCTTTCTGATAATCGCTCATCACTTTGCCTGTGGTTTCATAAACTTCCAGCGCTCTTAATACACGCCGCGCATTGTTTGGATGGACTTTTTCCGCCTGCTCAGGATCGACCGATCGCAAACGTCGGTACAGAGCTTCTATACCATACTCAGAAGCTTCCTTTTCCAGGCGCTTGATAACCTGCTCATCCCTTTTTTCCTCAGAAAAATTAAAATTATAAAGCGTAGCCTGTATGTATAATCCTGTCCCACCAACTATCACTGGCAAATTCCCCTGAGAACTGATCAAGCGTATTAGGTTTTGAACTTTATCCTGAAATTCAGCTACAGAAAAACTCTCGTCAGGTTCTTTTATATCAACCAAGTGATGAGAAATACCTTGCATTTCTTGTTCCGTAACCTTTGCCGTTCCAATATCCATCGATTTATAAATCTGCATTGAATCTCCACTGATGACTTCGCCTCCGAAACGTTTCGCAATTTCCACCCCAAGTTTTGATTTTCCAACAGCCGTAGGACCAACTACAGAAATGACTAATGGCTTCATTTTTCACACCTCCATCACTGTTACCCATTATACATGAAACGCATAGGAATCATACCTCAGAGCATATACTAACGGATTCCGTTACCACCACTAACGAAATCCGTTAGTATAAATCAAAATATTCGTTAGTTATACTATCGAGATTCGTTAGTTTGTGTTATAGTATAAAAAAGGAGGCGTCCACAGTGGTTCATGAAAGGATTCGTTCATTAAGAAAAAATCGAAGGTTAACCCAATCGAACTTGGCTGAAAAGGTCGGTGTCTCTCCGCAGGTCGTGTCAAACTGGGAAAGGAATTACACTTCCCCTGATTTGAGTGATTTAACTAAAATTGCTCACGCGCTCCAAACCACTGCCGATTACTTACTGGGTATGAGCGATGAAAAAGAAGATGAAATTAGAGAGATCAAACAGCTTCTTGAAACTAAAGGGTATGACAAACCGGTTTTCTTTGATAAAAAAGCCTGGTTCGGCATTCAACCCGATGACATAAAACAAATCGATAATTACTTCCGATTCTTATTACAGCAAAAAAATATATCGTAAGCCCCCTCCCCTATAGACCAGAAAAAAAGCCAACATTAATTGACTATAAAGATATTATGTCAATTAATGCTGGCTTTTTATTATGTAACCTATATCGGTCCTATTCCTTAATAAACCTCTTATGAAGAATCAACAGTAAACTATAAAAAGCCAATAAAAAAGGCCAACACCCTTTGTTTAGGTGTTGGCCTTTTAGAAGTACCTCACATAACCCTTTTAAACATTTTCTCCATTTCATACTCTGAAAAGTGAACGATAATCGGACGTCCGTGTGGACATGTAAATGGATCGGTCGACGTTCTTAAATCCTCTAATAGGCGTGACATTCCTGCGTGATCTAAATAATGATTCGCTTTAATGGATCGTTTGCAGGACATAAGAATAGCTGCCTCTTCCCTTAATTTAAGAACATTAATGCGATCTTCATTCATTAACTGATCAATTATTTCATGAATAACTTCCTCTTCGAACCCTTTCGGAAACCACTGAGGATGACTGCGGATAATATAGCTGTGCTCTCCGAATGTCTCAAAAAATAGACCGACTCTTTCAAGTTCTTCTTTATATTCTTCAATTTTTAATGATTCCTGTTTACTAAAATCAAAAGTGAGAGGCACTAGTAATTCTTGAACCTCATGATCTACTTCTGCTAATTTATCTCTGAAAAATTCATATTTAATTCTCTCTTGGGCGGCGTGCTGATCCACGATGTACATCCCATTTTCATTTTGAGCAATGATATACGTGCCGTGCACCTGGCCAACAGGATGCATTGCCGGTACACGGCTCGCCGTCTTCTCTTCTTTTAATGAAATGTCCTCGCGATCCTGTTTTTCATTGACAGGACTTTCCTCAGCTTCAAATACAGGCGCCTCTTCTTTCACTAAGGTATCCTGCCGGCCGGAAAGGGAAGCGTCCTCCTCAGCATTCTTATGATTTGGGACCTCATCTATAATTGAATCCATTGAACGTATTCCAGCATCTTGAGCTGTACTTTTCTGCTCCGTATAAAGATCAAAAGACCCTTGAGTGGATTTATCTTTCTTTTCCGGTTTAGGATTAGCATGCTGAACCTCAGGAATCAGTCTTTGCTCACGGAAAGCTTTCGTAATGGATCCATGTAAGGCTTCAAACAATTCCTTTTCCTTACTGAATCGCACTTCCAATTTAGCTGGGTGCACATTCACATCTACAAGTATTGGATCCATTTCAATATTTAGCACTACGATTGGACTCTTCCCAATCGGGAGTAATGTATGGTAACCCTGCATGATTGCTTTGTTCAATGGAACGCTGCGAATGAAACGTCCGTTAATAATGGTCGACATATAACTACGGGAAGCACGGTACACTTCAGGTTTTGCAATATATCCCGTTACTTTAAAGTCCAGCGTCTCAGCCTGAATAGGAATCATTTTCCTTGCTACATTTACACCATATATTTTTGCGATAACCTGCAGGAGGTCACCACGGCCGTTGGTCTGGAAAATTTCTTTTTCATTATGCGTGCATTTGAATTTTATTTCTGGATGAGCTAGTGCCATACGGTTTAGCACATCCGTAATATGGCCAAGCTCTGTGTGGATCGTCTTCATATATTTTAAACGGGCCGGAGTATTAAAGAACAGTTCTTCGACGATGATGTCCGTTCCCTGCCTGGCATCACTTTTGCTTTTGTTCATTAATTTTCCGCCTTCCAAGTCGAGTTTCGTCCCCGCTTGGTCTCCTGTAGATGTTTGAACCCTAAGGCGGCTTACAGCTGCAATACTGGCCAGGGCTTCCCCACGGAAGCCCAATGTCCGTACGTGGAAAAGATCATTTTCACTACTGATTTTACTCGTCGCATGACGGTAAAAAGCTCTTTCACAATCTTCCTCTTCCATTCCTGCCCCATTGTCTGTAATGCGTATCTTTTGTAAACCAGCTTCCATTAGTTCAATAGTAACCCATGAAGCTCCTGCATCAATACTGTTTTCCACGAGCTCTTTGACAACAGAGGCTGGCCGCTCCACAACTTCCCCAGCAGCTATTTTATTGGATAAATGGTCAGGCATAAGTTGAACATGCGCCATCTCTGTTCCTCCTTTACGATTTGATCCGTTTTTGCAATTGATATAGCTCATTCATAGCATCCATCGGTGTCATTTCCATTAAATCCAATCCTTTAAGATAGGATTCTACATTGGACTTTGATTTCGTCCCTTTTTTCTCGCTTGGCTTTCGCTCTTCTACAAACATAGTGAGCTGCTCTTCTTCTAAGGAAGCGCTCATCTCTTCAGCAGACGAATTGGAACTCTCAAATTGGGTAAGAAGAGCGGTGGCGCGATTAATTAAAGAGGAAGGTAGATCAGCAAGCTTCGCTACGTGAATACCGTAACTTTCATCTGCAGGTCCATCTTTAATCTGATGAAGAAACACCACATTCCCTTCGTATTCTTCCGCACGTACGTGCACGTTTTTCAATCGCTCAAGCTGGTTTTCCAGTGAAGTTAACTCATGATAATGTGTGGAAAACAATGTTTTTGCACGAATATGCTCGTGAATATGCTCCACGATCGATTGAGCAAGTGCCATACCGTCGTAAGTGCTTGTACCACGGCCTATTTCATCAAGCAGGATCATACTGTGTTCTGTCGCATTACTAAGAGCATGGTTGGCTTCAAGCATTTCAACCATAAAAGTACTTTGACCGGAAACAAGATCATCCGCTGCTCCTATTCTTGTAAAGATTTGATCAAATATTGGAAGAGTAGCAGATTCACAAGGTATAAAACTACCCATTTGGCCAAGAATTGCGATCAACGCAAGCTGCCTCATGTACGTACTTTTACCAGACATATTCGGCCCCGTAATAAGAAGCACGTCCGTTTCTTCATTCATGTAAATATCATTAGGAACGAAGGTTTCATCTTTAAGTACATTCTCTACCACAGGGTGACGCCCCTGCTTGATGTCCACTAATCTGGCTTCTCCATATACAGGTCGCACATATCCATTTGACTCAGCAATTTGAGCAAATCCCTGAAGTACATCAATACGGCTAATTTGTTCCGCTAGTCGCTGAAGCTCCTGAACATACGTTTTTACCTTTTCCCTTACTTCAAGAAAAAGTTCATATTCTAAATCTACACTTTTCTCCTGGGCTTCGAGGATCATGGTTTCTTTTTCTTTTAACTCAGGTGTTATAAATCGTTCGGCATTCGTCAATGTCTGCTTCCGTTCGTACATTCCGTCAGGCAGGTGACGCAAATTCGCCTTCGTTACTTCAATATAGTATCCGAACACACGATTGTATCCGATTTTAAGAGACCTGATTCCAGTGGCTTCTCTTTCTTTCTTCTCCAGTTGAGCGATCCATTGCTTCCCATTTCTTGAAGCATCCCGGTATTCATCCAGCTGCTGGTGGAAACCGTCTTGAATCAATCCACCTTCTTTAATAGTGATCGGCGGATCCTCTGCTATACTGCCTTCTAATAATTCTTTGAGCTCATGGAGCGGATCTATTTTTTCGTAAAGGCGCTTCATAGAAGGGTGATTGAAGGACCCCAGTGTTTCCAGAATTTCAGGTATTTTTCGTAACGAATTTCGCACTTGAATTAGATCTCTAGCATTCACATTGCCGTAAGCTACACGACCGGCAAGCCGTTCAAGGTCGTAGACAGAAGTTAATTGCTCTCTAAGAGTCTCCCTCTCGAAAAACTGATTCAATAAGCCTTCTACCTGATCATGCCGAGCTTCTATTGCTTCCTTTGTAAGAAGGGGACGTTCCATCCATTTTTTT
This sequence comes from Halobacillus alkaliphilus, assembly GCF_900113125.1. Taxonomy (GTDB): domain Bacteria; phylum Bacillota; class Bacilli; order Bacillales; family Halobacillaceae; genus Halobacillus; species Halobacillus alkaliphilus. The sequence continues at coordinate 130,344 of NZ_FOOG01000006.1, read as the reverse complement.
AACATCCTTGCTCCCATAGCCGTAATTGTCTTATCTACAACCGACAATAAGCTGCCAGACTTTCCTTGCTTGCGGAGAGTTTCGACTAATTCCAGATTTCTTTTTGAATACATATCAAGGGTCATGTACTGGTTTAATTCCACCACTCGAACAGGCTGCAAATGATCAAGGGAGCGTTTTTGCGTCAATTGAATATATTGTAGCAGACGGCCAAAGCCGATAAGAAGCTTCTCCTGGCGTACCTCTTTTACTAACTCTTGAAATTCTTCTTGGATGGATGTTTCATCCTGATGAGAAATGGTGTAGCCGAGTCTATCTTCAAGGATTTCCTGCTGTTCGTGATTAAAGTCACTTGCTACAACAATTTCTTTAACAGGACGGCTGTACAATTCACTGATTGCTGCATCAAACCCTCCAGTAATTAATGCCACATTGTTTTCTCCTGTGGTGAGGTCGTTGTAGCTCACCGTGTACGTACCATCATTAAACTCACTGAGGGAAGCAAGATAGTTGTTTTCTTTTTCCTCAAGCATACTGCCTTCCATGACTGTCCCGGGAGTAATCAGCTGAACTACTTCACGCCTCACTACTCCCTTGGCAGCTTTTGGATCTTCAACTTGTTCGCAGATCGCTACTTTAAATCCTTTTTCAACTAGTTGCTTTATGTAATTTTCAGCTGAATGATAAGGTACCCCGCACATGGGTATCCGATCTTCAGCTCCACCGTCACGGCTTGTTAATGTAATTTCGAGCTCTTTAGAAGCACGGAGCGCATCGTTGAAAAACATTTCATAAAAATCTCCAAGACGAAAGAAAAGAAAAGCATCTTTATTTTCTGCTTTAATCTTTAAATATTGCTGCATCATAGGTGTATATTGTGCCATAAAGTCAATCCTCCAAAACGTTCTGTGTTCATACTGATCCAATTATAGCACACAACCTTAACTCTCTTGAACGAAAGCATACTCAACTGAAGAAAGGAAAATGTTACCCTCAACCTTTTAAAGAATCCTTATCGCCGACTTTTAGAAATTTCCTAAAAGATCAAAAATACATCTTATGCTTTAACTTTATTAAAAAAGAAAATCCTCGCTGAAGTCAGCAAGGAATCGGTATTTAATCATGCTTATCGTCGTCACTGCTGGAAGAAGGAAGAAAATCAGTTTCAATAGTTGAAAAATCATCAGATGATAGCTCATATTCATAATCTTCATCCTTATCACAGCCATGCGGATCGACTTTTACGCAAAGTTTGGTTTCCCCGATGACATCCACGGTAAATTCTCTTTCCACTTCTACAACGATCTTTTGACCATTGGCAGTTATATTCGCTTCTAGACAATTAGGCTGCTGAACAACTTTAGCTATTACCTCCACGTCATCATGAATACAGTTGTCATCTTTAATAGAGAGTTTTACAAGATCACAATAGTTCACTCGTTCTGTGACTACTTCGGTTTTCGTATTATCATTATACGAATACCAAACATTCACATCGTAGCTTCCTGAGACCTCCACATGCTCCCCTTTTTTCTTTGCATTGTAAATGTGGTTAATGACCCAACAACCGAGGATACTTGTCGGGCGGTGCGAGGGGCTGATCGTATGCGTGGATTCTGTAAACTTTTTACCTTTCCCAATTACAGCTTTTGTAATGATCTCCCTGTAATCACGGTCAAAAAAAGACATAGGGTTTCACTCCTCCTTATTCTACCGCCCATCCTATGCAGGGGTTGGGCGAATGGTTACTAACATGATAAAGACCTAAGGACGTGTTTAATTCATTCTATGCAAGAGCCCAAAAAACTGTACGAAAAAAAATCCGCCAAAGGGATAAACCCTATGGCGGACATGTATTTGAGCGAAAAAAATATTTTTTTGTGATATCAAATCAGGGAATTAGCCGCAGCTGCTTCCTTTTGTTTTTGATCCCGTTTCACCTTTAAGCAGGTCTCCACCTGTGGAGCGAATGACTTCATTTGTCACTTCACGTGAAATGGTGCTTGAAACCATTTGAAGGATATCATTGATGACGGTTTGACTTTCTTTAAATTCAGCTACTACAGGAATTTCATCAAGCTCATCCTGCAGACGATCAATTTCTTTTTCTACACGCTCTAATGCTTCAGACTTTCCATAAGCTTGAAAGTTTACAGCTTGTTTTTGTAACGCTTTAATCTTTTTTATATGAGATTGAACTTTCTGGTTCTCATTCAACTTTGCTTCCAACTGTTTAAAGCGGTCGATTTCTTCTATATTCGCCATCATATTGGCTAGTTTGTGAGCTTCATCTACTACTTGCTTTCTAGTGTACTCTGCCATTTACTTCACCTCTACGCTTGCTTCCACCATTTCTCCATCTAGAGACCAGGTTTTCGCTTTAGTTATTTTCACCGGTACAATCTGCCCGATGGATGATCTTGGAGCACGGAAATTGACTAGTTTGTTCCGCTTCGTGTATCCAGCCAGTACTTCCTCATTATTCTTACTCTCACCTTCTACAAGTACATGAACAATCTCACCTTCATATTGCTTCATCGCTTGCGCTGACTGTTCATTAACCAGCTTATTCAGGCGTTGTAGACGATCTTTTTTCTCTTCCATAGAAACGTTATCCTTCATTTTAGCAGCCGGTGTGTTTTCCCTTGGAGAATAGATAAATGTGTAAGCCGCTTCAAATCCAACTTCTTCTACAAGGGAGAGGGTATCCTGGAACTGCTCTTCAGTTTCATTTGGGAACCCAACGATAATATCTGTAGTAAGAGTAGCGCCCGGCATAGCTTTTCGGATTCTCTTAACAAGCTCCAGGTATTCTTCTCTTGAATATTTACGCCCCATGATTTTAAGGACATCTGTATTACCTGATTGGACAGGCAGATGAATATGATCGAGCATATTACCTCCCTTTGCAAGCACCTCAATGAGCCGGTCATCAAAGTCACGAGGATGAGAGGTTGTAAACCTGACGCGCGGGATATCTATGCTGCGAAGCTCATCCATCAAGTCACCAAGGCCATATTCCAAGTCAAGGTCTTTACCGTAAGCGTTCACGTTTTGACCAAGCAAAGTGATTTCTTTATATCCCTGGGCAGCCAGGTGCCTTACTTCCTGAATAATATCAGCTGGCAATCGGCTTCGTTCTTTGCCTCGTGTATACGGGACAATGCAGTACGTGCAGAACTTATCACAACCGTACATGATATTAACCCATGCTTTGATCTTGCCTTTACGGGAACGTGGCAGGTTTTCGATGATGTCACCTTCTTTGGACCATACATCGATAACCATTTCTTTTCCAAACATAGCTTCTTTTACAAGCTGTGGCAGCCGGTGAATGTTATGTGTCCCAAAAATCAAATCGATAAATGGATGTTTCTTCAGGATGCGATTCACAACGGATTCCTCCTGAGACATGCATCCGCAAACACCAATGATTAAATTCGGGTTTTCCATTTTTAATGGTTTTAAGTGACCAATTTCACCAAAAACCTTGTTCTCGGCATTCTCTCTTATCGCACAAGTATTAAGAAGGATGATATCCGCCTCTTTCGTATCCGAAGTGGACTCATATCCCATTTCTTCAAATATTCCGGCCATAACCTCTGTGTCATGTTCGTTCATTTGACACCCGTATGTACGGATCATATATTTTTTCCCTTTACCTGACTGATCCATATCTTCAGGTATTGTAAAATCATAATGCACATCTGTTTCCTTCTTCTTCCTGCGCTGTGCATCCCTCATATTCGGAGGCTGGTAAGTAGTTTCAAAATATTTCATGAAATCTTCACTAGATTTTTCTTTCAGACGGTTCAAATTATTTTTATCTGATGCCGCTTCATCCGGATTAACCTGACGAATTCGTGACATGTCATTTCGCTGTTGTTCGTTCATTGCGATCTCCTTTCAAGCCGAGCCTTCTAACTGTCTTATTATATCAAGTTTTTCTCTGAATTTTAAGTAGAATAGAGAATTTCTCTTCATTCTCCAAAATAGTATCAGTTTTTACGAAAAAAAGCCACCATGACTGATAGTCATAGCGGCTGACACGAGATTATATAATCCCTAACTTTTTACCAACGGCTTCAAATGCATCCAAGGCTTCTTTAAGCTCTTCCTTTGAATGTTCAGCTGTTACAATTGTACGAACCCTTCCTTTTCCGCGCTGTACAGTCGGGAAGACAATTCCTTGAGCGAATACCCCGTGCTCAAATAACTCATCGGAAAACTTATGGGTTAGGGCATCGTCTCCAATCATTACAGGCGTAACTGGGGTCTCACTGATGCCTGTATCAAACCCGAGAGAAGAGAGTCCGTCTTTAAAGTATTTCGTATTATCCCAAAGCTTTTCAATTAACTCAGGTTCATCCAGAAGTACATCGATAGCTGCGTCATTCGCTGCTGTAACTGCAGGCGGATGAGAGGTACTGAACAAAAATGGACGTCCTTTATGAATTAAGTATTCCCTGAGTGTTTGCGTACTGGCCACATATCCACCGAGTACACCAATTGCTTTACTTAAGGTACCCACTTGAATATGCACACGCCCATCAAGATTAAAATGATTTACTGTTCCGCGTCCATTATCTCCCAGGACTCCACTGGCATGGGCATCATCAACCATAATTAGGGCGTTATACTTTTCTGCAAGTTCGACAATTTCCGGGAGCGGTGCAATATTACCATCCATGGAAAACACCCCGTCCGTCACGACTAAGCGCGTACGGTACTCAGAACTTGCCTGCAGTGCTTCTTCTAAAGACTTCATGTCCACATGCTTATAAATTTTTCGATCGGCCTTCGTTAAGCGAATGCCATCGATAATGGAGGCGTGGTTTAATTCATCAGAAATAACTACATCCTCTTTTCCTAAAATGGAAGACAGTACACCCTGATTGGTGGTGAATCCGGATTGAAACACGAGAGCTGCTTCCGTGTGCTTGAATTTTGCCAGTTTCTGTTCAAATTCTTCGTGCATTTGCAATGTGCCCGCAATGGTACGAACGGAGCCTGTCCCAACACCAAATTCTTCGTTAGCTTTTTCCGCAGCTTTCTTCATCTTTGGATGAGATGTTAATCCTAAATAATTATTGGAGGAAAGCTGAATGACTTCTTTTCCTTTAATCGTCACTCTTGATCCTTGAGCTGATTCCAAAGGGATCAAACTTCTGAATGTACCTTCATCCTTCATTTCATCTAATTGTTCCTGCAAATATTCAAAACCTTTCATAGTATCTCCTCCTTAACAATTATGGATGCAGTACAACTTTCCCGCATTCGCCTTGATTCATTAATTCGAATCCTTTTTCAAACTCATCCAGTTTTAAGTGATGAGTAATCATTGGTTTAACATCAACCTGCCCTGATTGAAGCAGCCGGGAAACTTGCTGCCACGTTTCATACATCTTGCGGCCTGTGATGCCTTGAACTTCTATTCCTTTAAAAACAATATCATTTGTTACATCAAGGCTCACTCTTTTTGTGGGCAGACTTAATATAGACACACGCCCTCCGTTTGTGATCATTTTAAACCCTTGGTCCATAGCTACAGGGTGGCCGCTCATTTCACAAACCACATCTACTCCATGTCTATCCGTTAAATCTTTCGCCTTAACTACAGGATCTTCTTCACTTGAGTTAATCGTTGTAGTAGCTCCCATTTGTTTAGCTAATTCTAGACGATAAGTATTAAGATCAAAAGCCAGAACCTGGGACGCTCCCGCTGCTTTAGCTACACCTACAGCCATTAAACCAATAGGACCACAGCCAATAACAGCCACAGATTTACCTGCCACATCGCCGTTTAGGACGGTATGTACAGCATTGCCCATTGGCTCCTGGATGGAGGCTATATCTATCGGGAGATCACTAGGGTTGCGCCATAGGTTACTAGCAGGCAGTGCTACGTACTCTGCAAAGCACCCTTGCGTATCTACTCCAATAATCTTAGTATTTTCGCAAATATGAGATTTACCCGTTAAGCATTGAGGACAGTGACCGCATACTAAGTGTGTCTCAGCACTTACATAATCACCTTCTGTGAAGTTATTTACTTTTTCTCCAACTTCAACAATTTCACCTGCAAATTCATGGCCGAATACATAAGGCGGCTTTACCCGACTCTCGGACCACTCATCCCAATTATATATATGAACATCTGTTCCACATATGGAAGTTGCCTGGACACGTATTAACACTTCATCATCATGAATCGAAGGAATTGCTACTTCCTTAAGCTCTGCTCCTTTACCACGATGGTGTTTAACAATTGCTTTCATTGTTCCATTCACAGTGAACACCCCTAATCATTAATACAAGTTATAAATGCTGTTTACATCACAATTTTAACATGATTAGTTTTATTATCAACCTTAACTGTCCATCGTGAAAATACATATGCACACAAAAAAAGCCGTACTCCCCAGAGTACGACTTCGGCTTGTATGAAGGTAAGCTTTATATTAATGCTATCGAGGCTCGACAATCAATTTGATGGCCGTACGTTCTTCCTCGTCGATCATAATGTCAGTAAAGGCTGGAATGCAAATCAAGTCTAATCCACTAGGGGCTACAAACCCTCTAGCAATTGCCACTGCTTTAACTGCCTGGTTCAATGCACCTGCACCAATGGCTTGAATTTCAGCAGTGCCGCGTTCTCTCACAACATTGGCTAAAGCTCCTGCTACTGAATTAGGTACGGATTTAGCTGATACTTTTAATACTTCCATTACTAGCTCCTCCTTCAATCACTATAGTTGTTCCATAACTACTATATTCTTGGAGATGTAGAATATTACCTTTTCATTATGAATCAATTTGTCACAAAATTCAAATAATCATTCGAAGAAAGGATGATCATCATTGATCTGAATTCGATTTACCTTTTTAGCTTTTCCTGTCCGTTCGTCCACATCTACCAAAAAACCACTTAATTGTGATCTTCCCTTTTTTGGAACTTCGAAACGTACAGGTAAATTTGTTAGAAAGCGTTTAAGTACAGCCTCTCGATCCATACCAAGAATTCCATCGTAAGGACCCGTCATTCCCACATCCGATATATAAGCCGTACCTCCAGGAAGGATTCTTTCATCTGCGGTTTGGATATGAGTATGGGTCCCAACATTTACACTCACTCTTCCATCCACATACCAGCCCATCGCTTGCTTTTCACTGGTAGCTTCAGCATGAAAGTCCAGAAAAATTATGGACGTCCGCTTTTTTGCCTCTTCTATTAATTCATCTACTTTTCTAAAAGGATCATCATTTGGAGACAGGAAAGTGCGCCCTTGCAAATTGATGACGGCTACCTCAGTTTTAGGGGTTTTAACAAAAGTTAAACCTTTTCCAGGAGTCCCTTCTGGAAAATTAGCCGGACGAACAAGATACTGTGCATCGTCTATAAAGTCAAAAATCTCTTTTTTATCCCAAGCGTGGTTTCCTAAAGTTACAGCTTGAGCTCCCTTCTCCAAAAAACGACGATAAATTTTTTCTGTAATTCCTTTACCTGAGGCAGCATTTTCTCCATTAATTACCGTTACAGTCGGCTGGTATTTCTGTTTCAGTTTTGGTAGATACTCATCCACCATATCTCGGCCTGGTGACCCTACAACGTCACCTATAAATAATATCTTCATCATTAATCCCTCTTTACTTCTATTATCATTTTATTGTAAACATAAATGAAGCGGCCGCGCGGGCCGCTTCATATCTTTTATTTCGCATACTCCACCGAACGTGTTTCACGAATAACTGTTACTTTAATATGACCTGGATAATCGAGTTCTCCCTCGATTCGGTTGCGAATATCTCGGGCTAATCTAGTAGCTTCAAGATCATCAATTTCATCAGGACGAACCATTATACGTACTTCACGACCAGCTTGAATGGCAAATGATTTTTCGACCCCTTCGTAGGACTCAGAGATTTCTTCGAGTTTTTCAAGACGCTTAATATAATTCTCAAGTGTCTCACTTCTAGCACCCGGACGAGCCGCTGATAAGGCATCCGCAGCCGCTACTAGTACAGAAATGATTGACGTAGGCTCTTCATCACCGTGGTGTGAAGCAATCGCATTGATTACCGTTTCATTTTCTTTATACTTGGTAGCTAGTTCTTTTCCAATCTCTACGTGACTTCCTTCGACTTCGTGGTCAATCGCTTTACCTATGTCATGAAGTAAACCTGCCCGGCGGGCAAGCATTTCATCTTCACCTAACTCTGCAGCAAGTAAACCTGATAAGTAAGCAACCTCTGTAGAGTGTTTAAGGACATTCTGCCCATAACTTGTACGATACTTCAAGCGGCCAAGAATTTTTACAAGGTCAGGGTGTAAACCATGCACTCCAACTTCAAAGGTAGTTTCTTCCCCTACTTCACGAATGTAGTCATCTACCTCTCGGCGTGACTTGTCCACCATTTCTTCAATACGTGCCGGGTGGATTCGACCATCCTGCACAAGTTTTTCAAGAGCCATTCGGGCAGTCTCACGGCGGATGGGGTCAAACCCTGAGAGAATGACAGCTTCCGGTGTATCATCAATAATCAAGTCAATACCTGTTAACGTTTCTAAAGTACGGATATTACGACCTTCACGGCCGATAATACGTCCTTTCATCTCATCATTTGGCAAGTTGACTACTGACACAGTTGTTTCTGCCACGTGATCGGCAGCACATCGCTGTAAGGCAAGTGAAAGAATGTTTTTCGCTTTTTTATCAGCTTCTTCTTTAGCACGGTTTTCTGCTTCTTTAATCATAAGAGCTGACTCGTGTGATACTTCTTGCTCAACTCGTTCTAAAATAACCTGTTTCGCCTGGTCTGATGTCAAGCCTGATATGCGTTCAAGCTCGGTTTGCTGCTCTTGAAGCATAGCATTCACTTTGCTTTCCATTTCTTCAATTTGTTGTTGTCTCTCGGCAAGAGTTCCTTCTTTCTTTTCGAGTGAAAGATCACGCTGGTCAAGCATATCACTCTTACGATCGAGATTCTCTTCTTTCTGTGTTAAACGATTTTCAGTTTTCTGCAGTTCCATGCGGCGTTCGCGGTTTTCACTTTCCGCATCCTGGCGTAGTTTCTGATTCTCTTCTTTAGCTTCCAGAAGAGCCTCTTTTTTAGCTGAATCTGCATTACGACGACCTTCTTCTACGATCTGTTTTGCAAGTTCTTCAGCACTTGAAATTTTCGCCTCCGCAATCGATTTCCGAATAAGATAACCAACAACAGAACCGACGATAAGGGCAAGCAAAATGAAGATGAGCGAGGATATTATATCCATATTTTCACCTCCTCTTGCTATGAACTTGGTTCGTTTGTCGGTAGTACAAACGTTTCATTTTCAATGTGTGATTAAATTTAAATAAGGTTATAAAGATGAAAATGATACACATTCATTTTATGCCTGCCAATAGGGAATGTCAAGGAAACGTCAAATCCAGCCCGTAGATTATTTTAAATATTTCAAACAGTCAGTCTTTATACTTCTGATTTGGCGTTCTAAGTATAGCCTTATGTATAAAAAGACAGAAGCAGTGCATGACGCCACTGCTTCTATTTGTAAGTGTTTATGGAACCGGATGTCGTTAGCCTTAAGCCAAATCAGATGAGAAAATCAAACAGGTTATACGTCAAGAGTTTCCTGACTGTCTGATTTATTTTCTTCTTTTTCTTCTTCTTTAGGCTCCATTTGGTAATGATCACGAATAATGCGCTTAACTTCTTCATATACATGATTATTTTCCTTAAGGAACTGTTTAGCATTCTCTCTTCCCTGACCTAATCGTTCACCTTCGTAAGAGTACCAGGAACCGCTCTTCTGTATCAAATCAAGGTCGGTACCGATATCAAGTAACTCTCCTTCTCTTGAGATCCCTTCCCCGTACATGATGTCGACCTCTGCTTGTTTAAAAGGAGGGGCAACTTTATTTTTTACGACTTTAAGACGTGTTTTATTACCCACCATTTCATTTCCTTGTTTTAAGGTTTCCGCTCGGCGCACCTCTAAACGAACAGATGAGTAGAACTTAAGAGCACGGCCGCCTGGAGTCGTTTCAGGATTACCAAACATAACCCCAACTTTTTCACGAATCTGATTAATGAAGATTGCAGTTGTTTTAGACTTGCTGATTGCACCTGATAGCTTACGAAGAGCTTGAGACATTAGACGAGCCTGCAATCCTACATGCGCGTCCCCCATTTCCCCTTCAATTTCTGCTTTCGGTACAAGGGCAGCTACGGAATCAATAACGACCATATCTACTGCGCCGCTTCGAACAAGCGCCTCCGCTATTTCCAATGCTTGCTCCCCTGTATCAGGCTGAGATAACAGAAGTTCTTCGATATCTACACCTAAACGGCGGGCGTACACCGGGTCAAGCGCATGTTCTGCATCGATGAAAGCTGCCGTGCCGCCTTTTCTCTGTGCTTCTGCAATAGCATGAAGAGCTACTGTGGTTTTACCGGACGATTCCGGTCCATATATTTCTACAATTCTGCCTCGAGGATAGCCGCCTACTCCCAGTGCAACATCCAGTGCCAGCGACCCGCTGGGTACTGTGTTTACTTTCTGTTCGCTTCCATCTCCCATTTTCATGATAGAACCTTTACCAAATTGTTTCTCTATTTGACGCAAAGCTGAATCTAATGCTTGTTTACGATCACTCATATAAATATACCGCCTTTCAAAATTTCTATCCCTATCATAACTTGTTTTTGATAGTTTGCCAACTAAAAAGCGAATAAATGTTCCCTTTTTTTGAAATGCTTTTCTATCAATAATGGTATTTCTTCTTAAGAAAAAAAGAATTATTATATAGGGTCTTCTTAGTCATTTATAAATTTTTGATATGGTGAAAAATTAATTCGTATCCTTTTTTTACAGCACGGGAACGAATCTTATCTCTGCTTCCTTCAAATTGAAATTGATACACAGAAGGACGCTCATCTGCGATTTGCAGTCCGATAAACACAGTGCCCGGTTCCTGCCCCTCACTGGATTCGGGTCCAGCCACCCCTGTAAAGCTGATTGCAACATCTGCCTCTAAAATCCTTTTAGCATTTATAGCCATAGTTTCAGCACATTCATTACTGATCGTTCCATGCTCCTTAATGAGAGAAGGAGCTACCCCAATCACTTTCTCTTTCATTAATGGGGTGTAGGCCACAAGGCTTCCCTGAATCACAGTAGAAGCGCCAGGCAGGGCTATTAGCCGCTCGATAAATTTACCTCCTGTAAGGCTTTCAGCTGCTCCGAGACGATAACCTCGTTTATTTAGTAAGTCCCGCACCGTGCTCTCAATAGATACATTGTCACTTCCATAATAATACGAGCCAACGATCTCTAATATGGTCTCTTTCATTACGGCAATTTTCTCTCTTGCCTCGTCGCCTGTCTCTCCAGTTGCGGTGATTCGCAGTCCCACTTCCCCTACACTTGCCAGCGGAGCAAGTGTAGGGTTGGTCTGTTGTGAAATTAATGCAGAGAGTTTATTTTCCAGTGTTGATTCACCGATACCTATGAAGTACATCATTTCGGAAACAATATCAGACTGCAGTTTATAGGAACGCTGCAGATAAGGCAGCACTCCACTTTTCATAAGGGATTTCATCTCAGAAGGAACTCCGGGAAGAAAGATCCACGCTCTTCCGTCATGTTCTACAATTTGGCCTGGCGCCATCCCTTCTTGGTTAGGAAGTACAATACCCTCTTCGAAGACTAACGCTTGTTTTCGGTTGTTCGCTGTCATGGTTTGTTTGTTTTTTTCGTAATAAAGAGCTATTTTCTCCATTGCTTGTTGATCTTCCAGGAGTCTCTGCCCGATTATTTTCTGGGCAGCTTCTCTGGTTAAGTCATCCTCGGTTGGACCAAGACCACCTGTGACAACTATAACATCCGATCGACTGTGAGCCGCCTGAAAAATATCTTCCACTCTTTTCATGTTATCACCGACGACGCTATGCTGATAAACAGGTATACCGAGGCTTGCAAATTCTTTAGAAATCCACTGTCCATTCGTATTAGCTATTTGTCCGAGTAACAATTCAGTACCTACTGCTATAACTTCAGCCTTCATTTGGAATCCCTCATAACATGCCAGTTTTTCTGGAAGTACTCATATCCAGAATAAAAAGTAATAATTAGTGCTAAGTAAAGAGTAATTATTCCAAGGGGTAGATTTAGGTAAGCAAACGGCCAGTTGTGAAGAAGCAAAAGAGAGATGGAAATAATTTGTATCCAAGTTTTCAATTTTCCCATTTGACTTGCAGCTAAAACACTTCCTTCGCCTGCCGCAACAAGTCTAAGCCCCGTCACCGCGAATTCACGGCTAATAATAACAATTACAATCCATGCAGGAGCAAGACCAATCTCGACCAATACAATTAAGGCGGCACTAACTAAAAGTTTATCAGCCAGCGGATCTAAGAATTTCCCAAGATTCGTTACCAGATTATATTTTCTTGCAATATACCCATCAATCCAATCAGTCGTTGAAGCCAAAATAAATAGTATGGCACCAGCCAGATGAGCCACAGGTAATTCCCGATCCCCCATTTGAATAGATCCCCACTCAAACGGGACACTCATCAAAATGATAAAAATGGGAATAAGTAGAATTCTTGAAATCGTAATTTTGTTCGGTAAATTCATTTTTGTCACACTCCTAAAATCCACTAAAATAAAAGGCTGCCCTTATAATGATGGAAGATGATCATCTCCTCTATGATCCACCTTCAGGACAGCCTTCTCGAATAATTTCACTTAAAGTTAAGCAAAAGCTTTTGGGTAGCCTGCTGAGTTTGAAAATCTATTTGTTCACCGTTGATTTTAACAATGGTGCCAAGAGCATTCCCTGTTTTAATAAAAACTTGTTTCTTATCCGAAACATCAACCTTTACCGGAGAATCCTCCGGGCTGTATTCGATAGGTGAGATTAAATTTTCTCCATTTTTTTCACCTTGTACTTCCAAATAGGCTGTGCCTTCCAGTTCAATAGTCAAAGATTTTTCTTCTCCAGTTGCGATGTTATAGGTGTGTTCTGGAAAACTGCCTGTTCCTTTTTCAGCAAGGGAAACATCAGAAGACTCATGTTCTTCAGATTCTTCTGAAGAAGTCTTTTCTCCCCCGTCTTGATCTTCTGGGTCTTCTTCATCAGTTGGGTCTGAACTGACCGGAGTACTTTCGGTATCCTCTGCATCAGACGCCTCCGGAACATTAATATCGTTGTCAGACACTTCCTGGTCAGCTGCCCCGATTCCCAAATCATTATTTCCATTCTTGATAAAGGTGTAAGCAACAAACAACAGGCCAATTACAAGCACAAACGTCATGAGGGTAGGTAAGTATTTGGAAACGTTTGTCCTCTTCGCAGAGGGTTCTTTCTGTTTCTGTACCCTTTTATATTGAGCTGCTTCCTCTTTCTCAAATGAAGGCATCTCATCTTTATGCTCTTCCATCATCTCTTCAGGATCAATACCCACAGCTGATGCATATTCTCTTATAAAAGCACGTGTATAAAACTTCCCTGGCAGTACACTAAAATCATTCTCTTCAATAGCGTGAAGATAGCGTGTTTTAATTTTCGTGGTTTCCTGCACTTGTTCAAGTGAAAGCCCTTTAGACTCGCGTGCATTTCTTAATCGAGCTCCGATCTCCTTCTCCATGTAAAACACCATCCATTAAGTTAAAAATCAAACATGGAAAACCCGTCACCCATCGACATATCTGGCTTTTCCACCGTTTCGTACGTGATTACTTCATCATCGTTATTTCTTAATTCAATAATGTAATCAAAATCATCGAGTTTATACTCTGTTTCCTGTACAAAAATGTCTGGATGTTCAATCACTTTGGTAGCTGGAAGCCTCATAATTTCCCTCACAAGCTGCCAGTGCTGTTCACTTGCACGTCTGGCAGAAACAATTCCATCAATAATATAAAGGTTATCTTCCCTATACTCTTCATCGATTAATTGACTTCTGACTGTCTGCTTTAAAAGAGTGCTTGAGACAAAAAGCCATCTTTTGTTAGCACATACACTTGCCGCTACTACAGACTCTGTTTTACCAACGCGGGGCATTCCACGAATTCCTACAAGTTTATGCCCTTCTTTCATGAACAACTCAGCCATAAAATCAACTAGTACCCCTAAATCTTCACGATTGAATCGGAAGGTTTTACGGTCATCCACATCACTATGTATGTAGCGTCCATGCCTGACGGCAAGACGATCTCTTAATTTAGGACGGCGCAATTTTGTAACTTTAATGGTATCCATGGTATCTAAAATTGATTTTAATCGAATAATCTGCTCTTCGTCTTTGCATAGGAGCAGCATTCCCCTGTGAGAGTTTTCTACCCCGTTAATTGTAACAATATTAATCGCCATCATCCCGAGCAAAGAAGAGATATCTCCAAGCAGACCTGGTCGATTATACTGGATTTCATATTCTAAGTACCATTCTTTTTTCTCCATGACAAAACTCCTCTGGAAAATGTCATTTTTTGTCCTTTAAGGACTCTGCAACTCACTTTCTATCATAAAGGATTTTTATTGAATAGGAAAGTCAGGAAATGGATTATCTTTGAAAAATAGCAAAAACCGCACAGTGAAATGTGCGGTTTTTTAGCAATTTAAGCTTGAGTTCCTTCGTTACGTACAAGTTTCACCATCATATTAGCAATAGCGTGTTGTTCCTTTTGGTCAGCTACGTTCCAAAGATCACGCAGAACTGCTTCCTGATCATTTTCTGCATCTACTGAATTGGCAAGATATCCACCAATTTCGTATGCAAGGTCTGATACTGCTTGTTGATCCATTCCTTGCCCTTGAGCCTGATGCAAACGATCGCCAAGAAAGTCTTTCCAAGAGTCAAAATTTTCAAGAACAGACATTGTTGTTACCTCCTCTAAGTTTTTCATACTTAGTATGAGAGGAAACAAACTTTTTATACACACAATTTTATGTCCATCCGCCATTTACCCGCAGTACATGACCCGTAACATAACTTGATTGATCACTCAATAAATAGCTGATGGCGTCAGCTATTTCATGAGGCTGTCCGGCTCTCCCAAGTGGTATTTCTCCTTCTAGAGTATTCCATTCTTCAGGAGTGAGCATTTCATTCATTTTTGTTGCAATTACACCTGGTGTCACTGCATTAACTCGAATTCCGCTTGGAGCCACTTCTTTAGACAATGCTTTAACAAAGCTTATTTGTGCACCTTTTACAGAGCTGTAGGCAACTTCCATACTTGATCCTTCTTCGCCAAATATGGAGGAAACAGTCACGATATTGCCTGCTTTATTATGGATCATAAAGGGAAGGACATGCCGGGAAATCATCCAGGGAGCTTTAAGATGGACATGATAAAGTTGATCCATTTCCGCATCAGTCATGTCCTGGAAAAGGCCTTTCCATAGATGTCCTCCACAAAATACAATAGCTTCCCATTCTTTAGAAGTAATTTGTAAAAAAGCTTGAATTCCTTCTGTAGTAGTTAAATCAGCCTGCCGGGCTCCGAGCCATTGGCTTGCTGGAATTTGATTTTCAAGTTCGTCAATTCTACGCAAATTTGAGTAGTACTGCAGACCCACACGATATCCTTTTTCTACAAGAGTCCGGGTAACACTATATCCAATTTCACCGCTTGCTCCAATGATCAGACAACGTTTACTCATTTTCCTGAGGTTTGACCTGAAAGACCGAAATAGCTTCTTCATTAATCCAGTTCTGCAGGTATTCCTCTGCATCTTTGGAGGTAAGAGATTCAATAACAGGGAGAACGTCAAACAGATCTACACCAAGCGTGTGGTAATGAGTGAACTGGTTAGCAATGAATTCCAAGGAATTTAAAGCACGCATGAACTGTCCGATTTTCTTACGCTTCATTCGGGTGAAGTCTTCATCAGAGATGCTATTTTCTTTTAATTCATGAAGCATCTCTTTTACACGCTTAGTCATTTCTTCCGGCTTCCGTGTATCTCCGCCAAGGATAGTAAATCCGAATTGACGATCCAGTTCTGTTTCAAACTGAAAGCTGTCATCAATTAAATCACTACGGTATAGTTCTTCATAAAATGCCCCACTCTTAGAGAAGTAGTAATCAAGGATCATGCTGGAAAGCAACTCGGCTCGAAGTAATTCCTTCCCTGTTAAATGAGTGACTTTTTCCTTCACCCCAACCATTGCTTTAGCAGTAGTGACTGGCATAGTAATCGAGTTATTGGCTTTTGCGACTTCCGTCGGCTCGTCAGGATAGGAGCGATTAATTTCCGGAGCAGCCGGAAATTCTTTACTATCTTGATTTTCGCGAATTTGCTTCATCATCGCTTCTGGTTCTATATTCCCAGCTACGAATAAGACCATATTGGAAGGATGATAAAACGTTTCATAGCAAGCATAAAGGTCATCTTTTGTGATGTTTTGAATAGAATCCACTGTTCCTGCGATATCTACTTTTACAGGGTGATGATGATACAAACTTTGAATGGTTCCAAAAAAGGAACGCCAGTCCGGCTGATCATCATACATGCGGATTTCCTGTGCAATGATGCCTTTTTCTTTTTCCACTGATTCCTCTGAAAAATAGGGGTCCTGCACAAAATTAAGCAAAGTCTCCACATTTTTTTCTATTTGACTGGTGGCTGTAAATAAGTAAGCCGTTTTTGTAAAAGAAGTAAAAGCATTTGCCGAAGCCCCAAGCTTGGTGAAGTCTTGAAAAACATCACGATCTTCTTTTTCAAACAGTTTATGTTCCAGGAAGTGAGCAATCCCTTCTGGAACGGTCACTTTCTCATCCTGTCCAATAGGTGTAAAGGTCTGGTCAATTGATCCATAATTCGTAGTAAATATTCCAAAAGTTTTAGCCATCTCAGGTTTCGCGAGCAGGAACACCTTCAATCCATTATCCATTGTTTCTGTGTAGACGGTTTCATTGATCTGGTCATAGACTAGTTCTTCCACAGTTATTCCCCTCCCTCAAGGCTGGTTAAAAAGTAAATTGTATCTAGTTTAATCTTATTAGCCATAGCAACAACATCCTGCTTCGTCACTTTTCGGATATGCTCAATTAAATCATTAACTGGCATTTCAGCCCCGGACAGCATTTGGTGATACAGGACTTCAATAATTCCATTGGCATTATCCATCGTTTCTTGGAGCTGATGAATCACTTGTTCCTTCGTTTCCTCTACCTGCTCTTCAGTGAAATCTCCGTTTTGCATAGCATCCATCTGCTCTAAAATAATGGATTTTGCTTGTTTGTAATCTTTTGGATCAACACCACTAAAAACAAGAAGTAATCCTTTATGACTTTCAAAACGAGAGGCTGCATAGTAAGCCAGGCTGTGTTTTTCACGCACATTCATAAATAACTTAGAGCTTGGAAATCCACCGAATAATCCGTTAAAAATCTGTAAGGCATAATAATCGGGATCCCCAAACTTGGTGTAAGTACGGTATCCAATGTGGAGTTTACCCTGATTCACTTCTTCACGTTCAACAACTTCATTTACTTCTTTTACATCTTTAGAAGTAGATACCTGATCGTTATCCTGATTGCTGCTGTTCTCCCGGATGAAATACTTATCTGTCATTTTCTCAATTTCAGTTTGATCGATGTCTCCAATAACATAAACATCAAGCAGATCATTTTTTATCATTGAGCGATAATAATTATAAAGACTTTCCGGAGTAATCGAAGAGATATCATCTTGATAACCGCTTACGTGTAAAGAATAAGGTTCATCTTTACACATGTGATCCATTAAACGCATATTGGCATAACTCATTTTGTCGTCTTTTACAGACGTGATCTTCTGCTCTAGCGTTTGTTTTTCACGTTCTACAATGGACGAATCGAATCCTTCTCCTTCTACTTTAGGAGCGTAAAGAACTTCGTTGAATAGTTTTAGAGCTTCTTCCAATATGGGCTCTTGATCATTGAGATAAGCTTCGTTCACTACTTCCATACGGAAACTGATAACATGATTCTCGCCTTTTTTCGTCCCATCACTGGATAGTACCGTTCCATATAAATTTTCAAACGATGATTGGAATTCTCTAACATTCGGATGATTATTCGTAGCTTTTTGAAGCACATGAGGAAGCAAAGCCCTCTCTGTAATGCCCTCTCTTCTTAGTGGTGTTTTAAACTTAGCCACTATTGAAATGGTTTTATATTTTTTACTAGGTAGAATATGTAAACGATATCCTTGTTTTTCAAGCAATACTTCTTCCTTAATTTTCATTTCCCATCCTCCTTGTCGTTTCTCTACTATTATAGACTCACTCCACATAATTCATCCATAGAAAGCTACGTCCTATGCTAAGGTATATGTTTCGAAATGTAAAAAATTAAGCCCGGTGTAAGGACCGGGCTTAATTTATTCTAACGGTTTCCTTTAACATATGCCTCACCCAGAGACTTAGGAGCTTCCGCTCGTCCTATAAATCCAGCAAGAGCCAGGATCGTTAGAACGTAAGGGGCAATTAATAAAAATATTTGAGGAACGTCTTCCAATAAAGGCAAACTAGATCCAACAATACTTAAACTTTGGGCTAGTCCAAAGAAAATAGCTGCTCCTAATGCTCCCAATGGATGCCACTTTCCGAAAATAACGGCTGCAAGGGACATAAACCCTTGACCTACAATAGTGGCATGAGAAAAGTTAAGTGCTATGGTTAAAGCGTAAACGGAACCGCCGAGACCACCAAGCGCTCCTGAGATCATAACTGCTACGTAACGCATAGCATAGACATTAATACCATTGGTGTCTGCAGCCATTGGATGCTCTCCAACCGATCTCAGACGTAAGCCAAATGGAGTTTTGTAAATGATGAACCAGGCAGCAAAAGCTAGGATAATCGCTAAATAAGAGGTTAAATACCAGCCTGAGAAAAACAGGTCACCCAGTATTGGAATTTTATTCAGCACAGGGATATCGATGGTATAGAATGGACGATCCACCATATCGGTTTGTCCTTTATCATACCATTGCTTTGTAAGAAACAGACCGACTCCTAAAGCAAGAAAGTTTATGGCCACTCCACTAACCACCTGGTCGGCACGAAAGGTGATTGATGCTACCGCGTGTACCAGTGCAAAGATTGCGGAAACGACCATTGCCACAAAAATCGAAACCCAGGGGGTTGCATCACCAAAAACCTCGTGAAAGGTTAAATTAAACACAATACCTACGAATGCTCCCATAACCATAAGACCTTCGAGTCCTATATTAATAATTCCAGAACGTTCACTAAATACACCACCCAAGGCTGTAAAAATCAGAGGGGATGCAAAGAAAATGGCAGGTGGGATAATTCGAGCAAGAATATCTATGAATTCCATTTATTTCCCCTCCTTTTTAAACCGTAAAATAATCCAGCGGATCATATAGCTTGATGCTACAAAAATAATGATAAGGGCGATGACGATTTCTACTAATTCTGTAGGAACTCCTGCTACGGTAGGCATGTTCAGGGCGCCAATTTTAAGGGTACCGAACAAGAAGGCCGCGAGCACTACCCCAAGCGCCGTGTTTGCTCCAAGAAGAGCCACAGCGATTCCGTCAAAACCGATATTCGTAAATCCTGATTTAACAGACATGTAGCCAAATGTTCCCAATCCTTCCATCGCACCCGCTAACCCTGCGAAAGCTCCTGAGATAACCATTGCAAGCACAATATTCTTGCTTACACTCATCCCCGCATAGTTCGATGCATGCTGATTAAAACCTACTGACCGCAATTCAAAACCTTGGGTCGTTTTATTTAGCAGAAACCACATGACCAGTGCCATAAATAGTGCAATCAATAATCCCCAGTGAAGACGTGAAAAATATGTCATTCCAGCCAACCATTCAGAGGCCAATGAAGCCGTGGGAGCAATAGAATCGGTGCGGTCTTTACCATCTGTTATGACATTTCTAACAATCTCATTTGATAAATATAGTGCGATGTAATTCATCATAATCGTGACAATAACTTCATGGACGCCAAGTTTAGCTTTTAAAATTCCGGGTATAAACCCCCAAAATGCACCTGCTAATGCAGCGGCCAGTACAGCTAACGGAAGGTGAATAATCATAGGTAGTTCAAAAGCTACTCCTACCCATACAGAAGCTACCCAGCCCACAAAGACCTGGCCTTCCACGCCAATATTTAAAAGACCTGTACGAAGAGCAAAGGCGACAGCGAGCCCTGAAAGAATGTAGGGCGTAACCTGTCTCAGGGTTTCGCCTAAGAAATAAGCATCACCAAAAGCACCTGTCCATAAAGCAGCGTAACCTTTCAAAGGATTGTAACCAAACACGAGCATAATAACAGCTCCTGATAATAACCCTAGCAGTACGGATATTATAGGAATTAAGATATTAACTGTTCGATTGGCAAACATTTAGCTTCCACCTGCTTTCTGTGGAGTATTCCCTGCCATCATAAGACCGAGATCCTGTTCATTTGTGTCTTCCGGTTTGACTTCTGAAATAATTCTTCCATCGAACATGACCGCAATTCGATCACTTAAATTCATAATCTCTTCCAGTTCAAAAGATAGTAATAGTACAGCTCTTCCTTTATCGCGTTCCTCAATCAATTTCTTATGAATGAATTCAATTGCTCCAACATCAAGGCCTCTTGTAGGCTGTGCAGCTATAATTAAATCCGGAGAGCGATCTACTTCACGTCCAATAATGGCTTTTTGCTGGTTTCCGCCTGACAGCGCTCTAGCTTTCGTAAAAGCATTAGGAGTTCGCACATCATACTCATCAATTAGTTCTTGAGCTTTTTTGTATATATTCTTAAAATTCATAACCCCTTTTTTGGAAAAAGGCTGTTGATAATAACTTTGAAGAACCATATTTTCCCCAACCGGAAAATCGAGTACCAGCCCGAATTTATGACGATCCTGCGGAATATGAGAGACGCCTGACTGAGTTACTTTTCTAGGTGATAAGTTCGTAATTACTTGATCATGAAGTTTAATACGTCCAGACTCACTTTTTCTCAGACCTGCAATCGCTTCGATGAGCTCAGATTGCCCGTTACCATCAATACCGGCGATCCCGACAATTTCTCCTGCTTTTACTTCAAGATTTAATCCTTTAACCATATCCACACCGCGCACATCTTTTACAAATAAGTCCTTGATGGATAAGAAGGTTTCCTTCGGATTCGCTGGAGTTTTTTCAGTAGAGAAGCTTACTTCACGGCCTACCATCAACGAGGCTAATTCAGTAGGGTTTGTATCGGCTACTTTAACGGTACCGATTCCTTCTCCTTTTCTAATTACGGTGCACCGGTCGCAAACTTCCATTATTTCCTTTAGTTTATGAGTGATCAGAATAATGGATTTCCCTTCTTTAACAAGACTGTGCATAATCCCTATTAGCTCCTTGATTTCCTGAGGGGTCAAAACTGCAGTAGGTTCGTCAAGAATTAATATCTCGGCCCCACGATAAAGCGTTTTTAATATTTCAACCCGCTGCTGCATCCCAACGGAGATGTCACGGATCTTAGCGCCTGGGTCCACATTTAAACCATACCGTTCTGAAAGCTCCTTCACTTCTTTTTCAGCTTTCTTTATATCTACAGTGCCGCCCTTTTTAGGTTCACTACCTAGAACGATGTTCTCAGTTACCGTAAATGTATCAACAAGCATAAAGTGCTGGTGAACCATTCCGATGCCAAGCTTATTGGCTACGTTCGGATCTGTTATTTTAACTTTTTCACCTTTCACCTTTATTTCGCCTTTTTCCGGCTGGTAAAGACCAAATAAAACATTCATTAAGGTAGATTTTCCTGCTCCGTTTTCACCAAGCAAAGCATGGATTTCGCCTTTCTCAACTTGAAGATTTATATTATCATTAGCTACGATTCCCGGAAATTCTTTACGGATGTTAAGCATTTCAATAACGTATTCCATTGCTGCCCTCACTCCTTTTCTATCTTAGATGAATCCATCTACGTTCCAGTCCAAATCCTCTCTTTAAAAATCATCAAATGAAGAGGGCCGGGTTTAACAACTCTTCATTTGATGATTTTTGGTCTATACAGTAAAAAAAAGGCCGGCTTACACCAGCCTTTTTTTATTCTTATAAGGAATTTACATAAGTTTCTAACTCTTCACGAGTACTTGGTACCTCTACATCGCCATTGATAATTTTCTCTTTCCAATCTTCAATAGCTGTAATAATATCGTCTGATAGAGCTTCTTCATTAGTACGTGCCAGGCTGATAGCGTCATCATTCAGTCCGTATTCAATGGTTTCTCCAGCTGGGAATTCACCATTCATGGCCTGGTCAGTCACATCCTGTACGGCAATATCCACCCGCTTCACCATAGAAGTAAGTGTTACATTATCTTCTCCAATTGCACCTTCTTCATGTTGGTCACGATCAACACCAATAACCCATACGTCTTCATCTGGGTTATTTTTCTTAAGGTCTTTGGCTTGAGCAAATACCCCGTTACCCGTTGCACCAGAAGCGTGATAAATAACATCTATTCCTTTAGAATACATATCGGAAGCAATCAATTTCCCATCATCCGGAGCGTCGAACGCCTCTGCATACTGTACATCCACTGTAATGTCAGCATTTACAGATTTAACACCGGCCTCAAAACCAGCTTCAAATTTGTTGATTAAAGCTCCGTCTACTCCACCAACAAATCCAACTTTATTGGACTGGGTTTTCTTTGCTGCGGCCACGCCAGCCAGGAAAGAACCCTGATGTTCTTTAAATAGAATACTCGCAACGTTGTCACCTTCTGCACCAGAGTCCACGATCGCAAAATTTGTATCGGGATACTGTGCGGCAACTTCTTCAATAGCTGGCTGTAATAAGTATCCAATTCCAAAAATTAAGTTATAATCTTGACGAACCAGACGATTCAGGTTTGTCGTATAGTCTGCATCACTTTCTGATTGAGCATAATCAAAACCTTCACCTTTCGACATCCCATTTTCTTCACCAAATGCTTGCAGCCCTTCCCAAGCAGACTGGTTAAACGATTTGTCGTCCACGCCGCCTACATCTGTAACCATAGCTACTGAGAAATCTTCATTATTGCCATTTTCAGAAGAATTTTCCGTGTTGTTCTCACTATCTCCTCCTGAACCCTCTGCTGAGTCTCCTCCATCATCAGAAGCACCACATGCTCCAAGAACTAAACCAATGACTAATAAGAGTGAAAAAACTAAAAGAAAACGACGATTTTTAAACAAAATAACTCCCCCTAATTTATTAAGTTTGACGCCTGAAACCCTTTGGAGTGTTTCTTTTACCCTTTTTCAGCAAGCCTCACCTCCCAAAAATAGCCATTGGTACACACTATTGAAAACGCTTACACTCTTTTTCTTAAAACATGGAAACTGAATTTGTCAGCCCTAAAGTAATTGGAAGACAGCAGCATTGGTTCATCATCCACTGTGTAATGCATTTGTTTTAATAAAAGTAAAGCTTGTTCTGGTTCGCAATTCAAGATAGGTGAAATTCTTTCATGATAACCAATAGGTTCGATGTGAGTGACCGCATAGTTGATCGATTTCCCTGTGTATGCTTCAAGGATTCCAAACATAGAGTCTGCTTCACGAACTTGGTCAATGGGCAGAAGTCCCTCAGGAATTTTATCAATGCAATAAACGACCGGTTCCTCGTCTGCTGTGCGGACACGCTCCACTTTTGCTAAATTATGTAGATCCAGAACAGCGAATCGTTTACGGTCTTCTATAGTAGCCTCCACAAGTTCAGCTGTTAGGTACTGCGTCCCTGGACGCATGCCCGACTTTGCAATCATCCCTGTTACACTATCAAGTTCCTCTATTCCAGAAGTAAAAAGCGGCTTAGGATTAACAAATGTCCCCACGCCATGTCTTCTAGTTACAACTCCCTCTTCTTCCAGGATTCGAAGCGCTTCTCTCAATGTCGCTCTTGAAACTCCAAGAGATTTGGATAATTGAAACTCAGAGGGTAATTTCTGCTTTTCGATGAAGATACCGTTTTCAATATCTTTTTTTATCTGTTCAATCACCTGCAAGTACAGATGACGTGTATCATGCTTTATGGACATTATTTACACCCCAAGTCTATTAAACTACAATAAGTGATCTGACATCTGACGTTTGACACATCATAATTTTTAATTAATATAACACTATTCTGTAAATAAATAAATAGAGTTAGGACATTTTTCTGTTTTGTCCTAACTCTATTTATGACTTAATGACTATTTTCAACTATATTAGCTGCTATGATGATCAATTAAGAAGACTGTTCTTCCGATACTTGTGAGACGAGTACAGACCTTGGCTTACTTCCTTCATAGGGCCCCACTATTCCATTATCTTCCATAGCATCAATTAACCGGGCAGCTCGTGTGTAGCCTACCCTGAATCTTCGCTGAATCATAGATACACTGGCACTCTGCATCTCAATGACCATCTGTACCGCTTCAGGATAAAGATCATCATCTACTTCCTGCTTCACTTCATTTTCTTCTTCAGGAATCATCTCTTCCTGATATTGAGCTTTCTGCTGTTCTACGCAGAAATCGACCACACGTTCCACTTCTTCATCTGAAAGAAAAGCTCCCTGTACCCTGGTTGGCTTATTAGATCCAACCGGCGTAAAGAGCATATCCCCTCGTCCTAACAGTTTCTCGGCACCTCCTGAATCCAAAATAGTTCTGGAATCTGTTTGAGAGGATACGCTAAAGGCAATTCGGGAGGGAATGTTAGCTTTAATGACCCCTGTAATAACATCCACAGAAGGACGCTGAGTAGCGATAATTAAATGAATGCCGGCTGCACGTGCCATTTGAGCCAATCGGGTAATTGCGTCTTCCACTTCGTTAGACGCAACCATCATTAAGTCAGCCAGTTCATCTACCAGTACAACGATATAAGGAAGCTGAGGCTGTGTATCTTCACTTTCTTTATTATGTTTTTTTATATATTCGTTATAACTTTCTATATTTCGAGTACCTGTTTCTGAAAACAAATCATAACGGCGTTCCATTTCTGATACAACTTTTTTAAGTGCACGTGACGCTTTTTTAGGATCAGTTACCACTGGAGCCAGTAAATGAGGAATCCCATTATATACATTTAACTCTACTTTTTTCGGATCGATCATCATCATTTTTACTTCGTGAGGTTTCGCTCGCATTAAAATGCTTGTAATAATCCCATTAATACACACACTTTTACCACTGCCTGTGGCTCCAGCTACAAGCAAGTGAGGCATCTTGTTTAACTCGGACATAACGGCCTCACCGGAGATATCTCTGCCGAGAGCAAAACCTAATTTTGCTTCTGTGTTGGACTTCCCTGTTTCCAAAACTTCTCTCAAAGAAACCATGGATATTTCCTGATTAGGAACTTCAATTCCTACAGCAGACTTCCCGGGAATGGGAGCTTCAATACGAATATCCTTAGCTGCAAGTGCCAGTGCCAGGTCATCATTTAAATTAACTATTTTACTTACTTTAACACCGGTATCTGGATAAACCTCATACTTCGTAACAGCGGGACCAACATGTACTTTGGTCACTTTCGCTTTGACCCCGAAACTCTGAAATGTTTTTTCAAGTTTGCGAACCGTTGCCTGAATGTGGGAACGACCCTGACTTTGAGGACTCGAAGTGGGTTCATCCAAAAGCTCCATACTAGGTAGTTGATAATCGAAATTTTCTAATTCAGCGGTCGGCATAGATTTCTCCAGACCGGGTTCCTCTCCCTCATTATCTTCTTTAGGAGAAGTATTTTCGGATAATTGACTTTCCGTTTTATCTTCGTTTGCGTATGCATGATCTGTAAAGTCCTGAATAATCGGTTCAACTGAATTTTCATATTCACTAGTCTCAGGCTCATTCATTTCAATAACCGTTGTTTCTTCAGGTTGTTCTCGTTGGGATTTTTTTTCTTTAGGATGAGCTTTTGATTCTTTAATACGCTTAACCTGGTCCTGTAATATGTCTTTTCCTTTGTTTCCAATTACGCTTACGAAGTTGCCAATAGACCATTCACTAATAAATATGATCCCGATTAAAAATAGGAAAAACGATAAAATAGCAGCTCCAGTACCCGAGAAAAGAAAATAGGTTATGGATAGCAGAAAAGCCCCGGAAAGTCCGCCGCCGATACTATAGAAAGACAACTCGCCCCGCATCATTCCGGTAATCCGTTCCCAGGTCATAGCTAAAATCGAACCTTCACCTGCTGCCAGTTCATCGGATAAAGTTTCTAAGTGAGTAAACAATAATAGCGAGACAAATACAATATATACTCCAATTAAACGTTTATGTAGGAAAGACGGCCAACTCCTCTTAACCATTAAGAAGACACCAAGTATTAGAAAAAATAGTGAAGCTACAAAATACCAGACCCCGAAGAAAAACTGCCAGATACGCTCAAGTCCCCCGGGCACAGCTCCATCGCTGATAGCTGAAGCTCCACTTCCAAAGACAGCAATTAAGATAAACAGTAGTCCCATTAATTCAAATTTAACTTGCTGTTTTAATCCAGATTGTTTTTTCTTAGATTTTGAAGAAGATTTTCTTTTTCTTGCCATTAAATAGACACCTCCATATTAGTTGTTTTTACTTCTGCACATCGGAGCAGCCTGTAATTCATCTATGCATACCAATTAGTTTCAAAGAATAATAGAAGCAACTTGAAAAGAGAAGGATGCCGACTGTCTCTTCTGAGAAGGAGAAGAAAACATGTTCGACATCCTGACTAGCCATTATTATTATACCACATGAAAAGTGTGTGTTACGAGTCCAACCATTGTCCCGGCTGTAGGGAAGGATCCATATAATGCGCTGGATCCGTAGATAAAACTTGCACAATTTGTTTTTTTCCATCGCCCATATCCTGACATTTTACAGAACACTTTTTGTCCTGATTGTAAATAATTTGCTGCTCTTTTTCATGGGAAGGGAAAATATCGTATTCACTAAGCGGTGTATAATGAATCATTGAACGACCTTCTTCTCATTTTCTTTATTATGATCAATTAATTCATTCAGTTTACTCATTGCTTCTTTTACTCCGCCTACAGCATTGATAAGACCATGGTCTACGGCTTGTTGACCGACCACGTTTGTGCCTATATCGCGTGTAAGATTCCCTTTTGCAAACATGAGCTCTTTAAATTTCTCCTCGTCCACATTGGAATGTCTGGTAACAAAATTAACCACTCGATCCTGCATCTTATCCATGTATTCAAATGTTTGCGGGACTCCTATGACTAGTCCGGTCATACGGATCGGATGAATGGTCATAGTAGCTGTTTCAGCAATAAATGAATAATCAGCGGAAACAGCAATTGGAACGCCAATGGAATGCCCTCCACCGAGAACGATGGAAACAGTAGGTTTAGATAAAGAAGCAATCATTTCAGAAATCGCAAGTCCCGCTTCCACATCTCCACCCACAGTATTTAATAGTACGACTAATCCTTCGATTTTTGGATTTTGCTCAATTGCTATAAGCTGGGGAATCATATGTTCATATTTCGTAGTTTTGTTTTGAGAAGGCAGTTGGACGTGACCTTCAATTTGACCAATTATCGGAAGCACATGAATATTGGAATCAGCCGGCTGAGGTACATTGGATTGACCAAGCTGCTGGATCTTATCAACAATGGACGATTGCCCTTTGGATTTATCCTTTTCCTGTTCTTGAGGAGATTCTTTCATAAGGTAGGGCTCCTTTCGCTCTTTTCACGTAGTATGACTCAAGCATGCTGCTCTCATACATGTGATTAACTTAAAAGAACTCATCCCTATCCTGCTAATAAAGAAACCGAAAAGGGATCACACTCCCTTTTCGGTTTAATTTGACTTTACCTTATTTATAATCTGATGAATGGACTGGAGATCTTTATCTGACAAAGGGAGTAAAGGTAAGCGAACTCCTCCGGTATCGATTCCAATCATCTTTAAAGCTGCTTTCACCGGTGTAGGAGAGGGTGCACTAAACATCCCCTTCATTAAGGGCAGGAGTTTTCGGTGAAGAGCAGCAGCTTCCTTATCCTTTCCTTCTTCATAAAGCTTAAGCATTGTCTGCATTTCATTTCCAATAATATGGCTGGAAACAGAGATAATGCCATGAGCTCCGATTGCGTATGAAGGCAGTGTAAGGTTGTCATCGCCACTATATAACGAGAAAGAATCGTCTGTTCGCGAAATAATTTCAGACATTCCGTCCAAATCTCCCGTCGCTTCCTTCACAGAAACAATATTATTAATATGGGAAAGAGATACAACAGTATCTGGAGTCAGCCGAACGACCGATCTTCCCGGAACATTGTAGATCATTACGGGTAAGTCAATAGCTTCCGCAATGGTTTTAAAGTGTTGATAAAGCCCTCTTTGGTCCGGTTTATTATAATAAGGAGCTACCAGCATGACTGCGTCGACCCCTGCTTCTTCTGCCCGTTTGGATAGATGAATGGAATTATCTGTACTGTTGCTTCCAGAACCCGCAATCACGGGAACGCGC
The DNA here is from genome assembly GCF_900113125.1 of Halobacillus alkaliphilus. Taxonomy (GTDB): domain Bacteria; phylum Bacillota; class Bacilli; order Bacillales; family Halobacillaceae; genus Halobacillus; species Halobacillus alkaliphilus. The sequence continues at coordinate 101,839 of NZ_FOOG01000006.1, read as the reverse complement.
CCATTAACTGCATGAACCACGTGTTTCCAAAGTTCAACTTTTTCTTCCGCTGAGAGAGTGGGCGATTCACCGGTCGTACCAGCTACCACTAATCCATCTGTTCCGTTCGCTAATAAATAATCGATCAGAACCGTTGTCTTTTTAAGATCAATCTTTCCATGATTATCAAAAGGGGTAACCATGGCTGTTAGGACTTTCCCGAAATTCATGATGTTCTTTCCCCTTTCACCGTTTCTACGTTGAGCTGGAAAGATTCGTGAAGCGCATTAACCGCCTGAACAAGGTCCTCTTCTTTAATCAGCACCCATATTGTTGTATGGGAGTCGGCTGACTGGAGAATCTGGATTCCGGAGTCTGTTAGAGACTGAACGATTTTAGCTGTAACGCCAGGAAAACCGGCAATCCCCGCTCCTACCGTAGAAACTTTTGCACACTTTTCTTTTATTTCAGGTTCATACCCTAAATCCTCAAGAATGCTGACCGCTTTTTTTGTATAAATATGATTGATGGTATAAATGACACCGCTTGGAGAAATGTTGATGAAGTCAACTGAAATGTTGGCAGCAGCCATGGATTTGAATACATCGGATTGTAATTTTGAAGGATCTTTTTTTGAGAGAACTTTTATTTGAGTCAGTCCCATCATGTGGGCGATTCCCGTCACAACGCGATCGGAAATATCTTTACCCGCAGGGGGTTCCTTTATTCCAGTAACAAGAGTTCCTGGCAGGTCTAAATAGGTTGAACGAACACGAATAGGTACCTTAGCGTACATGGCAATTTCAACGGCTCTAGGATGGATAACCTTCGCTCCTTGGTAGGCTAAATTACAGATTTCATTATACGTAATCACATTTAAAGCCCGAGCAGATGTAACCACACGTGGGTCTGCCGTCATAATTCCTTCTACGTCGGTAAATATATCAATGAACTCAGCTGATAATGCCGCTCCAAGTGCTGCAGCGGAAGTATCGCTGCCTCCTCGGCCGATCGTAGTCGTTTCCCCTTTATCCGTCTGTCCCTGAAAACCGGCCACTACTACAACGTCATGAGATTCAAGCTCTTTATATATTCTTGCCGGATTCATCCGAGTAATTTTGGCTCTTGTAAAATCGTCATTCGTTAAAAACCCTGCCTGTGCTCCTGTTAAAGAAACAGTTGAAATCCCTACATTCAGTAACTCATGTGTAAAAACAATGGAGGAGATCGTCTCCCCGCACGACATCAGGAGATCTTGTTCTCGCTCTGAAACCAGAGTGTCTGGATAATTTATCAAACTTAAGATTGTATCTGTCGCATAGGGGCTTCCTTTCCTCCCCATTGCAGACACGGTAACGACCACTTTATATCCATCATGAAGGGCTTTTTTGACATGAGTGATGGCCCGGGACCTGCTTTCCCGATCCCGGACCGAAGTTCCTCCAAATTTTTGTACAAGCAGCTTCATTCGGCCACCTCAACTCATAAAAAGTTTACAGCCATTGATTAGCAACTATTCGCTCTGCAATTTGAACTGAATTCCATGCGGCCCCTTTTAAGAGGTTATCGGAGACTACCCATAGATGGAACCCGCGGTCTTCATCCAAATCTTTGCGAATGCGTCCAACAAATACATCCTTTTTTTCAGCAGAACTTAATGGAGTTGGATAGGTTTGTGTAGCAGGGTCATCCTGCAGAACAATACCTGGCGCTTCCGCTAATAGACTCTGGATTTGTTCCACGGATACATCGTCTTGTTCTACCTCAATATATACACTCTCCGCATGAGATGTGAAAATCGGTAAACGAACACACGTGGCTGCAACAGATAACTTTGGCATATGCATGATTTTCTTGGTTTCATTAATCATTTTCATTTCTTCAAATGTATATCCATTATCTTGAAAAACATCAATTTGCGGCAGGGCATTAAAGGCAATCGGGTAATGCTTTTCATCTCCTTTAGCAGGTAAAATATTAGCTTCAAGCTCTTCCCCGTTTAGGAACGCCTGAGATTGTTCTCTCAGTTCATCATTAGCTTCATTTCCAGCACCTGAAACGGCCTGGTAGGTGGAAACGATCACCCGATTAATCCCCAATGATTTCCTGATAGGTTCCAAAGCAGCGACCATTTGAATTGTGGAACAGTTAGGATTGGCTATGATGCCTTTATGGTTTTTAATGTCTGATTCATTCACTTCGGGAACGACAAGAGGCACGTCTTCAGCCATGCGGTATGCGCTAGTATTATCGATGACTACAGCACCTTTTTTTACGGCTTCCGGGGCTAGCTTTTTTGAAACAGATCCACCAGCGGAAAACAGTGCAATGTCTATATCTGTAAAACTTTCAGGAGTTGCTTCTTCAACCACGTACTCTTTTCCTTTAAATGTGGTTTTCAGACCGGCAGAGCGGCTGGAGGATAGAAGTTTTAATTGGTTAATTGGAAAGTTTCGATCTTCAAGTGTTTCAAGCATCTTTTGACCGACAGCTCCCGTAGCACCTACTACAGCAACGTTATATGTGTTGGATTTGCTCATAATTAGTAACCCCTTTTCTTTATTTATTATTAGAATAGTTGAATTTGTCACTATTTTTGCTATTTTATCATATTACCACAGTCAGTTGGCGCGAAACAGGAAAATTACTCTTTATAACGTTCAATTAAAACTGGCTGAAGCTGTTTTCCTTCAATCGCTTTCTCAATCGTCTTCGGAATAAGTGTCATGTCTGCTACTAAAGAATTTGGTTTCTTATATGGATGGTCCTGGCCTAGCGGAACAAAATAAATATTTTTCGTGGCCATCAAACGCATCACATTTACACCATTTAGTCCTAGCGCATCGTTTGTTGAAATGGCTACGACTACAGGATTTTCATTTCTAAGAGTAGCTTTTGCAGCCATTAATACAGGAGAATCCGTTAGTGCATTAGCAAATTTACTGGTAGAATTACCTGTCATAGGAGCGATTACCATACAGTCAAGCGGGCGTTTAGGCCCGAGTGGTTCAGCGTCTGGTATGGTCATGATCGGTTTCTCCCCGGTAATCTCTTCAATCGTCTTCAAGTGATCGGCAGCATCTCCAAAACGAGTATCCGTTTTTTGAACGGTATACGATAAAATTGGAACTACGATCGCTCCTAAACTTACAAGCTCACGCATGACCGGAAATACTTCGTGATACGTACAATGAGAACCAGTCAGACCGAACCCTATTGTTTTGCCATTTAAACTATGAGTCATGATCGATCTCCTTTCTAATGTTCTTACTTAATAAGCGATAGACGACATCAGCGATGATCTGCCCCGCCGTTTTGGGGGCTACAATACCAGGGAGACCGGGGGCAAGAATAGCCTTGATTCCTCTTTTATCTGCATAGGAGAAGTCGGTTCCCCCTGGTTTGGAAGCAAGATCAAGAATTAAAGCATGGGAAGGAAGCTGCTTTATCAAAGAAGCGTCCACAACAAGGTGAGGAATAGTATTTAGCAGAATATCACATTCAAGGTCGAAGTCTTGAATGTTTGTCATGTCAATCGGAGTTAAGCCCATCTCATAAACCCTTGCCGCACTTTTAGAAGATCTCACACCTACGGACACCTTAGCCCCAAGGTGATCAAATGTTCTGGCAAGCCCCATGCCTACGCGTCCTAATCCAAGAACGATAACTTTCGATCCATGAATAGTGAAATCCGTATGCTGAATCACCAGCATGAGTGTACCTTCCACAGTGGGGATGGAGTTAAATATAGCGACATCGTCACGATCCATCAATGGAATAAGTGATCGATTCACACGTTTGGTTAATTCATTTAAATAGTTATTTGAAATCCCTGTAAAAATCAAGCAATGTTCAGGGGTCTTCTTCAGCCAATCTTCCGATATTGATATCAGACGGTTTGAAAAAATCCCGTCCACATTCCCTTCTTCATCCATTCCAGGAATGGGGAGGATGATCGCATCCAATTTTTTTACCTGATCACTTTCAAAGTCAAGGTCGATTGCTTCAGTAAAACTTTCATTCAACTGATTGAAGCCGGCTATATAAACAGTTGCATCCCAACCATTCAGTCTTCGAATGATTTCGATCTGTCGGGCATCGCCCCCTATAACCGCTACATGAAATCCTGTCAGCATGCCGGATGTCTCCTTTTTTCTATGATCTCATCTCCTTGTATCCTATGCCGTATCATGCAGTTAGTGAAAGCAAATCAATGGGGGTCTTTCTAAGAGATAATAATCACTAAAAAAACCATCTTATGCAATCGTTAAGATGGTTTTTTGCATTCACTTTAAGGGGTGATTTGCCTTGAGTTTAATGTAATTGTCTGGATTTCTACAACTCTCGCCACTAGAAGGTGGCTAAAAGCCCATAGCAATACGAAACGGATTCCTGCCAGCTCAGAAGCATGCTTTAGAATCCCCATTTAAACGCTATTTTTCAATAAAATCGTATCTTCGCCAATCGTCTCGATCTGTTCCCAATCAATGATTAATTCTTTTCTAGCAGGACCGATGCCTGTGATTCCATTGTTTTGAATAACAATAGACTGTATTTTACCTGTGCCCGGATCAAATATAAGGTCCGCTCTTCCGAGTACACCCAGTTTTTGGCCGTTTTCTACATCAATTACTTCTTTTTTAGCTAGTGATTTTAACCTCATCATGATCCACCCTTTCCTTAACGTTCTTCACTGAGCAGTGTCGGAAGAGAACCGATCCGGTAATTTTCTTTCTTAATCGATTCAATAAGATCAGGCAGACTGGCGGCAGTAACTTCTGTAGGATGCATTAAAATAGTAGCTCCATTATGAAGGCGTCCCATCACTCGGTTCACCAGAACGTCTTGAGTCGGTCTTTTCCAGTCAATGGTATCCACAGTCCACAGCACAGTTTCCATTCCCATCTCGTGAGCTGCTTCAACCGCCGCCATGTTATAACTGCCTGACGGGGGTGCAAAGTATTTAACTTTCGTCTTGGTCAGTGCAAATAACCATTCATCAGCTTGTTCCAGATTTTTTCTTGCCTCCTCTTTCGTCATCCGCCCCATATCTTTATGGTTATACCCATGAGTGCCAATTGTGTGCCCTTCTTCTTCAATCATTTGAACCAGTTCATTAAATGTTTGGGCAAATGCTCCGTCAATGAAGAACGTAGCCTTCACCTGATGCTTATTGAAAGTTTCAATCATATCAGGAATATATTCTTCGCCCCAGGATACATTGATGAGAAATGAAACCATTGGCTTCTCCGGATGCCCCCTGTAGATAGGAGAAGGAGGAAGATCACTCAATGAAACCTTAGGTTTAATCAGCTTAAACACGAGAAGTTTTGGATCAAACCTCCCTTTTTCCTTCATCTTTAAATATGAAGCTTCCACATCCACAGAACGACCAATAATACCAGGGGTTTTCTTCCATACAGAGTCAATTCGTGCATCTTCAGCTTTCCATTCATAATTACTTTTTTTCTCTTCAATCTTTTGGTAAAGAGCATCACTTCCTGAAACCGGAGCTTCAGTCCTGCCAGCTGTCAGATAAGCCAGTCCAACTCCTGCAATGAAAAAAATAACCATAAAAAAAAGTCCAACTTTTCTTACTTTCATAACATCCACTCCTAAAAAAAGTGTATGAAAGTAAAAAACTAGTTAGACCTTTACAACGAAAAAAAGAAACTGGCAAGCCAGCATCTTTATTTCATTTAAATTGGAGCTACTGCTCAGTGTTAGCTTCCTGTTTTTTCTTCTCTTCTACAAGAATTGCTTTACGGGAAAGATTGATTCGTCCCTGATTATCAATTTCTTTGACTTTGACTTTAATAATGTCACCCATAGAGACAACATCCTCAACTTTACCGATACGCTCTTCCGCCATTTCAGAAATGTGCACGAGACCTTCTTTCCCTTTGAATAACTCTACAAAGGCTCCGAATTTCTCAATGCGCTTGACTTTACCATCGTAAACTTCGCCTGCTTCTACTTCGCGAACGATGTCTTCAATTATTTTCTGTGCATTAGCATTCATATCAGCGTCCGTAGAAGATATAAAGACGGTTCCATCCTGTTCGATATCGATTTTCACACCAGTGTCTTCGATAATCTGATTAATTTGTTTTCCGCTTGGTCCAATAACATCACGGATTTTATCAGGATTGATTTTCATTGTCATAATCTTCGGAGCATACTGAGAAAGACCGCTTCGGGTTTCTGGCAGTGTTTCAAGCATATGACCCAGAATTTCCATACGGCCTTTTTTAGCTTGACCTAGTGCTTCTTCAAGAATTTCACGGGATAATCCTTCGATTTTAATATCCATTTGAAGAGCCGTTACACCTTTTTCAGTACCAGCTACTTTAAAGTCCATATCTCCAAGTGCATCTTCCATTCCCTGGATATCCGTCAATATCGTATAATCATCGCCTGATTTAACAAGACCCATGGCAATTCCAGCTACCGGTGCTTTAATAGGAACACCTGCATCCATCATGGCCAGTGTACTAGCACAAATACTTGCTTGTGATGTAGAACCATTAGATTCCAGAACTTCTGATACGAGACGAATTGTGTAAGGAAATTCAGTTTCTGATGGAATTACTACTTCAAGAGCACGCTCACCTAAAGCACCATGTCCAATTTCACGGCGGCCAGGTCCACGGATAGGACCAGTTTCGCCCACTGAGAATTTTGGAAAGTTATAATGGTGCATGAAACGCTTGGATTCTTCTAAATCCAGTCCATCTAAAATTTGAACATCACCTAAGGCACCTAAGGTACATACACTAAGAGCCTGGGTTTGTCCTCTCGTAAACAACCCTGAGCCATGCGTCCGAGGGAGTAAACCTACACGGGAAGTCAAGGAGCGAATTTCATCAACGCCTCTTCCATCTGGTCGAACTTTATCCTTCGTGATTAAACGGCGCACTTCGGTTTTTACGATATTCTCAAGAATCGCCCCAACCTGTTTGATCGTTTCCTCATCGGCTTCTTGTTCTTCATATGAAGCAATTACGTCACTTTTGGCCTGTTCAATCGCATCTTCTCTGGCTTTTTTCTCTTCTGTTTTAATGGCAGAAACGATGGAAGCTGTTGCTTCTTCTTCAACTTTTTGTTTCAGTTCCGATTCAAGATCGAACAACTGGACTTCCATTTTTTCACGGCCGACAGCTGCAATAATTTCTTCCTGAAACTCAACCAATCGTTTAATCTCTTCATGCCCAAACATAATTGCTTCTAACATGTCTGCTTCTGGAACTTCCTGAGCCCCTGCTTCTACCATGTTGATCGCATCTTTCGTTCCGGCTACTGTTAAATCAATATCACTTTTCTCTTGTTCTTCCACAGTAGGGTTAATAACAAATTCGCCGTCTACTCGTCCCACAATAACCCCGGCGATAGGTCCTTCAAAAGGAATGTTAGATATGCCAAGGGAAATAGACGAACCAAGCATCGCTGCCATTTCTGACGAGCAATTCTGATCCACACTCATCACCGAGCTGATGACTTGAACATCATTACGGAAACCTTCAGGAAATAGAGGACGAATTGGACGGTCGATCAAACGGGAAGCCAAGACAGCTTTGTCACTCGGACGTCCTTCTCGCTTAATAAAACCTCCTGGGATTTTACCAACCGCGTATAAACGCTCTTCATAATTAATTGTTAACGGGAAAAATGGAAGGTCCTTCGGTTCTTTGGACCCCGTTGCTGTAGAAAGAACGGTTGTATCTCCATAATGGATAAGTGCGGCACCATTAGCTTGCTTCGCTAATTCGCCTACTTCTACAGAAAAAGTACGGCCGGCCACATCAATTGAAAACACTTGCTTTTCATCTGCCATATAAAACTTAACTCCTCTCAAAAATAACTCATTAGTACAAGTAAGGGTTTACACTCAGTTTACACCCTTATGTATGTAAACATACAGAAAAAGCGGGAATACTCCCGCTTTTTCTACCATCATTAACGACGCAAGCCAAGACTTTTAATTAAATCACGGTAACGTGTAATGTCATTATTACGCAGGTAGTTCAATAGGTTACGGCGTCTACCTACCATTTTAAGCAAGCCACGACGAGAGTGGTGGTCCTGCTTGTGAGTACGCAAATGCTCATTCAATGCATTAATCTTAGCTGTAAGTACAGCAATCTGTACATCAGAAGATCCTGTGTCATTGTCATGAGTCTTGTACTCATTGATTAGTTCTTGTTTACGTTCTTGTGTGATAGCCATTATAGCTACACCTCCTGAAAAAATTTAAAATTCCCATTCCCCGAGCGGACGTCGGAGTTACGTTCCGCCAAGCGAAGGTTCCATAGTAAAGAGTACAATTTTTGAAGGCAAAATGCAAGGATAACCTTTAACCTATGCGAAAAAACTGACGGATATCCTCTTTGGCTTTTTCCCTTTGCCTGCTTTGTTCACTCAATTGATCAGAGAGATTTTCTTCTCTAATCAGTTGATGAAAATAAACGATAAACTCTGCATGGACATTAGAGACTGGATTTTCAAGGAAATGAAGATAAATTTTCTGATTCATTGATTCACTTCTTGGAAGCTCATCGTCCTCAATGATCGCCATCCCTTTGTAGTCCCTGTGATCATCCGAGATCGTTACAGCATAAATACCAGGGCGAGGAAGGTAATATGAAGAGCTGATATCAATGGAAAAGCACGTTTCCGATGTCTTTCTACTTCTTTCTCCTCTAACTGAGAACTTACGCCCCAAAAGCTTCTGAACTTCAGAGACATTCCCTTCATCAAGTAAGGCACGTATTCTTGTAGAACTTACTTTATCCTCATCCTGGGCAACTTTTCTAACTACTGTATGAGTGAACCGTCCCTTAGCATGTTCAGGAAGTGTTTCCATTGATCCCTTTCCTTTATGACCATAACTGAAATCATATCCTGCTACGACGTGCTCCACTTTTAAACTAGCAAAATATTCATCTACAAATGATTGAGGAGATAATGCAGCAAGATCTTTATCAAAATGAATGATGAATAAATAATCTACTCCCATATCTTCAAGAATCTCCTCTTTTTCTTTAAGGGGAGTAATGTAGTGGGCATGCTGTTTTTCTTTCTTTAAAACTACTGAAGGATGAGGATCAAAGGTCATTACTGCACTTTTTAAGCTTAATTCCTGCGCTTTGTTTATAGCCGTTCTAATTACTTGCTGATGCCCCTTATGGATCCCGTCAAAGAAACCAACCGCTGTCACGTTTGGCTCCAATTCTATTGAGTCCGAGGACGATTGCGACAGACGAAACGTTTTCAATTCACTCACCTGCTTTATTACTTATTATTAAAAGACTCGTAAGGGCTTTACATATCCAGCCTTGGTTGGGTGCTGCTGATATATGGCTAACGCTTCTTCTCCACACAGGACTAAAAAGTTATCCGCATCAAGATGTTCAGGTTTGTCTAATACCCTTCCATGTTGAATCAGCGGCTTCATATCTTCCGTTACCTTCCAAGCTGGCATATGAGAAAGCCCTCTTTTAATCGGTAATAGCAGCTCGTGATGCTTATGTTCATCCACTTTACGTTGAATTTCTTCAAATCGATAACACTCTTCCTCGGAAATATCAGCTGTTTTCGTACGGACAAGGGAAGACATATGAGAAGGATACCCAAGTGCTCGTCCCAAATCCGCACAAAGCGTTCGGATATAGGTTCCTTTTGAACATACAACCCGAATAGAAAAAGAAGCAGTTTCTTCTTCAAACACTAAATCACGACTCGTGACGTCTATTTGTTCAATCCTGACCTGACGTTTCGGTCTTTCGACTTCAAGGCCTTCTCTAGCATACTCATACAACTTCTTCCCTTTTACTTTAACAGCTGAATACATAGGAGGAATCTGAATAATATCCCCCTCGAAAGAAGCTAATTCTTTTTTAATTTTTTCTAAATTAAGTGAAGGGCTTACTACTTTTCTCTCGATTATCTCCCCTTCAGAATCTTCTGTTGCTGTGGAGTACCCAATCCTCACTGAAGCTTCATATACCTTGCTCGTATCTGTCAAAAAAGGAACGATTTTCGTAGCTTTTCCTACACATAAAGGTAATACTCCTTCTACTTCTGGATCAAGCGTTCCCGTATGACCAATTTTTTTAGTTTTTAACATCCCTCTAGCTTTACTTACACAATCATGGGAAGTAAATCCTTTAGGCTTCCATAATGGAAGAATCCCATCCATGAAACCACCTCAAAGTAAGTTTTTATACACATAGAATCCGTGCTGCAAGAGCACGGATTCGTCATAATTTCAGCTATCTGTGTCATTCAAATCGCGAAGAATCGTTTCAATACGGTTCCCTCGTTCAATCGCCTCATCAAACTCAAACATAATTTCTGGAGTCTTACGAAGACGAATACGCTGACCGATCTCAGAGCGTATGAACCCTTTAGCTTTGGCTAACCCAACGAGGGTATCATGTTTTTGTTTTTCATCTCCTAATACAGAAATGTAAACTTTAGCTTGCTGCAAATCGCCAGTGACTTTTACTTCTGTCACTGTAACAAAGCCCACACGCGGGTCCTTGATTTTTTTACCGATAATATCGCTTAATTCTTTTTTCATTTGTTCTCCGACACGATTAGCACGTAAATCATTCATAACTTCTTCACCTCTTCTGAACGAACGTTATAGCCATTCCAGAACGGTTTCCGTTCTTTCCAGTTCTGGAAAAGAATCAATGAAGGAGAGGGTCCTTTGAATGGTTTGTTCGGCTATAACCTTATCACTGGCTATCGTAACTAAACCGATACATGTGCGCTGCCAGAGATCCTGATAATCAAGTTCACTTACAGCTACATTGAATTCGTTTTGAATCCTTGTTTTCACACGCTTGAGGACCGACCTTTTTTCCTTCAGCGACTGAGCATCATAAATGATGCACTCGATCTCAGCACTCAAAATCACGTGCGTTCGATTTCCTGCATTTCATATGGCTCAATAATATCTCCGACTTTAATATCGTTAAAGTTCTTAATCGTAATTCCACACTCGTATCCTTGCTGGACTTCCTTCGTATCATCTTTGTAACGTTTAAGAGCATCGATTTCCCCGTCAAATATAACGACTCCATCGCGGATAATACGTACTCCGGAGTTACGGGATATCTTTCCATCGGTTACATAAGAACCGGCTATTGTGCCGACCTTGGAAACTTTGAAGATTTCACGGACTTCAACTTGACCTATGATCTTCTCTTCATATTCAGGATCAAGCATTCCTTTCATGGCTGCTTCAATCTCTTCCATAACTTTATAGATAATGTTATGAAGACGAATCTGTACATCTTCAGATTCAGCAGCTTTTCGGGCATTTCCATCTGGACGAACATTGAATCCGATAATAATCGCATTCGAAGCAGCAGCCAGGGCAACGTCCGATTCTGTTATAGCGCCCACCCCAGTATGGATGATTTTAACTTTAACGCCTTCAACATCAATTTTCTCAAGAGAACCTGCAAGAGCTTCTACAGAACCTTGAACATCACCTTTAACTATCAAGTTGATATCTTTAATATCCCCTTGTTTGATTTGTTCAAACAAATCGTCCAGGCTGACTTTAGCTGTAGAGCTCCGATTTTGTTCAAGAGCCTTCTGAGCGCGTGCTTCGCCGATAGAGCGTGCTTTCTTCTCATCTTCAAATACGAGGAAGCGGTCGCCTGCTTGAGGTACATTATTTAAGCCAGTTATTTCTACAGGAGTTGACGGGCCTGCTACTTTCACACGGCGTCCAATATCATTAACCATGGCACGTACACGTCCGTAAGTATTTCCAACTACTACGGAATCACTTACATTAAGCGTTCCATTTTGTACGAGAAGGGTTGCAACAGGGCCACGACCTTTGTCTAGCTCTGCTTCAATAACCGTACCATACGCAAGACGGTCAGGATTGGCTTTCAACTCTTCCATTTCAGAAACGAGGACAATCATTTCAACTAATTCGTCGATTCCTTCTCCTTGAACGGCAGACATTTTCACAAAAATGGTTTCTCCACCGTAGTCTTCAGCAATTAATTCATACTCCATTAATTCCTGCATGACGCGATCAGGATTTGCCCCTTCTTTATCCATCTTGTTAACTGCAACGATAATAGGAACTCCAGCCGCTTTTGCATGGCTGATGGCTTCCTTCGTCTGTGGCATAACGCCGTCATCCGCTGCTACTACTAAGATGGCAATATCCGTAACCTGAGCACCACGGGAACGCATGCTGGTAAAGGCAGCGTGACCTGGTGTATCAAGGAAGGTAATTTGTTTCTCATCGTGTTCGATTTGATAAGCACCGATATGCTGTGTAATTCCGCCAGCTTCTCCTTCAGTTACTTTCGTATGACGAATTTGATCGAGCAACGTAGTTTTACCATGGTCTACGTGACCCATGATGGTTACGACAGCTGGGCGTTCTTTCAAGTCTTCAGGATTGTCATCAAATGTCATGTTTTCAATATCCGTTTCGTCAACGATCACTTCTTCTTCTACTTCCACATTAAATTCATCACAGATCAATTCAATGGAATCAGGCTCAAGCTCCTGATTTTTTGTAGCCATTACACCAAGAAACATTAATTTTTTGATGATTTCAGAAGAATCTTTGTTTAGCTTTTCAGCCAGCTCTCCTACCGTTAAACTTCCAGAAAATGTAACTTTTTCTGGAGTTTGTTTTTTCTGCTTTTTCTGTGGAGTCTGCTGCTGGTTGGAAGACTTTTGATTTTTCTGGTTTTTATTCTTATTGTTTTTCTGGTTTTTCTGATTTGGTTTTTGCTGCTTGTTAGATGGTTTATTATTCTTCTGGCCATCCGTCTTTTTGGCTTCAGTATTTGGCTGATTCTTGCCAAAAGCCTGATCCAATTGTTTCGCCACATCATCCTCTACAGTTGACATGTGGTTGGAAACTTCAACATTCATCTTTTTCAACTGCTCAATTACTTGTTTGCTAGCTAATTCATTTTTCTTGGCATATTCATATACGCGCATTTTAGTCATATATATCTTCACCCCCGAATAGATTCATCGAGTAGCGATTGCAACTTTTTCGCAAATCCTTGGTCAAGAACTGCGATCGCGACTCTCCCTGCCTTTCCGATGGCTTGTGATAGTGTTTCCCGATCATCCACCATATAGCAAGGTATATCATAAAAGCTGCATTTATCTGTCAGCTTTTTTTTTGTTTGTTTTCCTGTGTCAGAAGCGATAAGAACGATTTTTGCTCTGTTTTTCTGGATATCCCGAACAATCGCTTCTTCTCCAAGTGTACACTTTCCGGCTCCGAAAGCTAAACCTAATAAATTTAAATAACGTTTGTTCATTTTTCGTCTGCCTTAATTGCAGTTTTTAGTTCTTCATAAACGGCTGCGTCTACGGATGTATTCAAATGGCGATTTAACACCTGGTTTTTTTCTGCTTTTTCTATAACATCAAGGTCTCTTGAGAGGTATGCTCCTCGTCCGTTTCTTTTACCGGATTCATCCACAAAGACTTCTCCTTCTTTATTTCGGACGACCCTGATTAACTGTTTCTTTGGGTACATTTCCTGAGTAACTATACACTTTCTGAGTGGTTGTTTTTTAGAACGGGCCATAAGTACCCCTCCTTACTCATCAAACAATTCATCTTCTATTTCTTCGTCAACATCAGTATGGTCACTTTCATCAAGCAGACCCTGATCCCGTGCTTCACTTTCACTCTTAATGTCAATCTTCCAGCCAGTTAACTTCGCTGCAAGGCGTGCATTCTGCCCACGTTTACCTATTGCAAGTGATAGTTGATAATCAGGAACGATAACCGTTGTAGCTTTTTCTTCTTCGTCAACAAGAACTTCTACAACTTTGGAAGGACTCAGGGCGTTAGAAACATATTCAACCGGATCTTCCGACCACTGAACAATGTCAATTTTCTCACCCTTTAATTCATTAACGATAGCCTGTACACGCTGTCCACGCTGGCCAACACAAGAGCCGACAGGATCAATTTCCTGGTCTTCAGCATACACAGAGATTTTTGAGCGGTCCCCAGCTTCACGTGCCACAGATCGTACTTCTACGGTGCCGTCATAAATCTCCGGAACTTCCATTTCAAATAATCGCTTCAAAAGTCCTGGATGTGTGCGGGAGACATAAATGTGAGGTCCCTTGTTACTATTTTCCACCTTCGTAACAAACACTTTTAAACGATCATGAACTTCATAAGTTTCTGTTGGCATTTGTTCACCTTCAGGCAGTCTTGCTTCAATTTTTCCAAGGTTTACGTACACGAAACGTGGGTCTTTCCGCTGAATAATGCCAGTCATGACATCTTCCTCACGATCAACATATTCACCATATATAATACCGCGCTCAGCTTCGCGTACACGCTGAGTCACTACTTGTTTCGCTGCCTGAGCTGCAATACGTCCGAAATCCATAGGTGTAACTTCAACTTCAATGACGTCTTCTTCTTCATAGTTAGGATCAATTTCTTTCGCGCTTTCTAAAGAAATTTCCTGCTGGGGATCCATTACTTCATCCACAATTGTTTTTCTGGCAAATACTTTCATGCTGCCTTCATCTTCATTAATATCTACCCGAACATTGGTGGCTGAATTAAAGTTCTTCTTATAGGCAGAAATTAACGCAGCTTCAAGTGCTTCCAACAACAAACCTTTGTCGATGCCCTTTTCCTTTTCTAAATAATTCATGGCATCAAATAGTTCACTACTCAACAGTTTTCTCCCCCTTAGTTAAACGTGACAGCCAGATTCGCTTTAGCAATTTTGCTGAATGGTACTTCCAGCTGTTTCTTTTTTGTTTTTATTCGAATTTCCACTATTGCTGTTTCATTCTCAAAAGAAACGAGCGTTCCTTCGAACTCTTTTTCTTGATCAATGGGTTCGTATAATTTCATATATACATGTTCGCCTACATACTTTTTAAAATCTTCTTGAGTTTTTAAAGGTCTCTCAGCTCCGGGTGAGGCTACTTCTAAAAAGTATGGAAACTCAATAGGGTCTTCTTCATCAAGTTTTTCACTCAGTTTTTCAGAAACCTGTCCACACTCTTCAATATCTACGCCTTCAGGTTTATCGATAAAGACACGAAGGTACCAGTTCTTCCCTTCTTGTTTATACTCGACCTCTACCAACTCCAGGTTCATATCTTCCAAAATTGGCTGCACGAGCTTTTCTGTAACGGCTGTTACATGATGATGACTCATGATCTTCCCTCCTTTAAAAACACTTTCATACATTTTAATTTAGTATGGCATTCAATCATTGATTTCATTTCAATTCTGCTTAACCGATGAAGACTAAAGAAGGTCCACGAGAAACCGCTATGAATTAAATCATAGCGGTCGAGTCACACGGGCTTGAAGTCTCTAATGGTTCCGGTTTCTTGACAATCATCAGCGTTAAATATGACGAAAGAGTGGGTTGCCCCACTCTTTTGGTCGTTCATATCGCTCTTCTCACCATAAAAAAATATACCATAGATGCTTAAAATATGCAATAGAGGAAGAATGGCACCACTACTTTGAAGAGCTACACTTCCACTACTTGTATTAGAAAAGGGAGAGCTGATTTTCGTCAGGCATTCCTTCCAAACAGCCGAAGTTGTCCAAATACTCAAGCACAGTCTTTGAAATCCGGCTTCTTTCTCTTAAATCCTGTTTAGATAGGAACTCTCCTTCTTTTCTCGCTTTAACAATATTAATAGCCGCATTCGTGCCCAATCCATCGACCGCATTAAACGGTGGAATCAATTGGTTGCCTTCCACAATAAAGTCAGTTGCACTTGATTCGTACAGGTCCACATTCTTAAAGCCATAGCCTCTTTCACACATTTCCAAGGAAAGTTCTAACACGGTCATTAAGTTTTTTTCCTTAGGTGTTGCATCCAGCCCTTTAGCCTGAATTTCCTCTATACGCTTGCGTATGGCTTCTGACCCTTTAACCATCGTCTCTAACTCAAAGTCACTGGCTCTTACTGTAAAATAAGCCGCATAGAAATAGATAGGATAATGAACTTTAAAGTAAGCAATACGTACAGCCATCAGTACGTAAGCAGCAGCGTGAGCTTTAGGGAACATGTATTTGATCTTTTTACAAGAATCAATGTACCAATCTGGTACACCATGTTTCTTCATTTCTTCAATCCATTCATCCTGCAGCCCCCGCCCCTTACGAACAAATTCCATAATTTTAAAAGCCAGAGAAGGCTCAAGACCTTTATGCATGAGATAGACCATAATGTCATCACGGCAGCCGATAACTTCAGGAAGCGTACAAATTCCATCATTGATCAGCTGTTCCGCATTTCCAAGCCAAACATCCGTACCATGAGACAGACCAGATATAATGACTAGTTCAGCAAACGTACTAGGCTTCGTATCCTCAAGCATCTGCCGCACAAATCTTGTTCCAAACTCAGGTACACCAAGCGTCCCTGTCTTGCACATAATCTGTTCAGCATTAACCCCAAGTGCTTCCGGGCCACTGAATATTTTCATCACTTCTGGATCGTCCACAGGGATTTCCTTCTGATCAATCCCACTTAGATCCTGAAGCATACGAATGACCGTGGGATCATCGTGCCCGAGTATATCAAGCTTCAGGAGGTTATCGTGAATCGAGTGGAAATCAAAGTGTGTGGTCCGCCATTCTGACTTTGTATCATCGGCAGGAAACTGAATAGGAGAAAAATCATAAATCTCCATATCATCCGGTACTACGATAATTCCTCCGGGGTGTTGGCCTGTCGTACGCTTAACGCCTGTACATCCTTGCACCAAACGGTCAATTTCTGCATTTTTATACTGCAGCTGATGATCGCCCGCATACCCTTTCACATAACCATAAGCAGTTTTTTCAGCTATTGTTCCTATGGTTCCTGCACGAAATACATTGTCTTCACCAAATAAATATTTCGTATAATTATGGGCTTGAGGCTGGTATTCACCTGAGAAGTTCAGGTCAATATCCGGTACTTTGTCCCCTTTAAATCCTAGGAATGTTTCAAAAGGGATGTCCTGTCCATCTTTACGGAAAGCTGTACCACACTGAGGACAATCTTTCTCCGGGAGATCAAATCCACTTCCCACAGATCCATCAGTGAAAAATTCATGGAACTGACATGCTGGACAAACGTAATGTGGCGGTAGTGGATTTACTTCGGTAATATCCGTCATCGTTGCCACAAAGGAAGACCCTACAGAACCACGTGAACCAACGAGATATCCGTCTTCCAGAGATTTAGTTACGAGCTTCTGAGATATTAAATAGATGACAGCAAAACCATGACCAATAATACTCTCCAGCTCTTTTTCCAGTCTTTTTTCAACAAGCTCCGGAATTGGATCGCCATATAGGCTTTTCGCTTTGTTATAAGACATCTCACGAATTTCCTGATCTGCTCCTTCAATATTAGGGGTGAAGAGATCTTCTTTCACTGGAGTGACTTCCCCAATTTGAGACATGATTTTCCGGGTATTCGTTACGACAAGCTCTTTGGCTTTTGCATCCCCGAAAAATGACAGCTCTTCCACCATCTCATTTGTGGTTTTGAAGTGAACATCAGGCAGAGTCTGTCGATTAAGCGGGTTTCCGCTTTGTGAAGCAATCATAATCTGCCGGTATTGCTTTTCATGAGGCTCGACATAGTGGGTATTACCTGTGGCCACTACTGTTTTTCCAAGCCGTTCTCCCATTGCCACCAGTCTTTTCAGAATGTCATAGATTTGAGCTTCGTTCTGAACCAGATCTTTCTCCAGTAAATGATAGTAATTACCAGGGGGCTGAATTTCGATATAGTCATAAAAGTCAGCAACCTTTTCTGCTTCTTCTTCTGACTTTTGCATGATCGTTTCGAACACTTCACCCTTATCGCATCCCGAACCAACAAGAATGCCCTCTCTCAGTTTAGCTAAGCGTGATCTCGGTATCCTTGGCACACGATAAAAGTAATCCACATGCGCCTCTGAAACTAATTTATAAATGTTTTTAAGACCTGTGCTGTTAGTAGCAAGAAGGGTGCAATGAGAAGGACGTGAACGCTGATAAGCTTTTCCTTCGCCCATATAATCATTTAAGTTCTTATGATTAGTAATGCCACGCTCCATCGCACGTTTAACGAGCTTCCATAATAAATAACCGGTAGCTTCTGCATCATAAATAGCCCTGTGGTGTTGGGTTAATTCAATATCGAATTTTTTACACAGTGTATTTAATCGATGGTTCTTAAGCTCCGGCACAAGAAATCTCGCCAATTCTAGCGTATCAATAACCGGATTTTGAGCTTTCTCATATCCAATCGCCGTGAAACCTGCATTTAGGAATCCCATGTCAAAGCTTGCATTATGGGCAACGAGAATATCGTTTTCCATCCATTTATGAAAGTCTTTTAATACCTCTTCAATCTCAGGAGCATCTTTGACCATGTCATCTGTAATTCCAGTTAAATCCACCGTGGTTTGAGAAAGAGCCTGGTGAGGGTTCGCAAAGGATTCGAATCGATCAATAATTTCTCCGCCTTTAACTTTAACGGCTGCAAGTTCTATGATTTTATCATATACGGCGGATAGACCCGTTGTTTCAACATCAAAGACGACATACACATCAGACTCAAGATCCCGGTCCTGTTCTTCATACGCGATCGGAACACCATCGTCTACCAAGTTAGCTTCAAGACCATAAATAACTTTGATCCCATTTTTTTCACCGGCTGCATGAGCATCCGGGTACGCCTGGACAACAGCATGGTCTGTGATCGCGATTGCTTCGTGACCCCATTCAGCTGCTTTTGCGATCAGTCTCGATGGAGATACCGGAGCATCCATTTGGCTCATGGTCGTATGAGAATGAAGCTCAATTCGTTTTTCTCCCTCAGGAGCTTCGTCTTTGCGCAGAATCGGTTTAATTTCGTTAATGTCATTAGCCATCATGGTGAGTTCGCTTGTGAAATTATCCGTTTGAATACTTCCCCGTGCCTTGATCCACAGACCTTGTTTTACATGCTTAAACATCTCCGCGTGATCGTCTCCACGTGAAAACATCTTTATGGAGAAAGAATCCGTGTAGTCCGTGACTTTAAGAAGTAATAAAAACCTGCCTGATCGCAGTTCTTTCACTTCAGCGTCAAACACATATCCTTGGACAATTTTGCGGCGCTCTTCTTCCAGGATATTTTCCATAGGTTCAGGATCCTCTTGAATTTTGTATCCAATTTCAATAGGTCCCTTCGGCTTAGAATCATCTTTTTCTTTGGCACGCTCTTCTTGATCTTTCACGGCCTGTTGGACAATTTTCTTATCCTCTTTTTGACGCTCTTCCTGGAATTTTTTTATTTGTTCCTGTTCTTCTTTCACACGTGTTGAGACCATATATGGAGGAAGCCCTGACTTCACACAAAAGCTCTGTAATGGTTCTTCCAGCTTCTTCTTAACGGCATGGCTTTCTGCCAAATTCCTGCAGGTTAACATAATTTTATTTCCAGTTATCTCGGGCTGTTGTTCCAACAACAGATCCTTATAACCCGGTGACAAATTGGTCATTGTTTTGATAAACCCGTTCCAATATTCTAGCGTATCGCTTTCTTCCATTTCTTTATTATCTGTTTCAATGGTCCATTTTACTTCAGCAATTGCTCTGAAAGTGGATTGGAGTTTAGTCGTAAATAATTCATAAACTGCCGGCGGCAATGGCTGTGGCATTTTAAAATGAAAATGCCATTCTTTCGTTTCCCGATAAACGGTAAGCTTTTCCATCGTACTATCCCTAAAATGAGGTTCAATCAGTTCGTGTGGAAACTGGATCTGTTCCAGTAAATAATGCAATTTATCCTGATTGGTCACACCCAATGTGATTCCTCCCCTATTATCCCCTGTGCAAGGTCTTTACATGAATATACCCCTGCTTCACCTTTAAGCAAGGGTATATAAAAAAAACTGTTTATAAAGTCAGGATTTATACCAGTTGGTTACGTAATTCAAGACTTCTTCTTGTTCCAAATCATATTGATTGCCGGACATTCGTTCTTTTACTTCTACAACACCTTCAGAAGCACGTTTTCCTACCGTAATACGCAGTGGAACTCCAAACAGATCGCTGTCCGCAAACTTGACGCCCGCTCGCTCTTTACGATCATCATACAGAACTTCAACTCCTGCTTCAATAAGTGTGTTGTAAAGAACATCAGCTAATTCTTTCTGATCCTCTTTTTTAGGATTTAATGATAACAAGTGTACTTGATAGGGTGCAATATTGGCCGGCCAAGTGATCCCGCGTTCATCATGATATTGCTCTACAATAGCAGCGAGTGTACGGGATACACCGATACCATACGAGCCCATAATCATGGTCGTAGCTTTCCCTTGATCATTCAGGAAAGTAGCTTTCATTCGTTCTGAATAAAACTCTCCCAGCTTAAATACATGGCCCACTTCAATCCCGCGAGCAAACTGAATCTTACCTTCACCATCAGGAGAAGGATCTCCTTCTTCAATAAAACGAAGGTCGGCATACTGACTGACTTGAAAGTCTTTGCCAGGAGTAACATTGGTAAAATGGTAACCTTCTTCGTTGGCCCCGCAGGAAACGTTAACTAGAGCTTCTACCGCAAGATCAGCCACAACTTCAACATCCTCAGATACGTCAACAGGTCCTAATGAGCCGAAGCCAGCACCTATGACCTCTCTAGCTTCTGCTTCACTTGCAAGGTCTATAAGTTCAGCATCATATAAATTTTTAAGTTTTACATCATTTACTTCATGGTCCCCGCGGGTAATGGTCATAACAAACTTCTCATCAACTTTAAACAAAATGGACTTTAACCCTTTTTGAAGTTCATGACCTAGGAAATCCGCTACATCCCTCATTGTTTTCTGATCAGGTGTATGGACTTTTTCCATCTCTAAAGGAGTTTCATCAGATTTAGTATAAGTCCGTTTCACCGGCGCCATTTCAATATTTGCGGCGTAACGTGAGGTATCTGAATAAGCTATTACATCTTCTCCTACTTCAGAGAGCACCATAAATTCATGCGTATCTTTACCACCCATAGCGCCTGAATCTGCAATAACCGCTCTAAAGTTAAGACCGCAACGCTTGAATACATTGGAGTAGGCTTCAAACATTTGCTCATACGTTCGATCTAAACTTTCATAGGATTCATTAAAGGAGTAAGCATCCTTCATAAGAAACTCCCGCCCTCTCAAAAGACCGAATCGTGGACGAGCTTCATCACGGAATTTTGTTTGAATCTGATAGACACTCAATGGAAGTTGTTTATAGCTTTTCACTTCATTGCGAACCATACTGGTAATTACTTCTTCATGAGTTGCTCCCAGCGCAAACTCTCTACCATGGCGATCATTTATTCTCATTAATTCAGATCCAAACGTTGTCCATCGTCCTGTTTCTTTCCATAGCTCTGATGGTTCCAGTGCAGGCATCAGCATTTCATGAGCACCAATCTTCTCCATCTCTTCTCTTACAATAGCCTCCACTTTAGAGAGGACACGTCGTCCAATTGGCAAGAAACTGTAGATTCCTGAAGCAAGTTGACGTATGTAACCAGCACGAACGAGGAGCTGGTGGCTCATAATTTCGGCATCTGCAGGATTTTCTTTCAATGTAGGGATCAGCATTTGACTTTGTTTCATTAGATGCACCTCAGTTCTGTGAATTAATAATATTACTTTATAGGTTTATTTACTTAAAAAGCAAGCCGGAAGCCAAAGAGAGCTGTCGTCTCCACAGGCTTCCAGCTCTTTATTTTACAAGAATAATCGTTGGATATCGTTCCATGTAACAAGCAGCATTAATAACATTAATAAAGCAAATCCGATAAAGTGCACAATCCCCTCTTTCTGAGGATCGATCGGTTTTCCACGCACCCCTTCTAAGCCAACGAACAGTAAGCGTCCGCCATCAAGGGCTGGAAGCGGAAGTAAATTTACAATACCGAGGTTAATGCTTAGAATCGCTGTCCACATGATGAAATTTGTTAACCCTGTTTTTACCACCTGATCTGTGGCGTCATATATTCCTACAGGGCCGGATAACATATCGAGGGAAAATTGGCCGGTCACCAGTTTACCAAGGTTTGTTAATATTAGAGTAGACCACTCATAGGTTTGAGTGAAGCCGAACGTAATCTTTTTAAAGAAAGAATCTTCAAAAGTACGTGCTACTCCCACCTGACCAATCTTCATATCCTGATTTTCCAAGGATGCTGGAGTAACAGCTATTTGCTCGGTCTGACCCTCTCGTTCTACAGTCACCATAATTTCCTCAGCCGGGTGGCTGCGTACAATAGTGGTGAATTCTTCCCAGCTGCTCACGGATTCTCCATCAATCGCAATGACTTCATCACCTTTTTGCAGCCCTGAAGATTCTGCGGGAGAACCTTCTTGAATTTCACCGAGTATCGCCTGATTGGACGGGACTCCTTGAATAAATCCAAGAATCAGAAAAAGGACGATAGCAAGTACAAAGTTCATAAGAGGCCCAGCGAAGAGCTGCATCGCTCTTTGTGGAACGGATTTAGAAGCAAATTGACGATCGTAAGGGGCGATTTGGGTTTCTTTTTCGTCCATGACGAACATAGCTTTCGGATCCACTTCAAATGCTAACCGCTCATCTTCATCAATTTCGTAACCTTCAATCATTAAACGATGATCAAGGTCTGCTCTTTCTACCTCAATGACCCGCGCATGAGGATGTTTGGATTTATTATTCACTATAATCCGCTTGACTTTTCCTTGATCATTGAACTCAAGACCTACATGATGGCCCGCCTTTAATTCAACTAGTTCAGGATCCTCGCCGGCTACACGTACATACCCGCCAATAGGCAGAAGACGAATCGTGTACAATGTTTCATTTTTTGTGAAAGCAAATATTTTCGGCCCGAAGCCAATTGCAAATTCACGTGCAAGCATGCCAGCTCGTTTGGCAAAAATCAGATGCCCCCACTCATGTACAAACACTAGTAGTCCAAACATGAGTATAAATGCAATCACTGTAGTCAAATGAAGCACCTTCCTTTTAATTTAAATGGAAACGGACCCGTTTCCTGGTTTCCTCGTCAATAGAAAGTATGGTAGACAAGTCAGGGTTATGAATACGATCGTGCTTTTCTAAAGATTGCTCGATCTTTTTTTCTATATCCAGAAATGAAATTTTCCCTTCTAGAAACAGCTGAACAGCTTCTTCATTTGCTGCATTCAACACAGTAGTCATTGATCCTCCTGCGCGTCCTGCTTCGTATGCCATCCTCAGACATGGAAAGCGCTCAAAATCCATTTTCTCAAAGTTCAGAGTAGCGATTTCCTCTAAATTAAGCTGTTTGGTAATAGGTAAATTCAGTCTTTCAGGATATGTTAAAGCATATTGGATCGGCACCTTCATATCAGGTGTTCCAAGCTGTGCCATGACACTTCCGTCTACATACTCGACCATAGAGTGAATGACACTCTCTCTATGAAGAATAACATGGATTTGGTCATAAGGTACATCAAAAAGCCAATGCGCCTCAATGACTTCTAACCCTTTATTCATCATAGAAGCAGAGTCAATTGTAATTTTTGCTCCCATACTCCAGTTTGGGTGATTTAAAGCATCTTTAACCGTCACTCCTGTAAGTTCTTCTCTTGTGTTGTCCCTGAAACTCCCACCCGATGCCGTAATAATTAACTTATGGATGTCTTCCTTTCGTTCACCATTTAAGGATTGATATATAGCGGAGTGTTCACTATCCACAGGTAATAATTCTACGTTGTGTTTATGAGCTTCTGCCATAACAAGATGCCCGGCAGTTACTAGAGTTTCTTTGTTAGCAATGGCAATTAACTTCTTAGCCTGGATAGCTTTGAGTGTTGCCGGGAGACCTATACTTCCCATTACAGCATTTACTACTACATCCACCTCATCTGCAACACTTGCTTCAATCATACCTCCGCTTCCTGTAAGAATAGGAGTTCCACTCACATGACCTGCTAAACTTTTCTTTGTCTCTTCATCTTGTACAACAATTAAGCGAGGTTCAAATTCCTTGATAAGTGGCAAGGCTTTTTCGATATTCCGTCCAAAGGCCATAGAATGGAGGGAGAATTCTTCAGGGTGCAGGCGGAGCACATCCAGGGTTTGCAAACCAATAGAACCTGTGGCGCCAAGCAAAGTTATTTGCTTCATCATTCGCTCTCCTCTCTATATTGAGATGAAATTAATGAGGTGAAGAATTGGCAGAATGAATATCAAACTGTCAAACCGATCAAGTACTCCACCATGTCCAGGGAGGATTTTCCCCGAATCTTTAACCGCATAGTGACGTTTGAACGCCGATTCCACTAAATCTCCAATCTGGCCCGCTATCGAAACGAGTATAGTAACGAGAATGACGATGAAAAGAGAATGATTCAGTGGAGCAATTAACTGGAAAATTATTGCTACCAAAACAGCAAGAAGGATACCGCCTACGGAACCTTCAATTGTTTTTTTAGGACTAATCTGCGGCCATAATTTGTGTTTTCCAAAA
Organism: Halobacillus alkaliphilus; assembly: GCF_900113125.1. Lineage (GTDB taxonomy): Bacteria > Bacillota > Bacilli > Bacillales > Halobacillaceae > Halobacillus > Halobacillus alkaliphilus. The sequence continues at coordinate 77,336 of NZ_FOOG01000006.1, read as the reverse complement.
GTTCTTCCAAAAACATAGGCACCCGTATCTGTAGACCAAACTACAAACAAAGCAAAGAAAATATAAGAAAGGTCTGCTTCACGCGTTTCGATTAAATAATTAAAACCCATACCTATATAGATAGCTGATAATAGTAAGAATCCGGCGTCATCAAAAGTAAAACGGTTTTTAACAAGGACGGTGTAGCTAAGCAGTACTAGAACAGCCAGTAGCGTAATTTCCGATTTTGTAATTAAATCTTCCGGATTCATATAAGCACCGAGGTCCCTGTAGGGAAACATAAGAGCCCACATTAATAACAAGCCCAGCCCAGACGGTACAGAGTAACGTGAGATTTTCTTCATTCTTACAAGCTCCAGTAGAGCAATACTTGCAATGATATAAATAAATATTCTGAATGGTATTCCACCGGTCATAACGATCGGTAAAAAAATCAAGGCCGCAACTACGGCCGTTATTGTCCGTTGTTTCATAACATACGTTCACACCTTATACTCCGCCATAACGACGTTTCCTTTTTTGGTAATCTAGTAGCGCCTTTTCGAAATGGCTCTCATCAAAATCAGGCCAGTAAACTTCAGTGAACCAGAATTCTGCATAAGCTAACTGCCATAATAAAAAGTTGCTTAAACGCTGTTCCCCACTTGTCCGAATTAATAAATCAGGCTCAATTAATTCACATGTGTACAGATTAGAAGTGAATAATTCTTCGTTGATATCTTCACTGCTTAGTTCTCCCTCTTCTACTTGAGCAGCTATTTGCTTCACTGCATTGATCATTTCATAACGACTGCCATAGTTTAAGGCGAAATTTAGAATAAGCCCATCATTATGCTTAGTCTTCTCTGTAGCTTCCTGAACTGCTTTTTTTGTATGGGGAGGCAGAACGTTAAAATCACCAATTGTCCTGACTTGGACATTTCTCTCAATGAGTTCTGGCAAATATGTATTTAGAAAATCTACAGGTAATTTCATCAAGAAATCAACTTCATTTTTAGGGCGTTTCCAGTTTTCAGTAGAAAATGCATAAAGCGTTAAAACTTTGACCCCAATATCTGACGCATGACGTACAATTTTTTTAACCACGCCCATTCCTTCTTTATGGCCGGCAATTCGCGGCATATTACGGTTTTTAGCCCAACGTCCATTTCCGTCCATGATAATCGCTACATGCTGGGGCAAATGGCTTTGTTCAAGACCTAGAGGCTGTGGCTTAATTTCTTTCTTGTTTTTTGTAAATGGAAACTTGAGTGGCATACTTGATCCTCCAGTCCGTTTCTTCCATCTTTCTATTATATACTATAATCCTACAACATGCTGAGCACGACATAAAGACCTGTGCAAAAGAAAGCGTAGAGGCTGAAAATTGTTTCTCTCTTTAAACGCTTAGGGAACAAGAGTTTTTTGATCCTCAAAAACTGCTGCCTTAACATAAAAAGCCGCGCTGCCTAACATCTACAGCGCGGCTTTTTATACCTATTGGCATATCTGAAAATGAAGCAGATTATACTTCCATGATCTCTTCTTCTTTCGTTTTAGCCAACTGATCGATTTTCTCGACGTGCTTGTCCGTAGTTTTCTGCACGTCATCATGATAGGAACGGAGATCATCTTCAGTTAGTTCTCCCTCTTTTTCAAGTTTTTTCAAACGATCGTTGGATTCACGACGAATGTTTCGAACCTGTACTTTTGCTTCTTCCGTATATTTACCAACTACTTTAGCTAAGTCTTTACGACGTTCTTCAGTTAAAGCTGGAATGTTAATACGAACGACATTACCATCACTGGAAGGAGACAACCCAAGGTCTGCTTTCTGAATTGCTTTTTCAATCTCCGCAATTGCTGATTTATCATATGGAGTAATAACCAACAAGCGAGGCTCTGGTGCGCCTACTTGAGCCAACTGGTTCAAAGGTGTTGCAGCACCATAATAGTCTACATATACATTGTCCAGAATAGCCGGGTTTGCACGGCCTGCTCTTACAGTAGCAAGCTGTCGAGAAAAAGCTTGTACGGCTTGTTCCATTTGTTGATTTGTCTCATTAATCACTGCTTTAGACATGATTATTTCCCCCTTACAATCGTTCCAATATTTTCGCCCATTACGGCTTTCTTGATATTACCTTCCTCTGTAATAGAGAATACCAGTAAATCAATATCATTGTCCATACATAATGATGATGCGGTTGAGTCCATGACTCCAAGCCCCTCATTTAAAACATCCATGTAGGAGAGTTGGTCGTATTTAGTTGCATCTTCATTCAGTTTAGGGTCGGCGTTATATACGCCGTCCACATTATTCTTTGCCATAAGAATAACATCCGCTTCTACCTCGGCTGCTCTCAGCGCTGCCGTGGTATCTGTTGAAAAATATGGGTTTCCGGTTCCTGCCGCAAAAATAACAACGCGCTTCTTTTCTAAATGACGTATAGCTTTACGTCTAATATAAGGCTCGGCTACTTGTCTCATTTCAATAGAAGTTTGAACACGGGTCGGGATGCCCTGGTTCTCTAAACTGTCCTGCAAGGCAAGAGAATTCATTACAGTAGCCAGCATTCCCATATAATCGGCATTGGCACGATCCATACCCATTTCACTGCCTACTTTTCCGCGCCAGATGTTGCCGCCACCGACAACCACCGCAATTTCTACACCGAGCTCGGCCACTTCTTTCACTTGACGTGAAACAGATTGGATAATACTTGGTTCAAGTCCGAAACCAGCTTCGCCGCTCAAAGCTTCTCCGCTGAGTTTCAGTACAATACGACGATAACGAGCAGTAGTCATAGTAACCTCCCGTGTAATTGCTATTCTTTAAGTTGGTCTGCTACAAATTGTTAGCGATATGTAGCCTTTGAAAATAGGGAACACGTCATGTGTGTCCCCTATCTTCAGCAGTCATTATTTTTTAACTTGGCTCATTACTTCATCAGCAAAGTTTTCTTCACGTTTCTGCATTCCTTCGCCTACTTCAAAGCGTTGGAAGGAATTAACAGATCCGCCGGAAGATTTGACGAACTGCTTCACTTTTTGATCAGGATCTTTAACAAAGTCCTGCTCAAGTAAGCAAATCTCCTGGAAGAATTTATTCAAACGTCCTTCTACCATTTTCTCAACGATATTTTCAGGCTTTCCTTCATTAAGCGCCTGAGTTTTGAGCATTTCGCGCTCACTGTTGATTTCTTCCTCAGGAATAGCGTCTGTAGAAACATAACGAGGATTTACAGCTGCAATGTGCATAGCTACATCTTTCGCTGCAGCTTCATCTGTAGAACCTTCAAGTACAGTAAGAACACCAATGTTACCGCCCATGTGAAGATAAGCACCAAAAGCGTCATTATCAGTTTTCTCCTGGATAGAGAAGCGGCGCAGGGAGATCTTCTCGCCGATTTTAGCTACTACGTCTGTAATATAGCTGCTTAGTACTTCGCCTTCACCATGAAGTTTCTGCTCAAGAGCTTCTTCAACTGTTGCTGGTTTTTGATTCACAAGGTGCTGTCCAAGTTCTTGAAGCAATTTTTTAAACTGATCGTTTTTTGTTACGAAATCTGTTTCACAGTTTACTTCGAAAAGAACAGCTGTGTTACCTGAGATTTCAATTGCGGCTGCACCTTCAGCAGCTACACGGTCTGCTTTTTTCTGTGCTTTGGAAATTCCTTTTTCACGAAGCCAAGCCATTGCTTCTTCCATGTTTCCATCTGTTTCAGTTAGTGCTTTCTTACAATCCATCATTCCAGCACCAGTTTTTTCACGAAGTTCTTTTACCATTTTAGCGTTTACAGCCATTGTAAAGCCTCCTTATGAGTTGAACTAAATTTATTATGTTTAGCACCTTGCACCGAAGTCCAGGCGCATTTCTTCTTTAAAAAAGGTGATAAAAGGAATTCCCCCTTATCACCTCCTGAAACTTCATTACTCTTTAGCAGCTTCTACTTGAGCTTCTACTTCTTCTGTAACTTCAGTTTCTTCCCCTTGCTTAGCTTCAAGAACGGCATCTGCCATTTTAGAAGTAAGCAATTTAACGGCACGGATTGCGTCATCGTTTGCTGGGATAACGTAATCAATTTCATCCGGGTCACAGTTTGTGTCCACAATTCCCACAACAGGAATGTCCAATTTATGAGCTTCCGCAATCGCAATGCGCTCTTTCCGTGGATCGATAATAAACATTGCATCTGGAAGACTCTTCATTTCTTTAATACCACCTAGGAATTTAACTAGACGATCTTTTTCTTTAAGCATGTCAACAACTTCTTTTTTAGGAAGTACGTCTGTTGTACCGTCCTCTTCCATACGCTCAATATCTTTCAGACGATTGATACGCTTACGGATTGTTTCGAAGTTTGTAAGAGTTCCGCCCAACCAACGCTGGTTGATGTAGTACATACCGCAACGAGTTGCTTCGTCACGTACAGTATCCTGGGCTTGTTTTTTAGTACCTACGAAAAGAATGTTACCACCATCAGCGGCTACATCTTTCACATAGTTGAATGCTTCATCTACCTTCTTAACGGTTTTCTGAAGGTCGATGATATAAATTCCGTTACGCTCCGTGAAGATATATTTTTTCATCTTCGGGTTCCAGCGACGGGTTTGGTGTCCAAAATGAACACCAGCTTCTAAAAGCTGTTTCATAGAAATTACAGACATAATTGTTCCTCCTGTTTGGTTTATTTTTAGTATCCTCCGCCTTTATCATTTTCTTTTACAAACTCTTTTGGAAGAGCAACCTATAAAAGAATCCAAAGACGTGTGTATTGACACCGACAGTAAATATACCATACCATCGTAGCTCTATCAAGTTTTTCACCTAATGTTTTTGCTGAAATTTAATAAATAGTTCAATTTCTGTTTTTCCTCTGTCTAATTTCTTCGCGATCTCATCTACAGAATATCCAACCCTTCTTAACTCTAAAATTCGGTAGTTGTCACTTCGTTCAAAAAAGTCCTTCCGCTCGTTAAAGAGGGGTGGTGAATAATTAGTTTGCTCTTCTGAAGATTTAACTTTTAAATGCTTAGAGTTTACAGCCTCTTCGGCAATTGCCTTTTCACCCTTTGTTCTCTGATCATTTATCGAATGCTTTTCGGGATGAAGCCAATCGCTCATTCGTTTGTTCTCTTCTTTAATTTCCATTAAATAAGATGTAAACATATCTTCAATTTCTCTAGCTACTTCCTCCTGGCGCATTTCAACCTCTTCGTTTTTTTTAACTCTGGTAGAGATAGTTAAAAGGGTAAGGATTATGACCCCGTCAATAATAAAGCTGAGGACTAATAAGAATGTGGCCATCTTAATTTTCACCTTCTGTGCACGATTGGTCCGTAAAACCTTGTCGTTTGTTTTTGGTTATTTATGGAGTTAATGGACGAAGGACTATTTCACCTTTATGTATTAAAGCTTCTACTAGGCTGTAGAGACTTTTCACCGGGAATTCATAATGACCAAACCCTAGCTGTACGTTATCAAATAGTTTACCTTCTGCCTGCACCTTAGCGTCTCTTAAGTCTCTAATCGTAGACTCTAAACGTTTAAGCTAATATGTAAGCTTCCATCTTATCCTGAGAAACAGAAACTTTTTTCTTTTCTGTGTTCCCACCACACTTTCCCCGTTGTATTTAAGCGTTCATCATATCACTTAATGCGGCTTTTAGCTTAAATATGGCCTTTGCGTGTATTTGAGAGATTCTTGAAGTAGTTAAGTTAAGCACTTCGCCAATTTCCGTCAGTGTAAGTTCCTCAGTGTAAAATAAACTTATCACCAATTGTTCCTTCTCATTAAGTTTTTGAATTTGAGTCGCGAGCTCTTGATAGTTCTCACCCTGGATCATTGATGCAGAAGGAGTCATTGTCTGTTCATCAGGGATCGAGTAACCAATTCCTTCTTTATGTTCATCGCCCCCGTCTTTCGGCCTTTCTTCCATTGAAAGAACATTAGCATATAACGAATCTTTTACCGTTTCTTCGACTTCTGCCGCTGGCATATTTAATTCTTTTCCGATTTCCACCGACGTAACCGGTCGCTGAAGACGCTGCTCCAGTTTTTCAGTCATCTGCTCAATCTTTTTCGCCCGATCCCGGACCGAGCGTGGGAGCCAGTCTTCTTTTCTTAAACCGTCCATAATAGAACCGCGAATTCTGAAAGAAGCATATGTATCAAACTTTAAATCTCTTGTAGTGTCGAACTTCTTCAGTGCATCATATAATCCGAGCATTCCTAAGCTTCTGACATCGTCCTTACTCACGCTTTTGGGTAAGTGGGCAGATATCCTCTGCACATGGTAGCTTACTAAGTAATCATAAAGCTGAACTAATTGATTAGCAGCTTCCCCATCTTTATTGGTTGTCCATAGTTCCCATAGTCTTTCTTCTTGAGGAGATGAACAGTTTGCCATGATAACCCTCCCTGCTCTTGCTATAATCAATCACTTATACTGCGTTTCATGTTTTTTAAAGTATTCGGATATTACCAAAATTTCCTTTGATAAAGCTATTGTGCTATCTTTTCTAACCGAAGTCTGACAGAGATTTCCCATAAATTAGATAAAAGGGAAAGAGTATGAAAATTAGCATCTTACAATTTCCAATTAATAGAGCCGCTTATCAAATAATCATTTCTTTCTTATTAACTGTTTTAATATGAAGACTTGAAGTAAGTGGATTAAACTCAATCGTCCTGCCACTTTGCCCTCCTACATCCTGAGCTTCAATAGGTATTCGCAAACTAACAAGCTTTTTCTTTACAGCCTCTACATTTCTAGGACCTATCCTCATCATTTCACTCGCAGGTGTAAAATGAAACATTTGGGCGCCTCCTGCAATTTTGGCTTTTAACCGAAAGGTGTCAGCTCCTGATCGACTTAATTCTATAAGAAGATCTTCTATAGCTGTATCTGCATATTTAAATCGATTAATATCTCCCTTCCTGGCTAATGTAGAGTCAGGAAGCATAATATGAGCCATGCCTGCAGTCTTATGGATTTCATCATAGATAACAATACCTACGCATGAACCAAGACCTGAGGTACGGAGTTTTTCTAAGCTTTTTGTTACTTTTAGATCAGCAATCCCCACTTTAACCATTTGGATCATCTTAGTCATAAGCTGATACTCCCAGGGCTTTAAACAACGTATCATATGAATCAGGGTCTGGAAATAAGAAGAAATGCCCTTCTACAGATTCTTTAGTCTCATTAGATGGATCTGTCAGGCAAGTCTCGATCACAATTCCCTGATCACTCACTAAGGATAGTTCCAATAAACCGAAACTTAAGATAGCTCCTGCCATATCAATATTTAAAGAAGGAACGGAAGGATAAAGCGTCAATTGTGTTAAATCTGAGAGGGCTGTCAGGTAAGATCCTGCCAGAATATTACCTAATTCTTTGAGAGCTGATACACCAATTCCCATAGATTTGGGATTATGAATAGTAAAAGACGCATCTCCAGTCATGATTCTTACAAAACTTTCAGCTTGAGGTGGCGACAAAATAAAAAACATCCCCCCCGGCGCATCTCCTTCTATTTTTAAGAACACACTCACAACAACCTCTTCTGCACTCCCTGAAAGTTCCACCACTTCGTCAAAGTCTGCCAGTTGAACCGAGGGGACAAACATTCCGATTTTTCGTTCAAGTAAATAGGAAAGAGCAGTAGCCGCGTGTCCAGCTCCGATGTTGCCCACTTCCTTAAGGACATCTAATTGAACAGCTGAAAAACGATCAATGAATGTCATAGATTTATACTTCAGCCTTTTTCCAGTCAAGTGCCTCTTCAAGAGACAGCACCTTTTCAAGATTCAAAAGAACCAACAATCGTTGTTCAAGATGGACCACTCCTTGTATAAATTCCAAATCTTCAGTCCCTATCGCTTCAGGAGAAGGCTCAATTAATTCCTGATTGATATCAAGCACATCATTAGCTCCCTCAACGATTAGCCCGACAGCCAGATCACCTATTTTAACTGTAATAATCCTAGTTTGCTCAGTGATTCTGGTGCTTTCCATTCCTAATCTTTCACCCAGGTCTATTATAGGAGTAACAACCCCTCTTAAGTTAATCACTCCTTTTACAAATGGAGCTGTTCCAGGGACTCGGGTAATCGCCATTATTCTCTCAATGGAACCTACCTGATGAACAGGAATTGTATATTCTTCCTCGTTTAGTTGAAAAACTATTACCTTTAAGAAAGAGCTCATTTCTTCCATGCTCATTCCTCCTCTATTTAATAAGTGCATCACTATCAAGAATTAAGGCTACTTGACCATCCCCTAAGATGGTGGCTCCTGAAATTGCATATGCCCCGCTCAAATAGTCACTGAGGGATTTTAAAACGACTTCCTGCTGTCCAATAAAAGAATCTACAACAAGACCTGCCATTTTATCTTTTTTCCTAACCATAACCAGAGAAAGATATTCATCCTTTTCGTGTGATGATGGCACTTCTAATACTTCTTCCAAGAAGACAAGTGGAACTACTTTCCCTCTAAACTCGATCACTTGTTTTCTATGAGCTAACATAACGTCTTCTTTCTTAACAATAGCGGTCTCAATTATCGAACCAAGGGGAATCGCAAACTTCTCTTTCTGCACTTCTACAAGCATGACAGATATGATCGATAACGTCAGAGGAAGTTGAACGGAAAAAATACTGCCCCGGTCAAGCTCGGAATTTACCGTAATGGTACCACCCAGTGCTTCGATAGTGCTTTTAACTACGTCCAGACCCACACCTCTTCCAGATACATCAGAAACCGTGTCGGCGGTCGAAAAACCACTTTCCATAATTAATTCATAAACCTGTTTATTGTTCATTTTCAGGGCTTGGTGCTCTGTAACTACATGGTTACTTACCGCTTTTCGAATTACCTTATCACGGTTTATCCCTGCACCATCATCTGCTATTTCTATGAATACATGGTTACCCCTATGAAAAGCTTTTAACTCTAAGTTCCCCGAAGATTCTTTTCCTTTTCTTTCTCTTTCCGCTGGACTTTCTATTCCATGATCAAGAGCATTGCGAATTAAATGTACAAGAGGATCTCCAATTTCATCGATAACTGTTCGATCAAGCTCTGTATCTGCACCAACTATATTTAAGTTTACTTGTTTATTTAGATCTCTGGAAAACTGCCGCACCATTCGAGGGAACCGGTTAAAAACTTGTTCGATCGGAACCATCCTCATATTAAGAATAATACTTTGCAAATCTCCTGATATCCTGGACATGTGTTCAACCGTTTCCTGAAGTTCAGTGTGATTCAATTCACTTGAAATTTGTTCCAGTCTTCCTTTATCAATTACAAGCTCCTCGAACAAATTCATCAGCCCATCCAATCGATCTATATTTATACGTATCGTTTTATTCCCAACTTGCCTTTGGTTTGTTTTTTCTGAAGTTACTGAAGCTATTTTTTCTTCGGATTTTATGTTATTCACAGGATCTGAAGGATCGTCTTCTTCCAGAGGAGATAATTCAGGTAAGCGAGAGTCGATCAGGAATTCAGCCACCTCAACCCTCTCTATTTCCGAAACTTTATGTATCTTTCTTTCTACTTCTTCCATGTTGGACGTTGTAATTAATAGAACGATAAAACTTTGTTCAAATTCTTCATTCTCCAACTGCTCCACAGAGGGCACAGATAGAATAACTTCCCCCAATTGTTCAAGCACCTCAAAAACCATATAGACACGAGCTGCCTTTAACAGGCAATCATCTCTTAAAGTGACTTCGACCCGATAATTTTGCTGACCTTGTTCTTTAGACTGCTCTAAAACTGTACGGGTAAATTCGTCTATTGATAAATTCATCGAAGGGTACGTCTGTTGGGCTGGTTCGAAAGCAAAAGTTGTGGATCTTTCTCCTACTTCAATACCTTCAAGCATTTTCACCACCCGTTTAACATCTCGATTACCAGCACCTCCATCGGCTATGTCCATGACCATTGCTTCTAAACCATCTACTGAATCGAATACGATATCTAACATGTCAGCATCTACCTTAATTAGTCCATCACGCACCCCATCTAGAACGTTTTCCATCTGATGAGTTAAGTTAGATAGATCCTGATAACCCATTGTAGCTGACATGCCTTTCAGGGTATGGGCAGATCTAAATATTTCATTGACTATGGACAAGTCTTCAGGGTCTTTCTCTAACAATAATAGATGATCATTAATTGCTTGAAGATGCTCTTTACTTTCATCTATAAAAACTTCTAGGTATGGGTTATTATCCATTCTTCTTCCCCCTCTTAGATCTAAGAGCTTTTATGATACTGCTGCCAATTCCTGATAAAGGGATAACTTCATCAGCTAATTCAGCTTCAATAATAGCGTAAGGCATTCCAAATACAATACAGCTTTCTTCCGACTCGACAATGCTATAGGTCTGAGGATGTTTTCGCTTCAGCTCCTGCAGTCCTCTTCTTCCGTCTGCTCCCATACCGGTCATTACGACCGAAATGGTCTGAACTTTCTCCAAAACTGCGAGAGATACTAACAAACGATCTAAAGCAGGACGATGCCCCTGTAAAGGTGCAGATTCATCCAGATTGAAGTAAAGATGTCCCCTTACGTCAGACATAACCTGAATATGATAGCCACCAGGAGTAATGTAGGCGGTACCATTCTTCAGTTCCTCTCCGTGTTCTGCTTCCTTTACCTGAAGCAGACAACTCTTATTTAGTCTTTCTGCCAATGATTTGGTAAAACCCTTAGGCATATGCTGCACGATGACCAGAGGAGCGTCTAAATCGGCCGGTAACTGTGTGAATACTTCTTGAAGAGCTCCCGGACCGCCAGTAGAGGTTCCCATTGTAACAATTGTAGTTTCACGCTCGACGGCTTTCTTATGGAGCGTTTTTTTATGTGAAAGTGGCTTAACTGGTTTATAACTATTCACTTTCGCCCGGCTCGCTATCAATACTATTTGCAGCAATTGTTGTTCAATTACTTTAATGCTTAAAGAAATTGAGCCAGATGGTATCTCTATTAAATCAATTGCACCAAGAAATGCCGGCTTTATGGTGCTGTCGGATCCTTGCTTCGTCATATTTGAGACTATAAGTACAGGTATAGGTGAATTCGTCATGATCTCCTCCAATACTGTCAGACCATCCATTACAGACATTTGAATATCTAACGACATGACAAGTAGACATCAGGTTGAAAGTGAGGAATTTTCGATAAACACTCTTTACCGTTTCGAGCTGTTGCAACCACATGCATTTGATCAACATTATTTAAGATATCGGTTAGAAGAGTCCTTATGAATACCTAATCATCCGCTACCATAACTTTTATTTTTTCATCGTCGTGCTCCTTCACTAATGAACCGCCTCAATCTTAATAAAAATTCGTGATGATGAAGTTTATCTTCAGATAGATTTATATAGTTATAGACTATATTACCGATAGATTTACTTGCCTGAGCTTCAGGAAATTGAATCGTATAAGGCGTCTTCTGAATAATTGACTGGATAACAGCACGGTCCTCAGGGATGGCCCCTAAATATTGGACTTGAGTTTTTAAATGACGATGAATTACTTCCTGAAGACGGAAGCTAGTATCTTCACTATTCTTTTCCAAAGAAAATCGATTATGAAGTATCGAAATCGGAAATTCTTTTTCCTTGGTTAGTAAACGTTTAACAAGTCCGTATGCACTCGTAATTGAAGCGGGGGATAAGGTAGTAACGAGGATAGCTTCATGAGCAGCTGTCATAAACTCTGAGCAATTCTCTTCTACATTTGATCTCATATTAAATAGAATGTAATCAAAGGACCTGTTTAACTCTTCAAACTGAGATTGAAAATATTGAAACTTGCATTCATCAAGCTTAGAGAACACTTCCACCCCTGCCCCCGCGGCGAGATAAGATAAAGATGATGGCGCCTGCTCGATAATATCATGAATGGTTTTCCCTTCAGTAAAAAGATGAACCAGAGAACGTGAAGGATGCACTTCTAATAATCGGTCGATTTTTCCCTTACCAGCATCCAAATCAAAAATTAAGACGCGCTGGTTTTGTTCCATTAGTTTAATGGCAAAGTTAACAACGAAGGTGGATTTTCCTTCTCCTTCTATTCCGCTGGCAATAGCAATCGTGCGGGCTTTGGGTTCCACAACCTGAGTGCCTGTCATTCGCAGCCTTAATTGTTCGGCTTGATCATGCATGAACATATCCCTCTGTAACTTTCCTGGCAATAATGTTAGGCGAAGCTTCTTCAATGTCGTCTGGAACATTTTGCCCGTTAGTTAAGTAAGCGACACCAAGTTTGTGGCGAACCAGTAAGTTAATTGCACCTCCATAAGTAGAGGTTTCGTCCTCTTTCGTAAAAATCACCTTGCTGATGGGAATATGCCGAAACTTCTCATAAATATCTCTCATATCAAGATATTTACTTGTTAGGGATAATACTAGAAAAGTTTCGGAATCATCATTAATTTTTAGTAGCTGGTTTAACTCTTCTACATAAGAAGCCTGCAAGTAATTACGCCCAGCTGTATCCACTAATACAAGATCAAAATCTTTATACTTTTCTATTGCTAGTTCATAGTCTTCGAGGTTGTAGGCTACTTCAAGCGGAACTTCCAGTATTTTCGCATAGGTTTTCAATTGATCAATAGCTGCAATGCGGTAGGTATCCGTGGTAATAAAGGCTACATTTAATTTTTTATTCAAAACAGCTTCCGCTGCCAACTTGGCTGCAGTCGTTGTTTTTCCAACTCCTGTTGGTCCTACTAAATGCACAAATGTCTTACTCAATTGTTTATGTCCAAAAGGATATGGATTTAAACGCTTGGTGATCTCCTCCGTTAATAACCGCTCCATCCCATCCTTTTGCCCAGAATTATCTGTCCATTGTTTATCGTCGATATGCTGTACAATACTTGCAGCAAGTTCAGGTTCCAGTTCCTGCGCAATTAGATGTTTATACCAGGCTGCGAATTTACCAGAACCCGGTGAGTGATCGTTATTTTGTTCCATCATCAAACGAAGCTGCTTCAACTCATTCATGATCGCTTCATTCGACGATGCTGCCGATTCATTAGAACTTAATGCCTGCGAACTCTTTGAAGACTGCACCTCCCTCTGGATAGATGCGGAAGAATCAACGGCTGCAATGACTTCAATAAGATCCTTCTTGAACCTTTTGAATAGTCCCCCTGGTTTAAGAGTTTTTGTATTCAATACCACCGCTTCCGATCCTAATTCACTTTTCACCTTTTTCATGACTTCTGACATAGAAACTGCCTGAAACTTCTTCACCTTCATGCGACATTCACTACTCCTACACTTTGCACTTCAACAGTTGGCTCTAATTCGTTATAAGATAATACAACTACTTGAGGTAAGAATCGTTCCAGCAGCTGCTTAATGTACATACGGACAGCTGGCGAACACAACAAAACAGCCGTTTCTTCCTGAAGTGAAATTTGTTCAACCTGAGCCGCCACGGCACTAATAATGGACTGCTGACTTTCTGGATCCAGTGCTAGATAACTGCCGTGTTCTGTCTGTTGAATGTTGTCTGCAATTATTTTCTCTACTTTTCCGGATACGGTAATGACTTTGACACTTTGATCTTCTTTCATATATTGACGGGTGAGCTGGGCAGCTAATGATTGCCTCGCGTATTCAGCAAGCAGATCCGTATCGGTGGTCATTCTACCGAAATCAGCCAGCGTTTCGAAAATCACAGGTAAGTTATGTATGGACACATTCTCACGCAATAGCTTAGCCAAAACCTTTTGAACATCGCCCACTGATAAAGGTTCCGGTGTCACTTCGGCAACCAGAATTGGATAGGATTCTTTCAAATGATCAATCAGCTGCTGTGTTTCTTGACGTCCAAGGAGGGAATGGGCATGCTGTTTTATTACCTCAGTTATATGAGTGGATACAACAGATGGAGGGTCAACTACGGTGTAGCCAGATAATTCTGCCTCATCTTTCTGATCCTCAGTAACCCATTTGGCCGGTAAACCGAAGGCAGGTTCCTGCGTTTCGATTCCTTCTAACTCTTCATCTTCGTCTCCTGGGCTCATGGCTAAATAATGATCAAGCAGAAGCTCGCCACGTGCCTGCTCATTTCCTTTTATCTTTAACCGATATTCATTCGGATGCAGCTGGATATTGTCCCTTATTCTTACAACAGGTATTACAATTCCTAATTCAATGGCCAACTGCCTCCGAATCATGACGATCCGGTCTAATAAATCCCCTCCCTGATTTGAATCAGCGATGGGGATAAGCGCATACCCAAATTCGAACTCAATCGGATCCATACTGATTAAATTAACCACATTTTCCGGCGATTTCATTTGATCACTTTCCGTTTCATCCAGCTCTTCGGGCTCACTTTCAACTGGTTCTTCAACTTCTCTAGAGAGCCAGTAAGCACCAAATCCTAACACGGAAGCTATGAGAGTTGTAAGGAAAAACGGAATCGGAGTTAAACCTAATAGAAAAATAGTTCCAGCAGCTATATATAGCAGTTTAGGATACCTGAGCAGCTGACTAGTTACATCTGTACTTAAATTACCCTGCGAAGCTACACGTGTTACTACAATTCCAGTAGCTGTGGATATAAGCAGGGCAGGTATCTGGCTGACAAGACCATCCCCAACGGTTAGTCGCATATAGGTATCAATAGCTTCATTGAAGGACATGCCCATCTGGACCATTCCTATAATTAAACCAAACACTATATTAATAAGTACAATGATAATACCGGCTATAGCATCTCCTTTAACAAATTTACTTGCTCCGTCCATCGCTCCATAAAAATCGGATTCATTTTCAATTTTTTCTCTGCGCTCTTTAGCTTGATGTTCATTAATCATACCTGCATTCAAATCAGCATCTATACTCATCTGCTTTCCGGGCATAGCATCTAAAGTAAATCGCGCGGCTACTTCAGATACGCGCTCTGCCCCTTTAGTGATCACTAGAAATTGAATAATGACCAGAATGACAAATACCACAAATCCCACTAAAGGATTTCCTCCAATAACGAAAGTTCCAAATGTAGCAATCACACCTCCTGCTTCGGCTTCGGACAGAATGGAACGGGTGGTTGATACATTTAAACCAAGCCGAAATAATGTCAGCAATAATAATAGGGTTGGAAAAACAGCAAATTGAAGCGCTTCTTCCATATTCATTGAAACTAAAATGACAATTAGAGCAAGCGTTATATTAATTAGAATAAAAAAACTAAGGAGCCACCCAGGTAGTGGGATAACAAGCATGACGATGATAAGGATCACGCCTAATAAAACGGATAAATCTCTTGCTGACATAAGTGGGCCTCCTTTACTTTAAATTTTTTTCTCCAATTGATATACGTAAGCAAGAATTTCTGCTACTGCCTTATAGAATTGCTCATCAATGGGGTGATCGATTTCAGTATCTTTATACAAAGCTCTTGCCAGAGCACGGTTTTCGACGGTAACTACGTTGTTTGCTTTAGCTACTTCTTTAATCTTTAAAGCTATAAAGTCAACCCCTTTAGCTACAATGTAAGGCGCATCTCCCTGATCCTCCCTGTACTTTACAGCAATTGCATAATGGGTGGGGTTCGTGATTACAACATCCGCATCAGGGACTTCACTCATCATACGGGAAGCAGACATCTGCCGTTGCTTCTCTTTAATTTTTGCTTTAATCTGTGGATCCCCTTCCATGTTCTTATGTTCATCTTTAATGTCTTTTTTAGACATTCGTATATTTTTCTCATGATCGTAGCGCTGATATGTATAATCGATAACTGAGAGAATTAGCAGGGCGAGGGCTGAAGCAAGTCCCATAATAATAGTAGTGTTACCAAAAAAAGCTAAAACTTCCTGTACGGATTTCTGGGACATCAGCATCATTTCATCTTTATTGATCCAGATAATTGCAAAAGTAATAGAACCCACCATGGCAATTTTCAGCAAGGACTTTACCAGCTCCACAAGAGCACGTGCAGAAAATATTTTCTTTGCTCCCTGAATAGGATCAAGCTTTTTTAAATCCACTTTTAATGGTTCACCGGTGAACACAATGCCTACCTGCAAAAGGTTAGAGGCTATACCTGCTACAACGGCCACCCCCATTATGGGAGCAATGACTTTACTAATCTCCCAAGTCATTTCAACAAAAATCGTATGAACTTGCATTTCAGTTACTTCCCAGTGAATATATTTTTGAAATGCATGTTCATACATTCCTGTCATGGTTGACTTCATTTGTCCGCCCATTAAAAACAAGACGCCAAATACCATTAATAGAAGAAAGCCGGTATTTACATCCTGGCTTTTGGGAACCTGTCCTTTCTTTCGGCTGTCCTGTCTTTTCTTAGGCGTAGCTTTTTCAGTTTTTTCGTCTGCAGCAAAGAACTGCAGGTCTAAATGTAAGTAATGCATGAGCAGCTAGCCTCCGAATATTTGTATTAAATCACGCATGGTGGTGAGCATAGTTTCAAATAATTGTTCGATTAGCATTATATAAAAAGTCATTGCTATTACAAGGACAGAGAGAGCTATGAATATTTTAAGGGGTAAACCAACTACGAACACGTTTAGCTGGGGCACCGTCCGGGCTACTATTCCAAGGGCTATATCTACAAGAAACAAGCAGCCTACAATAGGCGCAGCCATTAAAAAAGCTATAACAAACATCTGGTTGAAAGTCTCTATTACATATCGGATCCACGCTTCGTCTTGAAGAGGCAGCAATTGATCAATTGGAATTAGGGAGTAACTGTAAAAGACACCTTCAATCATCAGGTGATGCCCATCAACGGCCAAAATAAACAACAGAGTAATAATATTGAAGTACTGACCGATTAAAGGACTTTGAGCTCCTGTTTGCGGATCTATAACATTAGCAATCGCAAATCCCATCTGAAAATCAATAAAACCACCTGCAATTTGAATTGCCGCCAGCACAATATAGGCTAATAAGCCAACTGCTATTCCAACAGCTGCTTCTTTGAATAAAAGTAAAAAATATTCCTCATCAACAGCAAGCTCAGGTATAGAAAGGGAGAAATACATCAGTAATGCAATAAAGAAACTGAAACCAATTTTATGCTGATTTGGCACATTTCGATAGGAGAAGAGCGGAAGTGTGACAAAAAAGGAGGTTACTCGAATGAATATTAATAAAAACGCGGGAATACCCGCTAGATTAATCGAGTCCAGCATAGCTACCCTACTAACATATTTAAGTTGCTAAATATACTGGCAGCAAACTCTACCATATTTGTCAGCATCCAGGGACCGAAAAATATTAATCCCACCATTACTGCTACAATCTTAGGAATAAAAGCAAGCGTCTGTTCTTGGATTTGCGTCGTTGCCTGAAAGATACTAACCAGGAGCCCGACCGCCAAAGCTAGAATCAGCAGGGGACCGGTAATCATTAGCACGGTATAAATGCCTTCCTTAGCAAATGAAATAACCATTTGATCGTTCATATTAGTGACCTCCCTCCTAAAACCCTTCTAATAGAGATTTTGTAATTAAGAACCATCCATCAACCAGCACAAATAATAATATCTTAAAAGGAAGTGAAATCATGACGGGCGGGAGCATCATCATACCCATGGACATAAGTACGCTTGCTACAGCCATATCAATAACGAGAAAAGGGACAAATATCATGAACCCCATTTGAAATGCCGTTTTCAGTTCACTGATAGCAAAAGCTGGCACAAGGGTAGTGAGTGGAACATCCTGAATGGTTTCCGGCCGTTCCATTCCTGAATAATTCATGAATAGAGCTAAGTCCTTCTGCCTCGTGTGTCTCCCCATAAAATCCTTCATAGGAATACTTGCTTCTTCATAAGCTTCATCCAATGTAATTTCCTCATTGAACAACGGCGTTAAAGCCTGGTTGTTTACTTCTTGGAAGGTGGGTGCCATTATAAAAAATGTTAAAAAAAGAGCAATACCAACTAAAACTTGATTGGGCGGCATTTGTTGAGTCGCAAGAGAAGTCCTTACGAAAGAAAGTACAATCAAAATTCTTGTAAAACTCGTCATCAAAATCAATATCCCAGGAGCAAGGGACAAGACCGTTAATAAAAGAAGTAATTTAACTGAAGTAGAAATATCTTCAGGATCTGAACTGGAGAAAATATCGATAAATTCATTCATGATCTCTGCCCTCCTGATCCTGCCTTGATGCATTTTTTCTTTTTTCTTTCATATCTTTAAGCTGTTTCTCAAATAGTTGCTGAAACTGTACGGTGGAAGTACTTCCTCCATTTCCTTTATCCTTTTTCCACTTTCCCAGCCACTTATCAAAAGGAAAAGCTTGTTCCATGCCATGATGTTTATCCTTTTGGATCAAAGCGCTTTTGGTCGATGGATCCGAGATCTCGGTAATGATTTCTACAGAATCCCCAACGCCAAGGATAAACACTTGTTCGCCAATACGCACCGCCTGAATAGAACGGTTAGGTGCAAGGTTCATCCCTCCAAGGTTTTCCATTGTTCGATTCTGATTGAATACCTTATTTCTGGAATTAAAAAACTTTAATAGTCCATATATGAGAACTAATACTAGCAATAGAACAAAAACCAGTTTTACAATATTCCACAATAAGGAACCTTCAGCTTCTTCCAACTGAGAGGGGGTACCTCCAGAGGGAGACTCAGAATCTTCTGCTGAGTCAGAAGATGGGCATCCTTCAAGTTGAGGATTTTCTAAACACTCAGTGGCAGATGGTGCAGCTTGAACGAATCCTGCACTTCCGAGACAAATAGTAAACAAAGCGATAATAATAGCTGTCCATCTAGTTGTTCGATACATAAACACATTCCTCTTTAACTTAAGGCTTTTTGAATGGCTTCAATAACACGATCAGCTTGAAAGGGTTTAACGATAAAATCTTTAGCCCCTGCTTGAATAGCATCGACCACCATTGCCTGTTGTCCCATAGCAGAACACATAATTACTTTAGCATTTGGGTTATGCTGCTTTATTTCCTTCAGCGCTGTAATTCCATCCATTTCGGGCATAGTAATGTCCATCGTTACAAGATCAGGTTTTTTTTCTTTATATAATTCCACCGCTTTTTTTCCATCCTCTGCTTCAGCTGCAATTTCATACCCATTTTTCGTAAGAATGTCCTTCACCATCATTCTCATAAAAGCTGCATCATCTACAATCATTATTCTTTCTCCCATCTTACTTCCTCCTCGATTAACGTAATTTACTCAGCCGGTCTTTAGGGCTTAAAATGTCAGTTACCCGTACACCGAAGTTCTCGTCGATCACTACAACTTCTCCCTTAGCCATCAATTTTTCATTTACAAGAATATCAACTGGCTCGCCTGCTAACTTATCCAGTTCTACAACAGAACCTGCTGATATTTCTAAAATTTCCTTTATTGTACGCTTCGTGCGACCAAGTTCTACGGTAACTTTTAATGGAATGTCCATCAGCATATCTAAGTTTCTCTGTTCACTGTTATTTAGCTGCACAGATTCAAAGTTTTGGAATTGAGCGGTCTGAATGTTCGCCTCGTTAACGTTTTGTCCCACCGGTCCTCCTACGTATTGAGGTTCAACTTCATCCTGAGGAGTTGATGTACTCTTACTCTTATGAAAATCCGTGGTTGTTATAGCAGCTTGGCTTGGCTGATCTTTCTCTCTAAAATTTGAAGGTCTTTCGGTTGATTTGCGAGACGGATCTTTGTCCTCAGGATTCATTAACTGGTCCACTAACTCTCTAGCAAAATCTACTGGAAGCAGCTGCATAATACTAGAATCGATCAATGTCCCCACTTTAAGCTGGAAAGAAACTTTCACAAGAGTTTCATCATTTGGAATCTGATCCGTACCCCTGTCTTCCTCAAGGTTTAGCACATCAATAGTGGGTGGAGAGATATCCACTTTTTTATTAAATATAGTTGACATGCTGGTCGCTGCTGACCCCATCATTTGGTTCATAGCTTCCTGAACAGCGCTTAAAGAAATTTCATTTAATTGATCATCAGGAGATCTGCCATCTCCACCCAGCATAAGATCTGCTATAATAGCCGCATCTTTAGTATTAATAACTAGAACATTTTCACCTGAAAATCCATCCGTGTAAGTAACACCGACTGCAACATAAGGTTTCGGAAATTCATCAGGCAGACGATTACGTTTTACCATTGTGATTTTCGGTGTTGTAATTTGTACTTTTTGGTTTAACAAGGAAGACAAAGCTGTAGCAGAACTTCCAAAAGATATATTGCCGATTTCGCCAAGTGCATCTTCTTCAAGTGTTGATAACTCTTCTGCCGAACTTTGATCAGAAGATGAACGATTAAGATCTTCACCGGTACTTCCGTTCAGAAGGGCATCTATTTCATCCTGGGATAACATATCGTCACTCATTGCTTTCGGCCTCCCCTCGATATTCTTCTAGTACTTGCACAGCGAGATGATTTTTAAAGGTACCCGGCTGTACATGAAACTTTTGTTCGTTATCTACTTTTAAAGTCATAGGTCTGTCAATTTGCTGACTTAGTCGAATCACATCATTTTCCTTCAACCCTAAAAACTGCTGAATCGACATCTTGGACTCTCCGAGCAGAGCTTTCATATCTACTTCTGCCCCTTTGATGGTTTTCGTTAAAGCTTCATATTCTTTAGGATCTCTATCTTTTGGCTGTTGCTTTTGCATCCAATAATGTACGGAGAGCTTTGGAATGATGGGTTCTAACACTACGTGAGGAATGCATATATTTATCATACCGCTCGATTCTCCAATAGTTGTATTTAAGGAAACAACTACCACCGTCTCATTAGGCGATACCATTTGGAGGAATTGAGGATTCACTTCAAATTCTTCCAGTATTGGATCAATCTCCACTATAGAACCCCAGGCTTCCTGATAGTTATCGAGGGCTTTCTCAAATAAGTGAGACATAATAGTAGTTTCAATTTCTGTTAAGTTGTCCACTTTGCTTACACCGCTTCCTCTGCCTCCCAGGACTCGGTCCATCATGGCATATGCCACATTAGGATTGGTTTCAAGCAGAATTCTTCCCTCTAATGGGGATACACTAAATATATTCAGTATGGTCATCGTAGGAATAGATCTAATAAATTCTTCATAAGGCAGCTGATCTACTGAAGCGACTTCAATATTTACATATGTTCGCAGATGTGCTGAAAAATAAGTAGTAAGTAGTCTGGAGAAATTTTCATGTATTCTTGAAAGACTTCTTATTTGATCTTTTGAGAATCGAAGTGCTCTTTTAAAATCGTAGGATCGAACTTTTCTCTCTTTTTCTTCATTCTTTAATTCTTCGGCATCCATTTCACCCGTGGATAAAGCGGATAGCAAGGAATCTATTTCATTCTGAGAAAGGACCTCTTCTGCCACACTCTCACCCCCTCATCCGGATTGTTACTTATTGTAGAACCTTGTCTACTGTATAAACATCAGTAACGGTCCCCTGGCTCATTACCTCATTCAATTTTGTTTTTAACTGATCCTCAAGGTCACCCAGACCCGATTGAAACGATTCCGAATCCATAACCGCAAGTTCTTTAATCAATATGTTCTGCATCTGGAAATCTCTCTTTTGTAATTCTTCTAAAGATTTCTTGCTGTCTGTTACAACACGAAAGCGGATGCGGACAAAGTCCCCATTTTTTAGATCCGTTGTAATATCCTCAGTCAGCATGGAAGACTCACGAATTTCATCAATGGACCTTTTTCCACTTACTTCATCTGTACCATTCAGATTTATGACGATAATAAGGGCGGCTGCACCGAGAAGAGTAAGTGCACTTAGAATAATAATCATCGTCTTAAAGACACGATTTTTAATCGTCATCACCTGCCTGCCCAGCTATTCTAAAAAGCCCTACTTCTCTATAAAACCTTTTTATTTTCTTTACAACAATTTCTTCCTGTTCTTTAACCAGAAGCTTTTTTCCTTGAGTTGTAGTTATCATAGTGTCCGGATTGGATTGAATTTGCTCTATGTAGATTGCATTTAAGGTAAACGAATCTCCGTTTAATTTCGTTAAAGCTATCATAATGTTAAGGGAGGCTTTATAGTGCACCTCCCCGCCCTCCTCTCCGGTTATCGTTTCAAGTTGACTAGTTCCTGAAGAATTTCATCTGAAGTAGTAATAATCCTCGTATTAGCCTGAAATCCCCTTTGTGCTGTAATCATTTCAGTAAATGATTCAGCTAAATCTACATTGGACATCTCAAGAGCCCCTGCGACCATTTGCCCTGTTCCATCGCTTCCTGCAATCGACAGATCGCCTAATCCCTCAATCTGTTCTCCAGCGTTAGCGGTGTACCGATAGGAATTGCCGCCAAGCTTTTCAAGACCGCTCGGGTTAGCAAAGTTGGCCAGCCTGATTTGCCCTGCTACTTTAGGTGTACCATCAACATCTACATAACTTACAGCACCGTCCGGCTGGATACTAAAACTCTGGGCGTCTTCAGGAATGGTAATAATTCCAACATTGTTTTGTGCGGTATTAGAACCGTTCTGGTTTATGGTATAAGGTTCACCAACTAAGTATTTTCCTTCATTGTTCACGATTGCCCCTTCAGAATCCAAATAGAAATTTCCTGCTCTGGTAAAGCTCGTATTCACGTTGTCAAGGTTGAATGCTTTCCCGTCAGTATCAATGTCCCCCGTTCCACCCTCGGCAAGCATAAACATCCCGTCTCCTTCAAGAGACAAATCCAAGGGGCGATTCGTGGTCTGGCGATTGCCTTGAGTATGGATTGTATCAATGGATCCTGTTTGAGAGCCCAGCCCTACTTGAGAAGGGTTCAAACCTCCTCGCGTGTTGCCATTTGCTCCCTCAGTAGGCCCCTGAGCTCCTGTCATCGTTTGACTCATCATATCCTGAAATGTAACGCGCCCTTTTTTGTATCCGTACGTATTTACATTGGCAATGTTATTTCCAATCGTATCTAACTGTGTTTGAAAGCCTTTCATTCCGGAAATACCCGCATACATTGAACGTAGCATGTTGCAACATTCCTCTCATTTTTAATTTGATCAGCCGCTTCCATCAGTCAGCGGTCATACGGCCTCCCTTGAGGGTCCAGCCTAATCTTCTAAAACAATGGTGCCATTAATGTTTGTAAATATTTGAGACGCAGCTTCTTCTCTTCCAAGAGCTGTAACTACGGTGTTATTTTTAGTACTTACTACAAAAGCTGCCTGGTTAGTAATGACTAAACTGTCCGTTACGCCTTTAGATTTGGCTTCCGCCATCTTATTTGAAATCTCATTCCATTTGGTCTCATCAATTTCTATATTCCGTTGTTTTAACCGCTTTTCTGCATGTTTACTTATTTTTAATGTTTGAGCCTCATGAAAGACCTTTTGAAAGGAGGTATCAGTTTTTGTCTTCGCTTTATTCTTTTGAGGCGTCTGCAGTGGTTGGTGAAATTGATGAATGCGGGGATCCAATCTATTCACCGGAACTCTCTTCACCTGTTTCACTAACAGATGTAATTTGGTTGACGGGCAGTTTAAGGCCTGAATTCAACTCAAGGGAGGTATTTCCGTCTTTTTGAACGACGGATGTAACTACTCCTTTTTCCTGACGCTCCTCAATCCCCGTTTCTTCATTAATCAACGGATAGGTGACCTCCTTACCTATCAAGCTGCTATATTGGATCAGGGGCGGTAGACTTTGAGTTTCTAAAAATTGCTCCATAGACTGAGACATATTCGTCATTTGTTCCAAGTTAGAAAACTGGGTCATCTGGGATATAAACTCTTTATCTTTCATCGGGTCAAGAGGATTTTGATTTTGAATTTGCGCCATTAAAATCTTTAAAAAATCATCTTTTCCGAGTGAGGAATTTGTGCTCCCAGCAGCTGGCTGATTTTTTAAATAGTAGGACGGATCAATCGTATTCATGTCATCACCTAAACTTTCTCATTCATTAAAATATCGTAAAAAGACATTTCATCCTCAGACTTATCTTCACTATTCGAATTTACCTGATTTGATTGTTTATCTTTTTGTTCTTCGTGTCCGTCTTGCTCCTCATCAAAGGAATAGAATGATTGCTGATCAGATAATCCTTCATTCTTTTCAACTACGACCTGCTGAGGAGAGAACATATGACGCAACTGCCCCATATTACTTTCCAGCATTTCTTTCGCTGCTTGACTGCTAGCAATAATCTTTACGGTTAGTTCACCATTTATCTGTGCAAATTTCACCATCATCTCCCCAAGATTGTTAGGCTTAAGTCTTAACTGCATTTCCATGCTGCCCGGCTTGCTGGTAAACCACCGACTGGACTGGAGAATACGTTCCAGTTCTTTCATAAACTGGTTTGGGACAGAAGAAGACGACTGGTTCTGATGGACCTGAATGACATGTTGCTCTACTCTCGAAATCGGCATGGTCTGAAGAGAAGATATCGATGTTCCAGAATGGTCCGTATGCTTTTCTATATACTGCGAAATCCACTTCCCCATTTCCTTTCCATTAATAGGCGACAACCTTTGATAACCAGGCGGAACAGTTTGTCTATTCTGATAGGTATGCCATAAACCTCTAAACAGCTTGTTTTCAAATTCAGTTCCTTGCTCTGTTAGCTTGCTCAGCATGGATGTCCATTTTTCCTCAGGTACTTGATTGGATATTTGGGAGATCGATTGAATGACATCTTTAATAACTAATACTCTGGTTGAATAACCATTAGCTCGAGAGTGAGCACCCCTATTATAGTTTTCCAGACTATGAATGTTTTGCCGGAACTTAATCCATAATTTTTGGAGATCAATTTCCTTTTGCTCAAAGTTATTAAATAATCGGCTTTTTTCCAATTGTGTCATGTTCGAAGAAATAGGGGTGGCAAAAAATTGGGTGTTATTCGACATTTTCTTTTTTTGCTCCTCAGTGCCTTTAAGTACTTTCTGAATCAAGTTTATGGTTTGATTGATGGTTTGAAAGAGATCTAAAACCTTTTGGTCTTCCACCATACTAGTCTCTTCTTTCGAATTATCTCCTTCTGCTTCACCCGTTTTAATGACTCCTTGAAGCATTTTAAGGGCGGACTCGAAACTCGTTAATATGTTCAAATCTGAAGGCATAATCACATCAGTTTCAAATTGAATTTGGAGCTCAGCCAGCTGTTCTAGTTGTTTTAACTCCTGTCCATTTCCTTGATCTCTTTCTTGTTGATAGGACTTCAGTTCGGTAAACAGTTCGTTCAATTGATTGCGAAGCTTCTGAATCATTTCATCAATTGGACCTATATCTGTCTTGTCCGCACCATTTAAACTCTCCCTATTTTCTTGAAGGGTGGATAATAAGTTTTGAAATGATCCCTTGGTATTCTTACCTTCTGTTGACGAGTTAAATAGAAGCAGCGGACGGGACCCTGCAGTGCTAAACAACTGATGGACAAGATTCATTGTATTCACCTCCTTTCAAGTAAACGGCCCTTAATCTTCAGTTGAGTCAATCATTTCACCAGCGATTCCTGCGGCTGCTTCTGGACTCATTTGACCAAAGATCAGCCCCCTTTCTTCACTTGACACATTTTCAAGAACCTGGATAGCAAGCTCTTGACTCATGTTCTCCACAATAGGCGCCGCTTCTTCAGGGTCCATTTGTTGAAAGGAAGAAGCCATGTTCATCACTTTCTCATTCTCAGGTTTTTCTTCTTTTTCTTCCTGGGCCGTTTCTAAATCAGCCTCTAATTTAACTACCTTTTGTTCAAGTTCATCAATCTCTGTCTGTTTCGCACTGAGTTCTTCTTCAAGAAGCTCAATCTCTTCATTCCTGGCGTCAAGAGAAGATTGAAGTTCCTTGTTGTTTGATTTGATATTTTCTTGCTCTGGAGTAGAAGCACTTTGAGATATCCCTGGCACTTTACTTACATACTTGCCAGCTTCTTCTGTAACATTCACACCGAGAAGAGTTAAGACAATCCAAGCTAAGGTGATGGCAAACACTATGGGAATGATAATTACAAAAAAGAACCATTGAAGTTTACTGCCTTGCTGCTTATCAGTTATTTTCTTTGCCATGACCTCACCTACTTTGGAAATTTAAAAATTGTCTCATGGACATATCATCCATTTGTTTATTTTCTTCATCTTTAACCCATTTTTGGTGCTTTTTCTGCTTTTGTTCGATGAGCTTTTCAAATTTCTTCACTTCTACATAAGCGTCTGTTAATTTTTCCTGGGAGTTGTACATGGCCTGGCGGGCGTTTTGAACTTCAGGCTGCAGCAAATCAATACGTTCTTCTAAGCGCTCTATGTATTGCTGGTGCTGAATAAAAGTCATAGCCTGAATAGTTCTTTTGGAAAGGGTCTGATGGAATGAGTGCTCGGCTTCTTCTTTTTGCTTCAATACCTCATACAGTTGGGTTGCTTTCTGTTCGAATGCCTCGACTTGAGATTGATGATGTTTCTCTTGCTCTGTTCTCTCCCGGTCCCTTAAATCCTTAATTTTATGATAAGAACGCAAATGAGCCATACAATTTCCACTCCTATGTAAATAACTGTTTTAGCAAATCCTGGGATCCTTCAAAACTTGAAGGTTCTTGTACACCTTGCTTCAGAAAATTAATGATGGAAGGATGATAATGAATCGCCTGATCAATATCTTTACTGCTGCCTTTTTTATAAGCTCCTATTTGAATCAGTTCACTATTTTCCTCGTACCTCGCAAGCAAAGCACGAAGGCGTTCGGCTGATTGTTTATGTTCATCTGATGTAATCTGCTTCATTACTCGGCTGATTGATCTTAATATGTTTATTGCTGGAAATTGGCCCTGTTCTGCAAGGTTTCGATCCAGTACAAAGTGTCCATCAAGTATCCCTCGCACCGTGTCTGATACCGGTTCATTCAAATCGTCTCCATCAACCAGTACTGTGTAAAAAGCTGTAATCGTTCCTTTACTGCTCGTGCCGGTTCTCTCAAGTAGCTTGGGTAAGAGAGCAAATACGGAAGGTGTGTAACCTTTGGTGGTGGGAGGCTCCCCTGTCGCAAGTCCGATTTCACGCTGAGCCATGGCAAAGCGGGTTACGGAATCCATCATCAAATTGACGTTGTAGCCAAGATCTCTAAAGTACTCGCTTATCGCAGTAGCAGTATAGGCTCCTTTAGTTCTCATAAGAGCTGGCTGATCAGATGTAGCTACGATAACAATGGAACGTTTTAGCCCTTCTTCTCCTAGATCGTTTTCAATGAATTCTCTCACTTCTCTTCCACGCTCACCTATGAGGGCTATAACATTTAAATCGGCGGAACTGTTTCTTGAAATCATTCCCATAAGAGTACTTTTACCCACACCGCTTCCTGCAAATATACCTACCCGTTGTCCTTTTCCAACAGTTAACAAAGAATCAATTGCACGAACTCCTACTTGAATCGGCTCTTTAATAGTGGGCCTTGATAACGGATTAGGAGGGGACTGATCTGTAGGGTACATGGTTAAGCCTTTGGGTAGTGAACGACCGTCCAGCGGCTGCCCTGTCGCATCCAGGATCTTCCCTATCAATCCTGTTCCAGTTTTAACTTTCATAGGTTCGCCTGTTGCTTCAACTAAACTCCCAGGACTGATATCTCGCATTTCTTTATAAGGCATAAGGAGAATATTTTCTCGGTTGAAACCAACCACTTCCGCAGCAATGGACTGGTTCCGGTCAGAATGTGAATGGATATAGCATAAATCTCCGATCGAAGCTTCTGGTCCCTTTGACTCCACCATCAAGCCTACCACTCGGTGAATTCGGCCGTAACGCTTAAAGGTGTCTGATTGATCAATGACTTGTAAATAAGTGTCTTTATTCATAAGGAGCCACCTCTTGAACCACACGGAAAACTTTTTCTCTCAATTCTTTCAGCTGACTGTCAATCCCAGCATCAATGCGTCCGAAAGGGGTTTCAAGCACACATGAAAAAGGCTCCATCTCATCTTTTACATAGATAGATAAGTTGGTTTTCAAACTCGTCATTCTCTGTAATTCTTCTGCCTGGGACTGTAGATAGCCATATTGATCAGGATGAACATAAATGGCTATTTCAGGCTGCTCCTGAACTTCTTTAACTACTTTTTTAACAAGGTTCGAAAAAGACTCCGGATGGTCTTCCAAATGGCAGTTTAATATTTTTTCAGCTGCACGCAGAGCAATTTCAACAATGGTTTCTTCACTCGACCCTACAATCGAATGATAAGATTGGTTCGCTTTCGCAATAATATGATTTGCTTCTTCCAACTTTTCCGTGTAATCCTGATAACCTTGAGTTACACCAGCTTGGTAGCCTTCTTTTTCTGCGGCCTGAACCAATTGAATTCTTTCTTCCTCCCAGGCTTTCTTATCTGCATCTATTTTATGTTCTGCTGCTTGCAGCAATTGTGAAGCCTCTTCCCGTGCCTCTTCTAAAACTTTTTCAGCTTGCTGCCTCTTTTGCTCCGCAAGCTCTTGTTCACTGCTAAGACTTTCTTCCATGGATACAGCTGGCGTTAGCTTTTCAACAGGCTTAATCTGAATAATACGTTGTGAACCTTGATTGAAACTAGACAATAATGTCGTCACCTCCGCCGCGAGCTACCACGATTTCACCCACATCTTCTAAGCGTCTAATGGTAGCTACAACTCTTGTTTGAGCCTCTTCTACATCACGTAAGCGTACAGGCCCCATAACTTCCATCTCTTCTTCAAACGTTTCAGCCATTCGCTGGGACATATTGGAAAACACTAGATTTTTAACTTCATCACTCGAAATTTTCAATGATAAGCGAAGATCTTCATTTTCAACCTCGCGAATGACCCTTTGAATTGCTCGATTATCCAGTGAGACAATATCCTCGAAAACGAACATGCGTTTTTTAATTTCCTCGGCTAGTTCTGGATCCTGAATTTCTAATGAGTCCAATATTGTTCGTTCCGTACTTCGATCGACTCCATTGAGCACTTCTACCACGGCTTGAATGCCCCCTGTTTCTGTATAGTCATGGGTTACTGTGGCTGAAAGTTTTTTTTCAAGTATCTGCTCCACCTGATTGATAATCTCAGGAGAAGTGGATTCCATCGTAGCAATTCTGCGTGCAACATCAGCTTGCAGCTCCTGAGGAAGTTCAGAAAGAATCTGGCCGGACTGGGCTGCATCCAAATAAGATAAAACGAGAGCAATCGTTTGAGGGTGTTCATTTTGAATAAAATTCAAAATCTGAGCAGGTTCAGCTTTCCTTGCAAAATCAAAAGGCTTCACTTGAAGAGAAGATGTCAAGCGTCCGATAATGTTGGATGCTTCGTCTTCCCCCAAAGCTTTTTCGAGGATGGTTTTGGCATAGCCAACCCCTCCTTGAGAGACATAATCCTGCGCCAAAGCAATCTGATAGAATTGTTCTAATATTTCTTCTTTCTGTTTTGAATTTACTTTTTGAACTGAAGATATTTCGAGTGTTAATTGTTCTATTTCTTCTTCGTTTAAGTGTTTGTATACCTGTGCGGCTACATCCGGTCCTAAAGAGATTAAGAGGACAGCTGCTTTCTGCTTTCCAGATAACTCTGACTTTTTCAAGGCCATTGAAGAACCCTCCCTTATTCTTCCGCGATCCATGATCGCAATAATTCAGCAAATTCTTCCGGTTTTTCTTTTGCCATTTTTTCTAACTGTTCTCTCTGTTGAGTGGAAGCGGTCACCTTTTCTTCAATGCCTGGGACAAAGGGAGGTATTTCCTCTTCTACAGTTTCTTCATAAATTTCCTCTTCTTCTTCTTGCCTTCTTCTTCTCATTAGCAAAACGATTAGCACTACAATAACAATTACAAGAACGGCTCCTATTGCGTACATCCACATCGGAATTCCATGAGTTGGCTGAGAAGGGGAAGGCTGTTCACTGAATTCTTGAAAAACGATTGATATTTTTTCCTCCGGGTTCACTTCTCCATAACTTTCATTAATGGATGTTGTAATCATTGAGTTAAGGATTGACTGTACGCTTTCCTCAACGGTTTGCTGCTCTTCTGCAGATAAGAGTTCAACAGATCCTTGGTCATCAGCACCTTTTGTACTATCAATAGCTACCTGAATCCCAAGATCTCTTACTTTAAAAGGGCTTTCCTCAATATTTCTCTTAATACGGTTAAATTCATTATTGATCGTTTCACGGTTCATTTCATAATCTCCGTTAGATCCTTCAGCATCTGCAGGGTAATTCGCTACATCTTCCTCTCCTGCCCCCGGGACCCCTCCCTCAGGTATTCCTCCTTCATAGGTTTCTTCGATCCGTTCTATACTGACCGGCAGTCCTTCCATAGTTTCAGGGTCAACAGGCTCTACCAGCTCTTCCACACGATTTTCTTTTGTAAAATCAATGTCTGTTGTGACTGTTGCTATCACTTTCTGCTGACCAATCATCCTGCCAAGCATACGCTGGACATCTTGTTTAATGTCACGCTCAATATTTTTTTTCACATTCTGCTGATATGTATAAGCGTCTTGGCTTTCAGGTGAATTTGAATTATTTAAATCAAAATACTTAAAGTTTTGATCCATGATTACGATATTATCTTTAGACAAGTTAGGAACGGATTTAGAAGCAAGGTTATAAAGAGCTTCTATTTGATTGTTCTCCATCTGATATCCAGGTTGAACAGTCAGTACGATCGAGGCGGAGGCTGTTTGCTCAGTCTCGGATGCAAATACTTCTTCTTCTGGAATGTTAATCATAACTTTTGCATCCTGAATTCCACCGATTCCCATCATCATGTTGGCAAGCTCGCTTTGCATCGCGTCCAGCTTAATCATATTAAACTCATTATCCGTCATTCCCCATGACGTATTATCACTGAAAAATCCATAATCAATGGAACCGCTGCTCGGAAGTCCTGCCGCAGCTAAATCCACAAGCAACGTCTCTGCCTGAGGTTCTGGAACAAGTATTGAAGTGCCATTTTCTTCCAATTCGTATGAAACTCCTCTGGTGTCCAGTTCTGTTTTAACCTGTCCAATTTCCTGGATCGTTAAATCCTTGTAGAGAGGAACCATTTTTGTATTGGATGCAAAAATGCTCACTATGGCTACTAATAAAAGGATAGCTCCGGCACCGCCAATCATGGCGGTTTTTTGACCTTTGCTTCTTTCTCTCCAAAACGAAATAATACGATTTTTGTACTGTACTAGTTTTTCTTTCATAACTGCCCCCAAAAAAAGCACACTCTCAACGAATCTTTTAATAATTTGTGTAAGGTGTATTACACTTGCATTCGCATAATTTCTTTATATGCTTCTACCACTTTATTTCTCACTTCTACCGATGTTTGCATAGTAATACTGGCTTTCTTTGAAGTAATCATCACTTCATGCAGGTTATCAATCTCACCACTTGCCAGGGCTTTTGTTTTCTGATCTGATTCGACCTGGGTTTGATTCACTTGATCGATTGCATTTTTCAATTGATCAGCAAACTTGACTTGAGCCTCTGCAGGGGAGCTGCCCGGGTTTATTCGAGGTGAAAGAGTATTTGATTGGACCGACGGTAATCCCGTTATAGTATTTAAATCTGGCATTTAATCTCTCCTTCTCGTTATCTTCCTATTTCCAGAGCTTTCATCAGCATACTTTTGGAGGCATTAAGAGAAGTTACATTAGCTTCGTAAGAACGTGTAGCACTCATCATATCTACCATTTCCTGTAAAGGATCTACGTTAGGAGTCTGGACATACCCTTCTGAATTAGCATCGGGGTGGTCCGGGTTAAACACCTGTTTGAAAGGTTTCTCATCCTCCACAATCTTTGAAGCTTTTACACCCTGAGTGCTTCCGGATTGAGTTGAAAGTCGGGAGGCATTTTCAAGGTAAGACTTAAAGCTTTGAGCTTTTGGTTCAAATACGACCATTTTTCTGCGATAAGGTTCCCATTCTCCCTCTTCATTAAGTTCAGCTCTTGTGGAGTTTGCATTTGCCACATTAGAGGAAGCCACATCCATTCTCAGCCGCTGGGCTGTCAATCCACTGGCACTTGTATTCAATGCATCAAAAATCCCCACGGTTAATTTCCTCCTTTAATAACGGATTCCATACTTCTGAACTTACCACTCATGCGATCAGCCAGAGCTTGATAATAAATCTGGTTCTGAGCCAAGCTGCTCATCTCTTTATCAATGTCGACGTTATTTCCATTGTGGTTATATGTAGTACTATTGTTTGTGGTTGTATTGTAGGAGACGGATTCTCTATTCTGAAAATCGATATGTTTTTGACTGGTTTTTTTGGCTGAAAGAGAAGCCTCAGCGCGGTTTAAGTGATCTTTAAAAACAACATCTTTAGCTTTATAGCCAGGAGTATCCACGTTGGATATATTGTTAGATATGGCACGGTTCTTTTCTAAAGCATAGTTTAAGGATTTTTCTAGTGTATTAAAGGTATCATTAAATAAGTTCAGCATAATCACCTCGTTCGGCATGTTTTTAGGTTCACAAACCTAATTGTAAAAAAGTTTGTATACCTCTGTCTATGTAGTACATCAGTATTTTTTTACTCACTCTATAAATAGAACTAAATAATCAGGGACTTTAAACCTAAAGTAATGGTTTATAATGGTTTTTGTCGAAAATACTATTATAATGAACATTATTACATAGTTTGTTCGGTAAATAAATTAGATTTACACAAATTTTATAAAAATGTACTTTAGATGGATTTATAACCTTGTTTTTCCAATTTTCGAATATAAAAAACCGCTGCTTTCTTAAAAGCAGCGGTTTTTCTGTATTTAACTTGTGCGAAGTTTTTGAAGCTCCACTAGGAAGTTATTGTTCAAGACTTTAATATACGTTCCTTTCATACCTAATGAACGAGACTCAATAACTCCAGCACTCTCTAACTTACGTAAAGCATTGACAATTACCGAACGGGTAATTCCTACGCGATCCGCTATTTTGCTGGCAACAAGCAGCCCTTCGTTTCCTTCAAGTTCTTCAAAAATATGCTCAATAGCTTCCAACTCGCTATAGGATAAAGAACTAATCGCCATTTGAACAACAGCTTTACTACGAGCTTCCTGTTCAATCTCCTCCGTTTTCTCATGGAGGATTTCCATTCCAACTACTGTTGCACCGTATTCAGCAAGCAGAAGGTCATCGTCGTTAAAGCTTCTGTTAATTCGACTTAGAATTAGAGTACCTAATCGCTGACCTCCTCCGATGATCGGAACAATGGTAGTTAAACCCTGCTCAAACAATTCCCGGTTTTCAACAGGGAAAGCCGTATATTCACTATCGATATCAATATCAGGAGTTGTTTCCTGGATATTAAATAAGTTCTGAGTATATTCTTGTGGAAATTGGCGTTCAGTCAGCATCGTCTTCATTCGCTCATTTTCAATTTCCTGATTAATAGCAAATCCAAGAAGTTTACCTCGGCGGCTCAATACAAATGTATTTGCTTCGATCACATCTCTCATTGTTGCGGACATATCATTAAAATCCACCGATTTCCCTGTAGTTTTCTGCAGCATAGCATTGATTCTTCTGGCACGATCTAATAATTTCATGTGTTATTCCTCCTTATGGTTTGTCTATAAAATAAAACGACTAAGATCTTTATTTTTTACAATAGAGGACAGTTTGCTGTCAACATATTGTGGCGTAATTTCAATGGTTTCCATCATTACATCCGGTGCTTCAAATGACAAGTCCTCTAATAACTTTTCCAAAATGGTATGAAGTCGTCTCGCACCAATATTGTCCGTTTCCTGATTCACTTCATGAGCAATCTCTGCGAGTCTAGTAATAGCATCGTCAGAAAATTCAACCTTTATACCTTCAATTTCTAATAGTGCCTTATATTGTTTTAACAAAGCATTGGAAGGTTCCACTAAGATGTTTCGGAAGTCCTGTACGTTAAGCTTATTAAGTTCCACACGAATCGGGAATCTTCCCTGCAGCTCAGGAATTAGATCAGAAGGTTTGGCCATATGAAAGGCACCTGCGGCAATAAACAAAATGTGATCAGTTGAAACGGCACCGTATTTAGTCACAATTGTCGAGCCTTCTACAATGGGAAGAATATCACGCTGAACACCTTCTCGGGAAACATTAGCTTGATTGTCCCCTTTTGCGGCTACCTTATCGATTTCATCAATAAAAATCATACCTGACTGTTCAACTTTGTTTACAGCTTCCTGTCCTACTTCATCCATATCTACTAATTTACTTGCTTCTTCCTGAGTAAGGACTTTACGAGCTTCAGAAACGGGCAGCTTTCTCTTTTTGGTTTTTTTAGGCATGAACTGGCTAAATGCATCTTGCATGTTCATCCCCATTTGTTCCATTCCTGATCCTTGCATCATATCAAACATAGAGGATTGCGATTCTTCCACTTCAATCGTAACCATACGGTCTTCAAGCTCCCCCATATCCAACTGCTGACGAATACGGCTTCGCTTAGTTTCGATTTCTTTTTCTTCCTGCGTCGGCTGTGGTTCACTTTCCTGCTGATCTCCCTGATTAAAAAACATTTCGAGCGGGTTTTTAAAATTATTCTGCTGCTGCTTCTTCTTGGAGGGAACAAGGAGTTTTACAAGCCGCTTATTAGCCTGTTCTTCTGCCCTTTCCTTGACTTCTTCCATTTTTTCTTCTTTTACCATTCGTACAGCCATTTCCACAAGATCTCGAACCATAGATTCGACATCACGGCCCACATAGCCAACTTCAGTGAACTTAGTGGCTTCAACTTTAACAAATGGCGCACCTACCAATTTCGCTAGTCTGCGGGCAATTTCTGTTTTTCCTACACCGGTCGGCCCCATCATAAGAATATTTTTAGGTACAATTTCGTCGCGGATATCACCGGTTAACTGCATACGGCGATATCGATTTCTAAGAGCTATAGCAACGGATTTCTTTGCACTATTCTGTCCTATAATATATTGATCGAGTTTTTCTACAATTTGTTTAGGTGTTAAATTCAACGACATTGCAAAGGTCCCCCTTATTTGAGAACTTCCAGGATAATTTGATCATTTGTAAACACACAGATTTCTCCTGCTATTTCTAATGCGGCTTGAGCGATTTGTTCAGCGGACTGATCAGGTGAGTAACGTTTAAGAGCACGACCTGCACTTAAAGCGAAATTACCACCTGAGCCTATAGCCAAAATTCCATCATCCGGTTCTATAACTTCCCCAGTACCGGATACTAGAAACATGTGATTACGATCCATCACAATAAGCATGGCTTCAAGCTTTCTCAATACACGATCACTGCGCCACTCCTTGGCTAACTCAACGGAAGCTCTTGCTAAATTGCCATCAAAACTTTCGAGCTTTCCTTCAAACTTTTCAAACAAAGTAAAGGCATCTGCTACAGATCCCGCAAAGCCTGCCAAAACTTGATCATTGTAGAGTCGGCGTACTTTTCGTGCTTTATGCTTCATAACCACCTGGTTCCCAAGCGTCACCTGCCCATCACCACTCATCGCACACTGACCATTGTGCTGGACAGCAAATATCGTTGTTGCGTGGAATTGTTGTTCCATATTCTCACCTCATTTATTTGCTCTTGGATGGCTGTTCATATAAACATGCCGTAATCGATCTTTAGTTACATGGGTATAAATCTGGGTTGAAGATAAATGCTCATGACCTAGTAATTCCTGCACGGAACGAAGATCTGCTCCTTCATTAAGCATATGAGTAGCGAATGAATGTCTCAGTTTATGAGGATGTATATCTACGGTTAACGCAGCCTTCTCTACCATTTTATTGAGAATCATTCGAATGCCACGGGACGTTAAAGGTGCTCCTTTAGAATTTAAAAATAGTACAGGGGTAGGATTAGAATTCTTTTGCTGAAGTACTCTTCTTCCATCTTCTATATAGGATTGCATGGCCTGACTGGCAAATTGTCCAAAAGGCACATATCTTTCCTTTCTGCCTTTCCCGTGCACGAGTAAAGTAGAAAGAGAAAAATCAATATCGTGCAGTTCGATCCGGGTCGCTTCACTTACCCTAATACCAGTGCCATATAATAATTCAATCAATGCTTGATTTCGTTGACCCAGAGGATTTTTTTTATCGCTGACCGTAAACAAATGCTTCAGTTCCTCCTGATAGAAAAAATCAGGGATAGGATTGGCTTCCTTAGGGAGTGAAACATTTAGAAAAGGGTTTTTTGTGACAATTTGTTCCCGCTCAAGAAAACGAAAAAAACTTCTCAAGCTGGATATCTTTCTGGATACCGTTCTTCTAGAAAGTAGATTCGCATGTAGTTGTGATAAATAAACACGTATGGATGAATAGTCACAATCCACAAGTTTCAATTGTTCCGCTTGTAAAAACTTTGCAAATTCATTCATATCGATAGAATAATTTTCCACTGTAAGTGGCGATGCATTTTTTTCTATTTGTAAGTACTCAAGATACATCTGCTTATAAGTTTGAAACTCTCCCATAGTTCACCTCACAAAGGCGTTTAAATTTTATCACACTTGTAATCGTAATCACAATGATATTAATGAAAATGTAACAAAATTCTGAATTGTTTCCAAATGAATTGAAAAAAATAACTCATTATGGAAATAAACAGGGATGAGGTGGAATCATTTACCTGTCAAGTATTTATTCTTACCAAACCGCAATTATAGCTTTCCATAAGTAGTGTGTCAATTCAAGACTGAATAATCATAGAAATGCTCATCGTTTTCAAAGCACCATAACTTCTTAATAGTATCTCAAGCCGGCTCTACATAATCGAGAGCTTATTTTTAGGTTTGGCTCAGTTAAACTTCCGTGTTGATTTTAAGGTATAGATCCTGATACTGAAAGACTCAGCTTAAGGATAATTAACGACCTTTACATTAGATTGAAAAGGATTGCTGGAGAAATATCTCGCTTTCCTTCACTCCCTGTGTGGTCTCCCCTAGATCTTTCTCCCACAGGAATCTCCTCATTTCTCTAACCAACCCTCCTATACTATTCTAAACGGACCCCTCTGATGGGGGATCAGCGTCCTGAATCAACCTCAAATTCAGCTATTGAGTGATTTATTCACCTGGACATGGTAGAAGTTTAGAGCTGATCATAGGCTGATTTTTTTGGAGCAAGTTCATAATCACGTACTCCGAGAGCTATATAACGCGAGGTCTGGAGAGGGATGATGAAGACTCCTACGGGATACACATGATCGGTAAGACCTTGGAAGTCTTAGACTGAGGCAGCTCAGCCCAAGGGATGTTCGCCTAAGGCCGCCACGTCCTGTGGCAACGTCAAACACCCCTGCGTCATAAAGGATCGGAAAGTGAATCACTCCCCTCAAAACCTTCCCTATGAACCATTATCTCGAATCTAAGTCTTACAGTACACGGCCCTATTGCGTAATAACTTCTTGTGTAAAACACAATAAACTTTAACAGAGCTTTAGATTTAAGCATCAAAGCTTAATTGAGCAAAAAAATGAAAAGAGTCTATAACTATTATAATAGTCATAGACTCTCCCTTTTATAACCACAGGCTATGATTGTGGTTCTTCTTTATAGTCACAATTGGTACATGTAATTTGAGTGCCTTTTTTAGCTCGCTTCTCCACAAGCAAGGCCTCACATTTAGGACATGGCCGACTGATTGGTTTATCCCAGGATATGAACTCACACTCCGGATATCGGTCACAGCCGTAGAACTTACGGTTCTTCTTGCTCTTCCTTTCGACAACGTCCCCTTTTTGACACTTCGGACATGTGACTCCGATCTTTTTAAGAATCGGTTTCGTATTGCGGCATTCAGGGAAGTTCGAACAGGCTAGAAATTTTCCATAACGGCCCATCTTATAAACCATCTCATGGCCGCAATTCTCACAGTCAATTCCTGCCGGTTCATCTTTAATTTCTATCTCTTCCATTTCTTTTTCCGCTTTTTCCAAGCGGGGTTGGAAATCTTTGTAAAAGTCACCGATGATGGATACCCAGTCTTCTTTGCCAACTTCAATTGCATCTAAGTCATCTTCCATTTCTTTGGTGAAATCGAGGTCAATGATCTCAGGAAAGTATTCAATTAGCTGTTCAAGAACAATTTCTCCTAATTCGGTGGGCACGAAACGTTTGTTATCCAAAGCCACATATCCACGACGCTGGATGGTATCGAGTGTTGGCGCGTAGGTTGATGGACGCCCAATCCCTAGTTCTTCCAGGGTTTTAACCAGTCGAGCTTCCGTGTACCTCGGAGGTGGTTGAGTAAAGTGCTGA
Source organism: Halobacillus alkaliphilus (assembly GCF_900113125.1). Lineage (GTDB taxonomy): Bacteria > Bacillota > Bacilli > Bacillales > Halobacillaceae > Halobacillus > Halobacillus alkaliphilus. The sequence continues at coordinate 39,139 of NZ_FOOG01000006.1, read as the reverse complement.
TTGGGCGTGATCTCTTCAGCTTTTACGGTCATTCCTTCTTCTAAATGAGGAAGCAGCTTATCTTTTTCTTTTTTATTATCATCTCTGCCTTCAATATACACTTTCATAAACCCTTTAAATTTCACTTCAGAACCTGTAGCACGGAACTCGACTCCTTGGTTATACAAGTGAACGGTCATGGTATCCAGCACAGCTGGTGCCATTTGACTTGAAACAAAGCGGTCCCACACCAATTTATACAAGCGGTACTGATCCCTTGAAAGAATACTCTTCATGGCCTTCGGGTCTCGATCAGCTCCTGTAGGACGAATGGCTTCATGGGCATCTTGTGCACCTTCTTGTTTCTTGGCATTCTTACTATTACCCAGGTACTCACTTCCGAAGTTATTTTCAATATATTGTTTGGCATCATCTTTTGCGGAATTGGATAAGCGTGTTGAATCGGTACGCATATAAGTGATTAGACCAGTGGTACCTTGCTTCCCACCTAGATCGATTCCCTCGTAGAGCTGTTGCGCAATCATCATCGTCTTTTTCGCCCGGAAATTCAGCTTACGGGCTGCTTCCTGTTGGAGGGATGAAGTGGTGAATGGTAAAGAAGGATTACGCTTTCTCTCTCTTTTATTTACCTTTTCTACAGAGAAATCTTTCCCTGTCAAGCGCTGTTGAATGGTTTTGACGTCCTCTTCATTTTTCAAATCCTGTTTCTTACCGTCGACACCATAAAATGAACCTTCGAATTTCTCTTTATCCTTTAAGAAATCCGCTTCAATCGTCCAATATTCTTCAGGGACGAATTTCTTTATTTCATTTTCACGATCAACGATAATTTTAAGCGCTACTGATTGAACACGGCCGGCACTTAAGCCCTTTTTTACTTTTTTCCATAAAATAGGACTGATGTTATACCCCACAAGACGATCTAATATCCGTCGGGCTTGCTGGGCGTCTACTAGATGAGAATCAATAGTCCTAGGCTGTTTGAAAGAATCTTTAATAGCTTCCTTCGTAATTTCGTTAAATACCACTCTGCATTCAGACGATTCATCTATATCCAGACTATGAGCTAAATGCCAGGCAATTGCCTCTCCTTCTCTATCAGGGTCGGCAGCGAGATATACTTTCTTTGCTTTCTTGGCTGCAGTTTTTAAATCTTTTAACACAGGTCCTTTCCCGCGTATGGTTATATATTTGGGTTCAAATTCATTGTCAACATCTACACCCATCTGACTTTTGGGCAAATCGCGCACATGCCCGAGGGATGCTTTGACTTTATATTTCTTTCCTAAGTATCGTTCGATCGTTTTTGCTTTCGCAGGTGATTCGACGATTACAAGATAATCTGCCATATCGGTTCCTCCCATAGAGGTGTTTTCTCTATCTTCATTACTTAACTTAAATCTTCCCTATTATTAAATACAATGAAACCGTTTGTCAAACATACCTTTCCCTCGTATTAGAAAAATCATTATCAACTGACCTTGAATGTAACACCTTTAATTCCTATTTTTCAAATTTTTTCTAACCAGTCTTCAAGAATATCTTTGTAACTGTGTACAAGCTTAGCCCCTTGATTAATCATTTTATGGCAGCCCTCACTTGTAGCCTTACCCGCAAGACCTGGCATAGCGTATACGTCTCTTCCTTGCTCCAAAGCCTGATCTACAGTAATAAGGGAGCCACTTCTTAAGCGTGCTTCTACTACAAATGTTGCCCCTGTCAACCCTGATATAATCCGGTTGCGTTCTGGGAAATGGTATTTTTCAGCCTTTCGATCTGGAGGGTATTCACTAATTACCAGTTGCTTTTCAGATAAGTATTGATACAAAGCTATGTCGTTAGTAGGGTAGATATGATCAAAACCAGAACCAAGAACGGCAATTGTCGTTCCATTATTACGGTTGGCAAGATGGTGAGCATATTGATCAATTCCTTTGGCCATCCCACTAACTAATGTAAAACCAAAATGAATCAAGGGAATAAGAATCGATTTCATAGCTGGTAGAGAGTAAGAAGAAGGGGTACGTGTCCCTACCACGCTCAGAGCTAATGAATTGGTTAAAAGTTGGGTATTTCCTGTCATATAAAGGACGAACGGGGAGTCTGGAATAGCCTTTAACAAAGGCGGATACAAGTCATCCATGAATGTAACACATTTATACTTTTGTAAATGATTGTCGAGTTTCCTCATTATATTAGTGTCATGAATATGATGGAGAATAGACGTCGCTCTAGGCAGTGGAATTGATAATAGTCGGGAAATTTGTTCGGGTGTAGATGTAAAAGGGAATTGAAGCTGAGGATCGATTTGAAACATCTTTCTAAGGAGAGGCCTTGTTACTTGAGGGGCGTGATGGAGACAAATTAAGTTTTCTTTTACTGATTGCATACCAAACCTCTTTTCATATAATAGAACCGTGCCTTTAGAGACACGGTTCTTAGTAATATTCTACTTCGATTATGGTTTGTCCGTTGATAAAAGGGCACACGAGCAGAATTTTTAAATACTTCCGTGTTACCGCATTTATTCTATAAAGAAACCAATCTGTTTAAACGGTTTTACACTTCTCCAGTAAACCTTGATCTTTAAGAACATTAATCAAAGTATCTCCCATAACGGAAGGTGTTTCTGCAACTTGAATACCACATTCATTCATCACGCGGATCTTCTCGTCAGCTGTTCCTTTTCCACCAGAAATAATAGCACCGGCATGGCCCATACGTTTTCCTGGAGGAGCAGTGCGTCCACCGATAAAGCCAACCACTGGTTTGTTCATATTTTCTTTAACCCATTCAGCTGCTTCTTCTTCTGCAGTGCCTCCGATTTCACCGATCATGATAACCGCTTCTGTATCATCATCTTCATTGAAAGCTTTCAGTACATCGATAAAATCTGTTCCGTTTACAGGGTCTCCACCGATTCCAACCGCTGTAGACTGTCCGATTCCAGCTTCAGAAAGTTGGTGGACTGCTTCGTAGGTAAGCGTTCCTGAACGAGAAACAACACCCACATGACCTTTATTATGAATATAACCAGGCATAATACCGATTTTACACTCATCAGGAGTAATTACTCCTGGGCAGTTAGGTCCTACAAGACGCGTTTTCTTGCCTTCCATAAACCGTTTCACTTTAATCATATCTAAGACCGGAATGTGTTCTGTAATGCAGATAGCCAAATCCATTTCTGCGTCGGTTGCTTCCATGATCGCATCAGCGGCAAATGGAGCTGGTACATAAATAACAGAAGCATTAGCTCCTGTTTTTTCTACAGCTTCAGTCACTGTATTAAAAACAGGAATCCCTTCAACTTCTGTCCCACCTTTACCAGGTGTAACCCCACCGACGATCTGGGTTCCATACTCCACCATCTGTTTTGTATGGAACAAAGCGGTAGAGCCTGTAATCCCTTGTACAATAACTTTTGTATCTTTGTTAATATATACACTCATCTGATTTCCCCGCCTTTCTTTACTTTACTAATTCTACGATTTTTTGAGCGCCTTCCGCCATAGAGTCTGCAGAAGTAATATTCAATCCGGATTCATCCAGAATTTTCTTGCCTTGTTCAACGTTCGTACCTTCCAGGCGGACTACAAGAGGAAGAGTCAACCCGATTTGTTTGGTGGCTTCAACAACACCTTCAGCAATAACATCGCACTTCATAATGCCCCCAAAAATGTTCACGTAAATACCTTTTACATTCTCATCAGACAAGATGATTTTAAATGCTTCCGTCACTTTTTCAGTGGTGGCACCGCCCCCAACGTCAAGGAAGTTAGCTGGATCGCCTTTATAATGCTTAATCGTATCCATCGTTGCCATGGCAAGGCCTGCTCCGTTAACCATACAGCCGATATTTCCATCAAGAGCAATATAGCTCAAGTCATACTTGGAAGCTTCTACTTCTTTTGGATCTTCTTCTTCAAGATCACGTAGCTCGGCCACATCTTTTTGACGGAATAATGCATTGTCATCAAAATTCAGTTTAGAATCAAGCGCCAGCACTTCACCTTCACCGGTAGTAACGAGCGGGTTAATTTCGGCAACTGAGCAATCTTTTTTAACAAAAACATCGTAAAGGCCAAGCATAAATTTAACTGCTTTGCCTAATGCTTCTTTAGGAATGTTAATATTAAATGCTAATCTGCGAGCCTGGAAAGGTGTTAGTCCTGTCACAGGGTCAATAACTTCTTTAAAGATTTTTTCAGGTGTTTTTTCTGCCACTTCTTCGATTTCTGTACCGCCTTCTTCAGACGCCATCATCGTAATTTTGCTTGTGGCACGGTCAAGTACTAAGCCTACATAATATTCGCTTTGAATATCGCAGCCTTCTTCAATCAGTAAGCGCTTTACTTCTTTTCCTTCCGGCCCAGTCTGATGGGTCACAAGCGTCTTACCAAGAATTTCTTCAGCGTATGTACGCACATCATCGAGGTTTTTAGCAATTTTAACTCCACCGGCTTTACCTCTGCCGCCTGCATGGATTTGTGCTTTTACAACGGTTACATCGCTGCCTAGTTTCTGAGCTGCTTCAACAGCCTCATCTACGGTATAAGCTACATGGCCATTTGGCACAGAAACGCCAAAATCGCGCATTATTTCTTTACCTTGATACTCGTGAATGTTCATGTTTCATCCTCCCATCAAATTTCACTGCATGTACATTGTATAAAAAAACGCTATCAATTGTCCACACAAAGGCAGATATCTGTCGAAAAATTCACCAAATTAACAAACAAATTGTTATGTAAACTAATTGAAGAGATATCCATCTATTTTGATATAGTCTGTTTTTTTAAGCTTTATAATCTTTATCTGATTTATAGATAAAAGCAAAAACCTCTGCTACGACGTGATATAATTCTTCTGGTATCTGTTCATTAATATTTAATTCTGATAGCAGTTCAACTAACGTTGAGTCCTCCTGAATGGGTACTTGTTTGTCTTTCGCTTTCTCCATTATATTTTCTGCTATATAGCCTGCACCTTTTGCTACAACCTTTGGAGCCGCTTCGTTATCTGATTGATAACTGAGAGCAATCGCTTCTTTTCTCTTACCTTTCATATTCGAAGATCAATTCCTTCCTTGTATTCGGCTAGAGAGTTGTCTTTACTGGACGTGTGTGCCGCACTGTTCATTTCCTTAATATTGAGAGAAATCAATTCATACCCCATATCCTCAAGCCCACTTTTTAAGGCTGCTTTATGCGTTTCCATGGGTAGTTCTATGAATGAATCGTGATTAAATACTGTTACTCCTACCCGTCTGGAGACTATATTTAAGTTAATTATTGTTTCTTTAAAGTTATCCAAGTCTAAAAAGAACACAATGTGACAATAATCAGGATCAATGTTACCTTCCTTCGTTTTTCTACCTTCCATATCTAAATAAACATCGTTTTCTGAGCCGATTACGTTTCCTGGAAACTGTAGCGAAAATTGCAAACTCTGGCTCGTTTCCTGCTGCGCTGTCAGTTGCAACCCATTTAATATTTGAATCATTTTTTTAGCCGTTTCCGGACGAATGGTGCTGTTTGAATCCTGCAGACTAGAGAGCAGCAAGGATTTCAGCGAACTTTCTTGAGTGCTCGCTTTTTCCTGGGCTGATGTAGCTTTTGACTGTGACTCTTCCTGCAATCCTGTAAGATCTAGCATGGTTTTCATTTTAACAAAAATAGCTTCTTTCTCTGATAGGGTTGAAAGTTCAGCAGCCGCTCTCCCCATCCATTCAGTCAATGTTTGGCGAAGAATCGGATCCAGCTGCCTGGACTGCCATTCCTTTAGAACAGACAAACCTTCCCTAATGGGCTGCTTCTCCGTTGACTCCCCTTCAGTGAACAATGTAGGTGCGGCGCGCAAAAAATCTTGTAAAAGTTTTTGGTTTTTTTCCTCTGTGTGAAGGGCGCTTATTTTTGTTAGAACTTCGCGTTCTTTTAAAAATTGAAAATCTTCAATTACGGACTGTTTGATTCCGATCGCATTTTGCTTAACATGGAGATAATCACTTCCAGAAGAGATATCCTTTACTAAGACTTTTTCAACTTGATTCATAGCACGATGCAAAGACTGTTGTTCAGGGGCTTCCAGCTGAAGTTGCTGATGGAAAATCTGCTTCAGCCTGCCAGCCATTTTTTCCATAGCCATAGGAAATGGAGGGGCTGGCTTTTTAGAAAGGCTCGCTAAATAAGTAGAAGAGTGATTTATGTTACCTTTACTATGAGCTCCTGCCCATTCTGTCCACGTGGCTTGAAAAGAGTTGTAAGAGACCTTGGAATCAAGAATCCCGGCTTTCTTAAATAATAGAAAAGAGTTCTGGCTGTTTATGTTGATTTCTGTCATCAGTTTTACTACAGATGACTCCCTCAAAGACACAGAAGCACGCTCTCCCTTTAAAGATGTTATAAGAGACACTGCGGCCCTGTCGGCAGCTGTTTCACTATTAGAAGCCTCTATACGCACCTGATTCATGAGTTCAGATAAACTATCCATTCTTTTAGTATGTAAAGCCTCATAAACAGAATTTTTAACCGGAAGCTGTTTTTGAAGCATCTGTAATAAAATTTCACGGGTAACTTTTTTGTCATCTTCACGCTGATACAAAGCAACCGCCTGCTTAAGGTCAGCCGCCTGGAAAGGTATGCTTTTCTGTATAAGCTGAGAAGTAAGCAGACGGTTTTCTTTCGTAGGTTTAATTCCAAGTTCGTTTAACAGCTGCTTTACCGTCGATTTCCCTTGGCTTTCGTCTGACTGAGTAATTACTTTCAACTGAATTTTGTGATCTGTTGAGCCTACCTGAAATAAATAAGATTTTCCTTTTGTAAGCGAAGCTTCCAATTGAGCTTTCACTTGTTGAGAACCTAATTGCACAACCGCACGATTCTGAGGGAGGAGTTCAAGAATCTTTCCATTTATTACCTGGCCGGTTTTGGGCGAAGCCTGCACCTCCTGTTGTTGAACTAATTTACTCAGGCTTGAAATCAAATTCATTGATTTTTCCGTCCTTCCTTATATTCAACTGTTCTCTTTGACCGGGGCAAAGCTTCGTCGATGCAGTGGAGACACTCCGTACGTTTTTAAAGCTTCTAAATGCTCTTTGGTGCCATACCCCTGGTTGGATCGAAAATGATACATAGGATAGTTGTCGTGCCACTCAGACATAATCCGGTCTCGCGTTACTTTTGCGATTATACTTGCTGCTGCGATCGATACACTCCGTTGGTCACCTTTAACTAAATAAGTCTGAGGAACTTCTGTTTCTTCTAAATGCATCGCATCAATGAGGAGATGTTCAGGTACTTGGTTAAGATCTATAACCGCCCTCTTCATAGCTAATTTTGTAGCTTGATAGATATTATACTGATCAATTTCTTCGTTAGAGACAATTCCTATTCCACAATCTGCATGTGCTTTTATGCACCGAAAAAACTCTTCTCGTTTAGCAAGCGGGATTTTTTTGGAGTCATATAGTCCCTCCAAATAGTAATCCTCTGGAAGAATAACGGCAGCTGCCACTACTGGGCCCGCCAGCGGACCTCGGCCAGCTTCATCAATCCCTGCTATAATATGGGTTCCTTTCTCTCTACAGGAGTACTCAAAAGATTTCATCTGCTCAAATTGATGCTTATATTCTCGTTTCTGAGCCTGTCTCCTATCATATTGTTCAATTAATTTTTGTACACCTTTGCGCTTGTCGCTGCGCAGCAAATCCAGATATTCTTCCTCTACACTTTCGTCTACTAATTCTTTTTTGATTTGGGCAATCGTCTTGATTGTCATCGTATGTAAAACCTCCGCTATTTTCTTTATCGGACAAGTTCGTTCGCTTTGTAATGAAAAAAACGCAAGGTGAGTCTTCTCACGTTGCGTTTACGTTCCGTTTATTCTGGACGTTCAAAACTGATAAGACCCAGTTTACCATTTCGTAAATCCTGTAGAATAACATCTGAAACTTTATCAAAATTAATACGGCCCCCGCTCTCAAGACAGCCTCTTTTCTTACCTATCAATTCAAATGCTGTCATAATGTCATCATAACTCTCAAAGCCATAACGTTCTTCAAGCATAGAAGGGTAATAGGCTTGTAAATAATCCAGAACATACGCCGCCACATCTTCTGTTGGCAAAATTTGGTCTTTGATCGTTCCAATCGAAGCAAGTCGGTAACCTACTTCTTCTTCTTCAAATTTAGGCCACAAAATACCAGGCGTGTCCAACAGATCAAATTCATTTTTTACTTTAATCCATTGTTGTTTCTTAGTCACCCCAGGTTTATCCCCGGTTTTTGCAATACTTTTGTTGGCAAGTCGATTGATCAAAGTTGATTTTCCAACGTTGGGTATCCCGAGGATCATGGCTCTGGAAGCCCTCGGCCGAACACCCTTCGCTTTTAATTTTTCAATTTTTTCATTGCCTATAGTTTTCCCAAGGTTGATAACTGCTTGGATATCCTGCTTATTGTTTGCTTCAATCGCAATTGAAGGAAACCCATTTTCTTTGAAATGGTCCAGCCACTCTTTTGTTACCTTAGGATCCGCCAAGTCTTTTTTCATAAGAACCATCATTTTGGGCTTGTCTTGCAATATTCCATGAAGCATGGGGTTTTGTGAGGAAAGTGGAGCACGAGCATCAACCAGTTCGATCACAAAATCAACTAATTTTAAATTCTCTGATGCTTCCCTTTTTGCTTTAGCCATGTGTCCCGGGTACCATTGTATCGTCACGCTATCACTCCTAATTAACGAATTTGATACGATTCAAGGGCCAGTATAAGAAGACGGCTTCGCCTACTACCTGCTCTTCAGGAATCGTACCAAGCATCCGACTGTCTGTTGAATTGTTTCGGTTATCACCAAGTACTAACAGTTCACCCTCTGGAACTTCTTCATTACTGCCTGGTAATTGATCAATCGTAAAATCGTTTGTCAAATCTTTTCCTTCTGGCAGGTCGCTTTTAAGCTCCTCTAAATAAGGTTCTTCGAATGCTTCTCCATTTATGTATAACTGATCATCATTATAACTAATCGTGTCTCCAGGAAGACCAATGACTCTTTTGATGTAGTCTTTTCTTTCCGTGGCGTGGAAGACTACTACATCAAACCTTTCAGGGTTTCCCAGGGTATAATTAATCTTACTTACGATCAAATGGTCACCGCTATGAAGAGTATTCAGCATGGATGGTCCTTCAACCACAACTGGAGCCAGTAGAAAGACACGCACAATTACTGCTAAAACTGCTGCTATCGCAAAGGCTTTAACCCACTCTAACCATTGCTTTTTCATCCAACCCCGCTCCCTTAGAAAGATTAGAAAAAAGGAGCTTGGCAGATGCAAGCTCCTTTCTACTAAAATTAAATAATTTCTTTAATACGAGCTGCTTTTCCGCGCAGGTTACGTAGATAGTAAAGACGTGCTTGACGTACTTTACCACGACGAGAACGCTCAATCTTAGCAACTCGTGGAGAATGTACTGGGAATGTACGCTCAACACCTACGCCGTAAGTAATCTTACGAACGGTAAATGTTTCGCTTATTCCGCCATTCTGACGTTTAATTACAACACCTTCGAATACCTGGATACGTTCACGGCTGCCCTCTACTACCTTCACGTGCACTTTAACTGTGTCACCTGGACGGAAGTTTGGGTGATCCGTACGAAGCTGTTCTTTTGTAATGTCATGAATAAGTTGTTGCATCGTATTTCACTCCTTTTTAACTAATGCTCTTGCCCTCTAAGAGACAGCGGAACATCGTTTTCCACTTAAACCGAACGTTTAAGCACAACGTATAATATACCATACAAGTTGTTAAACTTCAACAATCATCAACGATTTTTCCATTCATTAATCCACTTTTGTTCTTTTTCGGATAGTTCCCTGTTTGTTAACAAATCAGGACGTCTTTCATACGTTCTTCTGAGCGATTGGTAGTGGCGCCACTCATCAATTTTAGCATGGTTTCCTGATAGTAGTACTTCCGGAACCTTTTCACCTCTAAAATCAGCCGGCCGTGTATAGTGAGGATGTTCCAGTAATCCGTTCGAAAAAGAATCCTCCGGAGCTGACTGCTCATTTCCAAGCACCCCTGGAAGCAAGCGGACTACAGAATCCATTACGACCATTGCTCCAAGTTCTCCCCCGGTTAATACGTAGTCTCCAATAGATATCTCATCCGTTACAAGCTCTTTGCGAATCCGCTCATCATACCCCTCATAATGACCACATATGAATACCAGATGTTCTTCTTCTGATAATTCTTCCGCCTTTTTTTGCGAAAAAGGTTCACCTTGAGGGCACATTAGAATAACACGCGGTTTATTAGAGACATTGGCTTTAATATGGTTTACCGCATCGAAAATTGGCTGGGGAGTTAAAACCAGACCCGCTCCGCCTCCATAAGGATAATCATCGACTTTATTATGCTTGTTAACTGTAAATTCACGAAAATTAACATATTGGTAGGAAAAGGCTTCTCGATCCTGTGCCCGTTTCATAATCGATGTATTTAGTACACCATCGAACATTTCAGGAAACAAAGTTAGTATATCAATATGCATCAGTCCAGCAGCCCCTCTATTGGATTAATGATGATTTGTTGGTGGGACGGATCCACTCGTTTGACGACGGGCTCAATATATGGAAGAAGGAGATCGGAATTGTTGGCCCTTTCAACTACCCACACATCATTAGCTCCGGGAGTAAGTATTTCTTTCACACGTCCGATCTCTTCACCAGATTCGAGATAAACCTTGCACCCGATTATTTCACGAAAATAGAACTCGTGCTCCTCAAGTTCTGTCTGCTCCTCTTTAGTTACCATCAGCATACCATTCTTATAACCCTCTACATCATTGATGGATGTATGGTCTTCAAAAGCAATCAGGTCATACCCCTTATGAATACGGTGGGAACGTACTACAAGAGAAACAGGCTCACTCGTATCATTTACCCAATACAAAAGCTGACCAGGCTGGAAGCGTTCATCGAAATCTGTGATACGATGCACCTTCACTTCACCTTTAATGCCGTGTGTATTTATTATTTTCCCTACATTAAACATTTGTTTTTCCATGAATTTAATTACCTCGCTCGTATAACTTTTCCATCTTTAATGATAATTTGCTGCTCCGTCACGGCCGTTTTCCAGTCATCGCCTTCTTCTACTGTAAGTATAGCTTCCACTTCATCTGTTTCCAATTCACTATGATCAGGAAGAATGGAAAGCTGCGAAAGCTGGCCGGTAATCCACCGCATTTGATCTTTCCTACGGCTAATCTCCTTAGAAAAGCGTTTTTCTACTTCTTGTTTTGACATTCCAGGCTTTCGCTCAAGCTTTTTTTGTTCAAAAGCTAATTGGCGGCATTCCTGATCCAATTGACTGGTCTGCTTTTCAAAACGCTCTCTTAAGAGTTCACGGCTGGATTCAGTTAAGACTTGCTTCACAGGAATTTTCCGGATAATCTGCATCCACGAACCGCCTTTCTCTTTTCTCTCTAAATGGTAAAAAAGGGAAAGGTTAGCCCTCTCCCTTTTACATGAAAAGAATGTGAGTGCGGTCGACGAAGTTTTACTTCGCCCCCATTACACTGGTTTATTCTTACATGATATCCAGATAGATTCTTTTTTCAGAATCGGAACCGGCCGCATAAACGACCGTTCGAATCGCTTTTGCAATCCGCCCGTTTTTTCCGATCACTTTTCCAACGTCATCAGGGTGAACGGAAAGATGATAAACAATTTTATGTTCTTCTTCCTTCACATCCACTTTTACTGCGTCTGGCTGATCGACAAGCGGAGTAACAATCGTTTCGATCAAGGCTTGCATGATATCACCACTACTTTATTTTTGGTTTTTCTTTTCGTGGAACTGCTTCATGATGCCTTCTTTAGAGAATAAGTTACGTACCGTATCACTTGGCTGAGCACCATTAGACATCCAGTCCATTGCTTTCTCAGCATCAAGTTTAACCTCGATCGGGTTAGCTACTGGGTTATATGTGCCGATTTGTTCAATGATACGGCCATCACGTGGAGCACGTGAATCTGCAACTACTACACGGTAAAATGGGTTACGTTTAGATCCCATACGTTTAAGGCGAATTTTTACTGCCATTTTTAACAACCTCCATATTTCTATAAATGTTTCACACAGATAAAGATTTTAGCAGATCTTCAATTGTGTGTAAAGGACTTTTCCATTACATAAAAGGAAAATTCATTCCTTTTCCTTTTTTGCCTTTAGTATTACTCATTTGTTTCATCATTTTCTTCATTTCTTCAAACTGTTTCAATAGGCGGTTAATTTCTGAAACCGAGGTGCCAGATCCTTTGGCAATCCGTTTCTTCCGGCTCGCGTTCATAACCGACGGGTCCTGGCGTTCTTTTTTGGTCATAGACTGGATTATTGCTTCGACGTGAACGATTTGTTTATCATCAAACGAAGCATTCTTCAGTCCTTTCATTTTGTTAGCGCCAGGAATCATATTTATGATCTCATCAAGCGGCCCCATATTCTTAACTTGCTCCATTTGGTCCAGGAAGTCTTCGAACGTAAACGATGCGGTACGCATTTTCGATTCGAGTTCTTTCGCTTGTTTTTCATCTACTTGCGTCTGTGCTTTCTCAATCAGAGTAAGCATGTCACCCATTCCAAGAATACGTGAAGCCATCCTTTCCGGATGGAATGGTTCGAGCTGATCCAGCTTTTCCCCCATACCCGCATACTTAATCGGTTTTCCTGTTACAGCTTTGATCGATAGTGCGGCACCACCGCGGGTATCGCCATCTAGTTTCGTCAGAAGAACTCCTGTAATATCGAGCTGATCATCAAAGCTTTGTGCTACATTAACAGCATCCTGACCTGTCATGGCATCGACCACAAGGAAAATTTCATCTGGGTTAACAGCTTCTTTTATCCGCTGAAGTTCCCCCATCAACTCTCCATCAACATGTAATCGGCCGGCTGTATCCACGATTACGTAATCATGATTGTCTTCCTTCGCTTTTTCAATTGCATTCTTTGCAATGTCAACCGGGTCTGCCTCAGTGCCTTCGGAATGAACTGGCATTGTCAACTGCTTACCGATGGTTTCCAACTGTTGAATAGCTGCTGGCCGATAAACGTCGGCAGCTGCCAGAAGCGGTTTTCGATTATGATTTTTACGCAGTACGTTGGCAAGTTTACCGGTCGTGGTCGTTTTACCTGCACCCTGGAGTCCCACCATCATAATCACAGTAGGTGGACGCTTTGCAACGGCAATTTTGCTTTCATCACCGCCCATTAGATCGGTCAATTCTTCCTTAACTACTTTAATAACCTGCTGACCTGGTGTCAGACTTTCCATGACCTCTTGCCCAACGGCACGTTCACGAACGCGCTTAACAAAGTCCTTAACTACTTTAAAGTTAACGTCGGCCTCGAGGAGGGCTAGACGAACTTCACGAGTCATCTCTTTTACGTCTTGCTCGTCTACCTTCCCTTTGCCTTTGATTTTCTTAATCGTTTCCTGCAAACGGTCGGATAATCCTTCAAATGCCATCGAAGAGACCCCCCTATTCTAAATCTTGTAGTTGCGCCAGCCAATCCTGGAAACGGGGAGGAAGGTTGCTTTGGTTAACTTCTGCTTCCATTTCCTTAAGGACCTGCTGCCGCTTGCTGAATTTCTCGTATAATAGTAGCTTTTTTTCGTATTCTTCTAACATTGCTTCTGTTCGGCGAATATTATCGTAAACCGCTTGACGGGAAACGTCGAAGGTTTCTGATATCTCACCTAATGAGTAGTCTTCTAAAAAATATAATTCCATATAGTTTCTTTGTTTCGGAGTCAACAATGATTGATAAAAATCAAACAGATAGTTAACACGTGTCGTTTTTTCAAGCACCCTTGAAGCACTCCTTGTTAAGTGAAATACCTTTACATAAAAATACTAACGGAGGCACTCAGTACCTGTCAAGGTTTAAGCTTGATTTTCTTCTGCTTCCTCATCGAATTCTTCCACCATATCAGCGAATAATCCATAAACAAATGCATGAGCATCAAATGGTTCCAAATCTGTTACTTTTTCACCCAGTCCCACCAGTTTAACAGGGATTGAAAGTTCTTTTCGTATCGCTAAAACAATGCCGCCTTTTGCTGTACCGTCCAGTTTAGTAAGGACGATGCCTGAAACGTCGGTTGCTTCCGAGAACGTCTTCGCCTGACTCATAGCATTTTGTCCTGTAGTAGCGTCGAGCACAAGAAGAACTTCATGGGGAGCATTTGGAATTTCACGTTCAATAACGCGTTTAACTTTGGATAGTTCGTTCATTAAGTTTACTTTATTTTGAAGACGCCCAGCCGTATCACATATTAACACATCAGCATTTCGCGACTTAGCCGATTGGATCCCATCATAAATGACGGCAGCAGGATCACTCCCTGCACTGTGCTTAATTACATTGACTCCTGCCCGCTCTCCCCAGGCATCTAATTGCTCAATAGCACCCGCCCGAAAGGTATCACCTGCAGCTAAGGTAACTTTCTTGCCTTCAGATTTAAGGCGGTGAGCAAGCTTACCAATTGTAGTAGTTTTACCCACACCATTCACCCCGACAAACAAGTAAACAGTAGGTCCATCCGGATTTTCATTCAAACCTTCTACCTCTTCTGCTTCATCGTTTCCGTAATAGATTTCTACCAGTTTTTCAGAAATAACTTCTTTTACCTGGCTTGTATCTTTAATATTTCTTCGTTTGACTTCCATTTCCAGTTCATCAATCATTTCCATAACCGTGTTGACCCCAACATCGGCTGAGATCAGGATTTCTTCTAATTCCTCGAAGAAATCTTCATCTACGGTACGGTATTTTGCTACTAAATCATTAATTTTAGTTGAGAATGAGGTCCTGGTTTTCTCTAATCCTTTTTTAAACTTGGAAGCTATTGAAGCTTCCTCCGTAGGTTCTGCAGGTACGGAAAGTCTATCAAGTTTGTCCTCATAATCCTCTGTTTCTTTCTCCGCGGATTTCTCTTCAGACTCCAAAGCTTCCTTTCGCAGTCTTTCCTCTTCTTCTGCTTTCGAGTAAACTACTTCTCCACCTTTATAGGCTTCTCCAGTGTAAGGGTTAAATGAATCAGCTTCTTCTAGTGATTCATTTATTGGTTCGTTCTGGGAAGTACTTTCCTGCTGTTCTTCTTCTCCTTTTACAAATCGATCTTTCAATTTCTTAAAAAAACTCATCAACTCATCCTTTCTACGCTTCTAATAATTCAGGAGTTTCTTCCAGGCGGACAGATACTAGTTTGGAAACCCCTGATTCCTGCATAGTAACCCCGTATAAGACGTCTGACTCTTCCATAGTACCTTTGCGGTGGGTAATAACGATAAACTGTGTATCCGCGCTGAATTCTTTCAAGAAGCGAGCAAACCGATCCACGTTGGCTTCATCTAATGCCGCTTCTACTTCATCGAGCACACAGAATGGTACCGGACGTACACGCAAGATGGAAAATAAAAGAGCTATGGCAGTAAGGGCGCGCTCTCCACCAGAAAGCAAACTTAAATTCTGAAGTTTTTTTCCTGGTGGCTGGGCAACAATATCCACACCCGTTTCGAGCATATTATCAGGATCTGTTAATTTAAGATCCGCACGTCCTCCTCCAAACAATTCCCGGAAAACTTCTTCAAATTCTGCACGAATTTTTGTGAAAGTATCTTCAAAACGTCGCTGCATTTCTCCGTCCATTTCACCGATAACACTATGAAGAGTCTGTTTAGCTTCCAGCAAGTCATCCTGCTGTCCCTTCAGAAATTCATACCTTTCCAAAATACGATCATACTCTTCAATCGCTCCAAGATTGACGGTACCAAGTTCTTCAATTGACCTTTTAATCAGTTTGACATCTGTGGATGCCTGGTCAACATCCTCTACAGGAGGGTAGTCATTCTTAGCTTTTTCGAATGTTATAACATATTCCTCCTGCAGATAGTTCAGCAGATTTTCAAGTTCTACATCCAGCCGGTTTGCTTTCACTTCTTTTTGCTGAATATCCTGCGTGAAGTTTTGCTGACGTCTTTTTTGTTCTTTCAACAATTGTTCAGCCTTCTGAATTTCCTGTCCGTGCTGATTTCTCTCTTTTCTTCTGTCCTGTATGAGAGAAGAAGTAGCTTCCTTTCTCTGTTTTGTTTCCTCAATGGAAGCCAGGACTTCTTCTTCGGTCTGATTAGAATCAAAAACTTCCATTAAACGTTTATGTTCCTCTCGGTTCTCTTTCAGTTCTGCTTTAACGGAAGCTAGTTCCTGGTTATAACGATCAGCTTTTTCCTGTTGATTTTGAACAGATGATTCCTGCTCAGCCAGTTGAATCTGGAGCTCTTGTCGTCGGCTCTGTAAATTAGCTTCATCCACTTTTTGCCGGTCCTTTGCAGCTGTTAAATCGTCAATTTCTTTTTGAATATTCTCCACTTTCTGCGTTATTGCTTTTAGATCTTTATCAAGCTCACTCATTTGATTATCAGCCTGATGCTTGTCTTGATCAAACTGAGCCTGATCCTGATCAAACAGTTGAAGCTGACTATTTAAATGATCCATTTTCACTTGCTGTTCACGCTTATCAGACTGTTTCTCATATTCTTCATTTTTAAGTTTTGCTACTTCCTGGCTGACTCGCTCTATTTCTTGCTGCTGGTTATTGGTCTCATTTTTTAAATTTTTAACTTTTTCTTCCACTTGTTCCGTTTTGGTTTGAAATTCGTTAATTTTTTCTCTTAGTTCCAGCAGTTCTTTTTCCCGAGTAAAAAGCGACTGACCTGATCTTTTTTGAGCTCCGCCTGACATTGAGCCTCCAGGGTTCACCACGTCTCCTTCAAGCGTCACGATCCGGTATTTGCGATTTAGGAATTGAGCAATCGCATTGGCGTGCTGTAAGTCTTCGGCGATAACAATATGTCCTAGAAGGTGTTGAATCGCTTTTTTAAAACGGCTGTCATACGTTACAAGGTCAGCGGCGACTCCGACAAAGCCTTCCTGCCCTGGTAGTTTTGAAGCCGCTTGGTTGTGTACGGAACGCGGCTGTATAGAAGTTAAAGGTAAGAAAGTGGCACGGCCTTTATTATTTTTCTTCAACCAGTGAATCGCCTTTCTGCCAGCTTGATCATCTTTAACAACAATATGCTGAGCCTGAGCTCCAAGAGCCGTCTCAATAGCTGTTAAATAATCTCCCGGAATGTCAATCAGTTCTAGCACAGCACCTTCAATATTCATAAGCTGCTGGTTTTGTCTTGCTTTTAATACTTCACGAACACCCTGATAATAGCCTGAGAAATCTTCCTTCATATCTTCCAGCATTTCTTTTTTCGATCGCAGCTTTTCTAAGTATTGATAACCTTTATATAATTTCTCCTGCCAATCCTGATAGGACTGTTGATTTTCTTCCAGTTCTTCTTGAAGGCCGGCTAGGTGTTTTTCCTTCTTCTCGCGCAGATCGGATATATTCTTAAGATTCTCTGCAGCTTCCGATAAGCTGGTTTCCAAGACTTCTCGTTCGTCCCTTAAATCACTAAAACGCGTCTGTTGATGGCCTTTTTTATAATTGATCTGGGATACCTGCTTTTCCAGCGACTGCTTTTCATTTCTCTTGGCTGCCTGTTCATTGAGAAGATCAATATAATCACTTTTAAGGTCTTCAATCTGCTCTTCAATAACTTCTATATCTTCACTAAGCGCCTGGTTCGTCTGTTCAAGATCATCCTTGGTCTGCTTTCGTTGTTTCTTGAACTCCATTAATTGATTTGTTTCCTTTTTAGCTGTGTTTTGAAGTTCCTCCAATTTACTGGAAAGCTCTTCATAATCTTGTTCGACTTTTGTTTTATTCTCTTCGAAGTGCTTATGACGCTCTTTCATAAGTTCTCGTTTGCCTTCAAGATTTTCCAGCTCTTTAGTTAGTACAAGCAGGGTTTCCTGTAGATCCTCAATTGATTCATCAAGGGCCTGCATCGTATCCCGCTGCTTTACAACGGCAGTTTCTTTTTCTTCTATATGTGACCGCAGTTCAGATTCCTGTTCTTTAACCGCAGCCAATTCTTTAAGGAGTTCCTGCCAGTCTCCATGAAGGTTTTCTATTTGTGTAATTAATAAGGAAACCTCTATTTGTTTTAAGTCTTCCTTTTTCTCTAAATAGTCTTTTGCCACAGCAGCCTGTTCTTTTAGTGGTTCAAGCTGTCCATCAATTTCATGAATAATATCTTCTACCCGATTTAAATTTTCTTGAGTTTCTGCGAGTTTATATTCCGCTTTCTTTTTCCTCTGTTTGTATTTCAAAACTCCAGCTGCTTCTTCGAAAATGGAGCGCCGCTCTTCCGCTTTCGAGCTTAAAATTTCTTCCACTTTCCCTTGACTAATAATGGAAAAAGCCTCACGTCCGAGGCCTGAGTCCATAAATAAATCAACAATATCTTTTAATCGGCATGTTTGATTATTAATATAAAATTCACTTTCTCCAGAACGGAACACTCTTCTTGTTACACTAACTTCCTGATAATCAAGAGGAAGGGTCTGATCTGAATTATCCAGTGTTAAAGTGACTTCAGCCATATTCAGCGCTTTTCTTGTGTCACTGCCTGCGAAAATGATATCTTCCATTTTCGATCCTCTGAGTGATCTGGCTGACTGCTCACCCAACACCCAGCGTATAGCATCAGTAATATTACTTTTGCCGCTTCCGTTCGGTCCGACAACTGACGTGACGCCCGGTACGAAATCGACCGTTACTCTTTCAGCAAATGATTTAAACCCTACGGTATCTAACTGTTTGAGGAACATATTCATCCTCCTGTATATTCGCAATCTTTCACTCAACTAATTTATTTTATCATAAACATCCGCCCTACGGTAGGAAGTGATGACGAGCCATAAGAACTTTAATTTTTACAAACAGACAAGGGTTTTAAAAAGTAGAAAAGTATTTTATTATATGTATTAGCCCATAATAGGAGCTTTGAAGGAGGATTTGTCTTGAATTTAGAAGAACCTACGCGCGAGAATCTTGAATTCATTATTAACGATATGGCGGATCGGTTACAAGTTGTGAACCGCACCATCATGGATCCTGATGATTACGATTTAGAAAAGTATGACGAGATTAAGGAATTACACGATATTGTTCAAATGAAAGGACAGTTGAGTGTGTCTGAGATCCAAACGTTTGTTCAAGAATTGGGAAGGTTTCGGAAACCTCAATAGAAAAGATCAATAATAAAAAGGACAGGCCAGAACTTCATCCAAGTTCTAGCCTGTCCTTTTTTCAGGAAAGGGCTCCGTGGTTTTCTAATGCTTTTTGTGCAGCCCGCTGCTCTGCCTCTTTCTTCGTTCTGCCGACACCGATTCCACCCACTTCTCCCTGGATCCGAACATGAGCAATAAATTCTCTGCTGTGCGCAGGTCCTCTTTCTTCTACAATTTCATATTCAATCTTACTATTTTTATCCCGCTGAATAAATTCCTGGAGTTGACTTTTAAAATCCATCGCATGAGAAAAAGCACCTTTTTTAACCTTAGGGTATACATACTTCTCTAAGAATGTAACCACCTCTTCAAAGCCTTGATCCAAATACAAAGCACCAATGAAGGCTTCAAATACATCAGCGAGCAAGGCCGGCCGGTTGCGTCCACCGGTTAATTCCTCTCCTTTGCCCAATAAAATAAGCTCGTGAAAGTTAAGGTCTTTAGCGAAATCTACAAGAGAAGCCTCACAGACTATAGAAGCCCGGAACTTGGTAAGCTCTCCTTCTGCCATATCAGGAAACTCCCGGTACAGGTATTGGGAGACACCTAATTCCAAAACAGCATCACCTAAAAATTCCAGACGCTCATTATCCTTGCGCTCCGTTTTACGATGCTCATTCACATAAGATGAATGTGTGAAAGCTTGTTCCAGTAACGAGACATCCTGGAAGTGGATATTAACTCTCTTCTGGAAACTGGAAAAATCATCCATAAATCACCTTGTCCTTTGCTATAAATTTCTCATCAATAGGAAAGGCTGCCTGCTTTTACACAGACAGCATGTTTGAAGGGTTATAGTACACTGTTTATGTAATTCACAGCGTCCCCAACTGTATTGATTTTTTCAGCTTCTTCGTCTGAGATTTCCATATCAAACTCATCTTCAAGCTCCATTACAAGCTCTACTACGTCTAAAGAGTCTGCTTCTAAATCTTCTTTGAAGGAAGCCTCCATTGTTACTTTAGATTCTTCAACGTCTAAACGATCAACGATGATTTGTTTTACACGATCAAATGTATCTGCCATTGGACTTCACCTCCCTTCAGTCATTATAGTAAATTTTCAAGCGAAAAACCATATCATTTTTACATGACCATTCCGCCATCCACATGTAAGGTCTGACCAGTCATATAAGCAGCGTCTTCTGAAGCTAGAAAACGTACGACGCGAGCAACGTCTGCCGCTTCACCAAGACGGTTCAGAGGAATTAAGGATAACATCTGTTCTCTTTGTTCGAAAGTAAGCGACTCTGTCATATCTGTAGTAATATAACCCGGAGCAACGGCATTAACCTGAATATTCCTTGAAGCAAGTTCTTTGGCATTGGACTTAGTCATGCCGATCACCCCTGCTTTTGCGGCTACATAGTTAGCCTGGCCAGCATTTCCTGAAACCCCTACGATAGAAGCTACATTGATGATCCGACCGTACTTTTGTTTCATCATCTGACGCGTTACACCTTTGGTACAAAGAAACACGCCTTTAAGGTTTGTATCAATAACGGAATCGAATTCTTCTTCTTTCATCCTCATAAGTAAGTTGTCTTTAGTAATACCTGCATTATTAACAAGAATGTCAAGGCGGCCGAATTCATCTACGACTGTTTTAATCATTCGTTTAACATCGTCCTCACTCGTTACATCAGCCTGGATTTTGACAGCTTCTCCACCCTGATTAATAATCTCCTGCACTACTTCTTCTGCTTTATCTTCACTGCCAGCATAGTTAACGGCGACTTTAGCCCCTTTAGAAGCGAGTTCCATAGCAATGGCTCGTCCAATTCCACGGGAAGCCCCAGTAACGAGGGCTGCTTGTTCTTGTAACATTAAGAGTCCTCCTTATACCATTGGGTAAATTGCTCTACTGTTTCAGGATCTTGAACATTAAATGTCTTCATTCTACGCTTGACCTTACGTACAAGTCCGCTCAAGACTTTTCCATGACCGATTTCTACGATGGCATCAACATCTTCTTCTACAAATGCTTCAAGTATTTGCTGAAAACGGACCGGGGAATATAACTGCTTAACAAGAAGCTTTTCAATTTCATCCGCTTCTGTAACAGGACCTGCAGTAACATTTGCATATACAGGTACAGACGCTTCCGAAATCGAGTTCTTCGACAAATGGTCTGCAAAGTCATCACTTGCGGGTTTCATGAGACGAGAGTGGAAAGGTCCGCTCACATTCAAAGGAAGTACACGCTTAGCCCCCGCTTCGGACAGCTGTTCTGATGCCTGTGCTACTCCGTCTTTTGTTCCAGAGATTACAATTTGCCCAGGGCAATTAATATTGGCCAGATCAACAGGCTCCTCCTCATTAAAACCTTCCAGCACTTTCTCGATTTC
Organism: Halobacillus alkaliphilus; assembly: GCF_900113125.1. GTDB lineage: Bacteria > Bacillota > Bacilli > Bacillales > Halobacillaceae > Halobacillus > Halobacillus alkaliphilus. The sequence goes on along the minus strand of NZ_FOOG01000006.1, from coordinate 17,532 downwards.
CTCATGAGAAAGTCCCAGCACGGCCGCCATTGAACCTTTTCCAGTTGGGTAAGCTTCTTCCATGAGCTTCCCTCGAGTGTGTACAAGCTGAACAGCCTCCATTGGGTCAAGTGAACCGGAAGCTACAAGAGCACTATATTCGCCTAAACTATGGCCCGCTGTCATAGAAGGTTTGATACCTTCTTCTTTTAAGACATGGTTAATAGCCACACTATTCAGCAATAGAGCTGGCTGTGCGTTCTCCGTTTTAGTTAGTTCTTCCTGGGGACCTTCGAACATAAGTGTGGTCAATGAATAACCGAGTACATCATCGGCATCATCAAACATTTTTTTCACAGAAGGATAGAAGTCATACATTGCTTTACCCATTCCTACTTCTTGCGATCCCTGTCCCGGAAAAATAAAAGCTGTTTTTTTCACTTTTTTTCCTCCTCTGATTGAATGGTCTTCAGTGTATTCGAGATGGTTTGAGTGACATCAAGTTCGATCATCTCACAAGCCTGCCGGATAGCGTTATAAGCGGCCCGTTCGTTAGAGGAGCCATGCGCTTTAATTACAGGCGCTGCCAGTCCAAACAGCCCTGCCCCTCCGTACTCTGAATAATCCAGCTGACCTTTAAGTTTTCTCAAGTCATTTTTAGCTAATCCTGCAGCAATTTTTGTCTTAATATTGCTCATAAACGTTTTCTTCATCATGGAAAACATGGTCATTGCGGTTCCTTCTATGGTCTTAAGTGCTATATTACCGGTGAACCCATCTGTTACAACGACATCCGCCGCACCATCTAGAAGGTCACGAGCTTCAACATTTCCAATGAAATTAATTGGGGCCTCTTTCAAAAGCTGGAAAGTTTTTTTAGTAAGGTCTGTACCTTTTCCATCTTCAGTCCCTACATTGAGCAATCCTACACGCGGCTTGGAAATTTTCCGTACGTTTTCTGCATAAATGGAACCGATAACTGCGTATTGAAGCAAGTGCTCAGGTTTTGCATCTACATTGGCACCCACATCAAGCATTAAGAATCCCTGACCGTCCTGGGTAGGTAATGTTGGGCTGAGAGCTGGTCGCTCCACGCCTTCCATGCGTCCCACTACAAAAAGACCGGCGCTCATTAATGCTCCCGTGTTACCCGCAGATACACAGCCGTCTGCTCTTCCTTCCTTTACCTCCTTAGCCATTAAAACCATGGAAGCGTTTTTTTTCCTTCGTACAGCCCTGACAGGCTCATCTTCCGAAGTAATCACTTCTGTTGTATGTACCACTTTAATATTAGTCTGTCCTTTTAGAAAAGGGTTAATCTGTTCTTGATCTCCGACCAAAGTAATTTCGACACCTTCAATCGTTTCAGCCGCATGAACAGCCCCTTTCACGATGGCTTCTGGTGCGTGATCCCCGCCCATAGCATCAATAGCTAGTTTCATAAATTGATCCTCCTTCTATTGATTCGAACGGAACATCTCAAATGTACCCGCAAACACTTCTTCATTTCCAACGTAACTCTGAACACTCACAATGGTGTGACCTCTGGAATCTTTCCCTTCTACATTGGCTTTTGAAACGACACGCTCACCAAGTTTCACTTGTCTACGAAAATGGATATCCGAGCGAGCGGTTAAAGCAAGTTCATCATTGATCACGGCCACTGCTAATGAATTTGCCTGAGCAAAGAGGTGATGACCTCTCGCTATATTGTTTCTGGAAAATACGTGCTCCGGCCTAATGTCTAAAATAGAAATGGCTCGTTTATCCAGCTCTAAGTCCACAACTTCACCAATGACTTCTTCGATCGGCAAGGCTTTCACAGTCTCATTCCACTCCTGGGTAGCTACTGATTTAATTCTTTCTCTCAATTCTGGAATGGACATTTCCATCCGGTCCAGCCGAATGGTTTGGATGCTGACTCCAAAGCGGCGAGCGAGTTCCTCGTCCGTGGTAAATGGTGAAACCTCAAGTGTCTCCTTCAACTCTTTTTGCCTCAAATTTTTAGACTTCTTCATCGTAATTCCACCGTCCAATTAATCAAAAGCAGTCGCTTTATGACTAGGTACTAATAGTAATATATAATACCACATTCATTTTCGCAAGGATCATGTATTGCCCAATGGAATCTTACTTTACACCTGCTTCGATTTGTAAGAAACGAGCGGTTGCATCTAAGTAAACTCTGGTCCCTAAAGGAATTCCATAATTAGGCGCGCAGTGTCCGGCAGGGAACCCTTGAAGGACAGGGAATTTATAAGGATTAAAAAATTGGCGGAGCACGTTTTGGCTCTCATCACGCTCAGACGCCTTGAGATTGAAGTCGCCAAGAATCACACCTTTGACATGCTCAAACTTACCTGCGAACTGCAGTTGCAGCAGCATTGCATCAATTCTGTAAGCGGGCTCATCTATTTCTTCAAGAAATAAAATTCTGCCATCTGTATTCAGTTCAAAATCGGTGCCCATTCCATCAGCAAGTACAGTTAGGTTTCCTCCTACAAGTACCCCCTCAGCTTTACCGTCCTGAATAGAAATAAAAGGAAATTCAGGATAGCGGCAGATTATATTTTCAGGTATAAACAATTGTCTTAAGGATAAGGTGGTTTCATTATTAATGGGAGTTCTCCCAAGGTCAGAAGCAACCATAGGCCCATGGAAAGTAACTAAATTACTGTATTTATGAATGGCAGTGTGTAGATAGGTAATATCACTGTATCCCCAAAACACCTTAGGGTTGCATCTGAGTATTGAATAATCAAGATTAGGAGCAAGCCTTGCCGTACCATATCCCCCGCGCGCGCAAAATACTGCCTTAATGCAGGGGTCCAGAAACATACAATGCAAATCTTCTAATCTTGCCTCGTCAGAAGCAGCTAAATATGAAAAAGTAAGGTTTTGATTAAACACATGGGCGCCTAGGACAGGATTGAGTCCTATAGAGCGTAAGACGCCCAAACCTCTTTTCAGCTCCTCTTCTACTGGAGGTCCAGCAGGGGCTATGACCCCGACTCGATCCCCGTAGTTAAGCCGTTGCGGTTTCACCATTCTACCACCAGCTTTCATTAAGTCTTCGAAACATATCTAATGCTTCATATATGAGGAACAGAGGTAGAATATGTGAGAGAAACGGATTAATCGAGAACTTCACCCATTATTTGTTTATCCTGATAAATAAGATCTCTTAAAGAACGGTAATGACGATCCTTGTCTAACCGCTCCTCTGTGATGATTTCAGCTGCATCACGGCGGGCAGTTTCAAGGGCACGGTAGTCATGAACCATATCCCCCACTTTAAATTCTGGCATACCACTCTGCTTTCTTCCGAAGAAATCACCTGGCCCTCTTAGCTTCAGGTCCTGTTCAGAAAGTTCAAACCCATCCGTCGTTTCAGTCATGATTCTCATCCGCTCTTTTCCTACATCACCTTTTGGATCAGCAAGTAAAATGCAATAACTCTGATCAGAGCCACGTCCTACTCTTCCCCGCAACTGATGCAGCTGGGATAGACCGAAACGTTCCGCATCATAAATTACCATTACGGTAGCATTGGGGACGTTAACTCCAACTTCCACTACAGTAGTAGAAACCAGTACTTTCAATTGGTTTTCAGCAAATTCCTGCATGACTTCCTCTTTTTCTTCGTTGTGCAATCGTCCATGCATCAGTCCAACCGGTATATTCGGTTCAAATACAGAAGAGAGCTGATTATAAAGGTCAACTGCATTTTGGATATCCAGCTGGTCCGATTCTTCAATAAGTGGACAAATCACATACGCCTGATGTCCTTGATCAATTTCTTTCTGAATAAACGCCAATACCCGATCTGTCATTTCGCCTTTTACCCAGTAAGTTTCTACCGGCTTCCTTCCTGCCGGCATTTCATCAATGACAGACACATCCATGTCCCCAAATGCCGTAATTGCAAGTGTTCTCGGTATTGGAGTAGCCGTCATAAAAAGCACGTCCGGATGCAGACCTTTATCTCTCAATGTTCTGCGTTGTCGAACTCCAAAACGGTGCTGTTCATCAACAATGACAAAACCCAAGTCATGAAACCCTACTTCATCCTGAATAAGGGCGTGGGTTCCAATCAAAATATCAATATGCCCTGTCCCGACAGCTTCTAAGATCTCACGGCGCTTTTTGCCTTTAATGGAACCTGTCAGGAGAGCTACTGAAGCACGGCCTTCAAACATTTCCGTAAGCGACTGATAATGCTGTTCTGCTAGTATTTCAGTCGGAACCATAAGTGCGCCCTGCTTCCCTGCCGTAATAGAAGCATAAAGGGCAATAGCAGCCACTGCTGTTTTACCCGATCCGACATCACCCTGAAGGAGACGATTCATTCGGTGAGGATTTTTCATATCTTTCAGAATCTCAGCAAGTGAACGCTTTTGAGCATTAGTCAATTCAAATGGCAGCTCCTGCACAAAGGAGGTTAGTTTACCGTTATCATAGGCTTGGGCATTCCCTGTAGTTGACTCACGATGATGTTTTCTTAACAGCTGCATTTTAAGCTGAAAAATAAGAAATTCCTCATAAATGAACCTGCGTTTGGCATGTTTTAGCATAATTCTATTATCAGGGTAGTGCATCTGCCTGATAGCTTGCTGGCGTTCGGGCAACTTGTACGCCCGCTGTAAATCCTCAGGCAGAATTTCAGGTATCTCGTGTTCATAGGCATCAATCGAAGCCTTAATAAACTTTCGCAGAGTAGTAAGGGGCACTCCTTCTTTCAAGGTATAGACAGGCTGAATAGGGGCCTGACTTTTGGATTCACCTTTCTTAAACTGGCTGACAGTGATCTGCAGCCTCTGTTGGTCCCACTTCCCTGTTACAGTTACCGTATCTCCTGCATGAAGCTGTTTTTTTGCGAAAGCCCGGTTAAACATAACAGCTTTTACAGCAAATTGCTCCACTTGGAGCGTAAACGTTAACCTAGATTTTTTTCGACCATAAAAGCTAAGGGAAGGTTCAGAAACAACCTCCCCTTCGATCGTAGCTTTTTCATTATGGGTCAATTCAGTTAATGGTTTGACTTCATAAGAATCGTATCGAAACGGAAAATAAAACAGAAGATCCTCGATCGTAAACAGACCAAGTTCATTCAACTGCTCCTCCAGTTTCTCCCCGACTCCTTTTAGTTCACTAATCGGATGGCTTAACACTATATTCACTCTTTCTTCAACGAAATTCCATACACTTTTGCTTCCAGTTCTCTTCCTGTAGGAGTGGCAGCAAGTCCGCCTTGAGCAGTTTCACGAAAAGCTGAAGGCATACGCTGACCAACTTTATACATCGCATCGATTACTTCATCGCAAGGAATACGACTGGTCACCCCTGCCAGAGCCATGTCTGCTGCCACAACGGCATTTGAAGCTCCCATAGCATTTCTTTTCACACAAGGAACCTCCACTAAACCCGCAACGGGGTCACATATTAAACCTAGCATATTCTTCAGGGTAATGGCCATCGCTTCTGCTGACTGAGAGGGCGTACCTCCCGCCATTTCCACAATAGCAGCAGCCGCCATCCCCGCTGCTGAGCCTACTTCAGCCTGACAACCTCCGGCAGCTCCAGATATCGATGCATTATTCGCAACTACAAAACCGAAGGCACCTGAAGTAAACAGATAACGAACCATTTGATCCCTCGTTGGGTTCAGCTGATTTTTTACTGCAAATAAGGTACCCGGTACACACCCGGCGCTCCCCGCCGTAGGGGTTGCACATATGGTCCCCATCGCTGCATTGACTTCATTGGTAGCCACTGCTTTACTGACCGCATCCATAAGTAAGTTACCGGAAAGCGGTGTATGATTTTTCATATAATTTTGTATAAGGACAGCATCGCCACCCGTTAGTCCGCTGTGGGACTTCACACCTTTCAATCCATCTTCTATCGCTTTTTCCATAACCTCGAGGTTCTTTTCCATGTGATCATAAACTTGTTCTCTCGTAAGTTCTTTAACTTCCATTTCCTGCCTGATCATAACTTCTGAGATTTGAATATTTTCACTTTCAGCGAGCTCAACCAGCTCTGCAACATTTCGAAACATAAATAATGCTCCCCTTCTCCTGACGTTAGTCTGATATTTTCGCCACCTGCGTAATATGGTCAGCACGTTCAAGCTCACTTAATACCGAATCACCAATGTTCTGATCTACTTCTATAACCATAAGAGCTTGTTCGCCCTGGGCTTTTCTGGACACTTCCATTCGTCCGATATTAATCTCGTGTTTAGCTAAAATGGCGGTAGAGGATGCTATGGCACCATATCGATCATTGTGAATCAAAAGAATAGCTGGATGACTGCCGGACAAACGCAGTTCGAATCCATTTAGTTCCGTAATTTCCGCTTTACCTCCGCCAATCGAGATTCCGACAAGCTCAAGTTCGCCGTCATCATCCCCAATTTTTAAACGTGCCGTATTTGGATGGTCAGTATGTGCTTCTTCTTCGTAAAAACGGACCTTCATGCCATTTTTCCGAGCTGTTTTTAAAGCATCCCTTATTCGTTCGTCGTATGTGTCATAATCCAGCAACCCGCCAATAATGGCTACATCCGTTCCGTGACCTTTATAGGTTTTCGCAAATGATCCATATAAGTGGACATTCGCATACTTTGGCTCTCTACCAAATAGATGACGGGCGGCTCTTCCAATCCGAGCTGCTCCAGCCGTATGTGAACTAGATGGTCCAATCATTACCGGACCGATAATATCGAATACTGATCTATATTTCATTTCTTTCACCATCCCTATTCTCTCTCTTGGTTTCCACTGAGAAAACGCTTTCTTTCACAACCAGATCCTTCTATATTTTATCATAATCCTAATCTAACAGCTCACTATTTACAAAAAAGGAACAGATAAACTTGATAGAAAGGTTGGAGAAGAGTAGAATAAAAATTTGTGGGTTACTCGGTAACCGGGCGGGAGAGGGATAATTTCATAGAGGAGATTGAAATGTTCAAGCACCAGACTCAACACGTCAGCTGGAAGAAAGAATGGACAGCCGGACTGATCGGGTACTTTACAACTGTTTATATCGTAGCAGTTAACAGTCAGATACTCGAGAGTGCCGGACTTCCGCTTGAGAGCGGAATGGTGGCCACTATTCTTGCCAGTGCGATTGGCTGTTTGATCATGGCCATATACGCTAATGCGCCTATGGTTCTCATTCCAGGTATGGGTGTTAACGCCTTATTTGCCTACTCGATTGTCGAAGGGAGCGGTCTTAGCTTTCAAGAAGGACTGGCCGTCGTATGTATCGCTTCCCTGCTGTTTTTAGTAACAGCTTTTACTAGACTTGGAGACTGGCTTAAGCACGCAATTCCCGAATCTTTAAAACACGCAATCACTGTAGGGCTTGGTCTGTTCCTGACTCTGATTGGCCTGGAAAAGGGCGGCCTCGTTGTTCGCGGGGAACATTCCTTGATTAGTTTAGGAAACCCATCTTCAGCCGTGGTGATCACGAGCTTGATCACCCTGTTTATCGGGATTTTTCTTTTTACTCGGAACGTTCCAGGGAATTTTCTTGTAACCATGGTTATAGGAACGATCATTGCCCATTTTACGGGAATTCTTGAGGCCCCAGGCTCCATGATTTCTCTCGATGAACAATCCTGGGTATTTATCCCTGATTTTTCGGGTATTAGTGATTTCGGATTTTGGATGGCCGTATTTCCACTCGCCATTGTGCTTATCTTCGAGAATATGGGGTTGATTCATGGTCAGCTTGGAATGCTTGAACAGAAAGGAAAGTTTAAACGATCCTTTCAAGCCGCTTCTTTTTCTGCGTTGAGCAGTGGGTTTTTAGGAACGTCGCCTACGGTCTCATCTGCTGAAAGCGCAGCAGTTATTGCTTCCGGCGGAAAAACAGGGAAAGCCTCCTTAACGATGGCTGTCCTGTTTATAGGAACCCTATTTTTAATACCTTGGATATCAATGGTCCCTTCAACAGCTATCAGCCCGATTTTAATCATAGTTGGGGCTTTGATGGTTCAAAATATTAAAGAGATCCCACTGGACGAATTGTCAGAAGCCATGCCTGCTTTCCTGATTATTGTTATGATTCCTTTCACCTATTCCATCGCTGATGGAATGGCGTTTGGATTTATTGCCTACCCGATTGTTAAATTCGCCATTGGGAAGCAGCGAGAACTCTCAACGCCTGTCGTACTCATCGCCATGGTCTTTCTCATTGAATTTATCATGCGCTCGCTTGGACACTAAGAAAATATAAAAGCGCATTTTTTAGGTATTTACTCTCAACAAAACCCATGAAGCCAGAGGCTGGCTTCATGGGTTTTTATATGTTCTACCGTTTAAATTATCTCCACCGAATCGATATCTTCAAGTGACCACAATCTAAGTCTCCAACTGAGGTACATAACATAATGTTGAGTCCATCTGGAGTATAACTCGTGTCCAGCTTTGACTGAATACCCGAAGCCTTGAGTAATTGGATTAGTTTACTTTTATTCGATTGTTGAGCTGCATTCATAAGTTCTGCGGCCAGGTCCGGGGAACTTGTTATGTGATCCATTAATACTTCTGCTTCTTTTAACAAAACCTTCATTTGCTCAGCCGATTTTATAAGTAGTTTAGTATTTACTTCGGGGTAGGTTCTGTAAGCGAAAGCTTGACTTTGGTAACTAGGGGCTACATAAAAAGTAGGCCAATACGCCGTGGGATAGTAATAAGGATAAAACAACCGCGCCCCTCCTTTTTGTCATGTGCAATCTACAACAGTATATGGATAAGATCTCAAAAAGAAAGTTGTCCACTAGGAAAGCCATTTTCTGCAAGGTTTAAAAATGACTGATTATAAATAGAGACTATTGCTCCTGTTAGTCTGTTGAGAAAGGCATGATTTCAAAAAATGAAACAGTACTGGTTTATCCGCATGTGACTCTTGTTATTCACCAAAAAACTCGCCCCTTTCTGCGAAGGAGCGAGTTTCCATTTACCTATGAATAGCTAAAGAAGCGTGTTGCTTTCTCACTCATTGTTTCTCAAATTATAAATCACGCGAGCAGCTTCTGCACGAATAGAAGAGTCCTTAGGCAAAAATTTATTGCCTGGTACACCGACCATCAATTTAAGCTCGTAAGCGGCTTTAACATCTTCGGTAAACACACTGCGAATTTCATCCGCATCTTTATAGGTGTGATCGCCTTCAGCGTTGTACTCTCCATTTTTATATTCGTAGGCACGCACGACCATGGCAGCCATTTGCTCCCGTGTAATGGAAGCAGATGGATCAAATTCTGTTTCGCCGACACCATATACAATTCCATTTTCGTAAGCGGCTGTGATCTCTTCCTGATACTTATCAGGCACATCCTTAAAGGGGCTTTCTCCTTTGGCGGTCAGTCCAAGTTCCCTTGTAAGCAGCATCGCAAATTCAGAACGAAGCAGCGGATCTTTTGGACCAAAGTTGCCATTTGGATAACCTTTAATAACCCCATCTTCAGCTAAAGCATATATTTCTTCTGCCGCCCAGTAACCCTCTGGTACGTCCGGAAAGACAGTCGTTTTATCGGGCGTTTGAAGATCGATCCTATAGTCCGCGTATCCATCATTCCTTTTTTCAAGAAAAGAGATTTTCTGCTCATCGTCTGCATACTTTTGAGCATCAGGGGACGAACGGAAGGTTAACAAAGGGTCTCCATTTATCGGTTCAAAAGACCAATTACCATCCGCTTCCGGATTAATGGTTTCATTCTGACGAATATAGTTTACAAGAACTTGTCGGTTTTCATCCGGAGATTTAACCACAATGTTATCACCATCAGGGTTGGCAAATTTGGAAGCCGCCCGATAATTGTTAGTGGCTACTAAAAATTCCTGAGACGCATCGATGGCTTCTCCTTTGTATTTAACATTCTTTATACGATGACTATCATTGATCTTTTCTCCGTCGTTATTATAGCGAGGGGGTTCAGTTACATCAATTTCGTAGGTTAAACCATCGATCACGTCAAAGTTATAACTGCGAAAACCATTATTCACCAGTTCCTGCTGCTTATCTGAGTCTGCATTTATTTCGTTAAACTGGCCCGCACTCCATTCAAGCCATTCTACTACTTGCTCTCCAGTTATCTTAGAGGCTTGGAGGTTATTCGGATACTTATAAAGTGAAGTGGTATCTTTGATCGCAAGCTCTCCCGCTGGAATATCCGTAAAATCACTGACTCCGTCTCTTCCTGCTTTGAAAGGGGCGGCAGCGGATAATACAGGTAGTCCATCCAACTCAGTACCTTGAATATATTTCTCAAGGTAAGTCTTCTGTGCATCATTTACAATTTGGACCGTTGGGTCATCTAATACCTGGGCAAAATAACTGTAAAGAGGAACTTCAGTTTCGCCTACAGGTGTAGCCACATACTCCCTGGTCGCCTCATGATCATGTTGAACTTGACTGACAATTTCCTCGTTCGCTTCAACCAAAGGTTCTCCATTTTTAGAATCATAAATAGGTATTGCATTAGCACTTCCTTGCGTCACATCCCATTCACCTTCTGTATATTCGAGCTCCAAATCAATAATCCCAAGATCTGAGCCCCAAAAACCAGCTTGTGTTGTTGCTACGCCATTGATTGTTCCCTGCTCAAGGTTGATATTATATCGACCATCTAATGAAGTATAATCCTCACTAGGGAAAGTCTGATGGGAATGACCAAACATAAGCGCGTCGAAACCTTCAACTGTCGATAGTTGATAGGTCTGATTTTCAGCACCTTTCTCATATTCTTCCTTTGAGCCAAGCCCAGAGTGAGCAATGCCTATGATAACGTCCGCACCTTCTTCTCTCATGTAAGGAATGAATTTTTCTGCGGTTTGTTTTAAATCACGCGTGGTTACCTTCCCTTCTAAGTTGTCTTTATCCCACGTCATAATTTGAGGCGGTGTGAATCCAATAACTCCCACTTGAATCGTATGTACGTCACCATTTTGATCTGTAACTTCGCGATCCAGAATCACATATGGATCGAAGTAGTTCTCGTCGTTATCTGGATTGTCGTCACCGTCGTCCTTATACACATTGGCATTTACATATGGGAAATCAGAACCTGCGACAGCTTTATCCAAAAATTCCAGACCATAATTGAATTCGTGGTTGCCATAATTACCAGCATCATAGTCCAGGAGATTCATAGCTTGATAGACAGGATGCTTATGACCTTGTTCATCTAATACCTTTTGATCAACGATATAATCAGCCATGGGATTGCCCTGAATTAAATCTCCATTATCGAAAAGCATGGAATTCTCTACTTTGCCTCTTTCCTGATTAATTAGCGTTGCAGTATTAACAAGTCCGACTGTGTCATCCTGCTTATCCGTAAAATAATCATAATTCATCACATGACTGTGCAAATCCGCCGTTTCCATTAATCTTAAATCCACTACGTCACCCTCATCCGTCTGAGCGTTTACGTTAGTCGTCCAAGTTGAAGCAGCTAAAACCCCAAGAAACATAGCCGAACGGAACAACCATTTCTTCTGATTTTGTTTCAAGTCGCCACCTTACCTTTCATTAAAGTATAATATTGTAATCATTTATATATTTTAACATTTAAAATAGAAATTGAGCAGTTTTTTAGACAGACCGAAATAAAAACAGCGATCATCTTTCAACCGCTTTTCCATAAAAAAGACTTGAAGAGAATAAAAGCCTCTTCAAGTCTTTTTCAATTTGACAGGGTGCTGAATGATTACAAGCTACAAAAAGTTACCTGTCCATTTCTGTTTTATTATATTTCCTCTACCTAACTCTCAACTTTCACATAAAGCTTGTTTATTACAAAAAAAGTTCTCAAAATAGTCTTCAATCACTTTTATCTCTGAATAAGGCACCTTCTCATCCCCGATAACCTGGTACCCCCCAAACCCGATTCCTGTTAATAAAACCAGATCACCAGGTTCAGCTAAATCAAATGCATAGTGAATGGCTTCTTCTCGATGTAATACTGAATGAATGTGAGAAGCTGAGGGGTCTTTGAATCCTTTTAATACATCGTCTACGACTTCCTGACGATCAGCGTGCCCTGGCTGATCAACACTGACCACAATTTTATTTGCCATTCCCTCAGCCACTTCTGCCATCAAGGGACGTTTTTTTGGATCCCTGAGACCCACTCCTGTGATCATAACAATTAAGTTGCGGTAAGGAATGTGTTGGACAGCATTCAATATATTGAAAAGAGCGTCAGGAGTATGAGCATAGTCTAAAACAATTTGAAAAGGGGCTTCGTTTTCTACGATTTGAAAACGCCCTTCCGGACTTTGAATTGTTGAAACCACCGATAATATCTGTTCTGCAGAGTAGCCCATTTGGCAGCAAACCGCTACAGCAGCGAGGAAATTAGATACATTATAGGTTCCATAAATAGGTGCATGGATGTGGTACTCCTCGTTAAACAAACGTAATGTAAACGAAGTTCCCTCCATCGTTGTACGGATTTCTTTAGCGGAGATATCAGCCGGTTCTTCAATCCCGTATGTGATTAAGGTTCCCTTGAAACCTCTTATTAGTTCTTCCGCCATTTGTGGATCATCTGTGTTAACAATTGCACTTTTGGACTGATCAAACAGCTTCATTTTCGCTTGTTTATAAGCTTCCATAGTACCGTGAAACTCTAAATGTTCTGGCGTCAAATTGGTATGGACGGCTACGTCAAAATTGATTGTTGCTAAGCGTTTCTGCTCAATCGCTATGGAAGTGGATTCAATTATTGCAGCATTCATCTCTCTTTTTCGAAAATAGTGCAATACTCGGTGAATATCAGGAGCTTCAGGAGTCGTAGGTACTGTCTGCTTAAACTCTGTCTTTTTCTCATCATCCCATATTCCAGCTGTACCTAAGCTGCCTGTTGGCACGCGAAGGTCATTTAAAAGCGAATAAAGGAAAGACGAAACGGTTGTTTTCCCATTGGTTCCTGTGACGCCAATGGTGTAGAGGGAGTTCGATGGGGAATCATAAATGGTGGAAGCTAACTGGGCTAGAGCAATTCTAGTTTCGGGCACGCATATAAAACTTTTATCGTTATAAAAGGTCGAGTACATGTGTAACTTTTCACTCTTGGTACCTATAATGGTGTTTGCACCATTCTGAATAGCCTGCTCAATAAAAAGATGTCCATCATGCTTTTCACCAGCAATGCACACAAAAGCAGAGCCTTCTTCAGCCTCACGAGAATCATATACTACTGAGGAAACGTATTGACTTCCAGGACCATATGCGGTCCCTTGAAATAGGTTTGCAAAAATCAATTCTTTTTTAGTCATTATATGATATCATCCTTTGTTCACACTTTATGATACTAAAGCACCTTTGTTAGTTGTAAGTTCCCATTGGTTTATGCCTATAAACTTCCACAAGCTTCTCGATAGGTTTTCAATATGTTTGCAAAAAACCACGACTTTTATCCTATTTTTTAATAGCAGAAACTTTGAATTAAAATTGGAAATTTGGAAGCTTACTAAAGTCGTATCGCTATAGTAATCATGCGTATTCTGTTATTATTTTCCTTTTCTATAAATTGGAAAAAAGATAGTTGGAAAATAACCAAAAATTTGTCGAAAAAAAAGTTAAAAAAACTATTGCGTTACCCCCTTACTAGAGAGTAAAATTTTCAGTAATTCATCACTTAAGAAAACTAAAGCTGATTGAATGATACCAATGATTAAAAGGAGGTCATTAAAATGACCATGCTTTATTCCAAGGCTCGCGAGCTATTCGAAGAGGACTACAAAAACAGCCCAGAAGCCAAAGGACCTCAACTGTCTGCTTCCACAAAAGTGAAGCGAACTAAAAGCGGCAAACTTCTTATGCCTTTTCGTAAAAACAAAAGAAAATAAGAGAATGAAGTGGTGACATTTAGCTATGAGAAGAAAGCAAATAAAGGATAACGGTACTCAAGCCGTTCCATGGAATCAACGTCTGCATGACTCAAGTAGTCAAAAGACGTTGATTTTTTAATGTAAAGAAAAATAGTTAAACCATAATGGGGAATGTCTAATGAACAATCCTTTTCGGATCATAGAATTTGCAGCCCCATACATCTACCTCCAGATCATGCTTATCATTTTAGTTTTATAGTATACTAGTTCCTTTTTAAGTATCTTTCTTTATTCCCACCTAAAAGAAAAAACGACGAAAGTAAAATAATTCTATTTAATTGCTTTCTCAAATAGACTTTAAAAAGCCTTTTAGTTTATATTCTATATAACCTCTGTCCTTTGCTTCACACGTAACCCATAGCTTTTTTTACTAACACTGCAATCCCTTACTTAGCTATCCCATTTTCAGCTGAAGCATCATAACATTTAGAACGGATTCTTAGAAAAATAAAACTGCCGCACCCTTCGTCTAGGAGGAATACGGCAGCCAGCCGAATAGCTTAAGATTGGTTTCGCAGTTGCTTTAAGATTTCGAATCCTTTTGTAACGGATTGGCTCATAGCTGCACCGCCACCGTATGCAGCAGCTACACCCATAGCTTCATAAATCTCCTGATCCGAGCAGTCCATTGCTACACATTGATCCATATGGTAAGCGATGCTGGGTTCATCCCCTTCTTTCAAACTAATTGCCAGCGCCATTAAGTGTTTATTTACTTTCGTAACTTCTCCATCATTGAATGCTTCGCCAGTGAATCGATTGTACTCCTGTATGGTTTTTGGAAGATGCTCCGATAGTTGTTCAATTCCATTACGGTATTCCTCTAGTATAGTATGGGCTTTTCTTTCCATGAAATCACTCCTTAATATGTTCTATAATGCCATTCCTTTTTATACCAATACTAAACTATTGGATGTGCCACTTATAAATTACTATGGATCTCCTTTTCTCATCCATAATCTGGATGACCTGAGGTGCCAGGTTTTGGAACAAAAAAAGCAGCCTGTGGCAGGCTGCTTTTTTGGTTATGTGGTTTGGTCTGTTGGTCGTACTACAATTTCATTGATTGTAACTTCTGCCGGTTCTTCCAGAGCATAACGTATTGTTCTGGCAATGCTGTCCGGTGTGATCGCCTGTTCGTAGAGTTCGTCCACTCCACCTTTTACATCTTCATCCGTAATCGTAGATGTCAGTTCGGTAGAAACCGCCCCAGGCGAAATAATGGTTGCTCTAATCTTACTCTCTGCAGACTCTTCCATTCTCAGCCCGTCCGTAATCGCACGCACAGCAAATTTTGTACCGCTGTATACAGCACTTCCTGGAAAGACTACATGTCCAGCCACGGAAGAAATATTAATAATGTGTCCTTGTTTGCGTTCACGCATATGAGGTAGCACGGCAGATATTCCATAAAGAACACCTTTAATATTTACATCGATCATTTGGTCCCATTCTTTAACCTTTTGTTTATTTAGTAAAGAAAGCGGCATCAAGCCCGCGTTGTTTACAATGGCGTCTATTTGGCCCAGTTCGTTTTGAGCGAATTCAGCAAGCTCTTCCATTTCATCATAATTAGTTACGTCAGTTGCCTTATAGATTGCGTGTCCGCCATCATCGTTTACTTTATTCGCTAATTCTTGCAGCCGATCTTCCCGTCTTGC
The DNA here is from genome assembly GCF_900113125.1 of Halobacillus alkaliphilus. Lineage (GTDB taxonomy): Bacteria > Bacillota > Bacilli > Bacillales > Halobacillaceae > Halobacillus > Halobacillus alkaliphilus. The sequence goes on along the minus strand of NZ_FOOG01000006.1, from coordinate 1,976 downwards.
TGCCAATACTAGTTTAGCTCCTTTAGAGGAAAGTTCTTTTGCCGTTTCCTCACCGATTCCACTGGATGCTCCTGTGATAATAACTACTTGATCTTGTAAATTTGTCAATGACTAGCCTCCTAAATATATTCTAACTCTTCCAATTTTATTTCGATTTCAAAATGTATGTTACCGAAATAAACTTGTGTTAAACATTACCTTTCTAAGCCATGTTTTTTTCCACTTAAAAAGCTCCCTTAATAGGGAGCTTCTGATTACTGAACATTTTCTATTGGTCTTTCATCCTTATTCTCACTATAGCCTAATACCTCTGCATACTTTTTCTGCCACTTTTTAATGGAAAGTATGACTAACCCAATAGTTGCCAGTACAAGACCGATTAGTACCGGCCAGAAATAAGGAGAGACCATCCCTTCCGAATAGGCTACACCAATAGGAGAAAAAACTATATAAGTTGCACCTATACTTGCAATTAATATAACTGAAGTAGCTACACTGTACTTCCAGGGCGTCATGTTAATTTTCGGGCTATTATAAAACTTAAATGCCTTGGATCTCGGCTTAAAGTAAGCGAAAGTAAGCATCATTATAACTTCTATCGCAAAAAGTATGCCGTAAATATGAATAAAATGAATATTAACGGCAATTCCAAATAACTGATTGAATCCCCACACCATTAAGTAATAAGCAAAAACATGAAATATTATTGCCACTTTAGCTGCCTGCGCAGGAACTTTTCTAGAGAGTACACCTACTAGCACTACAACAATAATAGGAATATTAAAGAAGCCGGTAAACTTTCTTATTAAATCCCATAAACCGTTCGGCGCATTCATAAGCAGCGGAGAGATAAAGAATGTTACGAGCGCAATAATACTTCCGAATTGTTTACTCACCTTAATCAATTTCTGTTCTGAGGCGTCCTTATTAAACGCAGGCTTGTAAACATCGAGCGCAAACATGGTGGCTGCACTATTTAATAGAGAATTGTATGAACTAAGCACTGCTCCGAGGAGAACAGCTAAGAAGAAACCAGAAAGGTATGGTGGAAAAACATTTGTCACAAGGGTTGGATAAGCCAGATCCACCGATTTCAAATCTCCTCCGTATTGGTGAAATGCAATTACTCCGGGAATCATCATAAAAAGAGGAACTAGTAATTTATAAAAACCTGAAAAAATCACCCCTTTTTGACCTTCTTTCATGCTGTTCGCGCCAAGAGTACGCTGAATGACATATTGATTAGATGCCCAGTAAAACATATTCGCAAAGATAAGACCTGTAAATATAGTTCCAAAAGGAACCGAATCTTCCGGGCCTCCTATTGCATTTAGCTTCTCTGGATGATTGGTTGTTATTGTTTTCACACCATTTAAAAGTTCTCCGTCTCCTAAAGTGATCAACCCTAATATTGGTACGAGCGCTCCTATAATCAATAAACCAATTCCATTAATCGTATCGGAAACAGCGACGGCTTTAAGTCCTCCAAAGATAGCATACACTGCCCCTATAATACCTATAGCCCAAATAACCACCCATACGGAATGGGTATATGAAATATCAAGTAGCTCTGGTACATTAAATAGTTTCAAGACAGCAAGCGCACCAGAGTATAGCATGGACGGAATTGTTACAAGCACGTATCCAACCATAAATAGTATAACAGTATAACGTCTGACTCCCTCGTCAAATCGCTTACTTAAAAATTCAGGTAGTGTAGTAATGGATAAATTCATGTATTTAGGAAGCAAATACAACCCCATTAACACAATAGCCAATCCAGCCGTGACTTCCCAGGCCATGTTCGAAAGATTTGTGCGGTAGGACTGACCATTTAATCCAACTAATTGCTCAGCAGTTGAACTACCCCCACTTACTCGCTGACGCTCCTTGAAGTTGGGGGATTCCTAAGAGCACGAACCTAACGGTTCGTTCAAATGATTAGGCTAGCCCCGTCGCACCGACGGTTGGAAGGA
>NZ_FOOG01000049.1 GCF_900113125.1 Halobacillus alkaliphilus | reverse complement strand
AGCTCTTTGCACACCGAATGTGCTTGTTTGAATTCCTTCTATAATGAAAGAATATCTTGACGTACTGGTTGGTTCGTTCAGTTTTCAAAGATCAAAATTTTTGTTGGCCGCTTCAAAACAGCGACTTAATAATCATATCATTGTGACTCGTTTAAGTCAACAACTTTTTTAAATGATTTTTTGTTTGCCGTTGCCGGCTTGCCGCTCTGTCTTAATGCGACAAGTAATAATATACCACGCTGAAATAATGTTGGCAACACCTTTTTGCATATTTTTTTAAATTTATAGTTTCATAGAAGTATCGGTGACTTCTTGAAGGGCTGAATCCCCCTTTAAACAAGCGAAGAGCCAGAGGAATGCCCCTGACTCTTCCTATATTATAATATCCATAGATGAATCGCCGTTAAGGATATTACCCCCGGAACTCCTAACAAAGCTGAAGCAATAGCTGTAAAACCGTTGATAGGAATGTGTAATCCAAACTGTGCTCCAAATAAATTAATGAAAAACAACAAAATCACCGCAATGATTAAACGGGTTACTGCCTGCCCCACCCATTTTATAGGGGCAGAAGGCAAACCTATAATAAGAAGAAAAGGGATGGTCAGCCCTAATAATAGAATAACGAGCACCGGATCCATAAAAAACCCCCTGTCCAAATATGACTCTCCCTACAATCTATGAGTCTGGACAGGGGGTTATGAATAGAATAGTTAAGAAAGTGCATTGAGACCGCGGTGGCGAGCTTCTCTAAGAAGATATAAGTATTTCGATTTAGTAAGTGCGAGTTCTTTCAAACCCTCTTCAGTTGGTTCAATACTTTGATCGATAATACTGTTCAGGTTTTCCCATTCCTTTTTTAATTGCCTAATGTTCATGAGAAGCTGCTGATCCATATCTTTAGCTCTTCCTTTTTTTCTACGAAACATGGCAACCACCTTCATTACAGTTCTCTTCTTCCTTCAAGAGCCTTGGACAAGGTTACTTCATCTGCATATTCCAAGTCTCCTCCTACCGGAAGCCCATGAGCAATTCTTGTCATACGTATTCCAGAAGGTTTGACTAGCCTGGATATATACATCGCTGTAGCCTCTCCTTCTATATTCGGATTAGTAGCGAGAATTAATTCTTCAACCCCTTCATCTTTCAACCGATTAATGAGACTTTCTACATTAATATCTTCAGGTCCAATGCCGTCCATAGGAGAAATAGCTCCATGCAGCACATGGTATTTTCCGCCGAATTCTCTCATTTTCTCCATAGCTATGACATCTTTAGGATCCTGAACTACGCAGATAAGGGTTTGATCTCTGGATTCATCCTGGCAGATCGAACAAGGGTCCTGGTCTGTAATATGACCGCAAGTAGAGCAGTGGGTAAGCTCTCGTTTTGCGTTCACTAATGACTTCGCAAAATCCAGCACGTCATCTTCTTCCATTTCTAAGACAAAAAAAGCCAGGCGGACAGCCGTCTTAGGGCCGATCCCTGGCAGCTTTGTAAAACTGTCGATCAGTTTTGATATCGGTTCAGGATAATACATGAATACTCCTCCTAGAACATTCCTCCAGGCATACCTTTCGTGAATTCACCCATTGTATCGTTGGTTTTATCATCCACTTGTTTAATAACATCGTTGGTTGCCGTAATAATCAAATCCTGAAGCATTTCTACATCGTCAGGATCGACTACTTCTTCATTGATAGAAATGTCCGTAATTTCTTTTTTACCATTAGCTGTTACTTTAACCATTCCTCCGCCTGCAGAAGATTCAAACGTCATCTCATAGAGCTCTTCCTGAGCTTTCATCATTTTCTTCTGCATTTTCTGCATTTGTTTCATCATATTGTTCATGTTTCCTCCACCACGCATGGCAATTCCTCCTTAAATATAATCAAACTAGTCTTGTATTTCTATTAAATCATCACCAACAAGCTTGCGCGCCTCTGAGACAAGGGGATCCTCTTCTTGAGAAGATTCTCCTTCTGTTTCAACACCTTCATCATTTCCTTCACCCGGTGCTGCTTTTTGCTTTTGCACAAATTCTTCCCGGACTTCCTGCCAGTTGGCTTCAGGAATGGGAATGATGGTTAACGGCTTCCCTGTAAATTCTGTGAGAAGAGGTTCAATCGTTTTCTGGTGCTCCAGAGCTAAAGAACAGTGAATATCGTACCTGAATGCTAATACGAGCGCTTTAGGAGAGGCAGCTCTTGGTTTACTGTTCAGCAATGTGGCATGAGCTGGAGCGTTGCTTTGTTTTAGAGCTTCCATAAAGTCCGCCCACCGGCTTTGGACATTCTTAATTTCTTCTTTAGAAGCTTCATTTAAAACTTGCCGGATTCGCTCATATGGAACATTATAACTTCTCCTGCCGGATTTTGCAGGTGTGCGCTTTGGTTTTTGAGGAGCCTGCTCCTGCTGAGACTGTACCCCTTTTTGCTTAAGTGAACTTAATTCCTTCTCAAGTTCATTCAGTTTCTTTGAGAGTTCCCTGACGCTTTCAGAATCCTGAGCAGGTGCAGAGGCAGGTGCCGATTCCGGCTTTACTTCCACCATATTAAGTAGAGCAATTTCTATGAATACTTTTGGACTTGTGGTCCATTTCATTTCTTGCTGACACTGGTTCAGTTCTCGGATCGCCTGCTGTATCCAGTATGCGGAAAGTTCTCCGGATAATTTACGAAATGTATCATCAGGTATTGCTCGTTCTAAGTTATGCGCCAAATCTGGAGCACTTTGAAAGAGCAATATATCCCTCAAATAGTAGATCAAATCAAATACGAATCGTCCAGGATCCTTCCCTTGCTGAATCAAATCATCCACAGCTTCTAACGCATCTTTCACTTCATGGTCATGCAGCGCCTGAACGACCTCTGCCAGTCTACCTTGAGATACCGCTCCTGTAACGGCAAGCACATCCTCAATCGTTACTTCCTCTTCACTATAAGAGACAGCTTGGTCAAGCAGACTTAAGGCATCCCTCATTCCGCCTTCCGCTGTAAGAGCTACGATCTCTAATGCTTCTTCCGCAATTGAGATCTGTTCGGAAACAGTTATCCCTTTCATACGTTCAACCATCGCTTTTTGTGAAATCCTTTTAAAATCAAAACGCTGACAACGCGATATGATCGTTAAAGGAATTTTATGGGGTTCCGTGGTTGCTAAAATAAATATGACATGCTGAGGTGGTTCTTCCAATGTCTTTAGCAGCGCATTAAAAGCTCCCATGGAAAGCATGTGAACTTCATCAATAATATATACTTTGTAAGTTACCGCACTGGGGGCATATTTGACCTTATCTCGGATTTCCCGAATTTGTTCCACTCCGTTGTTAGAAGCGGCATCAATTTCAATGACATCGGATATAGATCCATCTTGTATGCCTAGACATGCTGAACACTCATTGCACGGTTCCTTGGCAGGGGAACGTTCGCAGTTAACCGCTTTAGCAAAAATTTTCGCAGCACTGGTCTTTCCTGTACCACGGGGCCCTGAGAATAGATAAGCATGAGAAAACTTATCCTGCTCAATGGCATTTTGCAATGTGCGTGTAATATGAGTTTGTCCAACCACATCTTCGAAGTTTTTCGGGCGCCAGACACGATACAAAGCCTGATAGCTCATATAACCGTTCTCCCTTTTTAGTCTCTTCTCCATTATACCCGATTGAAGGTTTGGATGTGAACCTTAGACATTTGAGTGTTTTAGATATTTCCTATATAAAAGGCTCAGTTAAATCTCAGTGTTGATTTTAAAGTAAAGCTCCCGTTGGTTGAAGACTCAGTTTCGATATAAATTGGGTCCGTTACGTTAGATAGATAAGGGCTGGTGGGGAAATAACTCGCTTTCCTATGGGGGAACGGTGAGCTTCCTCGCTCGTTTCACTCCCTGCGGGATCTCACCTAGTTCCTTCTCCCATGGGAGTCTCGCCATTTCCCCACCAACCCAGCCATTTTTTGTGAAACGCACCCTTCTAGAAGAGAAAGATTCTCCTCCTTAATCTGGATTAAATGCTTTTACGATAGGCTATTGAGGGTCGTTACATCCTGAAAATAGCTGCACAATCACATGGTCTCATTACTCATCACTCAGGTGATGTTTTAAGTGGTTTCGAGCTTATGATTTGGCAAGGTCCGGAGGGGGACGATGAAGACTCCTGTGGGATAAACATGATAGGTAAGATCCCGGAAGGCGAAGCCTGAGGAAGCTTACCACATGCCCACGGAAAGCGAAATCGTCCCCCAGAGGACCTTCCTCATACCCAATATCTCGAAACTGAGTCTTACAGTAACCGGCCCTTTAGTTTGATAAGCCCCTTACAAAAAGCATAACCACGTTTAACAGAACCTATAAAAAAAGCTGTTATGACATAATATCATAACAGCTTTCTGGGTAATTCTTTATGTAATGCCGTGCACCCACCTTCGATGGCGAGGCCCCAAGCGTTACTCATGGTTGTGGCTCTATCCAGGCACTCCCGCGGCACACGAGATGGTCAGCTTACTGCTGCTTCCTTCCGGACCTGACAGGGTTCACTGGTTCTCGTTGCGCAGGACCTGAATGTCAACACCACTCACATGAGGCAGGCCTTGAGACCTTGCCACCTCGGGTGGGAATTCGGCCTCGCTATAGCGGATTGCGAGTATAGGGCACCGCTACCTCCCCGCTTAGCACGACATTACTATTATATCGAGGCATGAAGAATAATGCAATCCTTTTTTAAAAATAATTATAAACTGGATTTATTCTTTTTCTGAGAACGAATTCTCCGAAAGAAATCAGTAAGCAATTGTCCGCATATATCTTCCATCAAGCCGGGAACCACTTCAGCTCGATGATTAAAGCGATCATCCTCTAGCAAATTCATCAAAGTTCCTGCACATCCGGCCTTAGGATCTTTCGCTCCATAAACGACTCTTGGTATCCTTGACTGTAGAATAGCACCTGTACACATCGGGCAAGGTTCAAGCGTAACGTAGAGAGTGCAATCTTCCAGCCGCCAGCTGCCGATGACTCCGTTTGCCCGTTCAATAGCAATGAATTCTGCGTGAGAGGACGCTAGCTGTGAGCTCTCTCTTTGATTATACCCGCTGGCAATCACTTCATCATTATGAACGATCACAGCCCCTATCGGGACCTCTCCCTCAGATTCCGCTTTTTTAGCTTCTATTATAGCAAGTTGCATGTAGTGTTCATCGTTATTCATAGAGATCTCCTTCTAAAAATGTAAGTGTTATTCCACTTTCCCTTCTCATACATTTATAAGGATGAGAAAGGAGTGATCTAAATGCAGATCCACGTGGTCCAATCAGGGGAGTCTGTATTTTCGATAGCTAACCTCTATGATAGTACGCCAAATGCTATCATTGATGCAAACGAACTGGAAACCCCGGGCGATCTGGTTGTAGGGCAGGCAATCGTGGTCCCGATTGTTGGTCAGTTTTATTTTGTCCAGCCCGGCGACAGTTTATATTCCATTGCTCAAAGGTTTGGCACAACAGCTGAAGAGCTAGCACGAGTGAACAACCTTCAAGTCAATCAGACTCTCCAGCCAGGCTTCCGTTTATACATTCCGGAACAACCACCTGTTAACATCTCAACGAATGCTTATATTGAACCTTTTGGCGGAGAAGTTTCGGACACTTTACAATCTTCTGCAGAAACCCGGGCACCTTTACTTTCTTATTTAGCACCATTCAGTTATGAAATTCAACCTGATGGTTCCCTAAAAGCTCCTCCTTTGGATAATTTTAAAGCCATTGCTGATAATAATGACGCTTCTTTAATGATGGTCGTGACAAATCTCGCGGAAGATGGGTTCAGCGCAGAATTAGGCCGGACGATTTTAACTAATGAAAATCTGCAAAATACCCTGCTCGATAATATTATCCAGACTACCCGTGAAATCGGTTTTCGGGATGTTCATTTTGATATGGAATTTCTACCTCCGGAATTAAAAGAAAATTATAATCAGTTTCTAAGAAAAGCTAAAGATCGTCTATCTGCCGAAGGGCTTCTTATGTCTACAGCCCTTGCTCCTAAAACGAGTGCCGAACAAGAAGGAGCCTGGTATGAAGCACATGATTACAAAGCTCACGGGGAAATTGCAGATTTTGTTGTGCTGATGACTTATGAATGGGGCTACAGCGGGGGACCTCCTCGAGCGGTATCACCTATCGGACCTGTTACAGAAGTCGTGGATTACGCTTTAACCGAAATGCCTGCTGATAAAATTCTGTTAGGTCAGAATCTATATGGCTACGATTGGACCTTGCCTTACGAACCAGGGGGAGAGTTCGCCAAAGCCGTAAGTCCGCAAAGAGCTATCCAGATTGCCAGGGAAAATAACGTGAATATATCTTATGATGAAGAAGAACAAGCTCCCTTTTTCACTTATACCGATGCGTCTGGAAGTGAACATGAAGTATGGTTTGAAGATGCAAGGTCAATTCAACAAAAGTTCGACCTTATTAAAAATCGAGGATTAAGAGGAATCAGCTATTGGAAACTGGGATTGTCTTTTCCTCAAAACTGGCTGCTCTTAAGCAGTCAATTTAATGTAGAAAAAAATCAATAAGAATTTCCGCTCCAGACAGGGATCCAGAGATGTATTAGGCTGTCTGAAAGCGGAATTTAAAAGCTTACTTTAATCAGAAGGAACAAAAACAACCACTCTATGGTTGATTTCTGACTGATGGTAAGCTTCTTTTAATCCTTTCTTCTCAATATCCTCTTTTGAAACCATACGGTAAGGAATCTGTACTTCAAATGAATATTCGAGAGGAAAAGGCCGTAGAGATACCTTTTTTCCGTCGACCCAATGAGGCATGATGCCGCCGGGTGCAAAATCGAATGACTGCCTGAATCCCTTTTTAAACCAGGACACTTCTTCGTCCTTAGAAATCCCAGGCTCCTGCATGCAGATATAAAGAGAAAGATCGTCACAAAACTGCAGTCTCTGGAAATGGAGCTGATAGATATCCTTAGGAATGTCCCTCTTCATTGCTTGATACAGGTTCTTCTGTCTAACCTTTTCATCCGCTAAAAAGGAACGAATTTCAGGATCCTCACTATCTTCTGAGAAAAATGATTGATAATGCATGCTGCAGAGCATGCCGGCATACAATGACTGATCAGCAGCCTCCTCGATACCTCGCTGATAAGCCTCAAGTTTCTCAGTGAGTGGATAGTCTATAAACGAATAAGGTCTATTTTTTTCTTCATTCCATAATGGTTCTTTATCCAGAGGAATCCATGCGCGGTCATGCTGGGAAACCGCCCAGTCCGCTTCTTCTCTAAGTTTTGAACGAAGCAAAAAATCTTTCTTCCAGTTTCTTACGATCTGTCCAGAAATCTTAGCGTGTTCATGTTGTTCAATCATTAAAAAATGGTGTTCCTGCTCATTGACAATCATCGACTTCCTCCTTCATCTCTCACTTATGTACAGCTGTTTATTAATGCTATACTCTTAACAGAGGTGATATATATGAAATTCCCAGTAAAAAAGAACCCCATTCTTATCCTGTTAGTTTTAGCTTTAATACCTCTTGGCATGGTTGGACTGTTTACAGAAGACTTTGTCGAAGGGTGGGTCGGTCTTATCATCATGATCGTCATCTCCATCCCTCTACTATGGGCACTCGTCCGTTCTTACCACGAAATCACCGAAGAGTCATTGATCGTGACGTTTGGTCCTATTATTAAAACCATTCCCCTATCTGAAATTCAATCTGTTTCCTACACGTACAATCCCCTCTCCAGTCCAGCGTGGACCTTTAAAAGAATCGCAATCACCCAGTCTCATTATAAAACGATTTTGATTTCAGTACCACAAGATGAACAAAAATTCAAAAAATTGTTGGAAGCTTATTGTCCTTCGGCAAAAATCGAGTTGCCTATCTATAGAAAATAAGTCACGAGGAAGAAATCCTCGTGACTTATTCTTTCGGGTAAGACTGTATTTATTTTAGGAGTTTGAGGGATTCTCGATTAAATGCCGGGATATCATCTGGATTACGGCTTGTAACCAGCTGGTTCCCGCAAACGACAACTTCTGTATCTTCAAAGTCTACTCCTGCATACTCCATATCGACAGCAATAGATTTGAAGCCTGTAGCTTTACGTCCTTCCAGGGATTTAGCAGTAATTAACAACTGCGGACCATGGCAGATCGCAAAGACCGGCTTTTTCTCATCCATGAAATACTTAGCGAATTTGACGAACTTCTCATCCCCGCGTAATTGATCAGGGGAGAATCCTCCAGGAATTAATAAAGCATCAAAATCTTCCGGCTTTACATCATCAATGGAAGCGTCAATTTTAACAGTTGCATCGCCCTGCTTACCTGTTACTTCTTTACCGGCTTCCCATTCTATAGTGGTCACTTCATGACCTTCACTTTTAAATTCATCTACGGGTTTAGTGTACTCTACATCTTCAAACATAGATGTTACGACACAAGCGATTTTACTCATATTCAATCATCTCCTTGAATGACATAGTTAATTTTTAACACATAGGATGTCTTCCCGTATGGGCTAAAGTTAAACCTGTGCAATTTCAAAAAAATGGATGATTATCCTTCGAAACCTTTCATAGAAAACTGTTGAAAAGTGGTATCCCGCTGATTTTTATAGACCGTCCTGCCTGCGATTGTATTAATAATATGGACGTTACGATGAACAGATAGTCCAAGATTGGTTGCTCCCGCTCCGTGTGAATGAACCAGATTGGTTAACGTGAAAAAGTGATGATCACGGTTATCGTTAAAGACCAGTTGATAATCCCTTGTAACCTTGAATACGTTTTCCCCTTCCCATTCAATGGCGTCCTTATACCTATTCATAAACCATGATGGAATATGAGGCTTGTATCCAAGAGCCAATACTACTTTTTCGGAATGATACGTATAATCGACGTCTTCCTGCCATTGCTTACAAGCCAGTTCATATCCATCTTCCACAGCTTCAATTCCCTGCACTTCCGTCATAGGCTGGATAAGAACCCGACTGTCTCTTTGAGCGGCCGTCCGGTGGTACAATTTAGTATAAAGCTGGGTTAATGTTTGCGGATCAATTCCATTCCGAAGCGGCTTTAATGTATCTAATGTTTGCTCCCGCTGCTCAAAGCTCAAGTTGTGAAAATAATCAACATAGGATGGGGTGAAAGCCTCTTGAGCAAATTTAGCTTTATCTAAAGAAAACAAACCACCTGACCTTGTTAACAAGGTCAATTTCATATCCTGGCGTTCCTGCTCCTCTAATAAATCAAGGAACACTTCAACGGCACTTTGACCGGATCCTACCACCGTTACATGCTTTGCTTTTAACAGCTGTTCTTTTTCGAACAAATATCGGCTGGTATGTAGAACATCTTCATTCGGCAAGTCCTCCATCCCATCTAAAACGATGGGTTCGTTTCCTGTACCCAGAACGACATGTTTCGATTTCACGTATATTCTTTCACCTGTTGCTTTCTCTTCTACAATCACTTCGTAATGTGGATGTTCGGCATCTTTCTTATCAATAACGTCCAGTACGGTATGTCCGAAGTACAAAGAATCCAGTTGATTCGCTACCCATTGCATATAATCGTTGTATTCCTGTCTTGGGACTTCGAAATGACGGTGGAAAAAGAATGGGAACATCCGGTCATGCTCATACAAGTAATTCAAAAATGTATAAGGGCTTTTTGGATCAGCAAACGTCGTCAAATCAGCGAGAAATGGAACTTGTAAATCCATTTTTTCGATGAGCATCCCCGGGTGCCATATAAATTCGGGCGTTCTCTCAAAAAATATCGCATTAACGTCGTCTGTCTGATCTGCTAATGCGGCCAGCCCAAGATTGTAAGGACCAATACCAATTCCAATCAAATCATATATTCGTTCATCCATATAATCACTTCCTCTGTAACCATCACTTTTCCCTAAGGTGATTGGTTTGATTCTTTCCAAAGCTGTTCCATAAAGATCACTAATACTGTCCCTACCAATAAACCATTACTCATTAAGTTTTGCACAATGCCTGGAAGGCCCTGGAATACTTCGGAGGGCAGAAACATTAATCCTATTCCTAATAGAAAGGAAACACATAAAATCGTTAATCGTCTTTCATCCAGCTTTTCACTCGCAATATTACTCAGCCCAAGTCCCATTAATTGAACAAACGTTGCTAATAAAGCAGCGTTTGCCACAGGCGAAGGAATGCCGGAAATAAATGCGACCAGGGGTGGAAAGAATGCGATGACGACCATAATCATAGAAGCGTATAAAAAAGGCCGCTTTCTCTTCTGCCCTGTCAAATTAATAAAGCCTGACGAGGAAGCAAGCGGAACATTAGCAATGGATGAAAACATAGCGGAGACCCCGTGGGTAACTCCTAAAAAACTACTTCCTTGATTGATCTGATTGTATGTAAAAGTCGGCTTTCCATAAATAGAATGACTGACAGCCACAACCGATGCTACGATATTAGACAACAAAATGACAGCTGTTATGAAAGCAAGGGGAATCACATTCCATTCAAAAACAGGCGGTCCCCAGGCCAACCATTCAGGAACGGCAAAAGCCCCAAGGTTTCCCCTATCCTTCGGAGAAGTGCCAATTATGGTTTCATATACAAGCCAGCCGGCTCCAATCCCGAGCAGAACAGCATAACTTCTCAGCCATCCTTTTCCGAATATAGACAATCCTAATACTAATAAAAATGTAAGAAAAGCTACAGCTGCCGGACCTAAATGGATGGACTCAACCTCCTGCTGAATTCCTAACATTCCCCTCAAAAAAGTACCGCTCAATTGAACGGTAAGTAAAAACAAAAAAGCACCGGTCACGAGAGGTGTAAACACAAATAAAACCCGGTGAGCCAAGCGGAAAACACCGAATAATAAAAGAAAGCCCCCTGTCCACAACATAGCTGCTTGCAGGGTTTGGAGAGTTTCCATATAACTTTTTCCAGCTTCGGCGCCCGAGTAGGCCATGACAGCAAAAATACTAATCCATAATCCAGCAGGTCCTTCCATAATAGGCAGCCTGTGGCCGAACATTCCCTGTAAGAAAGAGGTCACGCCGACTACAAAAAAAGTTCGCTGCATTAAACCAGCAACTTCAGCAAAATTCAAATTAAAAATTGATCCGATAACGATAGGGAGTGCCACTGCACTAGCCAGTAGAAACACAAACCACTGGGAGGTTTCAAGGGCTGTCCCTGTACGAGAATTAGGTCGTTCACTCATAGCTCACACCTGCATTTTCTATTCAATCGTTTTCCTTTAATTTCTTCTATTATCCTAACATAGCGTTTCGCTGAATGTCTTAATCGATGCTCTGTGTTTCACGTGAAACACGTTTCGATGTGTTTTCATTAAAAAAGTGCGCACAGAAGTCTGTGCGCACCTTGGTTATCAGGATTATTCTTCTATTCTTCAAGCGTGGAAGTATCTCCGGTAGGCAGCCCAAGCTCCCAGGATTTCAGCAAACGGCGCATAATTTTACCACTGCGCGTTTTAGGGATCGTATCCTTAATTTCAATTTCTCTTGGTGCAGCGTGAGCGCTTAAGCCTTTTTTAACGAATTGACGAATGTCTTCAAGTAAATCATCTGATTCCTCATATCCGTCTCGAAGTGTTACAAAAGCTTTAATGATTTCACCGCGTTCAGGGTCAGGCTTTCCAATAACTCCTGCTTCTGCTACGGCTTCATGCTCAATTAATTTACTTTCTACTTCAAATGGACCAACGCGTTCTCCAGAAGTATTAATCACATCATCTAGACGTCCCTGGAACCAGAAGTATCCTTCTTCGTCCTGATAAGCACTGTCCCCAGATACGTACCAGCCGTTTAAGAAGTAACTTTCAAATTTCCCTGGATTATTCCAGATGGCACGCATCATAGAAGGCCACCCTTCTTTAATAGCAAGGTTACCCATTTGATTAGGTGGCAGTTCATTTCCTTCGTTATCTACGATAGCCGCAACAATGCCCGGGAATGGTTTACCCATTGATCCTGGACGTATATCCATAGCCGGATAGTTACAGATCAGCATCGCTCCGGTTTCAGTCATCCACCACGTATCATGGATACGAAGGTCAAAGGCTTTAAGACCCCAGGTAATAACTTCTGGGTTAAGCGGCTCCCCAACACTTAACACATGACGTAGTGAAGAAAGATCATGCTTGGCAGCCGCTTCTTCTCCTGCACTTAAGAGCTTACGGAATGCGGTAGGAGCCGAATACCAAACAGAAACATTTTGCTCAGCAATGGTTCCGTACCAGTCATCTGGACTAAATCTTCCTCCGCGAATGACGTTCGTTACACCATTAAGCCATGGAGCGAATATACCATAACTTGTACCTGTTACCCATCCGGGATCGGCTGTACACCAGTAGACATCCCCTTCTTTCAGGTCAAGGACCCACTTACCTGTCTGATAGTGCTGGATCATAGCATTGTGAACATGATAAACGCCTTTTGGTTTTCCTGTAGATCCAGAAGTATAGTGTAAGAGCATGCCGTCCTCAAGGTCTACCCATTCGATATCAAATTCTTCAGAAGCCTGGTCCATTTCCTCTTCGAATGAGATGTAGTTGCCAGGAGCATCTCCTCCAACGAGCACTATTTGCTTCAAGTTAGGCAGGTCATCGATTGGAACCCTGTCCAGAAGTTCTGGAGTCGTAACAAGCATGGTTGCTTCACTGTCCTCCAGACGGTCTCTTACAGCTTGTTCCATAAATGCCTCAAATAATGGACCTGCAATGGCCCCAATTTTAAGTATTCCAAAGAAGGCCACATAGAACTCAGGGCTTCTGTGCATAAACAGAAATACACGATCCCCTTTTTCTATATTATGTTTTCTTAATACATTAGCAAATTGGTTACTCTTTACTTTTAAATCTTCAAACGTCAATTTTTCTTCACGTTCAGGTGATGTATAGATCAATGCTGCCTGGTTTTTCTTCTGTGGATCTTCTGCATGTTTATCAATCGCTTCATAGGCGATATTTACATTTCCTGTCTTACTCCATGTGAAATTCGTTTTCACATCTTCCCAATTAAATTGTTCGTACGTTTCTTTGTAGTTTTCCATGTTGTGATTGCCTGATCTAGCTGGAATTGGTTTCATGTCCATAAACTCACCTCATTAGAATGTTTTTTGTAACCGTTTTCTTAAAGTTGCGTAAGAAAACCCTGAAAAATTAGTATCAGAGTTTCTTGGATGTTTTCTGAATATTTCATGATTTATTTACTATTTTAGGTTACTTCCAACTATTTTTAAAGTGATATGACCAAGAATTTACATAAAAAGGTCGAGAAAACGACTGAAATTGACAGTTTTAAAAGGGGTTTATATAATAAAAATAATGTTAAAACCTATAAAAATAGAGGTTTCTTAGCCAATCCCTCTATAAAAAACTAAGGAAGCTGGAGAACCAAGCCGCAGCCCTTAAGGCTGCGGCTTTTATAATGGAATTAACTACCACCTCAGGTCATCCAAAAAATGGATGACCTGAGGACCACTATATTTTTGCTAGGAGTGTTCATAATGGCTGGACGTAATGAAGATGATTTAAACCTTTCTCTGCTCGGAAATCAAGGAACTGCTTATTCCTTTGAATATGATCCGGAGGTACTGGAAACCTTTGAAAACCAGCACACAAACCGTGATTATTTTGTGAAATTTAATTGCCCTGAATTTACAACCCTCTGCCCTAAAACCGGTCAGCCGGACTTTGCCACTATTTACATCAGCTATATTCCGGACCGTCTAATGGTGGAAAGTAAGTCATTAAAATTATATTTGTTCAGTTTCCGTAATCATGGCGACTTTCATGAGGACAGCATCAACACCATCATGAACGATCTCATTCAACTGATGGATCCACGTTACATTGAAGTATGGGGAAAATTCACCCCAAGAGGAGGAATATCCATAGATCCATACTGTAACTATGGAAAGCCTTCTACTAAATTCGAACAGATGGCTGACCACCGGATGATGAATCATGATCTGTACCCGGAAAAGATCGATAATCGGTAACGATTAAAAAAGGAGATAGCCCGCATGAATGAAAAAAATGTGATCGCACAAACCCGTTCTCCAAATACAATAAATTCATTAACCAAAGATTTATATGAATTGGGGGTGACTCCCGGCGATACACTGCTTGTTCATGTTTCTATGAAGGCACTGGGATGGGTCAGCGGCGGTCCGCAGGCCGTTATTCAAGCCTTAATGGATACCCTGACAAGTGAAGGTACACTGGTTATTCAAACTCATTCTCCTACCTTGTCTGATCCCACTGAATGGCAGAACCCGCCGGTTCCCGAACACTGGCACGAAACGATTCGCAAAACCATGCCAGCTTTTGATCCGGAGAAAACCCCTTCCACTTATCTAGGAGTCGTTCCTGAATTATTCCGGAAGTTTCCCAATGTCCAGCGAAGTCATCATCCTGCCTTTTCCATCTCAGCCTGGGGGAAGAATGCCAGTGAGATTACTAGTGAACATCCTTTGGATTATTCATTAAGCGATCATTCTCCACTCGGCAAAGCTTATCAATTGGAGGCAAAGGTGCTTTTATTAGGCACCGGTTATGACGCCAATACCAGCTTTCATTTATCAGAATATCGGTCAGGTACTCGAAAATTGAAAGAAAATGGGGCACCTCTTCAGGTAGACGGGGCTGCGAAATGGACCGTTTATAAGGATATTGAGTTTGATGATGAATCATTTGAAGAAATAGGAGAGCATTTTGAAAAAGAGAAAAAGGTCCTTACCGGTAAAGTTGGTCAGGCTTACTCTAGACTCTTTTCGATGCCTCAAGCTGTTGACTATGCAGCAGAGTGGCTAAAAAATAAAAATCATTAAAAAAGGGTGCCTGACCGGCACCCTTTTGTTTATTTTTTATCATTTTTATACTGCATATAAGCGACCTGAGTCACAAGGAAGTCTTCCATTCCATGTTTTCCATCAGCCCCGCCAAGGCCTGACTTACGCATGCCTGCGTGATACCCTTGAACTTCTTCAAAGTTTTCACGGTTCACATACGTTTCACCGAATTTCAGCTCATTGACTACTCGCATAGCTTCATTCAAATCATCGGTGTACACGGAAGAGGATAATCCATATTCCGTATCATTTCCTTTTTCAATCGCTTCATCGAGTGTTTGATAGGTAGTGATTGGAATAACTGGACCAAATATCTCTTCCTGCATAATCGTCATGTCATGCGTGACATTGGTTAATATCGTTGGCTTATAAAAATAACCTTGCTCTTGATCGCCGCGTTCGCCGCCAACTTCCACTTTTGCGCCCTCGTCTACAGCTTGTTTTACCATACTTTCCACTTCTTCCAGACGATCCTGGCTCACCAGTGGACCTACATCAGCATCTTTGTTCTCTCGAGGGTTGCCAAGCGTGCAGGCTTCAAATTTATTTTTAAGCTGTTCAATTAATTCTTCTGCTTTACTTTCGTGGACATAAACCCGTTCAGCGTTCGTGCATGCCTGACCATTATTGGCTAGTCTTGAAGTCAGAATACTTTCCACAGCAATATCAAGATCAGCATTGGCCGTTACAATGGCAGGAGCTTTACCGCCTAATTCAAGGTTGACCTTAGTAATATTTTGAGCGGCTGCTTCCATAACCTTCGTACCGGCTCCAACGCTACCAGTCATTGAGATCATCTGGACGTTTTTATGAGACGCTAACGTATTACCGATTTCTGAGCCTGTACCCGTAATCAAGTTATAAACGCCTTTTGGAATCTCTTCCATGCTATCAATGATTTTTGTGAATTCCATAGCTGTATTCGGCGTTTGTTGACTCGGCTTCAATACAATTGTACAGCCTGTCACAAGAGCGGTCGCTACTTTTCGTGCCAAAATAAACATTGGGAAGTTCCATGGTACAATCCCGGCTACCACCCCTATAGGTTTTTTGTAAACAAATATATTCTCATTCGGACGGTCACTTGGAACGACATCGCCTTCTATTCTTCTTGCCCATTCGGACATATAACGGAAATAATCAATCGCTAAATCAATTTCTCCGCTGGCCAGTTCATAATCTTTTCCCTGCTCTTCCTGTAAAAGATCAATAAACTTCTCTCGATTTTCTTCGATTTGATCGCCCAGCTTCCGTACAATCTTTCCTCGTTCGATATTAGGAGTAAGTTCCCAACCTTTTTGAGCTTCAGAAGCAGCGCTTACGGCGCGCTCTACATCATTTTTGGTGCCTTTCGGTATTTTAGAAATGACTTGCTCGGTTGCTGGATTGAGTACTTGTATCCATTCATCGCCTTCAGATTCTATATATTGACCATTAATATATAATTGATGTGTCTGCAAGATAATAACCTCCTGATTGGTGTTTATCCAATACATTCCACCTGTTTACAAATACTAAACAAGCAGATATGTTATCCCTAGTGGAATCCTGATCAATAAGAAAGGAGGGAAAAACGTGAAAAAACAAAATCAAATGTTTATTATTTTAGGACTTGTAGGGATTGGCAACTTGATCGCCTCCATCATTTTATTGTTCACGATTCAAGACCTTATGGTGTCCATGGTTTTATTTGCGTCTGGAATTCTTCTTATTATAGGAGGCTATGCAGATCGTAAAGAACGAATAAAACGCTCGAAGCGTAACGGGTGAATTCACCTGCAATTAAAAAAAGCCCTGAAATCAGGACTTTACTTCCATTCCAATATGTAACCCTTCACTGTTTTCTCACGGCCATCTAAACTGTTTTGTACCGCTTCAAAATGAGGATATTCTTTGTCTAAGTGGTACTTTATGGTTTCCGATTGCAGATAAAGCTTATACTCCAAATCGTTCACCTTATGCAGAGTTATATCGGGGACAGTGGTCTGGTCACCTTCATCATCGACCAAAAGGATATCAATGTGGTCAAAACCATTAGTAATCAAGCGATCTTTTAGATTCATATGCGGGATTCCTCCATCAACTTAATCTATTTCACGATACCCCCGCTTACTATCCGACAAACTTTCCATTTTATGTAGAAAGCGGGAAATCTCCCCGCCTTTTATCTTAATACCCGTAACCACGGCCACCTACATAAGATGCACCAATGATAATCAAAAGGATGAACAATACTACTAGTAGGGCGAAACCGCCACCGTATCCTCCGCTCATTTCATTCCCTCCTCTCTTGCTTACTTTACTACCATATTCAGTTCAGGAAGGGATGACAGGGCAGGAGCGGAGTTTTTTATTTTTTAGCTCTGTTAGTTTGATTGTTCCGAACAATAAAGGTTTTTTCCACTTAAGGACCATATCCCTTAAGAAATCGACAGAGATTCTTAATAAAATGGAAGGTTTCCTTTAAAGTCTTCGAGTATTATAGAGGGAAAAATCGTCTTATACCGAGCCAAGCAAAGTATAAGGACTGAGCAAAGAAAGCCATTCCCCATAAGGGTGCAGGAATAAATTTCGTAGCACGTGCTAAGTTAGCAGCATCACCAGCCCGCATCGGGGATACGAAACTAATCCACATAATCTCAAAAGCACTTGTAACCGCCTCTACAAAAACAAGGGATGCTAAAAATACGAGTACATATTCGATAAAGGTCTGGTTACCACTTCGCAACAGCCAGATAAATCCTGCCCCGAAAGTAATCACCCAGAAGAGTCCATAACCATTTCGTACCCAAAAGACTAGATTGACTGCTAAAAAAGCAAGAAGAATATAAATCATCCACTTATACTGGCCCTTGGATATTAAATAAAAAAAGAAGAATGCAAAAAAAGAAGCAAAAACATAACCTGAAATACCGGTTAAGAAATGACTAATCCATGACGAATGCCCCGTCAATGTGGTGCCAGAAGTGTTTGGAAGCAAAGATATTCTGCGCACCTCACCTCCCGTAATTAGTGCAGTTAACGAATGACCACTTTCGTGGATCATCGTGTTCAGAATCGCAAAGTACTTTCCAACTATAGGCATTTGAGTTAGTAACAAAGCCACGATGAGTCCAAGAATAATTTGTGTTTTCATTGGTGATATCCTTTCTTTTCGTAATATCTTTTCTTTGTACTTCACTTTTCTCGAGAGATATAATGTTCTATAGCAGAAATTCACGATAAGGAGGCAGAAAAAATGCGAATAAAGCTGTTACGTTTACTTGCCTTCATCCTTATAATTGTACCATTAGCCGGCTGCTCTGCTTCTTCGGAAGAGAAAAAGGGCTTGACTATTTCAGCAGCTTCCAGTTTAACAGATGTCATTAAAGAACTAATCGATACATATGAAAGTACTCATAACGTTAGCATTCA
The DNA here is from genome assembly GCF_900113125.1 of Halobacillus alkaliphilus. GTDB lineage: Bacteria > Bacillota > Bacilli > Bacillales > Halobacillaceae > Halobacillus > Halobacillus alkaliphilus. Next base: position 5,420 of record NZ_FOOG01000049.1, on the reverse strand, counting down.
ATTAAACTTAGCTAGTTCAGGCAAACTAGCCCGGCAAATTGAACAAGGTGCACCTGTGGACTTGTACTTGTCAGCTAATCAAAAATGGATGGACCAGCTTGAAGCTGATAAACAGATTGAATCTGCAACTCGCCGGAACTTCACTTCTAACCATCTCGTTATTATCGGATCGAAAAATAATAACGAATTGACTTCCTTACAAACTTTAGCGAATCTCCCCCTTGAATCACAAATAGCTGTGGGAGAACCAGAAAGTGTTCCAGCTGGTTCTTATACGAAACAGGCCCTCCAAAAGATTCAACTTTGGGAGTTAATCGAAGATCAGCTGGTTTTTGCCAGTGATGTACGCCAAGTCTTAACCTATGTAGAATCCGGGAATGCTTCTTATGGAATCGTCTACGGAAGCGATGCTAAAATATCAGACCAGGTTAAAGTGCTGACAGAAATCGAGCCTGAATTACATAAACCGATTGTGTACCCAGGGGCTGTTTTATCAGACAGTACGCACAAGCAAGAAGCCACTGATTTTTTAAACTTTCTCGGTACGAAAGAAGCAAAAGAGATTATGAAAAAATACGGATTTCAATCGTAAGCAGGAAGTGAATGTTGACTATGAGCTATTCTCCTCTATTCTTATCTTTAAAAATTGCAGCCATCGCTACCCTGCTTGTATTCATAGCCGGGGTACTACTTGCTCGAGTCATTTCCAGGAATTTATTTCCCGGGAAAAGTATTCTAGAATCTATATTTTTACTCCCCCTTGTTTTACCACCTACCGTAGTAGGTTTCGGCCTGCTTTATCTATTTGGGAAAAACGGAATACTAGGTAAGTGGCTCATGGACTGGTTTGGTGTTCAAGTTGTGTTCTCCTGGATAGGTGCTGTTATTGCTGCAGTGGTTGTTTCATTTCCTCTTATGTATCAGAGTGCTTCGGCTGCCTTTCAAAATTATGACTCAAACGTAGAGAATGCGGCTTTAACGATGGGGGCTTCCAGGCTAAAGGTTTTCTTTACTATTTCATTTCCTCTGGCCTGGCCGGGACTGTTGGCTGGAACTATCCTTACCTTTGCCCGGGCCCTTGGAGAATTCGGGGCTACCTTAATGATTGCAGGATACATTCCTGGCCAGACTGACACCATTCCGTTAGCCATTTATTTCGCGGTTGAATCCGGACGGATGGAGCAGGCAAAAATGTGGGTTCTGATTATTGTAGCCCTGGGTTTCAGTTCCACCTTATGGCTGAATTGGTGGACTAAGCGCAACACCCTTTCATTCAAAAGTAAACCTTAATGGGAGTTCTTACAGATGCTAAAGCTTAACTTTCAAAAACGCCTAAATCAATACCTGCTTGATATAAAAGCTTCTTTTCAGAACGAGATTATCATTTTATTTGGACCTTCAGGCTCTGGAAAAACAACTACTCTTAATTGTATTGCCGGACTTAGCCATCCAGATTCAGGAATAATTGAACTGAACGGCCAGCTACTCTTTGAGGAGCGCTCTAAAGTCCCTGTTCAAAAACGCAGGATGGGCTATTTGTTTCAAGATTATGCTCTATTTCCTCATATGACCGTGCAAAAAAATATTCAATACGGTTCGAATGATAATGAATTAGCTCAGCAATTAACGGAAGTAGTCGGTATTCAACATTTAATGGACAGCTACCCTCACCAAATTTCAGGAGGAGAAAAACAACGAGTTGCCTTAGCCCGCGCTCTCGCCACTAAGCCCAGGGTTTTATTATTAGATGAACCTTTTTCATCTTTGGATCAATCTACTAAGAACCAATGTCATCAAGAATTGATGCGTCTCCACCAGATGTGGCAGATTCCTATTATACTGGTTACACATGATAAAGAAGAAGCTAGAAAACTTGGAGATCGGATCTTTCCCATTGATCAGGGTAAACTAGGATCTCCAGACGATTTTTGGTAAGTAATCACTTTTTATTATTTTTAAATAATATGTTACGATCGATTTATAAGACATATGCTTTTAAAATTACCTGTAGATTAAAGTATTGTCTCTCTCAGGCGTTGGACTTGATTCCAGCGTCTTTATTTTTGTATAACTTTTCCAAAGTTTATTTATAATGACTCTGAGGATAGCCAATTGTTAGTAATAAGAGCAAAGGGCTCACTCCTCCTCCAACATTTCCGCAGGTAAAAGCTGCGGTTTTTTTATGTACAAGAAAAGACCCGGCATCCGTGGAAGGACGCCGGGTCTTTTCTGTTACTATAATAGTGCCCCCGGCAGGATTCGAACCTGCGGCACACGGTTTAGGAAACCGATGCTCTATCCCCTGAGCTACGGGGGCAAAAAGCGTACGTGTAATATTATACAAAACATTGGCTTGAATGAAAAGTGAATTCTCTTAAATTAACACCATCCTGTTACTTCAACTCTACGGATATGATAAAATATAGTTTGTCTGTCTGAACGCTCAGGATAGTTATCATCATAAGCCGTTCCCCCAGGTCGCTTTTCTCTAAAGTTTGAAAAGATTCGATAGGGTGTTCGTGCTTTTCTTAATTGAGTTTGAAGGAGGAGAAGAGATGGGACATATACCTTTCATTGCGGTTGAAGGGCCCATTGGTGTTGGGAAAACGTCTCTGTCTAAAAAGCTCGCCTCCCAGTTTGATTTTCATTTGCTCAAGGAAATCGTTGAGGAGAATCCGTTTTTAGGCAAATTTTACGACAATATTGAAGAATGGAGCTTCCAAACCGAGATGTTCTTCTTATGCAATCGATTCAAGCAGCTGGAGGATATCGAACGGAAGTATTTGCAGTTAGAGAAGCCCGTTATAGCTGATTATCATATTTCTAAAAATATGATTTTTGCACGACGTACTCTAAGAGAAGATCAATTCCAAAAGTACTCTCAGATTTTTGACATATTAACGCACGATATGCCGCGTCCGAATATCATTGTTTATCTGCATGCTGGTCTTGATACCCTGTTAGATCGTATTCGTATGAGGAACAGAGATGTTGAAGCTAATATTCAACCTTCTTATTTAGAGCAGTTATCCAGGGACTATGAGGACTTCATGAATCACTTTGAAGCGGCTCATCCTGATATCCCTGTCATTCGATTGAATGGTGATGATATTGATTTCGTAAAACATCAGGATGATTTAAATTATATTGTTGAACTTGTAGAGCAGCACTTAAATAAAGGAGAAGTTATTAAATGAACGCACGTGAACGCTATGGAATACCACATGACAGCGTCATTACAATTGCAGGCACAGTTGGGGTAGGGAAATCTACCATGACAAATGCATTAGCTGATGCCCTTAATTTTCGTACTTCTTTTGAAAAAGTAGAAACCAATCCTTACCTTGATAAGTTTTATCATGATTTTGAACGCTGGAGCTTCCATTTACAAATTTACTTTTTAGCTGAACGTTTTAAAGAGCAGAAGAAAATATTTGAATATGGTGGTGGATTTATTCAGGATCGTTCGATTTATGAAGATACAGGCATTTTTGCCCGTATGCATTATGAAAAAGGAACGATGTCTGAAATAGATTACCAAACGTACAAGAATTTATTCGATGCCATGGTTATGACTCCCTATTTCCCTCATCCGGATTTATTAATTTATCTGGAAGGATCGTTTGATGACGTTGTCGATCGAATTAAAGAGCGAGGTCGTCCAATGGAACAGGAAACGCCTGTCGAATATTGGGAGGAAATGTTCAAACGTTATGAGAATTGGATCGAGAATTTCAATTCCTGCCCAGTCCTTCGGCTGAATATAGCGGACTATGACGTGTTAAATGATGAAAACAGTATCGAACCTGTTATGGAAAAAATCGGACACTTTATCCAGCAATCCCGCAAATGGCGTTCCAGTCACTTACTCACGTAAATAAAAGCCTGAAGAGATTCGAATCTCTTCAGGCTTTTTTTATTTGTATATACCTTACGGAAGTGTAGATTAGGTAATATATGGGAACACACATTCATAAAGAAAGGAGAATCCATTCCATGAAAGATCGATTTATTCCCGTAACATCCGTGGCCAGTGGGATAGATCAGCCTGTAGCTGCAGATATCCACTGCCTGCCCATTCAAGTAGTTAATGTTTGTTTTGTTGGAGATCTTAATAAGCCTAAAGATTGGGTATTAATTGATGCCGGCATGCCAAAATCAGCCGATGATATTATTTCTGCGGCTGAAGATTTATATGGAGAACAGGCTGCACCTAAAGCCATTATTCTAACGCATGGACACTTTGATCATGTAGGAGCTGTAGAAAAGCTGGTGGAATATTGGGGAGTTCCTGTATATGCGCATGAATTAGAAATGCCTTATCTTAGTGGCAAAAAAGACTATCCAGAACCGGATACAAGTGTAGACGGAGGGATGGTCGCAAAAATGTCCCGTATATTCCCTAACGAAGGTATTGATTTAGGAGAACACATTCATCCACTCCCTGCAGATGGCACCATTCCTTATATGCCACAGTGGAGATGGATTCATACACCAGGGCATACGGAAGGACATGTCTCGCTTTTTCGTGAAAAGGATCGCTCCCTAATTGTCGGAGACGCCTTCGTTACTGTGAAACAGGAGTATTTATTTAAAGTACTCACGCAAGAACAAGAACTAAGTGGTCCCCCACGTTATTTAACCACGGATTGGAAAGCTGCCTGGGATTCTGTAGCTAAACTTGAATCCTTACATCCCAAAGTTGCTGTGACGGGACACGGTTTACCAATGGCAGGAGCACAGCTCAATGAAGAACTGGCTATATTAAATCAAGAATTTGATAGGATAGCGATACCTGAGAAAGGAAAATTTGTAGATCAGGAGAAGAATTAATTTGCCGGTAAATTAAGCTCTATGGCAGATTTTTTTATCAGGGAGATAACGTCTTTAGAAGTTTGTTACGTTTTAAAATTTTATAAACTAAAAAAGCAGCCTTCGAAAAGGCTGCTTTTGTTCTATAAATCTCCAATATTATGCGCTATTGTTGATAATAAAATGGCGGAGGAGGAGGGATTCGAACCCCCGCGGGGCGTTAACCCCCTGGCGGTTTTCAAGACCGCTCCCTTCAGCCAAACTTGGGTACTCCTCCGTGTGACCGACAATGAATATAATATCACGGCTGAGTAAGCCCGTCAATATATATTAATAACTTTTTTCATTTCTGTAGAAAAAAGAAGACTTTTGTCGTTTCGTCTTTCTCATTATAAGAATCTTCACATGTATAGTCAATTTCCTTAATCCTAAAGCCTGTTAAACCTCCAAGTTAAACTTCCAGTAAAGTTCCCATTACTTGAAGACTTGATTTCGAGAAAATGGGTCCGTTACTAAAATGGGGATGAGGGTTGGTGGGGAAATAACTCGTCTTGTTCCATCACCCAGACACTCGAGACATAAGCCGCTCATCAACGGATTGAAAAACC
>NZ_FOOG01000076.1 GCF_900113125.1 Halobacillus alkaliphilus | reverse complement strand
GACTTCTGATGGTTCAGCGATTCTTTGGGGAATCGGTTACCGCATGTGTACGGCTTGTCCATCAGACCTCCCCGGGTAAAAGCATAAACTTCCTTTCCATATCCCCGCCTCATTTACTGCCTGCCCCTTTGGTCGTTGGGGTTTCGTCTTGTTATGCAGACTCACCCCAGACAGACAGCCTTTTATGAGATTTGTGTTCCTCGGGGCGGAAATTTGTCTCCGGCTTCCTTCAGATTTCAGGTCACCCTGGACACCCTTGCCTTTGACTAACGGCTACAACGACCTTCGCCGCTCGGGACTTGAACCCTAGAGTTTACACCCGTGCCGGGCACACATAAAAAAAACACAGTCCTTAAACTGTGTTTTCAGAATCCAAAGTTCCTGTGGATTTTATGACTGTATTGACGATAGGCTCCTGATTGATTAAACTTCCTCTTTTCCATCATTAAATCAAAGCGGATTCTTTTCTCGGATAACTCTTTTTTATAACGCTCTGCCCGTTCTGGATCCTTGATTTCTGCAAGAAGTTCTTCTAATTGTACTATTTCTTTTTTTAACTGCATTTCTTCAGGAAGCATATTAGCATTCTTTAATATACGGTATCCATTTCTAAGTTCGGCGGGAACGTAAGCGAGATCATCTTTTGGTAAAGGCTTCCCCTTGCCAGGAAGATCCTCAAAATCACCGCGTTCCAAGGACTGTTTGATTTTCTCTTCAATAATATGACCAAAATCCACAGCTTCACCTCCCCTTATTCCGATTCTGATATTTTCTTGGAATACAAATCCATCGCATCCAAACCAGAATCCTGTACTGGATCATGGATAAAGTTTATTTCTCTAGAGTCTTTAGGTTTTGTTAACTCTTCATATACTTTTCCCGATAACGTTAACCCTGCTTGCGAAGCTTCTTCTATGGTTTGAGCAAAATGGATCTCTTTAATACCAGCGAAATAAGCAGCGGTCAGGCACATGGGACACGGTTCGCCACTTGCATAGAGAGTACAGTCGCTTAAATCTGTCGTCAGAAGATGTTCCTGAGCTTTTCGTATAGCTACTAGTTCTGCATGTGCGCTTACATCAGGCTTTATATGCAGTTCATTAACCCCTTCAGCTACCGCTTCTCCACCTTTAACGAGTACTGCTCCAAAAGGATGCCCGCCTTCTTTCACGTTCGTTACTGCAAGCTTTAATGCTTTTTCCATCCATTCATTCACAGTTAAAGCTCCTCCTTTATTTTATGCAGGTGTTCGTTCAAGGAATCACGTAAACCTTTTGCTAAGACATCCACTTCAATCACACGCTTAAGCTTATCAGGATTATTCACATCATGATAACGCACCTCATTCACATCAGCTACAGTAACTGCTGATGGGTGACGTTCTACAAGTGTCATATCGTCACCTGGGGTAACTCTTCCTTCTTTCAAGACACGCAGGTAAAAACCGGTATACCCCGTTTCCATGACTCTTGCCGGAAAATCTTTAATACCGTGAGTACGCGCAATAATATAACAGGGCTTTCTAGGCTCAGAAATCTGCAAAAGCGCGTCCCCCAGTTGGAATTGATCTCCAATATGAACCTCACGCTCGTCGATTCCCTCAATTGTCAAATTTTCACCAAAGGCTGGAAAAGAAAAAGACTGACCATAGTGCTCGTCCCAGTGTTTATAATGCTGAGCTGGATAAAGACAAACGGCCTTGTCTCTTCCACCATGGTTTTTCTTATCTGCCTGCTCATCGCCTTCAAAATTATAATATGTTAAATAAGCTGCTTCCTGAACAGGGGTCTTCCGGTAGGCACTTTCCAGTTCTCCCTTCTCTGTCTCATACACCTCAGGGCGTCCTACATTCAAAGACAAGAGTTTATATTTCATTCAATGTCCCCTCTCGATAACTTTTCACCCATGCCGGGAGATAATCGTAGCTCCACGCATCACTTGGGTAATCAACAAATACATCTTCTCCATTTTCATACAAGGCCTGAATCAACTCATTGATCGCTCCAAAATAATAGGTGTACAAAAATTCGTAGCTAAAAGGTTCTTTGGGCATGTGATTCTCTGCGCAGACATTAGGGTCGCTGTAATTTAAATAGGTACGGCAAGGAATGGGACGAACCTCATAAGCCATACACAACTGTGTTTCCGGATCAAGCATTGGACAAGGAAGGTTGAGCTTTTTGTATTCAAGCTTCGTACTTGGATCATCCGGATCCATAGCAAGAGCGGTATCGAGCTTTCCCGCCTGCTGATTGTAATATCGTTCCCAGTGCTCAAAGATCGCATTCTTTCTTTGCTCAGAAAATTGTTCAATAGAACGAAACATCATTTTCGCTTCCATCCGGCTTAGAACGATTGGAAAATAACAGCAGAATGCACAGCCCTTAAAGCAGTTCGCCTCCATTCCACTGAATGATTCCATTCGGTTAATTTCATGATCAACCTCTTTAAGCAGATTTTGAAAGCCTTGTAAAATCACCGTTTCGGTCTCAGCCTCACTATCTAGCAATTCATCTATGATGTTTTCAAAAAAAGCCGGGTCAATTTCGTAGGATTCATTGAGCCGTTCACATTTTTCAAGAATTTCGTGATGTTTTAAAAAACGGTCCATTATAAAACTCCTTCTTTTTCGTTGACTATATTATACATGGAAGTAGGCCTATAAAACTACATTGGCAGAAAGATTGATTTTTGTATCGACCTTCTGTGTAAAAAACGTTACTATTAGTTTATAAAATAAACTAGAAATTGCCATCTTTGGAGGTACGCCATAATGTTTTCAAATGCTGAAATTGGAATTGATCTTGGTACAGCCAATATACTTATCTATTCTAAATCTAAAGGTATGCTTTTAAACGAGCCATCTGTGGTAGCTTATAACACAGAAACTCAGACTGTCGTAGCCGTTGGTAAAGAAGCTAAAGAAATGGTAGGTAAAACCCCTAAACATATCATCCCTGTGCGTCCTCTACGTGATGGCGTCATCGCTGATTATGATTTAACAGCTCAAATGTTAAAAGAGCTCTTGAAAAAAGTATCAAAAAAATCTGGAATGTCCATGCGCAAGCCCACAGTCGTCGTCTGTACTCCTTCTGGTTCAACTTCTGTAGAACGACGTGCTATCCATAATGCCGTTAAGAGTTATGGAGCAAGAAATGTCCATTTAATTGAAGAACCTATAGCTGCTGCTATTGGTGCCGATTTACCTGTTGATGAGCCGATCGCCAACGTCATTGTAGATATTGGCGGAGGAACCAGCGAAGTAGCCATCATTTCATTCGGCGGTGTTGTGTCCTGTAAGTCGATACGAACCGGCGGAGATGTGATGGATGAAGAAATTATTCATTACGTAAGAAAAGCTTACAATGTACTGATCGGTGAGCGGACAGCAGAGGAAATTAAAATGGAAATTGGCTACGCTTTAATTGACCATCCTGAAGTGACTATGGATGTTCGCGGAAGAGACATGGTTACCGGTCTTCCAAAAACGATCGAGTTAGCATCTACTGAAGTTCAATCAGCCATTAAAGAGTCACTGGAACAGTTACTGGAAACCATTCGAGCTACACTTGAAGACTGCCCGCCAGAACTAAGCGGTGATATTGTTGATCATGGCGTTATCCTGACGGGAGGAGGAGCGTTATTGAACGGCATGCAAGAGTGGTTATCGAATGAAATCTCTGTACCTGTTCATATGGCTCCAAGTCCTCTCGAATCCGTTGCGATTGGAACAGGGAAATCTCTTAAGATGATTCAAAAATTGCAAAAAGCGTCTACTAGTTAATCGGTTTTGAATTTAAAAGAAGCACGTGTCCAACAATTAATTTCTCTTTGATCCCATTCCAGCGGCTTGCTGATATATGGAATAAAGATGTGCCTTGCGATGTCACGGTCGCAAGGCTTCTTTATATATGAATTCTTTTTGTCCTCGCAATAACTACTTTTATGGACAAACGTGTCTAATTTGATAAAATAAAAATAGGACTTCAGCTTAAGATGCTGCTACACGAATCCGATTAGGACAGATTTTTTGATAAGGAGCAGGATCTCATTATGAAACCATCAACATTATTAAAATGGATAACCGGAGCCTGTGAAGCATTTTTGGCCATTCCGATTGCCGGTGGTGCTTTTGTGTTAGGGAATGGATGGGCTCCCCTTCTATTCATGTTTATTTTTCACTTAATCACCTTAATAGTCTCCATTAGGGAAAATCGCTTTTTCGTGGGAAGTATCCTTGGTCTTGTCACAAGTGCCATAGGCGTTATCCCATTCATTGGCTGGATTATGCATACGACGACAGCTATCGTACTCTTGATAGATGCTGGAGTTTCTTCTGGCACGGATAAAAGAGCAAAGCTGGCTAAATAATAACAGCATCTCATCACACCAGAAAATGTAATTACCAATCTTTCTACAATAGAGGAGGATGCGTCTATGTATACAGTACTTTGTTTTTTTAGAGTCAAAAAAAAGAACGTAGAAAAATTCGTGAAAATGACTAGAAAAAGCGGAGATATCCTGGAATCTCACGGCACCATCTCCCATCATGTCTATTTCTCCAATATGCTTACAGGCAGACAAGGCTCTATGGGTGTACTCAATCTAATGGATGTCGAAGAGGATGAAGAATTGCTTATGGCTCAATCTGTTTTCAACAGCGAAGATCATTATTACGAAGTGATGAAAAGTGTAAAATCGAATGATATGATCCATTACCTGGATGAATATATTAAAGATTTAGTAGAAATGACTCGTGTAGTCACTTCTTCTTTCACTACCAAAAACCCTCAATAGTTTGAGGGTTTTTTAATTACATAGCTTTCCATTTTGAGTGTAGTCATCAAGCAGACGTGCTATCATAGAATTACAATTTATTGGAGGTGGAGGAAATGAAGATCGTTGTATTAGGAGCCGGTGCTTTAGGAGCATACTTTGGTGCACGCTGGCAAGAAGCTGGACATGAAGTCGTAAATCTTGTAAGAGAAGGAAGAGCTGAACAACTGGAGGAAAACGGATTACAGTTACATAGCAAAATGGGAGACTATACTGTTTCCGAGCCAGTCATTGCCAGAGATCCCGAAGAAATTGAAGATGCTGACTTAGTCTTCCTTGCTGTCAAAGGCTATCATCTTCATGGCACTCTGGATTGGCTGAAGCAGCTGGTTCAAAAGGGAGCCAAGGTTTTCCCAGTACTAAATGGTATGGAGCATATTAGTATTCTCCAGAAAGAACTGGGCGAAGAAGCCGTTATCGGCGGACTTTCCTATATTATCGCAACGCTTGATGAAAAAGGACACGTTGTACATTCAAGCGAATTTCACGACCTTGTGTTCGGACCGTTGCATCCTTCCCAGCAATCCATATGCGAAGAACTTGCTTTCGCTTGTAACCAGGCCAATCTTAATGGAAGCGTAAGCCCCAACATTCTAGAGGATATGTGGAAAAAGTATATGTTCATTTCTGCTTTTTCAGGTATTACTACAGCTGTTAATCAACCAATCGGGGAAATCCGATCCTATCCTCAGACTTTACGGATTGCGGAACGTGTTCTATTTGAAATGAAGGAACTTGCTAATGCTCACCAGGTGAACTTAACAGAAGAGCAGGCGGCGAAAGCGTTTGAGAATTTGCGTAAACTTGATCATGACATGACTTCTTCCATGCACCAGGATCGGAGAAAAGGACTGCCGCTTGAGGTAGAACATCTCCATGGTGGAGCTTTAAGACTTGGAAGTGAAGTCGGTTTGTCCATGCCTTATACGGAAACCATTCACGCCATGATTAAACCATACGAAACGTACCAGCAATAAACAAAAAGCAGTGTCTCCCATGAACGGGGACACTGCTTTTATTATTGCTGATTTTTATATAAAGCTTATTACACAATAGGGCCGGTTACTATAAGACTCAGTTTCGAGATAAATTGGGTCCGCTACTTTATGTGGAAGAGGGCTGGTGGGGAAATAACTCGTCTTGTTCCATCACCCAGACACTCGAGCCATAAGCCGTTCATCACCGGTCGGAAAGACCACCGTCCTTTTGATGCTCGGCTTATGCTGGTCGTGTCTTTCGGGGCGATTCCACATTTGAACACTTTCCTATGGGGGAACGGTGAGCTTCCTCGCTCGTTTCACTCCCTGCGGGATCTCACCTAGTCCCTTCTCCCATGGGAGTCTCGCCATTTCCCCACCAGCCCTGCTACAGGAGCAAAACGGACCCTTCTACATGAGAGAATGAACTCCTTCTCAATTAAGCATAAATGCTTGTATAACAGGACTTTTCATCGTTATAGAATGATCATAATCCCATGAT
>NZ_FOOG01000027.1 GCF_900113125.1 Halobacillus alkaliphilus | reverse complement strand
CACCTCTATGCTCGAATACAAAGCCGAATGGTACGGAAAACAATTGGTACCCGTATCAAAAGTTTTTGCGAGTTCTCAGCTGTGTTCCAAGTGCGGATACCAAAACAATGAGGTAAAGAATCTCGCTGTTCGAACGTGGAACTGCCCGAATTGCGGCTCCCGCCACGACCGCGATCTAAATGCGAGTTTCAATATATCGAAGGAAATTAAAAGAATCCTTCCAACCGTCGGTGCGACGGGGCTAGCCTAATCATTTGAACGAACCGTTAGGTTCGTGCTCTTAGGAATCCCCCAACTTCAAGGAGCGTCAGCGAGTAAGTGGGGGTAGTTCAAACTGATTTCCTGCACCAGCTTATGTTGAGAACGAATTTGTTTGAAACCTTTGCCTTTAAAGAATGAAAAAGCAATCACACTTGCCTCTGTTTCTAAGAAGTTGATTCGGTTCGTTAAAGCTGACTTTTCAATTTCGAGAAGCAGCCTGCTACCCACTTCTTTCCGCTGACAATCGGGTTCAACATAGAATAGGTCCAATACACCATCGTTCAATAGACTGGCCACTCCTAACGTCCTGCCGCCATTACTCACTGCGATTTTCACATCCGACTTAGCCAATCTGTTATGCAGCATTTGTTTGTCATCCAGCGCAGAAGCCCATGCATCGATTTGATCAGCTTTATAATACGCACACGCAGCACGTACTGACCTTTGAATTACTGAATGTATATTTTCTATATCTTCAGGTGAATAACTTCGTATTTCCACACTTCATCCCCCCGAGTCAGCTATTGTTATTTCCCGCTTAAACGATAAAGGTCTTTCACTTGTTTCACAAACAGCTGAACATTTTTGGAAATCTCTTCTTCATTAGTCGGCATGACCAGAGAAAAGTACCGGCTTGTGGTTTTTATATAAGGAAGATTCATAATTAACGGCTCTGCTGCTGTGTGTTCTACTACGGTTTTCGATATCAAAGAAAGTCCAAGACCTTCTTTCACAGCTTGAACCACACCATGGTTGCTCCCAATCGTAATCAATTTTTGCGGTCTTATGTTATACGATTCAAGCATAGAGTCCAGCACTGCTCTTGTGCCTGAACCTCCTTCTCTTGTAATCCAGGTTTGATCTTGCAATTGCTGGAAGGTAATAGAAGACTCTTTGCGAAGAGGATGATCTTCTGGGACAATAACGACCATTTCATCCTCCAGGAAAGGTTCAGATCTAAGCCCTTGATGGTTCACCTGTCCCTCCACCAGTCCGATATCCAATTCATGGAGCTGGATCGCCCGGTTAATATGCTCCGTATTAGCGATTTGCACCTCTAGATCTATCGCTGGGTAATAATGGTCAAACTTTTTTAAGACTGTGGGCAAAATATATTCGCCTACCGTATAGCTCGCCCCAATATGAAGCTTCCCCCTCAGTTGCTTGTGGAATTCAAGCACTTCCGCTTTTGTTTTGTCAATAAGTCCAAGGATCTGCCGGGAACGCTGGTACACAAGTTCACCTGTCTGAGTCACTATAAACCGTTTAGGTGAACGATCAATAAGATCCGCTTCAAAATACTTTTCAAGATTTTTAATATGAAAGCTTACTGTGGGCTGAGAAAGATTTAACATTTTGGAAGCTTTCGTGAAGCTTTGTTGATCCACGACTGCTACAAATGTCTTCATCGCTTCAAAATCCATTTAATCACCCTATCATTAATAATATTAATCATTTGTATTATAAAGTTTTATTTTACTAATGTCATGACGGGACGTATAGTATATGAGGTGAAAATCTTGCGAAAAGAAGGTTGAAAGATGAAACATTTTTCAGGTTCGATCTCACTTCGACCACTCCTTACGGGAATGGGGTTCACCGCAATACTTGCTGGGGCAGGTTTTCTGCTTTCATCCCTTCCTTTAATCCGTCAAATTGGCCCCCTCGCAGCCGCTATTCTTTTGGCAGTCCTTTACCGCCATTTCTTCGGTTACCCAGAACGAATACGCCAAGGAGTCCAATTTTCAGCGAAAAAACTACTACGACTGGCCATTATCCTATTCGGATTGAAGTTAAATATATCCGTCATTTTAAGTGAAGGTCTTCCCTTATTACTACGTGACGCCGTTGTTATCGGATTTTCGATAGGAATTATGATCCTATTGGCGCGATTAACGAAAGCTGACACTTCTTTATCCTTACTGCTTGGAATAGGTACTGGGGTCTGCGGTGCTTCTGCCATCGCAGCGGTATCACCAATTCTTAAAGCGAAGGAAGAGGATACGGCGGTTAGCGCAGGAATAATATCAATTATTGGTACATTGTTTGCAATTGGCTATACGCTGATTCGCCCACTGCTTCCATTAGATATGGAAGCATACGGGATGTGGGCCGGGTTAAGTCTCCACGAAGTAGCTCATGTAGCTCTCGCTGGTGCACCCGCAGGGGAGAGCGGACTAGGAATGGCATTACTTGCTAAACTCGGACGAGTCTTCCTGCTCGTTCCCCTCAGCTTGATCCTCGTTTGGATCATGAACAAAAAAGGGAATAAAGATTCAGAGACATCTATTGCTTTTCCTTGGTTCCTGCTGGGCTTTATAGGTATGAGCCTGTTTGGAAGTTATATAGAAGGAAATTGGTTCACTATTCCTTCAGCCGTTTTAGACGGGGTATCTTTCGGTACAACCTTTATCTTAACAATGGCGATGGTCGGCCTTGGTCTTAGCGTCAGTTTAGAAGATGTAAGGAGTAAGGCTTTAAAACCGATGCTCCTTATGATTATTACCTCGGTCTTGTTATCATTACTCACTTATTGGATCATTTAATAAACCTGCACAAAAAGGTGTCCTATTCTTAGAAGGACACCTTTTTTTATTCTGGCAGCATTTCCGCGCCTGTTTTTTATGGAAGAATCCTCACGATATACAGGATTTCTTTTTAGTCCTACCCTTGCTTTTCATTACTCATAACTTGAAACCGTTTTTATAATATCGTCTTTCTCTGATAAAATGAAATAAGAGTCAAAGTCAAAGGTACAAGGAGTATAATTACATTGAATCTCTTTAAAGTTTCACCCTCTAAGCTGCATGTAGCGGACAGTATTCTACGTCTCCAATTCCTCTCTTATCAAGTAGAAGCTGCTATTGTAGGTTTCCCTGATCTTCCTCCTTGCGAAGATAACGTAACCTCAATTATGGAATCAGGGGAAACGTTTATAGTAGCCTATATAGGGACGGACCTGGTTGGAGCGATTTCTTATAAAACAGAAGATCATTATATAGATATTTACCGTCTTATGGTACACCCTGAACACTTTCGTAAGGGGATTGGTCAAAGTCTCCTCCGGAATGTAATCGGAACTTATCCCTCTATGCCCTGTTATGTATATACAGGCAGTGAAAACACCCCCGCCATCAACCTCTATACCAGTCACGGTTTTCATCCTACCCATGAAAAAGAAGTAACACCAGGTATGTTTCTTACCCGCTTGGAAAGACCAATATCAGAGGCAAACTAATTGCGCACTGCCACTTTTTAAAATTATTGGGATGCCTGTCCGCCCCAAGCATATAGTGTATTAAAGTACACTTGACAGAAAGGAAGCGGGGCATGCCCTTCCCTAACACCCGTTAAACCGCATCCCTCTATGCTACACTGTCCATTACTTTCTGGGGAGTTTCTTTTGTTTCTACTAAAGCTGTATTGGAGGTGCTCGACCCTTTTTCCCTTCTCGTCGTGAGATTCGGAATCGGCAGCATCTTTCTATTCTGTTTAATCAATCTCTTAAAAGAACACATAAGTGTACCGTTTAAATATATTCCTCATTTATTATCACTTGGTGTCCTCGGAGTATTTGTTCACCAGGTCATTCAGGCTTCAGCCCTGCTGACCATACAGGCTTCCGATGCTGGCTGGCTGATTGCTTTTTCACCCATTTTTACGGTTCTTTTATCTATTGTTTTCTTAAAAGAGCCCCTCACTCGAGCCAGAACAGCCGGAATTGCTATAGCCGTCTCCGGGGTCTTATTTATTACCACTCTGGGAAGTGGCCAATCATTCAGTTTTGCTTTAAGTATTGGTTACTTCCTAATGATTTTGAGTACATTCAACTGGGCGGTTTATTCGGTTCTGCTCAAGAAACTCGCTATTCCATTACCATCTATAGTTATTACGTTTTATATGAGTATGTGCGGGTTTATATTAACGCTGCCTTTTCTAGTAAGGAATCACGGCTGGCATCAACTTGTTAATCTTGAAGGTTACTATTGGGGCCATTTACTATTTCTTGGGGTATTTGTATCGGCTTTAGCTTACTGGTATTGAGCCAAAGCATTAGAAATTATGGAAGCATCTCAGGTATCTGTTTTTTTATACTTGGAACCACTGGCTACTCTAATCGCAGCCATTCTATTATTAAAGGAGAATTTTTCCTGGCTCTCCATTACCGGGGGGTTCCTCATCATCTTTGGTGTATTGCTTGTTCAAGGAAGACTTCGTTTTCTTTTTAAAAGAAGCTGAGACCTAAAATGGAGAAGAGGGAGATCTATGGATATAAAGGATCGCGCGAGCAATATCTTAGGCAGTATGTCATCCTATTCTGATGAAGCATTAAAGAAGGCATTATTAAAACTTAAAGTTCAGAAAAGGGAGGCAGAAGCGTGGCTGGAAGCCCCAGGACCACGCCCTTATTACCGTCAGCTTTTATACGCGGATGAGCAGGTTGAACTGCTCGTAATGAACTGGGCTGACATTGAATGTGCGCCTCATGACCATGGCGATTCCACAGGGTGGATCCAGGTCCTAAGCGGCGCAACCCGACATACGATTTTCAAAGTAGAAAAAGGGTATTTGCCAAAAGCTGTTTTTTCAGAAACCAAAAAAGAAGGTGTTCTGTTATTCGCCCCCCGACATGGGGTTCATAAAATGGGACGTGAAGGAACTAACCCTCTGATTACTCTTCATCTTTATTCCCCTCCGATCAGAGGAATGAAGGTGTATGATTTAAAGACATGTGCAGCTTGCATCGTTTCAAGTGACTGCGGGGCCTGGTGGCCGGAAGAAACGCGCCAGAAAATCAAAGAAATTAGACTTAAACACTTCCATTGACCTAAACTGTAGTCCTTTCGATTTTTCGATCAATACCTTCGCTCCGGGAGTTTATATTTATTCCCGTCCTCCACGAAACGATTGTACCTGAGCTGCAGCCAATAGAAAATGTGAGATACAAACACTTTAAGGATAGCGTAGCCTGGAATAGCCACAAGTATGCCCACTACTCCAAATAAATGACCTGCCGTTAAAAGGACAAATATAATCGTGACCGGGTGGATATGAAGACTTTTCCCCATAATCTGAGGTGAAATAAATTTACCCTCTAACAGCTGAACGACAGTCCATACGAAAGCAAGCTTCAATACCATAAACGGTGACGTTACGATAGCAATAATTAAGGCTGGCGTAATCGCAATTACCGGCCCTAAATAGGGAACGACACTTGTTACACTGGCTATAGCCGCAAGTAGGAGAGCATAATCTAAACCAATAATTACAAAACCGATATACATCATGATACCGATACAGAAACTGACTATGATTTGCCCTTGAATGTAGGCACTTAGCTGATGATCAATTCCTTTAAATACACTATTCACTTCCGGGCGAACCTTCGGAGGAAAGAAACTTAACATTTTAGCCGGAAGTTTATGTCCATCTTTCAGTAAATAAAATAAGATGAATGGCAATGTAACTAAAGCAACGAGCACAGTTGTAAGTGTCGTAATAAAGTTCGTAATGCCCTCCACGGTCTGAACGGCATAAGACGACATATTTTCAGGGAGCTGGTTAAGGAGTCCGTCTATATCCTGAAAGAGATTGCTATAATAGCTTCCCAAAAAGGAGTCACGCAGCCACTGATCAAGTGAAATCACCAGGGCATTCAGGTATTCAGGCAATTCTTCCGCGAGACTTAGAAATTGTTTCTCCAGAAAAGGAATGATCAAAACAACCAGTAACGTAATTAACCCTATAACTAATAATAAAGTAATTAATATAGCCCATATACGTTTAATTCTCAATGATTCCATTAAGTTAATAATGGGCCGCAATAAATAATATACGACAATGGACAATATGAGCGGTAAAGCTACCGTCTTTATAAACACGAGGATAGGTTCAAAGATGAAATCCACACTAGAATAGACTAAGATATTAAGACCGATGATTAATATAACACCTAATATGTACAGTAAATTACGGCCTCCAAAAAAACGGATAACCGGTGTTGAGTCCCAACGAGTCATGTTCATATCCCCTTCATACGTGGTAACTGTTTAAGTGGTCTTATCTTTTTTCCAGTTTATCATAGAATAGTAAAAAAACGCGCCTATGAAGATAGGCACGTTCCTAATATTTCCCTTTGCGTTTTCGCATAAACTTACGAATGACCGGATAGACGATCGGACCAAATTTAATAATTCGTTTAATTAAGCGTCCCATTTGGAGAAACCTCCTCCTAATTTGTGTATGTTTATTAATTTCCCGGTTAAACCAGCAAGCAAACGCTTGTCTTCAAAATGTAATACAAAATATTACCTCATAACTCCTCCGCCTGAAATTTTTAACGATTCACCAACGATATTCTCGCAGGCATCCGTTAACAAATATACAATTGAACGAGCTACTTCTTCCGGGGTGCTTATCCTTCCAGAAGGGAGTGCTTCCTCAGAAAGTTGTCTTTGCTTTTCGTAACTCCGACCTTCTCGCTTCCCAATGTTAGCGATCGCCTGTCGTCCCATTGATGTATCAACGAAACCCGGACAAATGGCATTTACGCGCACATTATATTCAATAGCTTCTATAGCGAGGGACTGAGTAAAGCCAATTACAGCGAATTTAGAGGAACTATAAGCAATATTGCTATGAGTACCTCGCAGACCTGATAAAGAAGATAGGTTAACAATGGCTCCACGTCGTTGTTGTTTCATATCTTTATAAACTTCCTGAGTAAGCAGGACAGTAGAGAAATAATTTAATTCCATAGGTTTACGCAGTTGCTCTTCTGTAAGATCTTCGAGCGGGGCTCCTCCTCCGATACCTGCTGAATTAACAAGACCCGTAATCGGACCTATGGACTCCTTCGCATTTCGGACTAACTGTTTCCGGTCATCCTCCATATTTATATCTGCTGGACCTACCAAAACCTCTACCTCTGAATTAAGTCTTTTACACTCTTCTTTTAACGCCTCTAACTTCTCTTCGTTTCTCCCAGTAATCGTTATATGTGCCCCTGTGCGGACAGCTTCTTTAGCTGCTTCATAACCAATTCCGCCTGTGGCTCCCGTAATCAGAATATGTTCCCCAATTAAAGCATCATTTGAAAAAACCGACATAATTTTGCAGCCTCCTTTGTTATCAGATAACCTTCCCCTCACCTGATTAAACCCTTTCCATTATTTAAGAATACTCCTGTTTTAATTATTCAAAAATAATAAATAGCTACCAACCCGGACCTTTTCACATAAAAAAGTCAGCGTTTCTGAGACATAAAATGCCACTAAACGCTGACCCACCACGGAACTAATTTTTTCGTAAGATCCGACAGGTTTATTCTTTTGTAGTTTCTTCTCATAGCTACCGTCACCACTGTTTTAATTATTTCTTCTTATTCTGCTTACGGAAAGAAAACAACGCCTTTCCAGACCGCGTGCGCTTCATACCTTTCGTCTGAAAATCTTTTTTAGCTTCAGGACTGTTTTTGTAATCTTGTTCAAACATTTCGCGGGCTTTTGAATATAGCAGAGTCATAGTGGTGTACCTCCTTTTCTATTTAGGGTTATAAATATATTTCCCCTGGTGGGTTAGACTAAAACTTAAAATTTCCAAGAAAAACTATTCTTCAAACATTTTTTCTACTTTCATTTCAAAAATCATCAGCCGACCTTTTTTCCCCGATATCCGTTCTCCTTGATCATAAAACCCATTTTTCTTATACACATTTTGAGCAGCGTAATTATTTACACTAACGGCCAGAACAATATATTCGATTTCTGGATAATGCTCTCGAACATAATAGGGGAGCTTTTTTAAAGATTCAGTGGCATACCCTTTTCCCTGCTGGGAATAATCTATCATATACGCTATTAGAAGAAGAGCGTTTTTATGAGGCGTGTATTCGGACACTACTGGACCGCTCTGTAGAACAAACATCCCTATTGGTACATCATCCGCAAGAATGGTTACAGGGTGTCTTGTAGGATCGCCAGCAGCACACTCCACTGAATCCTCAGGCATTTCTGTATAGTGAGTCTGCTCTTTTGGTAAGGATAGCTGAGTAAGTTTCCGGTGATGCTGTGATGTATATGGCTGCAATTGTACTAAATCCATAGCTGTATCCCTCCTACCCGCTATATACCCACTTTTTGCCAATATTGAGCAAAAAATTAGAAACCCCTTGCACCTATTCTTATAATAGAAATGGAGCACAATACGAGGAGGACGTTATCATGTTAAAAGTAGCTGCTCTTGTTGGGAGTATTCGAAAAGATTCCTATAATATGAAGTTAACCAACTTTATAAAAGATCGATATAAGAACCATATGGACGTTAGAGTTATTCCTATCCGTGATTTAGCTCATTACGACCAAGATATTGAACATGAAGCCCCTGCATCTGTGCAAAATTTTAAAGCTCAATTATCAGATGCAGATGCTTTTTTAATCGTAACTCCAGAATTTAACCATTCAATCCCTGGCGTACTAAAAAATGCTTTAGACTGGCTTTCCCGTGGTGACAAGGAGATGAAAGGTAAGCCTACTTTCATAGCGGGTGCTACGATGGGTGTGCTTGGCACGGTGCGGGCACAGATGCACCTACGTCAAATTCTCAATTCTCCAGGTATGTCCGCAAATGTCCTGCCAGGGAATGAAATCCTTGTCGGACAGATACAGCATAAGGTGGATGACAAAGGACTAATTACAGATCAGGGCACGATTGATTTTATTGACGGAGTGGTTGACGAATTTCTCAAATTTGCAGATAAGCAATACAGCAGTATTACTATTTCCTGAAAAGATTCCTGTTTTATAAAGGAATCTTTTTTTACTATGCGCCGTTAAACGTCGTAGTTGATCTTCCCAAGATACTTATTTAAGTAAACGATAGGCGGAATTGAAGAAGGCACTAGCTTCGAGATGTGTGGAGCGGGAAGCGAGTCCTTTCCAACCCCCATTTTCCCACACGAAATCAGGAACATTTATCTTTAAAATTCAGCTCATTGATTTAATGGAAATGTATGTTTAGAAGTAAAACATACCGGTAATTTAATTTATAAATTCGATTAATAGGTTGTTGTACTTATCTCTTTATTATTTAAAACAATATAAAAACCCTGCAGAATTTCATTCTGCAAGGCTTATAAGGATAAAATATTTTTTAAAACTTACTCATATACGGTTACTTCTACGTCTTTACGACCAAAATCGAGGGCGTCTCCCTGGTTAGGAATAAATACGTCGATCCGGTCGTTTTGAATAGCGCCGCCGATATCTCCCGCTACAGCTTTACCGTATCCTTCAACGTAAACTTCAGAACCTAGTGGAATAACATCCGGGTCCACAGCAATAACTTTACGGTCCGGGTTCGCTCTTAAGTCGATACCTGTATAGGTAGTACCAGAGCAGCCTTCACAGAATGCGGTATATGCGGTAGCTTCCATCGTTAGTTTCTTAGCTACATCATCACCAGTGGACTCTTCAGAACCAGATGCTTGTACATCTTCAGATTCTGAGTGATTTTCTTCGTTTTCTTCTGTATTATTTTCTGTGTCACCGTTGATTGTAAGCGTCTGATCCGGGAAAATCAGGTTAGATGATAAATCGTTTGCTTCTTTAAGCTGTTCAACGGAAACCCCTTTTTCCTGGCCGATGCCCCAAAGGGTGTCACCTTTATCTACGACTACTTCACTTGCGCTTGCGGTAATGGTTGTTGTCCCTATAATTGCAAAAGTTGCTACTATTGAAAGAATTGATTTTTTCATGATAATTGCCTCCTTATTTGCTAAACAGATGATCGCCTCTGTTAAAATCACATCTCCTACCTTAACACCTCACAGTTTTATCTCAATAACAGGCGGACAACAATCATTTTTCAGAGATTACATTTGTTTCACACACATGTAATATTTACCACAAAAATAAATAGGTTCCGCTTAACCTCCGTGTTGATTTTGAAGTAAAGCTGCCATTATTTGAAGACTCAGTTTCGAGATATTTAGTTAGAGAGTGAGGTCCTGCGGAGAACGATTCGCTTTCCGTGGGAGAAGGGACTAGGGGAGATCCCGCGGGGAGTAAAACGAGCGAGGAAGCTGGTGGTAAAAAGAGGATCGACTAAGATAGCCCCGTCCCGTGGCAACGTCGATCGACCCTACCTCGTGGAGGGCCATAGGAAAGTGTTCAAATGTGGAATCACCCCGAAAGAAACGACCAGCATAAGCCGAGCTTCAAAAGGATGGCGGTTTTCCAATCCGTTGATGAACGGCTTATGGCTCGAGTGTCTGGGTGATGGTATAAGACGAGTTATTTCCCCACCAGCTCCCTTCTTATTATTGTAACGGACTCAATTTATCTCGAAACTGAGTCTTGAACTATCCAGCTCTATTTCGCAATAAGCCTCTTATGAAAAATCAACAATAAACTTTAACAGTGCCTTAAAAAAAGAAAAACGATGCCCAAATGGACATCGTTGTATTATCTTATTTATTATTCAGTTGAGAAGTCATACTTATTCGTATACAGTTACTTCTACGTCTTTACGTCCGAAATCCAGAGCATCGTCCTGGTTAGGGATGAATACGTCAATGCGGTCGTTTTGAATAGCGCCGCCGATATCTCCGGCAACAGCTTTACCGTATCCTTCAACGTAAACTTCAGAACCTAATGGAATAACGTCCGGGTCCACAGCAATAACTTTACGGTCCGGGTTCGCTCTTAGGTCGATACCCGTGTAAGTAGTACCAGAGCACCCCTCACAGAATGCCGTGTAAGCAGTAGCTTCCATTGTTAATGTTTTAGCTACATCATCACCAGAAGTCTCATTTGATTTAGAAGTTTCTTCTTTAGTTTCTTCTTTCGCTTCTTCTTCCTCTACTGGTTCACTGTTTGTAGAAGCAGCTTGAGTTCCTTCAACAACTAATTCTTGTCCAGGATGAATAATATCAGAAGATAGATCGTTCCAGGATTTCAATGAATCTACTTTTACTGAATAATCCTGACCAATACCCCATAGAGTGTCTCCAGAATTAACTGTGTATAGTTCATCACTTGAAGTTGATTCATTTGAATTATTGCTTTCTTCACTGATTTGAATAGTTTGTCCAGGATGGATCAAGTCGGAAGATAGACCGTTGATGTCTTTAATGTCTTCAACAGACACCCCATATTCTTGACCAATGCCCCAAAGTGTATCTCCTCTATTAACCACAGTTTCCTGTGCGCTAGCTGTAATTGTTGTAGATGCCATAATCATTAAGATCGCTGCTATTGAAAATAATGTTTTTTTCATAATTAATGCCTCCCTAGTTAACAGTCGAATTATTTTTTTATCTCTGTCTAAAATAACAACTCTAACTTTACCCATCTCGGAAGCAAACAACAATAACAGGATGACAACAATTATATATCAAATATTACACTCTTTTTACACGGCTGTAATATTTCCGTTTATTTTGGCGAAACCACCCGTCACAATAGGGTTTAATAACCAAATATTGTAAGCGTTATCATTATTGTTTATAATAAATAAAACTATTCTGAAAAAGGCGGGGATTTCATGTTACAGGAAAAGTCACGGGCACAGAACCATACAAAACCCTATTCTGAACAACATATCGGGACTACTCATCTTCACCGTCAGTATCGTACTGATCTACGTCAACTCTCTGAAAAAGACTACAATAAGTTTGTAACTTTAAATACGGTGAGGGATTGGTCTCAATTGTCCTGGAGTAATGTAGG
The DNA here is from genome assembly GCF_900113125.1 of Halobacillus alkaliphilus. Lineage (GTDB taxonomy): Bacteria > Bacillota > Bacilli > Bacillales > Halobacillaceae > Halobacillus > Halobacillus alkaliphilus. The sequence goes on along the minus strand of NZ_FOOG01000027.1, from coordinate 40,428 downwards.
AAAGCCTTATGAAGTGGAGGCTTCTGCCAAAGAAAGACTGGAATGGGAGGCGACAAACAGTCGAGATATGGATCCCCACACTTCCTGGACGTTATTTAACAAATCTTTTCATGAATGGTTTATTAAAGATGTTCCCAAGGAAATAGGGAATTCCAAACATCATTTCCTAAAAAGTCTCCGTACTTTTAAACCTGCTGAAGTTAAGCAAGCCCTTGGAGAAGTCATCCAACTTCAACTTTGGAATTACATTCACCGCGTCCAGGACGGAATTTGGGATCCCAGGGGGAAGCGTGCACTATTTGAAGGACTTCACTTAACCAGGCCTCGCATATTATTTTTAGGAGCCGCTGAAGGTTATGAGGCCATGCAGCTTGGAGCGATGTATCCAGGGGCAGAAATTGTGATGGTGGATTATGACGAATATTGTAAGACAACTAGATTTAAAGATTTCCCGGATAGCTATCCATTTTTAGGTGAAAACCCACGCACAGGACATCCTGCTGTCTATTACAAAGATGACTTAAACATAGAATATGTAGTCGAGGACATTCGTAACCTTGATTTTAATAAGGAGTTTGACATCGTGCTTTCTGTTGGATTACTGGAACACTTTCCCGATGAGTATAAACATGAGGTAGCTGACTGGCACCGACGATTCCTTAAGCCGGGGGGTTATGCTATTATGACCACCCCTAGAAATCAAGTTCGGTCACGCTTATACTATCGTATTATGGCGGATGTGATGAATCATACGTATCGTGAACTTATGACAGTAGAGCAGATGGGATTATATATGTATGAAAACGGCTTTGATATTTTAAGACATGGCTACATTAAAGTCCATAATGGACTAGTCTGCCAGCCTCGTTAGTCCATACCAAACACTGAAAGGGACTATAAATTAGTCCCTTTCAGTGTTTAATCTTTCATCCTATTGCAGTAAATGTACATCGCTTTCCGTAAAAATTCTGCATACCCAGGCTGTAATAGATCGATATTCTTCGTGAACCTTGGATCACTTACATACAGATCTGCAAGACCTCTAAATATTTCTAGCTGACAATCATAGAAATACTTCGATATATGCTTTCGCTTTTCATCTATAAGTCTTTGCACTTCTAAATCATCTGGTCCTTGATCCATACGTCCGATAATTTGTCTGTCAATCTCTGTTCCTTCTTCTTGGATGTTTTTCCAATCCTTTTCCGAGTATGACTTTGTTCTTCTTTTAGATTCCTGATAAGCCTCTGTTTCTCCCCAGCGTTCTTTCACTTCTTGCTCATACATTTTTTCATGTTGTTCAATTTGACTTTTATCAAATGGTTGAAAACGATCATGGTTAGTCATTTGATTTTCTCCTTTCAAGGATTGGAGTGTCTGCTCTACGGATAAAATGATTCGTTCTAAACGTCTACTTTTCTCTATTAAAATTTTCTTATGGTGACGCAACGCCTTTTCTTGATCAAAATCAGGAGCGTCTAAAATTTTTTTGATTTTAGATAATGAAAAGTCCACCTCTCTGAAAAAAAGAATTTGCTGCAGTCTCGTTATTTCTTTTTCACTATAATAACGATAGCCATTTGACTTCACTTCCGAAGGTCTCAAAAGACCAATATCGTGGTAGTGGTGAAGGGTTCGCACACTAACACCTGTCAACCTTGCTACCTCCTTGACTTTATACATGCCGATCACCTCAATTCAAAGTCTATGGTATGACGCAGCGTAAGGGTCAATGGTTTATTTATATATTTTTATAAAAAGTGCCACTCGACTATCTTCCATCATCTGGGCACAAAACTTTGAGTTACGCTAGAAAAAAGCTATAATAAAGAAAATAAACAAATGAGGGCGGGGGGATTCATGCCTATCCACAAGGTTATTCAACCAGCTAAATTAAATAGTATCCATATTCACCATACGTCCCCGGTTTATCAGGTTTATTATGATTATTTAAAAGAAAGAAACAGCATAGAAGCAGCAGAGTTCACCAGGTTCTTCTGTCAACGCTCCAGGCCTTCCCTGTTAGAAGATCAATTAGCATTAGCAGAATTCTTATATATGAATGATTTTTTCGAGGAACTTGAAGGTCACCTAAATGAAAATTATATGCATGAAGACATTGCAAAGCTCTATCGCATAATTCTGGATCGAAAAAAACAACCTTTAAGGATTAACGATATTAAGTCCATTGAAGAACTTTATTTCGAGCATCCTTCTCTTAAGTGCCTTCATCTTTTCCTTCTTGTTTATGCACATTATGACATAAAAAAATATGCAGGAATGGATAAGTTCACTGAGGAAATTCAAACCGCTTTATTTACGATCAATGAGCCATTGTTTCACTATTACATGAAACTGCGTTTCGATGAACTCACGTTCCAACATTATTGGAAAGCCAATCATTTAGTCCTGGCAAGGAAGTTTGCCTACAAGTATATAAATGCCGGACTTGCTCCAAGAAAACAAATAATGATGCACCACAATCTTGCTTTATGCTATAGCTTTGAAAATTACGAAGCAGCTATGGATTATGCAGAAAAAACGATAACCATCGCCGAAACTAATGGTTATTCGCATGCATCTCAAGTGACCCGTGATCATACCATTCCATTTATTGCTGCGTTTCACCAGAAGTCTGAACAAGTTATTTCCAATGATCCAACCGAAAATGCTCATTTACTACTGTCACGCGGTCAACGAAAGGAAGCTATTGACATCCTTTCCAAATTACCCTCTTTAACTCCTTTTCAACAATCTTACCTAGGTTTAGCGGAGAGGAATTTACAGCTTTTGCGTAAAGCGAAAAACAGATTTATTTATGAATATAACGATCTTTTCTTTGCCCAGTTACCAGATTATTATATGAAGCGGGTGCTTAAGGTCGTGTAGAAGCTGAATGCAGACAGCTTCTTTTTTATGGAATAGAAAAATATAGTTTATTTTTCCTTTAAAGGAATTTATTAGAATAGTGTAGAATAAATGAAGTTACAATAAAATTGCAAAAGAGGTTGGATAATATGAATATGTATTGTCAAAGTGCCTTTCACCAATTAGAAGTAGTCATTGCGTCTATTTCTGAAATAGCCGGACAATTAACCGAGGAAGAACTCGCTTTACGGCCGACTGAAGAAAAATATTCAATTGGAGAGCTGCTGGAACACCTTTCGATCATCCCGGCAGCTGATGGAAAAATTGCTGAGAGTGCATCTGAAGAAGAAATGAATGCCCTCTATCAATCCTATTCTTTACAATCAAAAGAAGAGATTCTCGAAAGGTTATTCGACCACTTTTCTCAACTAAAAACACAATATGAGAATTATACGGAGGAAGAGCTTCATACAGAAACCGTCTCATGGTGGGGAGTAACTTATACCCGGTATGAATGGCTTCTGCAAATCGTTGCGCATATGTATCATCATCGAGGACAGCTTCACGCCATGCTCGTCCATTCCTACCGTAAAGATCCCGAAATTCTATTATTTGAATAAAGTTAGATAAAATACCACCTCAGGTCATCCATATTCTGGATAACCTGAGGTGGTTTATTTTAGGATAAATAAGTAATCGGAATCTTTTCTTCTACGGCTTTTCCACCTTTATTGTAAACATAGTAGGCTTGCGCACTTCTTCTGGAACTAATTGCTTTATGTATTTCTGATTCCACAATATGAAGTGCTGCTCCATCATCCAGAGCGTAACCCGATTTTATTTCTTCATTTGTAATTAACTCTGTATAAGCCTTACGACGGTTGACTTCTCCGTCATAATGGGGACAGCAGCTTCCCTCAATAATCCCCAGACAATCAATAGGCCTTAGTTTGTCGCCAAAAGAGTCAGTCAATCCTTCTTGAAACCAGCAGATAGCCCCTGCACTCAAACCCGCCAGGACAGTTCCTTGTTCCCAGGCTTCTAGGATGATTTGTTCTAGGCCCCACTCTTTCCACAGCGCCAGCAGGTTTTTAGTCGAACCTCCGCCGACGTAAAGAATATCTTTGTCTAATACAAACTCCCTCAGTTTATGGGGAGGATTAAATAATGACAAATGACTTGGGTTACAATCCTCTTTCTCAAAGAAACGGTAAAACTTTTCAATATACTCATCTGCGTCTCCACTTGCAGTAGGAATAAAACAGATGGAAGGCTTACTCACTTCGGACTGTCGTAATATGTATTGATCAAGGCCAGGATTATCATCTTCCATAGAAAATCCTCCACCACCCATGGCAACGATTTGTCTCACTCCCGAACCTCCTTTAACATTTTCACCCACCTCAGGTCATCCAGTATTTGGATGACCTGAGGCGGGTAGATAATTACTTTCTTCGTTTGCTTTTTGGCTTGCCTAAGGATGTCTGAATATCTTCCTTGTAAGCGTATGAGAACAATAGCGACACTAAGATTCCTCCGCCAATCAGGTTACCTATACTTGCTGGTATGAGATTAAATAAAATGTATTCATACCATTCGTACTTATCCGAAGACAAGATGCCCATACTAAAGTATCCCATGTTGGCAGCACTGTGCTGGAAATTACCGGCAACAAATAAAACAACCGGGAGCATGGTTCCAAGGAATTTACCTGTAATATCACGAGCAGCAGTAGTGAGAAAGGCCGCCATCCCAATCAACCAGTTGGCTATAATACCTGAAACTAAGATTTCAAACCAGCCTTTAACTCCATGGTCCATAAATTTCATCTTCTTGTCCAAATACATCGAAAGCTCGGTGTAGAATGGATCTGATAATGACGCAGACATTTGAATAAGACCTGCTACCATAATTGCACCAAGTATATTCCCTATATAAGTAGATGCCCAGAACTTATAAATATTGGCTTTCATTAAGCCTGCTTTATTAAAAAGATAAGAGGGAAGCAGTACATTGATTTCTGTAAATAATACGGACCCTGAAATAAACACCATCGCATAACCAGCTGCAAACCCTAAACCGGAAAGCAAATGATATATCCCCTCTGTCTCCACGCCTATAGCAAGCAATACTGAAAATATTGCTCCAAATGTCATAAACGATCCTGCCGTGATCGCCAGTAAAAATTGGGCGCGAAATGGTTTATTTAAATGGTCGCGGCCTTTTTCCCCAAACTCATCTACGATTTGAGATGGAATATAAAACTGCCGGCCGGGCCGATCAATTTTTCCATTGGAAGAAGTATCTGTCTCCTTCGTTTCGTGTTCTTCTTCTATCATTTCTTCATTGTTAGCCACATGTATCCCTCCAATGATTCTGATATTCCCATTATCTCGTCCAAATAATCCTACTCCGAATAACTTTTATTATAGTAGTGCACATTAAGGCTACACCATAATTTTGCAAAGGAGTATGGATATGCCGAGAGATCAATTTTGCCTTGCTTGTGATGGAGAAGGTTTACTTATGGATGATGAAGAGTGGAGATATACTTGTAAGGTTTGTGGAGGAAGTGGCTTTAGACCTCAAGAGGGATCGGTTTATAATAGGGAACCTGCCGATGTGGATGTAATGAATCGATACCTGGATTAACTGAAAAAGCGCTGGTTAGTCCAGCGTTTTTTTATGTCTAAAGAAGCCTCATAAACTAAAAAAAGGGCAGGACTATACGCCCTGCCCCTCTTTCTCCAAATTTAATAACTCTCAATGCTGCTGTCCGTAGGTTTCTTTGATTTTCTAACGAGCGCCACAATACCCGCTATCAGGTATGCTACCCCGGCAAATATACCGAGCCCTACCGTTCCAAATGTCATAATAATCGCTGTCACAATTAAAATAATACCTGCTGCTTTTGGTTTCTTATCTCCTTTAAGAAAAACAATGGATAAAATCCCTAAAGCAATTGCCACTAGCGCGGCGATCATGACGACCAGTGTAAATGTGCCCATAGCATCAAGCATCTGATTTACATTAATCGTTCCACTGCCCTCCATTTCCTGTGAGGAATTCATAATATTCTCCAATTCCTGCCTGAACTGAGGGTTATCTTTATTACTTAAGAAAATACCGCTCAACAGAATAGGCAGACCATACAATACGATTCCAATTACAGTAAGTACGATTTCAGCTGTTCGTTTCATTTTTTTCTCTCCTTTATTTGGTTAATTGCTTGCCACATCTCTTTTCGTAAAGAAGACCCAGGCAAGTATAACAAAAATCACGTAGTACACGAATAACACGGCAGCAGAAAATCCTAGTGTTTGTTCATTGAACATAGGAGTGCCTTCCAGATACATGGTTAAATCCGTATTGGCAAATAGAATGTATTTTGCCCATTCCTTTTCCATTAAAAAGAGAACAATGGAGTTTCCTGCCATCATTAAGAAGATAGCCACCCCTATGGCCAAAGAACTATTTCTAAAGACCGCGGAGATCATAAAAGCGAAAGTTGCCATTAATAACAAGTTTACAGAACTAAGCAAATACATAGAAACAGTATGCTGAAAAATCGACGCTTCTTGAATCTCTCCTGCTTGTCTGAATAAATAAGTCTGTGAAATGCTGTCAATTCCAAAGAAAGCTGCCCCTACGATAAATGACAGAACATACAAACAGACTAGCATTGCCCCGGCGAACAAGAGCACAGAGACATATTTAGACAGCAGAATTTTGGTTCTGGAAATAGGTCTAATCAATAACAGCTTTATAGTTCCCCACTTAAACTCATTAGCTATCATGCCGGCGGCCACGATAATTGTAAACAAGCTGATAATTGATATTAAACTACGGTTGGTTTGCAGGAAATCCCAAACATCATATCCGGAAGGCTTAATATCGTTTTGGATACGGTATTCATTCATTTCAATATCTGTGTACCCTGGATATTTAATCTCCTCCCTTTCTTCACCAGGGTCTAGTGGCCCTTGCTGCTCCTCTTTCAGCTGAGTATTCTGTTCCTGCAGCTCCTGCTTCCAGTTCTCCCCTGTAGGGCCTTCTCCACTAATCATAGTATTATCAACTTTCATAAGTACACCGAACCCAATAACCAATACCCCGAGAATAATAAGCATAATCCAAGTGGCTATTTGGGAATAAAGCTTCATTTGTTCATTTCGTACTAGTTGTATAAAGTTATTCAATGGAATTCTCTCCTATCAAGTCCAGGAATTTGTCTTCTAACGTCGAACGATTGACGTTTACACTGTAGATATCTACTCCTTCTTTAACTAGTCCACTTATAATTCCTGGAATCTCTTCACGTGTACTGCTGAAGGTCACTGTATTACTATGCAGCTGAACAGGCGAGTCCAGCTTTTGCTTCAAAAATTCATGGACCCGATCGACTGGAGATGCTTCAAGTGAAACCTCCCTTGTATCTGTTTGCTGGAGAGCATCTTCCACGGACTGGATGGAAATTAATTCTCCATTTTTGATAATTCCAATCCGATCGCACATCATTTCCATCTCTGAGAGGATATGGCTGGAAACAATAACCGCTACGTCTTCTTCAGCAGCCATACGACGAATGTAAGCTCTAACTTCTCGAATTCCTGCAGGATCCAGACCATTAGTCGGTTCATCTAAAATCAGAATGGAAGGGCTATGTAAAAGTGCCTGCGCAATGCCGAGCCGCTGCCTCATCCCTAATGAATATTTACCTACTTTGTCCTTGATTCTGTTTTCCAGTCCAACCAGTCGAATAACTTCCTGTATTCGTTCCTCTTTAATTCCCGGAATCATACGGGAATAGTGCACTAAGTTTTTCCAACCGCTCATAAAAGGGTACATTTCCGGGTTTTCCACGATCCCGCCGACGTGGCGTATGGCTTTTTTAAAATCCTTATTGACACTGTGCCCCTGGATCATTACGTCTCCGTTCGTCATATCCATCAAACCAACCATCATTCGGATCGTGGTCGTTTTACCTGCTCCGTTAGGACCAAGGAAGCCAAATACTTCTCCGCTGTAAATTTCAAAATCCAGCCCTTTAATAATCTTTTTATTCTTTATCGTTTTACTGACGTTCTTCAACTGCATGACAGATTGAGACAAATAAATCCCTCCTTAATTATTCTCACTTTTCTACTACGTACGAAATAGACAAGTTGTTTCATATTTTTATAATTAATTACATAAACGCAAGGATATTTCCCGGGAAATTTCGAGGATTACTGCACCCTTACTATCTTTCTTTTTCCCATCATTCATATTTATACGGTTTTCGTTCTCAGAGTAGACATATTGCAAATATCCATCTCCACTTTCCTCCTTAACAATGGATGGAGTTTCTTATTTTTGATAAACTAGAAATTAACGGAGTATGGAGGGAGAATCGAAATGAAGATTGTATCAATTGAACCAACGCCCAGCCCAAACTCAATGAAAATCAATCTGAATGAGCACTTACCTGATGGTGAAACTCATAACTATAAGAAAGGGGACGATTTGGACAGCGCCCCGGATTTTATCAAAAGATTATTTGAGATTGAGGGGGTAAAAGGACTTTACCATGTGACGGACTTTATTGCTCTGGAGCGAAATGCAAAAATCTCGTGGGAACAGATACTGCCAGAAGTAAGAAAAACCCTTGGCTCATCTTCTGAAATTGAGGCACTCAATGAAAGTGAATCCTCAGACAATCAAGAGGACACATTTGGAGAAGTTAAAGTATATATACAAATGTTCCGTGGTATTCCCATTCAAGTAAAGCTTGAAGAAGGCGAAGAAGAGAAACGTGTCGGTCTTCCAGAAAGATTTATGGAGGCTGCAATGAAAGCTTCTCCAGCTTCCCCGAATATGATCATGGAACGTAAATGGGCAGAACAGAGCCCGCGTTTTGGTGACACTTCAGAGATTGGGGAGCAAGTTAAGGAAGAAATTTCGGCAAGTTATGATCAAGAACGACTCGACTCACTGGTTAAACAAGCGTTTGATCAGGAAGCGGATGATGTGGAAACGACGGATAAGAAGTCGAGGATTACACTTGAAACGTTGGATCATGACGATTGGAAAGTACGTTATGCCGCACTCGACCGTATGAACCCTACCGCCGAAGACTATGCCATTTTAGATAAGGCTTTGGATGACAGTAAAGCCTCCATTCGCAGGTTAGCTGCTGCCTATCTCGGTATGATAGAAGAAATGGAGACTCTTCCCTTCCTTTATAAAGCATTGAATGATAAGTCCGTTACAGTGAGACGGACAGCAGGGGATTGTATTTCAGACTTAGGGTTTAAAGAAGCTATGCCGCGAATGATTGATTCACTGGCTGATCCTAATAAAATTGTTCGCTGGCGTGCCGCTATGTTCTTATATGAACTGGGTGATGAATCCGCACTTCCTGCTTTAAGGAAAGCAGCAGATGATCCTGAGTTTGAAGTGAAAATGCAAATTAATATGGCCATAGAACGAATTGAAGGCGGCGAAGACGCCAAAGGGTCTGTGTGGCACCAAATGACCCAGGCCACTAAACAAAAACCAAACTAGGAGGATTATTTATGAATCCATATGAAGCATATATGAAAGAAATTTCCCAGCCAATGAGAGATGAATTAACCCATGCAGGCTTCACAGAATTAACGACTCCAGAAGAAGTAGATGAATTCATTGCATCAACAAAAGGAACATCGCTCGTTGTTATTAATTCTGTCTGTGGCTGTGCCGCAGGTCTCGCTCGTCCGGCCGCAAGAGAGTCTCTTACTAATGATTCTAAACCCGATCATTTAGTAACTGTATTTGCAGGCCAGGATCGTGAAGCAACCTCACGAATGAGAGAATATTTAGAAGGCTATGAGCCTTCATCTCCATCTATGGCTTTACTGAAAGATGGACAGGTCCTTCATTTCATCCCACGGGAAGAAATTGAAGATTATGAAGTAGAAGAGATTGTAGAGAACTTAACATCTTCTTATAATCAATACTGCTAATACGTAAAGGCGGCCCTTAGGAAGGCCGCCTTTTTTATGTGGATGTCACCGCAGGATTGCTTGAAGCCGAATTACTATTCTCCCCTTTAATGAACTTCATAACAATTATTATTAATAAAACCCCGGTTATGCCCGCACTAATATAACTGATATTTAATAACTCTTTCATGACAAGTGACATCACCGGCGGACCAGCGGCCACTCCTATAAATCTTGACGAACTATAAAAAGAGGTTATGGTCCCTCTTTCTTCCTTTTCAATTCCTTCAGTGATAAGGGCATCGAGGGTGGGAAGCATAGCTCCTATGGCAATGCCTAGGATACTCGTAACAATAAGAAGAAGAACCAGCTGCTTATTCACATAGCCTACAAAAATCACACTTGCAGAAATCCCGGCTAAGGACAGAAGAATGACTCTTTTCATCGTTTTTGTCTCCCCTTTTATTTTCTTTCCTGTTATAAAAGAAGCGATGCAAAGAAAAAATAACGGGATAGCCAAAACAAAACCTTTTTTTACGCCATCTATATCATGAACTTTTTCCAATATATCTGATAAAAAGAAAAGGACACCAAACAAGATAAGCATAGCGTAGATCCCTAATAAGAATACAGGATACAGCCATTTCCCTTCCTGTTTAAAAATTTTCTTTGTTTTTTTAAGAAATTCCTTTAACTTTTGAGGCTCTTCCTCTTCACCTTTGGGAACTTTAATGAAAAAGAAAACGAGCACAATGGATATTAGACTAAAGAAGGATATAGAAAAAAACGGTAAGAACCATAAGAAAGCAGCAAATGCTGCTCCAAGAATTGGACTTAGTACTTTACCAAATGTATTGGACGTTTCAATTAATCCTAGACAGGAACTGGTCTTCTCATCATCATCTTTGTATAAATCTCCTACGAGAGGGAGAATGATGGGGGTCGCTCCAGCTGCTCCCATGCCCTGGAGAACTCGTCCAATAATGATCCATAGAAAAGGATCACTCATTTTCCAAGAGGCAAATCCTGCTATAACTCCACCTATAAAAGCTAAAATTAGACTGGGTAATATCACGATTTTCCTTCCAAAACGATCTGATAAATAACCAGCGACAGGTATAAGAAAGATAGCAGCTAACGAATAACTGGTGATGATTGTACTGGATTGAAATGAAGTTATCCCCACCTTTTTTTCAAATATCGGAAGAACGGGTATTAACATTGAATTTCCAAGCGTCATTACTAGCGGAATGGATGCCATACTGATGAGGCACCATCGGCTGACTTTGTTCTCCATAAATACACCTCATTTAGATTCATACTTATAGGTTATCCAAACCAAAAGTAAATATTTGCACTTATGGATTTACTATATTTGTAAAAAATGAATAAAGAATGTTCATTAAAAGAGCTGTTCCTGTTGATAAAAAATGATCGTTTTCCTAAGGTTTAGATTCTGTACTTACACTAGCCGCTTGTGGCGCGATGGGGGAAACACAGAAGAACATTTTGAAACGGAAGGCAGTTCTGGAGAGGTTGAACCTGGAAAGGAGAATGGGTCTGACTCTGAGGAATAGTTAATTATAATGAGAATTTAAAAAGGAACACCCTATTCGAAGGTATTCCTTTCTTATTTCTCGGGATATCTTGGGACCGTTGCTTAAAATTTTTTGAGGGCGGCTACGGAAACAACTCGTCTTGTTACATCACCCCGGAGATATAACAGAAGCTAATTACTTAATATTCCATCGAGTTTTTGGCTGCTCTATTTTATTAAAGTTTTGTTCTAACTGAGAACCACAATTGGGGCAGATGACCGCTTGAGAAGGTATCGGCGTGCAGCAATAGGGACATTCTTTTTTTGTCATGGCATGCAACGGATGCTGATGAGGTTTTTTCCAGCGATTAATCTGCCTGACTACAAGAAATACGGCAAACAATATGATCATAAAACGTACAGCTGCTGTAAGGAACAGCCCATAATTGATGGTTACAGCACCAGCTTCTTTAGCCGCAGACAGAGTCGGATAGAATCCTCCGCTCAAATTAAAAAACATTTCTTCAAAATTCACTTTTGCATATAATAACCCTACGGGAGGAAGCAGGATGTCCGTAACGAGCGAATCAATAAAACCGCTGAATGCTGCCCCCAACACCATCCCTACACCCATGTCCACCGCACTGCCTCTAACTGTAAACTGGCGAAATTCATGGAATAGCCCCATCTTGTCCTCTCCCTTCGAAATTATCCTATGAGATATAAGGACAAACTATGAGCTATAAAAAAACCCGGGCAGAAGACGCCCGGGGTTGATTTATAAGATGGCTTTTTGACAAACATTAGGAACAGAGCCCAGCAAGTCATAGGTAAGGCAGACCGGCCGGTTCGTTCTTGGATCTTTGACGACTTCAGCATCGATTTGGAATACATCTTCCAGCACTTTTGGGTGGATTACTTCTTCTGGTGTTCCTTCCTTAATGATTCGCCCTTCTTTTAAAGCTACAATATAGTCGGCAAAGCGAGCAGCGTGGTTTAAATCATGGATGACCATTACAATCGTACGCCCCTCTTCGCGATTCAATTGTTCTAATAGTTTAAGAACTTCCAGTTGGTGAGCTAAGTCTAAGTAAGTCGTAGGCTCATCCAAAATGAGCAGTTCTGTCTCCTGAGCCAGGGCCATCGCAATCCAAACACGCTGGCGCTGTCCACCTGAAAGAGCATCAATTGGCCGATCTGCAAATTCCTCGGTGCCCGTAATGGAAAGAGCCCACAGAATCATTTTTCTATCATGATCATTTATCTTGCCAAAGGCTTTTTGATGAGGGAACCTGCCATAAGAAACTAATTCAGAAACAGTCAATCCGCTTGGTGCTTTCGGAGTTTGAGGAAGGACGCCCATTTTTTTGGCAATATTTCTAGTGGATTCTTTTTTAATTGCTTTGCCATCTAAATAAACGCTTCCTGAATTTACAGTGTGGATCCTGGCTAAAGCTTTCAGTATTGTGGATTTACCACATCCATTAGGACCTATAATGGTGGTTATTTGATTTTCGGGAATATCCAAGTCCAAGTCTTCCACTACATTATAGTCACCATAAGCGATACCGACTTTTTCAGTCATCAGCTTTGCCATGCAAAAATCCTCCCTCAAATCTATAAACAAACTTTCAATATCTATAATAGTTGCTAATAGTGAAAATCATTATCACTCACGATTATAAAGATTTTATAAAAAACAAGCAAGTTAATTAAAAGCAGTTCTAATGGACCATTCTCCTTTTTTAAGCTTGGATTATAATAAGATCATTCTTTTACATAAGGAGATATTCATGAAAACCCGTATGATACACTTGAATCCCCCTCAAACGCTGATCAGTATTTTTATCCTGTTTATTACTCTAGGCACATTTTTACTGAAGCTGCCCACTGCTACATACAATGGAATAACTTTCATTGATGCTCTGTTTACAGCAACCTCAGCTATGACGGTTACCGGGTTAGTCGTTATAGATACAGGTACAGCATTTACCTTGTTCGGGCAGGTTATCATTTTAGTTTTGATCCAGGTGGGCGGTTTGGGAATCATGACCTTTGCGGTACTGATTTACATGGTACTTGGTAAAAAGATTGGAATAAAGGAGCGGCTGTTAATTCAGCAGGCTTTAAATCAAACTTCCCTGGGCGGGGTTATCCGCCTGGTTCGTAAATTATTTATTTTTTCAATTTCCATTGAAACATTGGCTGTCATTTTTTTGTCTTTAAGATGGGTCCCGGAAATGGGGTTGACTAAAGGTATTTACGCAAGTATTTTTCATTCCATTTCCGCTTTCAACAATGCCGGTTTTTCTATCTGGTCCGACAGCCTCTCTGCTTATGCTGTGGACCCACTCGTTAATATTATCATTACACTGCTTTTTATCATTGGCGGAATCGGATTTACCGTCGTCTTTGACTTGTGGAAGAGTAAAGAATTTTATCACCTTTCTCTTCACACTAAAATAATGCTGGTCGGTACCTTATTTATAAACTTGGTTAGCTTGTTCATGATTTTTATTTTAGAATTCAATAATCCGGACACGATTGCAGACTTTTCTACCTTCGGGAAATTGCAAGCAGCATATTTTCAAGCAGTAACACCAAGGACTGCAGGATTTAATTCGATCGATATAAGTCAGATGGAAGAGTCTTCTCTTTTTTACATGCTGATTCTTATGTTTATCGGTGGAGGCAGTACCTCTACCGCTGGTGGTATCAAACTATCCACCGCTCTTATCATAGTCCTTGCTTCCATCACTTTTTTCAGGCAAAAAGAACATGTAACTCTGTACCGCAGAAGTTTCCACTTCCACCTGATCATGCGTGCTCTCGCTCTTACGGTTGGCAGTGTAGCTGTAGTATTTTTTGGGACTTTTGTCTTGAACCTCTCCGAAGATGCCCCTTTTTTAATGATACTGTTCGAAACAGTATCTGCCTTTGGCACTGTTGGTTTGTCTATGGGACTAACAGGTCATTTAACTCTAATCGGAAAATTAACACTTATTTTCATCATGCTCATAGGAAAGTTAGGACCCCTGACTTTTGCTTTTGCTTTTGCCCGTTACAAACCTGATCCGATCAAATATCCAAACGAAGACGTATTAACCGGTTAGCATATAAGCCCGCTTTCTATTTATAGAAAGCGGGCTTTTCCACTTGGCTGGAAAGAACAGCATATTCGGCTGCTATTTCTTTAAGACATTCGACGATTCCCTGTATATCCTCGCTTGTCTGATCGTGGCTAAAAGATAGACGGATAAAAGATTTCGCCTCTTCCTTGTTCAATCCTACAGCCGTAAGAATAGAAGGGAATCCTTCGCTCCCAACTTGACAGGCACTTCCTGTAGAAAATGCATAACCGCGACGATTGGCTTCAAGCATTACCCACTGACCTTCAAAACCATGGATACATAACCCAATGATCGGGACCGAATTCCCGGACTCGCCTACTACTTTGACCTGAGATCTTATATCTTTCAAAGCAGTTAAAAATTCACGCTTTAAAGCTTTAATTTTAGTCTGGCGTTCCTGAAGTTCTCGAATTGATTTTGCAGCAGCCGTTGTAAAAGCTGCGATCCCTGGGGTATTTACAGTGCCAGCTCGAACGCCGGCTTCATGAGTTCCATTGGGCAGCAATGGCTGGAAAGAAACAGATGGGCTTATGTACAAAGCCCCTGACCCTTTAGGTCCGTATATTTTATGACTAGAGAGTGAAAAGCTATCCAGGCAAGGTATAATTGAGTTTAACTCCACCTTGCCGAAGGATTGCACACAGTCGCTATGTAACCATGCCCCCCACTTATCACAAACCTCTCGAATTCTTCCTATAGGCTGTATTGTTCCAATGTCACTATTTACATGCTGAATACATACAAGCACGGTATCTTCGCGCATTAAATTTTCTAATTCGCTTACGTCAATGGTTCCATCCTTCGTTAATGGAACCCAGCTGACTTCATATCCATCTGCTTCCAATTTTTCTGCTGAATTTTTTACAGAAGAATGTTCGGCAGCAGAAGTAATCAGATGATTTCCTTTACCTGCTTTCATTAGACCTTCCATAGCAAGCAGATTACTTTCTGTACCTCCACTCGTAAAATAAATTCCTTCTTTATTAACTCCGAGAAGATTCGCAAGTGTTTTGCGGCAATGAGATAGCAGTACTTCTGCTTTTGTTCCCGAGTCGTGCAGACTGCGGGTGTTCCCATAGAATTCACGTGAAGCTTTGACATAAGCCTCGAGTGCTTCTTCATCGATGGGACAGGTAGCGGCATAGTCAAAATAGCTAGACATTCTTTTTACCCTCCTTTTTCCGTAAACCACTTGTCATAAGTTTAATTCTATGTAAATATAAGTGTCAATACACCTGTAAAAAACAGGAGGAAAGTTATGAAAAAAGCAGACGTTATTATTGTAGGAAGCGGCTTGGCCTCCTTACAGTTAGCCAGACACTTAAGCAAAGATTTAAATGTGATTGTTCTCACAAAGTCTTTTTTGAAACATAGCAATTCTACTTATGCTCAAGGAGGAATTGCAGCGGCAATCGGGCCTAGCGATACTCCTTATCTACACTATTTAGATACACTCGAAGCCGGATGTCACTTGAATCATCCACGGGCCGTAATGCGATTGGTGCAAGAAGCTCCCGCTCTCGTGGAGGAACTTATTAAGGATGGATGTCAGTTTGATACTGATGACACAGGGGCTCTTCTTCTTGGAAAAGAGGGGGCTCATAACCAAAGGCGAATCGTCCACGGAGGTGGAGACCAAACCGGAAAGCGGATTGTAGAGGGGCTAATTCAACACTTATCTTTTAATATATCTATTTATGAAAATCAATTTGTTTTCGAGCTGCTTATTGATGATCTTGGCCGATGTTATGGAGTTAAAAGCAAAGATCAAGAGAACTGTACCCATACCTTTTCAGCTCCCTATGTGGTTCTTTCAACTGGAGGCTGTGGTCAGATTTATTCATTCACCTCTAACGCAGACACAATTACCGGAGATGGCATGTCTTTAGCTTATATAGCCGGGGCAGAGCTTGCTGACATGGAGTTCATACAATTTCACCCGACCCTTTTATACTCGAACGGAGAAACGAAAGGACTAATTACAGAGGCCGTGAGAGGCGAAGGGGCTGTATTAATTAATGAAACGGGTGAAAGAATTATGGAACACGTCCACCCTCTTAAAGACTTAGCTCCAAGACATATAGTAGCGCAGAACATTTATGATTACTTAAGAAAAGGACAGAGCATTTATTTAGACATCACATCTATTAAAGATTTTCAGAAGAAATTCCCTACCGTTACTGTACTTTGTAAAGAGCACGGTATTGATTTAAGTAAAGGCCTAATCCCTGTAGCCCCAGGTGCCCACTTCGCGATGGGAGGTATCCAGACAGATTCTATTGGACGAACCACCGTCGAAGGACTTTATGCTCTCGGAGAAACAGCCTGTACCGGTGTTCACGGTGCTAATCGACTCGCCAGCAATTCATTGCTGGAAGCCCTCATTTTTGGGAAAAGATTGGCCGAGTACATTAACTGTAATTCTGGAAAGCATATCCCTATTCATAAAAATAAGAAAAACGCGATGCTCCTCTCCCCCACATTGCCTGAAAAGGAATTAATCCAGCATTTCATGATGGATCGGGTCGGAATTGTCCGCTCGGCTCAAGAATTGACCGAACAAATGGAATGGCTGGAATCATTCCAACTTGAGAAGTTTCATGAATCCAGGCTTGACTTGCTCACTGTCGAACAAATCACTCGCTTCTTTATGATGCAGACAGCCTGGATTGTAACTGCCTCTGCCTTGGAACGGGAGGAAAGCCGGGGAGGACATTATCGCAGTGATTTTCCTATTGAACGGGAAAACTGGCAGAAACAACAGATTACCCTACAAAGATCATTAGAAAGAAGGGCATTTAATGAACAGATTAAAAGTTAGGCGCCTGCTGGAAGATTTTTTTATAGAAGATATAGGGGATCGAGATGTAACCAGTGACTTCCTCTTTCCTCAAGATTTGGACGGTGAGCTTCACTTTATAAGCAAACAGTCCGGGATTTTTTGCGGCACGGAAATTATTCGAGAGGGTTACCAGCTGCTTGACCCGTCTATTGAAGTAGAAGTTAATGTTCAGGATGGCACAACCATTCATTCAAGTGAATCAATTGCAACTATCAAAGGGCCAATTGTGCATCTACTAAAAGGTGAACGGGTGATCCTCAATTTAATTCAACGAATGAGCGGAATTTCTACGCTTACAGCACAAGCCGTCGAAATCCTAAATCATAAAAAAACGAAAATTTGTGACACAAGAAAGACCACACCCGGGTTAAGAATGTTTGAAAAATACGCGGTCCAAATGGGAGGGGGCGTAAATCATAGATTTGGATTGTACGACGCCGTCATGTTAAAAGATAATCATATAGCTTTTGCTGGTTCCATTTTAAACGCCGTCGAAACAGTCAGAGCCAAGTTAGGTCATATGGTTAAAATTGAAGTGGAAACAGAAAATGAAGCTCAGGTTAAGGAAGCAGTCCTGGCGGGAGCCGACTGCATTATGTTTGATAACCGGACTCCAGAAGAAATCAGAACTTTAATTCAGCTCGTCCCTTCTGACATTACCACAGAAGCTTCAGGAGGAATTCACTTGAATAATTTAGCTGCTTACCGCGAATCGGGAGTCGATTATATATCTCTTGGAGCGCTTACCCATTCAGCCACTTCTCTCGATATTAGCGCAAATGTTTCGATTAAACAAAGGAGACCAAACTATGAATCTATTTGAAACGATGGAGCATTCCAGCCCCACTTTACCTGAGCGTTACAAAAATAAGAGCACGAAGGAATTAGAAACCATCATTTGGAATGTCAAAAAGACAATGGGCGCGCGCCTTTTTCTACCGGGGCATCACTATCAGAAAGACGAAGTCATCCAGTTTGCCGATGTACGAGGAGATTCTTTGAAACTGGCTCAACTCTCAGCAACTCAGCACGAAGCAGAAGCTATCGTTTTTTGCGGAGTACATTTCATGGCAGAAACCGCTGATATTTTAACTAGGGAAGACCAGCATGTGTACCTTCCTGACATGAGAGCCGGCTGTTCGATGGCAGATATGGCAAACCTCACGCAAACTGAAAAAGCGTGGAAGAAGCTCAAGACTAAGTTTAACGACACTATACTTCCCCTTACTTATGTCAATTCCACAGCTGCTATTAAAGCATTTGTAGGAAAACACGGAGGAGCGACAGTCACTTCCTCCAATGCAGCAGACATGATCGAATGGGCCTTATCTCAGAAAGAGCGTATTATGTTTTTACCGGATCAGCACTTGGGACGGAATACCGCCTACGACCTCGGCATCCCCCTCGAACAAATGGCCGTATGGGATCCTATACGAGAAGAGTTGCTTCACGAAGTACCTGTCGAAGAAGTGAAAGTGATTTTATGGAAAGGGCACTGTTCGGTTCATGAAAACTTTACCGTTTCAAACGTTAAGCAAGTACGTAAAGACTATCCTGATATGAACATCATTGTTCATCCCGAATGCAGCCGTGAAGTGGTCGCTTTATCCGATTATGCCGGATCAACAAACTATATTATCAGCCAGATCGAAAACGCTTCTCCTGGAAGTTCATGGGCTATTGGCACGGAAATGAATTTAGTGAAACGAATTATTCAAGAACATCCGGACCAGCATATTATTTCTTTAAACCCGCGGATGTGTCCTTGTCTTACAATGAATCGAATAGATCTCCCCCACCTCGCCTGGTCTTTGGAATCATTAGCCGAAGGGAAACCTCAAAATCTAATTAAAGTAGATTCTGACATTGCAGCCGATGCTAAAAAAGCACTGGAACGTATGCTGGCAAGGGCCTGATTTTTAAAAGAAATTTACAAGTACAATGAATAAAAGTCGACAACTAAAGAAAGGCACTTCAAACAAAGAAGCGCCTTTCTTTATGTATGATAGAATTAATTTTTAGTATAAAGCAAAATAGCAATAATCATAAGCGCCATGCCAGCTATTCTTTGACCATCGAGCGGGATCTGTTTCATACCAAGCCAGCCGAAGTGATCGATGAGTGAGCTTGCAATAAGCTGAGCCGATATTAGCGTAAAAATGGCAGCGCCTACTCCTATCCTTGGTACAGCTAAAACCATGGTCGAAACAAAGAAAGCTCCCAGCACACCACCAAGAAGCTGCCATTTCGGCACTTGAAATACGTTCATTATATTCCCTTTCCCGAAAAAGAGCATGACTAAAAATAAGACGACTGTCCCTACTAAAAAGGATGTAAATGCTCCTTCAAATACACCAATCTTCTGTCCGAGCCCCCCATTGACAGATGACTGGACGGCTACTCCAATTCCACCTATAAAAACCAGTAACATTAATAACCACTGCATAGCTTACTTCTCCCTCCATTCTCAAGCAAGATATAAGCTCAATTATTTCAAACTCTATGCAGGAGCTCAACTTATTGATTTCAAACGAATTTTCATTAAAAGGGATGTATAACTATACCAAATACTATAAACGGACATATCTTATTAGAGAATAACATTTGAAAGGAAGATTATAATAATGAGATGTGTACCACGCCCCACGCAAGATGTGTGTCAATTAGAAGATAGTGTTGATGGGTTTGAAGTTGAACTTATTGACCAGGAAAATTTAATTTACGAAATTAGAAATACAGGAGCCTCCTCCGCGTTAAGTAATTGGATTATCGAGCTTGATGCCTGTGAATTTGAAAACTGTCTTGTAAGTGAAGTATTCCCAATTGGAGACAGTCCCCCAGACATGTTCATGCAAGGGGTATGCCAATATCCTTCGCAAAATAATGAAATGTTCGCATGTCCTGAGGGAGATGCTCCTTGTGACGGAGTTATTACCGGTTTAAAGTTTGATGAACTTGACGATTTTGGAGAATTAAGTGAAGGTTTTGCTCAAAGATTTCAAATCATCCTTGGAAGTGATTTTGAGCTTGCTCCTGCTTGCTTTCAGCTGAAGTTTGGAAATGAAGGCAGATGTGGCCAAATTTGCGCCCCAGTATGTGTAGATGATGAATGTGAAGATGCCTGTGAGTGTGCCACTCCTTCGGTATTCCAATGCAGTATTGACTTACCTAGCTGTTTTTCTTTTGAAGGAACTGCAGATGATGTTATGGCTGGATTTTGTATTGGCGACGCAAACTGCGAATTAGTAGGTAACTGTGAAAAACTAGCAACTGTAATTGTTTGTGACCAAGAACTTGAGTGTTGCGTTAGGGTAAACGAGTGGTTACAAAGTGTAGATCTAGAAATTATCTTTAACGTACCTTTAACCCCTTCAGATGATGCATGTGGCGACACACCAATTGCAGCTTCGTGCCTTGTGGATGATACCTTCACTAAGCAATGCTTCACTTGTATTGACGACTTTACTCCTCCTTGTACACTTCCTACATGTGAGAACGTTGTAATTAACCCATCAGAAACGACAGTTGATACGGATTCAACTACTGGCCAGTCGACTCTTACGATACTTTTCACTGTCGACCTTCCAGATTGTTCCACACAAAATGGTTGAATTCCTTTAAAATAACTGGTCTTTTCAGTTACATTATTTAACTAGTAGAAGGGTGGGATACTGATTGAAGAGGCAGAAAAAAAAGGTCCATCATTATATGGAGCAAACCGCTAAAAAAAAGAATTGTAAATGCGCCAAAAAAACCCAGGTGAGTCAAATTACAAAAAGCCACACAGAAACGCCAGTTAGTGGAATAAAGCCAGAACCCTCTCTTTATGAAAATTTTAATGAAACAATCTTTTACAGGTGAAATGTTACTCCGTTAAACTAATAAATAAATTCAAAGTTTACAATTAATTTTTTAATCTTAGCGAAAAGAAATAGAGCATTCCTACATTAATATTTAGGTGTGCTCTTTACATTTATGTACATAACTTTATATTGTTATTAAAATATTTATCGTTTCACTCATACATTTCTCACTCTTAAGTCCCCAGGATTCCTTCCGTTTTGGTGCTCATTCATAAATTATTTAGAGAAGAGTTCGATTTATGTGTTTGAAACTTCCTGCGCAACAAGAGCGAGAACGTTATGGCCTTTAACAAGATTATACATCCAATTTTCTTAAGCATTTCTGCTCTTTCTGTCATCTCTTATAGTCGTAGCAGCAATTAAAATGAAACCCTACTCTTATATAATCGTAATCATTCTTATAAAGAAGGGAGATGAATAACTTATATGGTTGTAGTTAATTTATCCTTATTCTTTCTGATTTTTGCTCTCATTTTAGTTATCGGTAATTTAATAACGGTTAATTATAAAATTATTAATAGTAATCTTAAGCTTAGTCTAGTATTCGGCTGGGATACGATTCGTCTCCCCATTCAAGAAATAGACTCGATTTACGAGATCGATTGGGGCCATATTCCAAAGGGAGCTATTCAAATCAGTATGCCAGATAGAAGTTATTATGGATGGGTATTTAAAATGAAGACTGGCTGAAAATCATGAAATGGATATTTCAAGAGATTTTTTGTATTAGATTCTATTATTTATTCTTCATATTTAATCACATTTAAGGAAGCCTGAGCGATTTGCTCAGGCTTCCTTAATTACGATTGTACATATAATTTTTGTTCGAATTCATATACGGCCTCTTCAAATACGGCCAAGCCCTGATCAATTTGCTCTCTGGTAACGATAAGCGGTGGAATCATGCGGATAACTTCCTGGTGCTTCCCGCATAAGTAGAAGAGTACACCTTTTTCAAGAGAAGTGTCTAATATATTCATCATCCCAGCTCCGTCCGGATCCCCTGATTCAGGGTGGATAATTTCTATTCCAATCATGAGTCCTATCCCCCGTACCTCGCCGATGACTTCATGTCTCTCTCTTATTTCTTTTAACCTTCGTAAGGCGTATGCTCCGAGTTCTCTTGAATTATCTATTAGCTGTTCCTCTTCCATTACATCCAGGGTAGCAAGTGCTGCTGAACAGGCAATAGGGTTCCCCCCGAACGTGGTTCCGTGAGTCCCCATTGGCCATTTACTCATCAGTTCCTTAGAAGCAACCGTAGCACTTAGAGGCATGCCTGAAGCTATTCCTTTAGCGATCGCCATTATATCAGGGGTAACTTCAAATGTTTGAGCCGCAAACCACTCCCCAGTTCGTCCGAACCCTGTCTGGACCTCGTCAAAAATTAAAAGAATACCATGGCGGTCGCAAACTTCACGAACCTTTTGCAGCCAAGCTTTAGGAGGAATAATATAACCGCCTTCTCCAAGGACTGGCTCCACAATCATGCAGGCGACTTCTTCCGGCGTTACCTGATGATCAAATAACAATTCTACCTCTTTTTCGAGTTTTTCCGCACAGAACTTCCCTACATCTTGCCCCTCTGGACACCCTGAGCTGTCCGCGTAAGGCAGCTGATAAGTCAGTCCATTAGGCTGCAAAAATTTTCGATATTTACTTTTTGAGGTGCTGACTCCCAGCGCACCCAGCGATCTGCCGTGAAAACAGCCAGTAAAGGAAATCGTATAAGGGCGTTGAGTCGCATATTTAGCTAGTTTTAAAGCTCCCTCTATGGCCTCAGTACCGCTGTTTGCAAAAAAGAAGCAATCCAGGTTTCCAGGTAATTTCTCTTTTAATCGATCAGCAACTCTGAGAATAGAATCATACATAATCACTCCGGAAGGACCATGCATTAAGTTATCTGCACTATCCTTAATGGCCTGAACCACTTTCGGATGACGGTGACCGGTATTAGCTACAGCAATACCCGAGGTGAAATCCAAATATTTCTTACCATCTGTTCCGTAATAGTAACACCCCTCCTCCTTTTCAACCGGCAGATTCGGATGGTCTTTTGCCATACTCGGGGCTAGTAAATCAGACATGCTTCCATATAGACTTTCAAATGATGAATTCATCTATTTTTCCTCCTAAAAAATAAAGTGGGCAATGATAACGATAATTGGAAGTGTAATCACTGTTCGCTGCAAGAAAATAACAGCAAGTTCCCCTACTGAAATTGGTATCTTAGATTTAACCAGCAGTATTCCAATCTCAGACATGTAAATGAGCTGGGTTAATGAAATGGCGGCTATGACGAATCGTGTTAATTCACTCTCTATACCCGCTCCAATAACCGCCGGAAGGAACATATCAGCAAATCCAACGAGCATGGCCGGAGCGGCCTGAGCAGCTTCAGGTATTTGCATCCACTGAAGTACAGGTACAATCGGTAAGAAGAGGTAGTTAAAGAATGGTGTGAATTCAGCTATAATTAAAGCCACTGTTCCAAGTGCCATCACCAATGGAATCAATGCAAAATATATATCGAGAACCGTTTGTACTCCTTGCCTGGCTACATATTTAACGCCCTTAACTTCTGAAGCTTTGCTGAGAGCTTTATTTAACCCCCATTGAAAATTGGACATTCCTTCAGGCGTATCTTCTGAGATTCTCATGCCTGTACCCTCATAATAAGTATCCGCTTTCTTTGATAATGGCGGGATTCTTGGACAAATGAAAGCAGCAACCAGCCCCGCTATCACTACCGTTAAATAGAAAGGTACAAAAAACTCTTCTAAACCTATGAAGCTGATCACCACTAAACTAAAAGCAATCGAGTTAATTGAAAAGTTCGTTGCAATAGTGGCTGCTTCACGCTTTGTATAATAACCTTCTTCATATTGTTTGGTTGTAATTAAGACACCTACGGTTCCTGCTCCCATCCAGGAAGCTAAAGCGTCAATAGAAGAACGTCCCGGGAGCTTAAATACTGGTCTCATGACTTTACGAAGCATGGTTCCGATAAAATCCATTAATCCAAACTCCATTAATAAAGGCATTAATATACCTGCAAAAAGAAACCACGCGGCGAGCACAGGCACGAGAGAATAAAGCATAGTGCCACCGGTAACATCAGAAATGATAAACGCTGGTCCAATGGAAAAAAGAGTCATCAGAGCAAATATGGCTCCAATCATTCTAGTAACCATCCAAAATGTGTTCACATAGAATAGTTGTTTTATGAACGGTCTATCTATAATAAATTTTGGTTTCAAAGTTTTTGCTATCACTGGAAGGATAGCCGAAATCACTAGAATTCCTGTCATTAAACTTGGGAGAATCGGCTCCAGATTTGCCTGTACAGCTTCTGCCATAATTCCGACACCAATTGTAATTTTTCCGTCGTAAGGAATAGGGAATAAAAACAATAACACTCCTAATAGAGAGGGAGCTATAAACCAAAAATAATTTCGACCGGACTGCCGCTTCCCGTTTCCCTGTTGATCGTTCCATTCCTCCAATTGAAAACTTTCATTTTGCTTAACCTCCATCGCTTCCACTCCTTAAAAAGTTTTTTAACAACCCTAATCGCTAAAGTCTTTTATGACTTTCTGTTTCCTTAATAAGCGCCGTGTTGATTTTCACTAAGCTCCCGATTTTGGAAGACTTGTTTTCGAGATAAGTGGGTTCGTTGCCTAAGAAAGAGCTCAGCTCAAAGGATGTTCGACTAAGTGCGCCACATCGTGTGGTAACGTCGAACGCCCCTGCGTTGTGCTAGGCCACGGAAAACGAGTCAGCCCCGCAGGACCTTTAATACAAACCAATATCTCGAAACTGAGTCTTACAGAATACGCCCCTGTAGTTGAAGATCACTGTAATGAAAAATCAATAACTGCGTTTAACAAAACCAAACAAAAAAGGCAAAAGACTATAGTCTCTTACCTTTTTAACATGCAAGTATCGTGCCAATTTGTTATTTAATTCTGTATTTTTTGAGTTTTCTAACTACTGTAGGCTGACTGATGCCTAGAGCTTCTGCTATTTTAGTCGTTGTATGAAATTTTTGTTTCGCTTGTTCCAGTCTTTCTTTTTCTACTTTTTCCATTGTAACAGCCAAAGGTTCTTCAAAATTATTCATTTCTGAATAAGAGGAAATGAGCTGCTGATAGGATTCAGGGAGATCGGAAGGAAGAATAATAGTGTCCGGCGCAGTAACGACTAACCTTTCCACCAGATTCATAAGTTCTCTTACATTCCCTTTCCACTCCAATTTATTCAATTCATGCAGCACACCCCGGTCTAACACTTTTTTTCTTTTGTAACGATTCGTAAAATGATCAAGAAAGGATTGGAGAAGCGGAGTAATATCTTCCTTTCTTGATCTTAAAGGAGGAATGGTTAAAGGAACTACATTCAGCCGGAAATAAAGGTCTTCTCTAAACAGCTTTTGCTCTACAGATTCTTTTAAATGCTTATTTGTTGCACTAATTAGGCGGAAATCGGAATGAATTTCTTTTCGGCCGCCTACTTTGTAGAACCTTTTTTTCTGAATTAGTTTTAATACCTTTACTTGATTTGCCAGTGATAACTCTCCTACCTCGTCTAGAAACAAGGTTCCGTCGGAAGCCAGTTCAGCAAACCCCTTCTTTCCCCCTTTAGTCGCTCCCGTAAAGGAGCCCTCTTCATAACCAAATAGTTCTGCTTCAAATAATGAATCGGGGATGGCCCCGCAGTTTACTTCGATAAATGGACCGCTTGAACGCTCGCTTTTTTCATGTATCATTTTAGCTAGCTCTGTCTTGCCCACCCCCGATTCACCTAAGAGAAGAGCATTCACGTCTACACCCGCAACCTGACTGGCTGTAGCGAGAACTTTGCGCATTTGTTCACTTTTAGCGATAAACTCTCCCTCATTCTGCTGCTTTAACCGTGTAAGCTCATCTCTTACACGCTCCATCTCAACCGTCATCTCTTCCATTCCGGCCTTGATTTCCATTAACTCCGTTACGTCATGCGAGTAACTGACTATACGTACAAGCTCACCATCATTATTAAAAACCGGCAAAGCCGTAACCAGCAATTTCTTACCACCCTTAAGGGTTTGAACAAAAGTTGCTCTCTCTTGCGACTCTACCACTTTTGGCGTAGCCAGAGGTGTAAAGAGTCCTTCTCTTTCCAGGTCGTAGACGGACCTGCCCATTAAGTCGGCTGCATTAATATCGTACACTGCCCCTGTGCCTTCGCTTACTTTCACAATGGTCCCGTCCGTTTTTGTGACGAGAATATCTTCCTGAAGCGAATGAAATATCGTTTTATATTCATCCCACTCTGTCATATCACTACATCACCCTCATTATTCAAATTTGAATACATCTTCAATAAAATCGCACACATTCCTAGTAAATTGCTGTCGATCGTTATTCACATGTGAATAATAGTTATTCTAAGGTTAACATAAGACTACTCAGAATGATCGAATAGTTTGTAAATTTATTACCCTTTTACTTAAATAAGATTGGAAGATCGTTTTTGTCCTATTAAAAAGACCTGGCACGAGGATCCCTCTGCCAGGTCTTTTATTTATACATATTTATTTTTGAAGCGCGACTCTTACTTGGTTTTCGCCAACCGTAAAGTCTTTCATGTTACCCGCTTCTCCTAGAGTAAGGTTCTTCACGAGTACATTTTCACGGATCAGTGCTTCATTTTGCTGGATAGCTTTCTTCACATCATCATCACCATCAAGAGCGATATCGACGCGCAGATCAATTGGAAGATCCTGCTGTTTCCGATCATCCTGAATGACACGGATCACTTCACGCGCCAGACCTTCAAGACGAAGTTCTTCAGTGATCGTCGTATCAAGGATAACGTGGAAGTCCTGGTTGGACCCCATGGATAATCCGGAATCAGCTACGCGTTCCACATTTAGGAGATCCATCGGTACTTCAACCTCTCCGTCTCCTGTTGGTACGACGACTTTCCCATCATTTACAACCTTAGCTGCTTCTTCATCCGAAAGCTTTTCAAGGTAGCCTTTCACTGCCCCTACATTATTACCGAGGACAGGGCCTGCCGCACGGAAATTCAGTTTCACTTCATAACGGACAAGATCATCAGAAGACTGCTTGACGACAACTTCTTTGACGTTAATTTCATCACGAATGATGGAGTTGTACCGCTCCAGTGCTTTTCCTTGTTCAGGGTTCACAGGAATGACAACTAGTTCAGATAGCGGCTGCTTCGTCTTAATCGCTTCGGTATTACGCACACCGCGTGCCAGTTCAACTACTTGAAGTACGGCATCCATATCCTGTTCAAGCTGATTGTCTGCCTGATTGTCATCTACTTTAGGGAAATAAGCCAGGTGAACACTTTGGCCTGTTAGATTATGATGGATATCATCCGCCACAAATGGAATAAAAGGTGCGAGCAGCTTACTTAGATTAACCAGAACTTCGTGCAAAGTATGGTAAGCCGCTTTCTTCGATTCAGTCATTCCTTCCTGCCAGAAACGATCACGGGAACGGCGAATGTACCAGTTACTCAACTCATCGACATATTTCTCCAGCGCTTTTGCAGCTTTCGTAAAGTCATAGTTATCAAGAGCCTCTGTAACCGTAGCTGTTACACTATTTAAACGGGCGAGCACCCAGCGATCCAGAAGTGTTTTTTCTCCTGTTTCCTTCGCATCGAACTCGTAACCATCAATGTTAGCATACAGCGTATAGAAGCCGTGCGTATTTACAAGCGTATCAATCACTTTTGATTTAGCTTCCACAACCACGCGTTCAGAGAAACGCTTGTTGTTCCATGGAGCACTATCTGCAAGGAGAGCCCAACGGAAAGCATCCGCTCCAAATTTATTCACGAGATCCATTGGGTCAAGGGCATTTCCTTTACTCTTCGACATCTTACGGCCTTCTTCATCCAGGATGTGGCCGGTAGAAAGCACACGCTTGTAAGGGGCTTTCCCTGTAAACAAGGTCGAAACAGCAAGCAGGCTGTAGAACCAGCCGCGGGTCTGGTCAATTCCTTCACAGATCACATCTGCCGGGAATTGCTTCTCAAACTGCTCTTTATTTTCAAATGGGTAGTGCTGTTGGGCAAATGGCATGGAGCCACTGTCGAACCAAACGTCGATAACTTCAGGGACACGGTTCATCGTTCCTTCACAATGATCACATTTTAGCTGAACACGATCGACATATGGCTTATGAAGCTCTACGTCTCCGATATCACCTATTGCTTTTTCCTGCAGATCTGCCTGACTGTGCGGTGCATACTGATGATTGCAGGAGTCACAGATCCAGATAGGTAACGGTGTACCCCAGAAGCGGTTACGTCCAATATTCCAATCGACCATATTTTCAAGGAAATTACCAAAACGGCCATCTTTAATATGGTCTGGATACCACTCCACCTGCTGATTATTTTCCAGGAATTGATCTTTCAGTTCTGTCGTTTTGATAAACCAGCTTTCGATTGCGTAATAAAGCAACGGAGAGTCACAGCGCCAGCAGTGCGGGTAACTGTGTTCATACTTTTCTTTATGGAAAAGAAGTCCTTCGTTTGCCAGATACTTCACAATATCGACGTCACAATCTTTAACGAATCGACCTGCAAACGGAGGAATGTCTTCCGTATAGCGGCCTTGACCATCTACAACGTTAAAGAACGACAGATTGTGTTCGTTCACTAAAGCGTAGTCATCTTCACCATAAGCAGGAGCAATGTGTACGACACCCGTACCGCTTTCGGCGTTAACGAAATCTGCTTCTACCACAAAGTGGCCGCGCTCCGGTTTAACAAATGGGAATGGCGCGTCATATTCTACTCCGGTGAACTCACTGCCTTTATGAGTAGATAGAACTTCGTAGTCTTCACCCATATTTTTCTCAGCCAGTGCTTCAGCAACAATATAAACTTCGTCATTCTGCTTCGCTTTTACATACGTAAGCTCAGGATGTACAGCAAGCGTTACGTTCGCAGGCAGGGTCCAAGGAGTTGTCGTCCATCCTAAGAAGAACTCATTTTCGGATCCTTTCACTTTAAACTTAGCTGTTGCTGACAGATCTTTAACGTCCTCATATCCTTGCGCCACTTCGTGCGAGCTAAGTGTGGTCTGACAACTTGGGCAGTAAGGGGTAACACGGTGCCCTTTGCTTAATAAGTCGCGTTTGTGAAGGTCACTCAGGATATACCAGACACTTTCAATATATCGATTCTGAAGCGTTACATACGGATCATCCATATCGAGCCAGTAGCCGATGGACTCCGTAAACTCTCTCCACTGCTTCTCGTAGTTAAAGACACTTTTTTTACATTCTTCAATAAACTTCTCCACACCATACTCTTCAATTTGCTGTTTTCCGGAGATACCAAGCTGTTTTTCTACTTCAAGTTCAACAGGGAGACCATGAGTATCCCATCCACCTTTCCGAAGTACTTGATAACCTCCCATGGTTTTATAGCGAGCTACAAAGTCCTTAATAACACGGCCCAGTACGTGACCGGCGTGCGGAAGTCCGTTGGCTGTTGGAGGACCTTCATAGAATACAAACGTTTCTGAACCCTCTCGTTCATCCATTGAACGATTGAATACATTCTCAGCGTTCCAATAGTCCTTGACGCGATTCTCGCGGTCTACTGCTGCTTCTTTCGTATTAACACTGCGCATTCGTTCCACCTCTTACCCTTTTATTTTTATCTAGATAAACTCATCAATTAAAGACTTCAGGGAAAAATCCCTTTTTAAATATAAAAAATCCGCCCCTGCAAAAAAACAGGGACGGATGTTAATCCGCGGTACCACCCATATTCCGCGCAGCGATTGCACGGCTCTCGGTTCATAAAACGGATAACGGCCGTCTGCCGGTTTCACCTACTCTAACTTCATTTCAGCGAAACTTCTCAGAGATGATCTTCAGCTCTAACCTGTCATCGCCTTGCAGCAAACAGCGACTCTCTGGGGACAGCATTTACAGCCTACTCTTCTCGTCAACGAAAAAATACGTAGTTTCTCCATATCGTACATGGAAATCCTTGAATTGTCAAAAGATATTCACCCACCATCCTGCCCATTTTTCGGGGAATTTATACGATCCATCAATGAGACTGTTTTTTGATTTATTTTACTTATCAGATTGGATTAAAATCCAGTATTACCGTTTTTCCCTTCTGGAGAGTACACTAATAACAAACCAGAAAGAAGGTGGCGGGATGTCTGAAGAAATGAAAAAAAGGGTGCAATCTACCTTTTCTAAAAACAAAGAATCTTATGTAACCAGTGCTACCCATAACAACCAGCAAGACTTAAACTTAATTACGGAATGGCTGGATCCTGAACCAAATTGGAAAGGGCTTGATCTGGCGACTGGCGGCGGACACGTAGCCCGAGAAATGAGCCGGTGGATGGATCATGTTGTGGCAAGCGACCTCACTAAAGATATGCTGCAAAACACAGCACGGCACTTGAGCGGTATAAAAAACCTTTCCTATATTATTGCGGATGTTTCAAGTCTCCCATTTCTTGATGAAAGCTTTGATGTGGTCTGCTGCAGAATAGCTCCTCACCATTTTTCAGAGCCAGAGAAATTTATAAAAGAAGCTTATCGGGTACTGAAACCGCGGGGACAGTTTTTGATGATCGACAATATAGCCCCTGAGGAAGATTACCTCGACCTTTTCTACAACACGTTCGAACAAATGCGTGATTCCAGTCACAACCGGGCCTGGAAAGTTTCAGAATGGAAAACAATGATTCAGCCTGCAGGGTTTCAAGTAAATAGAGAAGTTAGGCGTAAAAAAACACTGCCTTTCCGGGATTGGCTGGAGCGAACACTACATGATAAAACCAGTCAGCAGCTTGTAGAAGAGTATTTCCTTCAAGCGGAAACTGAAATTTCTTCTTACTTTTCCATTGTACTTAAAGGAGGTAGCGTAGAATCTTTTTCTATTGATGAATGGATGGTTCTCTGTCAAAAAGCCTGACACTCACTAACTTAGTGGGTGTCTTTTTTTATTTTTCCACTCGAAATCCCCTTATTTTGTATATAAAAAGATATTAAGGAAATAAATGATGGATAGTTATTGGAGGTGGAATATTTCATGGATATCGTTGTTATGGCCCGTGTACTGTTTGGGTCTTCCCTAGGGTTTCATATTATCTATGCCACAATCGGTGTGGGACTCCCTGTGATGATTATCATAGCTGAAGTTTTGCATTACATTAAAAAAGATTCCGATTATGCACTAATGGCAAGAAGGTGGACCAAAGGTTTCGCCATTATACTTGCGGTTTCAATTGCTTCCGGTACGATTGTCGGTGTTCTTATATCATTGCTCTTTCCTAATTTCATGGAAATAGTCGGACAAGTGATTGCCCTGCCTTTCCAGATGGAGATTTTCGCATTCTTAATAGAAGCCGTTTTCATGTCGATCTACTTATATGCAGCTGATCGGCTGCCGCCTGTTTTAAGATTTATCAGCATTATATCGGTTGCTCTTGGCGCAACCGCTTCGGCAATTTTAATTACAGACGTCCATGCGTGGATGAATACGCCAGCCGGTTTTAACATAACCCCGGACGGAAGTGTTACGGATGTCGATACATGGGCTGCTTTCTTTAACCCAAGCTTTGGTGTGACTGCCATCCATGTGACCTTATCTGCTTATATGACGGTTGCTTTTATCATTGCTTCCATTGCAGCTCTCCGTTTAATGAGAAAAGGCCTGTCTAGTAAAGAGCGTAATTATCACAAAAAAGCTCTGACTATCGCTTTGTACTTTGGTGCAATCATGTCCCTGGCTACTGCTATAAACGGTCATGAAACGGCTCAAATGCTGCACGAATATAACCCGCGAAAACTCGCTGCAGCTGAAGGTTTATTCGAAACCACACGCTACGCACCTTTATCCATTGGAGGCTATACATCACTGGAAGACCAGCGGGTCAAATATGCCGTGGAAATTCCTTACGCTCTCAGTTTCTTGGCTGGAGACCGCTTGGATACAGAAGTTCTCGGCCTGAATGAATTTCCTGAGGAATTGTGGCCCCCGCTGTATGTACATGTACTATTTAACGTCATGGTCGGTATCGGTTCGCTTTTAATTGTCGTCGCTTTTTTCGCTATATTTTGGAGACATGTACTAAAAAAAGAATTTCCCGGATGGCTTCTGGCTATTCTTGCAGTCAGCGGACCGCTTGCGATGATTGCGATTGAAACCGGTTGGTGCTTCAGCTGTATCGGAAGACAGCCCTGGACCATCACAGACGTACTCCGAACAGGCGAAGCAGCGACTAAATCAAGCAGTGTTGGATTTTTACTTGGATTATTTTTAACACTATATATCACTTTATTATTTATCACCGGTTTTGTATTGCGATCTTATTTCAAGCGAAACCCTGCAAGCAAGGACTTGGATGCAGTGCATTAAATCCACGTTCACCTATGAAGGAGCTGATTTATGATGGAAGCCTCGACGCTCGCCATTACGATATTATGGAGCTTACTCTTTATCTACTCCATCCTTGGATCCCTCGATTTTGGAGCAGGATTTTGGGGAATGATTTACGGAAGAAACGATCAGACAAGTGCTTCGCAAATCGCGAACCGCTTTTTATCCCCTACCTGGGAAGTTACAAATGTTTTTTTGGTCATCTTCGTGGTTTCCGTGGTTACGTTCTTTCCTTTTGCAACAACTTTACTTGGGAGTATTCTTCTTGTGCCCGTTGGCATTGGGTTACTGCTGCTGACAATTCGAACAACGTTTATGGTTTTTGAACACCACACTCAAAAGTACAGGGAACTTATGCGGCTGACCTCAGGATTTTCCGGGTTAATTATTCCCGCACTTCTTGTAAGTATCTTACCGATCACACTCGGTGGATTTGTGGATTTTGAAAATGATCTACCGGTCCTTCATTACGCTGAGCTGCTTACTCACCCGACCTTGTATATGCATATTGCATTCGGTCTTTCCACCGAGCTTTTTATTTCAGCCGTTTTCCTTATGGATTATTCCAAGGAAGCTGATGATTGGTCAGCCTATCAGACATTTCGCAAGCATGCCATTTGGCTTGGTCCCGTATCCATCGCTATTGCTATGTTAACGATTGGGACATTCCCTGCAGAAGCAAATTGGATCGTAGAGAACATCGAAGATAACTGGCTGTGGTTTGGATTATCTGTGTTCTTTTTTATCATTGGATACACTTTGTTATTTATTAAAAAACAGGACGGAGTGCGCGGCTGGTCACGGCTAGCTGTTACAGCCATCATTCTCCAGTATGGAATTGCTATCTATGCTTATGGTTCAGCACACCTCCCATATCTCGTCTACCCGCACCTCACTGTTACAGAAGGATTCACAAATCCATCAACCTTCTATCCTATGCTGATTGTGTATGGGGTTGGATTCGGAATTTTGATTCCTGCCTTTTATCTGTTCTGGCGCCTGTTCCTTAAAGATAGACGCTACCTTAAACAACCTTAACCAACTAAAAGGAAATAAAAGGCACCTCAGGTCATCCAGATAATGGATGACCTGAGGTGCCTTTTATTTCCTTTTTTTCATACTATTGAGCATTAGAGGAGGGCTAATTAGTTTATCCTTTCCATTTATAAGGGAATTAAGTAGAGACGAATAACAGGTAAGGAGAGGATTAAATGCAGAAACTCACTGAAGAATATCTTGAGGATGCTATCGAAGACAGCAAACCATATGCTTCCTCAGGTCAAGTAAACATGGACCTTCCCAATTTTGATGAAACGATGAAGGACCTTCTAGGTGTGACCATCATAACGAATGAAGGAGAGTCTTTTTCAGCAGGTGATCACAATCACTATATTCCCATGCAGAGCACCTCAAAAATTATCGGGCTAATGCTCGCGCTGCAGGATTTTGGCAAAGACCGTGTTTTCCAGACAGTGGGGATGGAGCCGATGGGGGATTTTTTTAATTCCATTAGCCAGCTTGAATCCTACGATACAAGCAAACCCTTTAATCCGATGATTAATGCAGGTGCTATCGCTATTGCTGCCCTGATCAAAGGAAAAAGCGTAGAAAACCGTTTTAACCGCTACTTTGATTTCCTTAAAAAAATTACAAACAATAACGAATTGCAAATGAGCGAAGAAGTGTACCAGGCGGAACGTGCCAATAGCGCCCGAAACCGTTCTCTCGCTTATTTTATGCAAAGTACAGGAACGCTCGTTACCAGTGTGGATGATGCACTCGAACTATACTTTCGGATGAATTCGGTTATGATGTGCTCGGAGGATTTTGCGCGCGTAGGCGCATTCCTGGCAAGAGGCGGAATGACTTCCGAAAGTGAAGAACGATTAATTCCTCCTCATCACCTTCGCACTGTCAAAGCTATTATGATGACCTCAGGTATGTATAACTCTTCAGGACACTATGCTGTAGAAGCTGGTTTTCCTTGTAAAAGTGGAGTATCTGGCAGTATTATCGGTGCCATTCCAGGCCGCATGGGAGTTGGTGTCATTGGACCAGCGATCAGCCCAAAAGGCAACAGTACAGCAGGCGGAGCCCTCATAAAAAAACTGTCTCAGGATCTGGAATTAAATATGTTCGGAATTGAAAATACGTAATTAAGGAGAGATTTCTTTGCCATTCGATTATTCCATAGACTTTAAAAATACAGATTTCCGTAAAAACCCGGATAAATATAGAGTAGGGCGAGGAGAACAGGGCGTCCTGATGGTCGAGCCCTACAAAGGGGAGATCCTCCCCCACTGGCGCTTTAAAACTCCTGAAATAGCCAGACAATCATCAGATAAAATCTATCAAATGTTCTTAGAATACAAGAAAAATGATGACTTCGTCGGCATGGATATGGCCCGGAAATTTCTGCAGATGGGATATACACGCTCCCGCCGATATGCAAATTATAAAGGCGGTAAAAAGTACGATGAAAACGGTGAGATTAATGAACGGGATATTGATGAAGAAAAAGCAAAATCAGCAGAGATTTTCGAGGAAAAATGGATCCAGGCCCGAGAAGATGAAGAATATTTGGAGAAGAAAAAAGAACACCAGAAATCATACGGTTAATATTGACTTTTGGAACGGGGAAACATAAGATACCATTAACCCAACCAATATGGTCGGAATAATTATTCAAAGGAGAGAAACAAGTGAAACCACTTTCACTTTGGGTGAGCCTTTTCTTTATGATCACTTCTTGGATCGTAGGGTTTTATTTTATCTCCATCTTATATACGCCAACTATTATTATCCCCTTACCTAATAACTTTCTATGGACAAATGAATACAAAGGTTTGTTAGGATTGACTTCTATCATTACGATACTTACGATCTCTTTTTTAACCTATTATTTTAGCAAGCGAAAATCCGTTGTTCATACTCGAAAATGGTCTGCAATCGCTCTAGTTAACCTTACCGTCTGGCTTCTCACGATTGGTGCCCAATTGAAGATCGCTGCCTATAATCTAGGCATCTGCCATTAAATTCTCCTTAACTAAAAACCCAAAATGAGAGAAAAGGTTTCTCTCATTTTGGGTTTTTATCCGGGTTAATCTTTCGCATGCTTATAAATAACCGTACTATACACCTGCGCTTTTGCTTTAGGATCCAGGAACATGGCTGCACTATTCACGGCTGTCATTGCTTCCGAAAATCCAGAAGCGATCAACATCGTCTTACTTGGATAAATAGCCGCATCCCCTGCAGCAAAAACCCCATCGATAGATGTGCACATATCCGTACCAACAGGAATCCTCCCTTTTTCTGTTTCAAGGCCCCAGCTGTCATACAGGCTTTTCTCTATATTCAGTCCTTCATAGACTAAAATGTGTTCAACATCCAATTCGGTTCCGTCCTGTAAAGTAACTCCTGTGAGCACTTGCCCGTCCCCTGCTAACTCTTCTACCTTATGATTCCTATAAACGTGGACGGATGACTGTTCAAGAGTTTCTATATCCTGTTCATATACCGCCTTAAATTCTTTACCGCGGTTAATTAAATGTACTTCCTCTGCCACTTTTTCAAGAGCAAGTGCCCAGTCGATTCCAACTCGGCTTTGAGAGATAACAGCTACTTTTTTTCCAGCGTACTGATTTACGTTTTGAATAGTATAGTGAATGTACCTGCCCTCATACTGACTACTGCCCTCTACCTGAAGAGATTCCATCTCGAATGTCCCTAAACCTGAGGCAACAATAACTGTTTTCGAGAAATGCTGCTCACCAATGGCTGTTGTCAGGATAAAGGATCCATCCTCCTGTTTATCAATCGTCTGAATCTGTTCGCCGGTCACGATAACAGGCTGGACACTTAACGCCTGGTTTTCCACCTCGGTCACGAGATCTTCTCCCCGGACCCCGAGAAACCCTCCTACATCATAAATCTTCTTTTCAGGGTAGAAGAAAGCTACTTTCCCGCCCAGATCCTGGTGATATTCAATGACTTTTGTTTTTAAACCGCGCATACCACTGTAAAATGATGTATATAAACCTGTTGTTCCTCCGCCAATAATCGTTACATCAAACATTTCGTTCATAATTGGTCTCCTCTTCTAATGAGTTTTCATAAGTAGATATATAAAGTAAGGGGTGCTCACGATGGTCACTACAATTCCCACAGGTATCTCAGCGGGAGCGATCAAGTTCTTTCCTACTGTATCAGCTGCCAGCAAAATCAGGGCACCTATTAAAGCCGTAACGGGAATTAACGTCTCGTGCTTTGGCCCCACTAATCTTCGAGCCAGGTGAGGGGCTACCAGTCCAAGAAAAGCAATACCGCCCCCAGCAGCTACGCATAACCCAGCAAGTGCAACGGCAAGTGCCAATAAAACCCTACGTTCTTTTTCCACAGCTGCTCCCAGACCTGTAGAAATCTGATCGCCAAGATTCAAGATATTCAGAACCGACGCTTTGTACATGGCATACACAGTCAACAAAATGATCCACGGAGCCAAAGCGGCGACAAAATCCCAGTTTCCACCCCATATATCCCCAGCAAGCCATACCATAGCCTGAGTGAAATCCTGAGGGTTCATCTTCACTTGAAAAATAATTAAAGCTGCGCTGAAGCCCGAATTCACCCCGATACCAACAAGAATTAACCGAACAGGATTAATTCCTTTTTTCCAAGCTAATAAGTAAATCAGGAAAGCAGCCAGAAAAGCCCCTGCCAGGGCAAAAAGGGGCATGGCGTAAATACCAAGCCCACTTAATTTGGACATCGAGCCTTGAAAAAAGAAAATGTAGACAATAATAGCAAAACCGGCTCCTGTATTAATTCCAAGAATTCCAGGATCCGCCAGGTCATTACGGGATACACCTTGAAGAATGGCTCCTGATACTCCGAGGCCCGCACCGATCAGAAGAGCAAGCATCATTTTCGGTAGACGGATATCAAATAAAACCATTTCCTGCGTGCTGCTTCCACTCCCAAGAAGTGTACGAATGACTTCTAAGGGAGCTATGTTGACTACCCCCATGTTTAAGCTGAATAGAAATAGCAAGAGTAGACTAGCCCCTAATATAGATATAATCCAGCCAAAGCGTCTCTGCTTTTTATTCATTCCATCCCCCTCCCTTCTCCACGAGCAAGGTAAAGAAAGAAAGGAACACCAATACACGCTGTGATGGCTCCTACAGGTGTCTCAAAAGGAGCGTTTACGAGCCGAGCTCCGATATCCGATAACACAAGAAGCAATCCTCCGAGCACAGCTGATACTGGAATAATTAGCCGATAGTCCGTGCCTACTAAAGCCCGGGTCATGTGAGGAATCACTAAGCCAATAAATCCAACTGTCCCTGCAACAGAAACAGCAGCTCCTGTTAAAAGAAAAACAACCACAATTCCTAAAGACTTTACGGCGAAAGTGTTTTGCCCAAGCCCTTTGGAGACGTCTTCTCCTAAACTAAGAATTGTTACCGCTCTTGAAAGAAATAACGCAAGTGTTAAGCCCGCAACTCCAACAACTAATAGAATTTTAACAGACAGCCAGTCTGTAGCCGTTAGCCCTCCGGCATACCAAAAACTCATTTGCTTAGCCACTTGAAAATGAAGAGAAATGGCAGAAGATAGAGAACTCAGCATTCCACCTACAGCTACACCGGCAAGGGCAAGTTTTACAGGAGTCAATCCGCCTTTTGAAAAAGACCCTACACCGAATACAATAAGTACGGCGAGTCCCGCCCCTATGAAAGCTGAAATGGTCATCCCCAGATTCGTCATAGATGGGAAAAAAACTAACGCAATTATAAGAGCAAAAGCAGCCCCGTGCGTAACACCCATAATGGAAGGAGAAGCCAGCGGATTTCTAGTTAACCCCTGCATGACAGCTCCTGAAACAGCAAGAAAGCTGCCCACTAGAGCCGCACTAAACGCACGAGGCAAACGCAGTTCACGGATGACCTGATGATTAGTGACTTCTGGCTCAAAAGCGAATATAGACTCCCATACCGTTTTTAATTGTATATCTGTTACCCCTAACGAAACGGATAATCCAAGAGCCAGGAATAATCCAGCAGTGGCCAGAAGAAATACAAGTCCAGCCTGGAAGAACTTAGAGGTTAATCCTTCTATATCTTTTTTAATATTTTTATTTTGCTCAACCTCTTCGCTCACGGCAGTAAACCCTCTCTATCACCAGCATCATTTTTATGTATCTATTTAATTAAAATTGAGAATCATTATCACTACGTATTATATCGATAATATTCTAGTAGTTCAAGTCAGGTGCGGCAGGTTTCACCTTGACAATTCCAATGAAAATGATTACCTTTATCGGAGTTATTAGAATATCTTTTTAGGAGGAAATTCATGCTTAGATCAAAGTCCCTTTTGTTATTCAGTCTATTGATTATGCTTATTGCAGTAACGGCATGTAATAATAATGAAGACACTACGTCCTCAGAAGAAAACTCTTCAGACGAAAATCAAGGTGAACAATCAAACGAAGAGCGAACGTTGACTCATGAGATGGGAGAAGTAACCATTCCCTCCAACCCTGAACGCATTCTCGCCCCTTACTTAGAAGATCCTTTAGTAGCTCTTGGAGAGCAACCTGTGGCACAGTGGTCGATTGGTGACACAGTTCTCGACTATCTGCAGCCTCAATTGGAGGGTCTCCCAAAAATAGCCTGGGATCTGCCATTAGAACAAACCATTAATCAGGACCCGGGTTTAATCTTATTCAGCAGTCCATCCGCTCTGCAAAATGGTACGTATGAAGAATACAGTGATATTGCTCCGACCTACGTATTCAGTGAAGAAAACAGTTCGGATTGGCGCAAACAATTAACCCAAATGGGCGAAATTCTTGGTAAACAGAAAGAAGCCGAACAGGCACTGGCTGATTTTGATCAAAAAGCAAAAAAAGCTAAAGCAAGTCTGAAAGAGTCCATTGGTGACGAGTCAGTTGCATTCGTATGGTCTTCAGGTGAACAATTCTACGTTTTCGAAAACACTCGTTATGGTGCAGAAGTTCTATACAACGACCTTGGCGTGACCCAGCCTGAGTTTATTAAAAACCTTCCGGAAGCCGAAGCGCAGTGGAACCCAATCGCCTTAGAAAAATTGGGGCAAATGGATGCCGACCATGTCTTTTTAATTGCTCAAGATGGAGAAGCTGGTTTGGAAATTCTTAAAAATAGTTCCGTTTGGCAAAGCACTCCCGCTGTTGAAAATGATCAAGTCTATCAAATGAACGAACCTAGTCACTGGACCATTGATGGCGTAATAGCCCACGGCATGACTATAGATAAAGTTACAGAGACACTAACACAATAGATAATAAAAAGTGTAAACGTAGATGTTTACACTTTTTTATTGGTTCTATTAAAGGTTATGTTGGTTTTAATCAGAAAAGTTATTACACAATAGGGCCGGTTACTGTAAGACTCAGTTTCGAGATATTGTGTGGAAAAGGGACTCCAGGGAACGACTCGCTTTCCGCGGTAGAGTAGAGAACTGATTTCAAAAGGGATTTCTCCCCTTTTACTTTCAGCTCCCCCTCATCAAACCGTACGTGAGGTTCTCCCTCATACGGCTTTCCGATGTTCTTCTTTCTTTGGCATTACGGTTACCCTACTTGGCTAAGCACACCAGTTGATACTGGGTTTGTTTCTTTACTTCCTCCAAATG
Organism: Halobacillus alkaliphilus; assembly: GCF_900113125.1. GTDB lineage: Bacteria > Bacillota > Bacilli > Bacillales > Halobacillaceae > Halobacillus > Halobacillus alkaliphilus. The sequence continues at coordinate 94 of NZ_FOOG01000027.1, read as the reverse complement.
ACCATGAAGATTTCGGCGCTGTCTTTTCTTGTTGTTAAACAGAGCTAGACGTTTCAAAACATACCAGTCAATTCGATTCAGCCACTTCTTCGAG
>NZ_FOOG01000015.1 GCF_900113125.1 Halobacillus alkaliphilus | reverse complement strand
TTGACGGATATGCGCCATTTCCCCACCACCCCAACTATAATGCTGCGAACGGACCCTGCTATAGCAGAAAGGAACCATGCTGCATCTGCCTCAAATGCTTATAGTACAGGGTTCCTACACGTAAACACACGTAGTAAAAACCACTATGGATCATAGATGATCCTGGTTCATTGGAACGCGTTTATGCAGAGAATTTCGAGCGCTCCATGATCGCAAAGGGGCGGAAGGGAACGGCGAAGACTCCTGCGGGATGAACATGACAGGTGAGGCCCCGGAAGGCGCCAGCCTGAGGAGACTCAGCGCATGCCCGCGGAAAGCGAGTCGTTCCCTGGAGCCCCTTTCCACACAATATCTCGAAACTGAGTCTTACAGTAACCGGCCCTTTTCTTGAATAAGCCTGTTATGAAAATCACTCGTTACCTTTAGCACAAAAGGGTTAGGGTTTCTGATTACAAAAAAACCTGCCGGAATTTCCGGCAGGCTTTTTTATAGAAGGTTTTATCGATCAGCAGGCACAGCATTTTCAGGCTCTTTAAATGGTTCATCCGGATCAATATGATCATAAAACATGATGCCATGAAGATGATCGATTTCATGTTGAAAAACAATTGCGGCATAATCCTTCAGGCGAAGTTTAACCTCGTTCCCTTCAAGATCCGTCGCTTTCACTGTAATCCGGCGATACCTTGGTACATATCCAGGTACTTCCCGATCAACAGATAAGCATCCCTCTCCTGTCGAAAGGTAGGTGCGTTCCACCGAATGACTTACAATACGCGGGTTGAATAGTCCGTAGCTGTAAAGCTTATCTTTCAAATCAATAAAATGTACGGCAAGCATCCGTTTGTTTACGTTAATCTGCGGCGCAGCTAGTCCCACGCCTGGACGCAGACCATATCGATCACATACTTGTTCATCTTGACTATTCTTTAAGTACTGAAGCATGGATTCCAATGTTTCCTTGGTTTCTTCCGAGGGAGGTAAAGCTACTTCTTCTGTCACCTTCCGCAGGGCCGGGTGCCCTTCACGGACAATATCTTCCATAGTTATCATACTAAACATCCTTTCCCAATTGAACATTATATCATCTTATATAAATAGGGAAGCAGACCTGTGTCTTTGCTCCATGATTATTGGAAACATTTGAAAAAAGTCACTTCCAATTTAATTTCATATATTATACTATTGTACATATCACAAGATTACAATCATGTTTTTGGAGAGTCTGCATAAAGGGGGAAAAGTGATCGTGCGTTTACGTTTGTTTATGGTATTGGCAGCAGCCGTTTTTATTATGACTGCTTGCACAGGTCCTTCTGCTCAGGAAGAGATGTATAATCATCTTGAAGAGGCGGTAAAGAAAGAGGAAGGATTTCGGGAGCAACAGCAGCCTCTTGTTAAGCTCGAAAATGAAGAACAGGAGCTTTATGAGAAAATAATTGATTTGAATATGGATCAATTTGATAAAATTCAATCGCTTTCTAAAGAAGCAACTGGAATTGTAGAGGAAAGACAGGAGAAACTTGAAGCTGAGAAAGAAAGTATTGAAGCCGCCAAGGAAGAGTTCGACAAAATTAAACCACTTATCGATGAATTAGATGAAGAACAGGCAGAAGCGAAAGAAAAAGCCGAAGAACTTGTTAAAACGATGGAGAAACGTTATGAAGCCTATCAGAAATTATATAATGCTTATAATGAAGCTTTAAAACTTGATAAAGAATTGTATGAAATGCTGCAAAACAAAGAATTAGTAGAAGAAGATATGCAGAAAAAAATCGAAAGTATAAATAACAGCTATAATCAGGTCATTGAGGCAAATGAAGAGTTCAACCAATATACAGAAGAGTATAATAATCAGAAAAAAGAACTTTACGAGGCACTTGATCTCAATGTATCTTATGAAGAAAGTGAGAAGTCTGAAGAATAGCTTCAATCAATTAACAACTTTACATATTTATCAACCGTCAGCGTCTGGCGGTTTTTTTATTTGCATGATACAGAGAAAAAACTTAGAATTAATACAGGCTTAATTTTCTAATGGTACAGTAGAAGGGATAATGCTCACTTATTTCTCATTTTACCTAGCCTTTGCGCATGGTATAGAACTATATATAAGTTATAGAAGAGGTTGTAATTGACGAATGATGACGAATTGAGCTAAACTACTAAGTGGACCTACATTGTACCATTAAAAATTCCAGGGAAAATGTAACAGTTTAACTGAGATCTTACGTATGATTAGTGAAGATGTGTACAGGGTAATACGTAAAGAGCAAATCGGTACAGTTTTTTTCATATTTGGGAAAGCTATTCACATCATCTATTTTTAGAATAAGAAAGGAAGAGGTGAACGATTTTGAAACGTACTCTTGAGAACATTGAAAATCAGTTCGAAATGTTTCAAATCATGAACGAAGAAGGCGAAATCGTCAATGAAGACGCCATGCCTGATTTGTCAGACGAAGATTTAAAAGAAATTATGAAGCGTATGGTTTATACGCGTATATTGGATCAGCGTTCCATCGCGTTAAACCGTCAGGGACGTCTAGGTTTCTACGCTCCTACAGCAGGACAGGAAGCTTCTCAGCTTGGAAGTCAATATGCATTGGAAAAAGCAGATTTTATTCTGCCAGGCTATCGTGATGTGCCTCAGTTGATCTGGCACGGCCTTCCTTTATACCAGGCTTTCCTATTTTCCCGCGGCCACTTTAAAGGAAATCAAATGCCAGAAGGCGTAAATGCAGTAAGCCCTCAAATCATCATCGGTGCTCAAATTACACAAGCAGCTGGTGTGGGACTAGGCTTCAAAAAACGCGGTCAAGATGCAGTGGCTATTACTTATACTGGTGACGGCGGAGCTTCCCAGGGTGACTTTTATGAAGGAATTAACTTTGCCGGAGCCTTCGGTGCACAGGCTATTTTCGTTGTGCAAAATAACCGCTTTGCGATTTCTGTACCAGTTGAAAAGCAATCCGCAGCTCAAACAATTGCACAAAAAGCGGTTGCAGCTGGTATTGAAGGAATTCAAGTGGATGGTATGGACGTGCTTGCCGTTTATGCAGCTACCCAAGAAGCTCGTAAACGTGCGGTTGACGGTGAAGGTCCAACATTGATTGAGACACTTACTTACCGTTATGGTCCACATACAATGGCTGGTGACGACCCAACACGTTACCGTACAGATGACGAAGACAGCGAATGGGAGAAGAAAGATCCAATCGTCCGTTTCCGTAAGTATCTCGAAGGTAAAGATTTGTGGTCCGAAGAAGAAGAAAATGAACTAATTGAAAAAACAAAAGAAGAAATCAAAGCTGCTGTTAAAGAAGCAGACAATACACCAAAACAAAAAGTTACGGATCTAATCAGTAACATGCACGAACAACTTCCACCTAACCTTGAAGAACAGATGGAAGAATATAAGGAAAAGGAGTCGAAGTAGACCATGGCACAAATGACAATGATCCAAGCTATCACAAACGCGATGCAAACCGAGCTTAAAAACGACGAAAACGTGCTGATTTACGGTGAAGACGTTGGTCAAAACGGCGGAGTATTCCGTGCGACAGAAGGTCTTCAAGACGAATTCGGTGAAGATCGCGTATTCGATACACCACTAGCTGAGTCTGGAATTGGCGGTATGTCCATCGGACTTGCTTTGACTGGCTTCCGTCCAGTACCTGAAATTCAGTTCTTTGGTTTCGTTTATGAAACAATGGACGCTATTAATGGTCAAATGGCTCGTTACCGTTATCGTACAGGTAACACACGCTCCATGCCGATTACGATTCGTTCTCCATTCGGCGGCGGTGTGCATACACCTGAACTTCACGCAGACAGTCTAGAAGGGCTAATTGCTCAGCAGCCTGGTGTGCGTGTGGTTATTCCTTCTACACCTTACGATGCAAAAGGACTATTAATTTCTTCAATCCGCGATAACGATCCAGTCGTTTTCCTTGAGCATATGAAACTATACCGCTCTTTCCGCGGCGAAGTTCCAGAAGAGGAATACACGATTGAACTTGATAAAGCAGATATCAAACGTGAAGGAACCGATGTTACTTTAGTAGCGTACGGCGCAATGGTTCACTCCTGCCTGAAAGCAGCTGAAGAGCTGGAGGAAAATGGTGTGAGTGCTGAAGTTATCGACCTTCGCACGGTCAGCCCAGTTGACTATGAAACCATTCTTGAATCTGTTAAGAAAACAAACCGTGCGGTTGTTGTGCAGGAAGCACAAAAGCAGGCAGGTATTGCAGCAAGCGTAGCTGCGGAAATTCAAGAAAAAGCTATTCTGCATCTTGAAGCTCCAGTACTGCGTGTTCATGCACCAGATACTGTTTATGCATTCACGCAAGCAGAAGAAGTATGGCTTCCAAACTACAATTCTGTAGTTGAAAAAGTAAACCAAGTTATGAACTTTTAATCATTTTAAAAATGGGAGGTAGTAAGCGTGGCATTTGAATTTAAACTGCCTGATATCGGTGAAGGTATCCACGAAGGTGAAATTGCCAAATGGTTTGTAAAACCAGGTGATGAAATTAAAGAAGACGACGTTATTTGCGAAGTGCAAAACGACAAAGCAGTTGTTGAAATTCCGTCTCAAGTCGATGGTACAGTAAAAGAAATCCATGTCGAAGAAGGCGAAACAACTACAGTAGGAACGGTCATTATCACAATTGATGACGGATCCGAAGACACAGGTTCTGATGAAGGATCTTCTGATGATTCCGCAGAGGAATCTAAAGAAGAGCCGAAAGAAGAAAAACAATCAGAGCAAAAAGAAGAAAAATCTGCTTCTCAACAGCCTGCAGCTGAAGATGACAGCGATGTAGATGAAGATAAGCGTGTAGTAGCTATGCCATCTGTACGTAAATTTGCTCGCGACAACGATGTAGATATCCGTAAAGTTCAAGGCTCTGGTAAAAACGGCCGTATTTTGAAAGAGGATGTCGAAAGCTTCATGAGCGGTGATCAAACAGAAGCTCAAGATACAACATCAACAGAAGAAGCCGAAGAGCAAGAAGCAGCTGCAGCTCAGACAGCTCCAGCAGCTGGAGAAGCGTATCCTGAAACTCGCGAGAAAATGAGCGGTATGCGTAAAGCCATTGCTAAAGCTATGGTGAACTCTAAACAGACAGCTCCTCACGTAACCCTTATGGATGAAGTAGACGTAACCGAACTTGTTGCTCACCGTAAGAAATTCAAAGCAGTAGCTGCTGAACAGGATATCAAGCTTACGTATCTTCCTTACGTAGTAAAAGCGCTTGTGTCCACTCTTAAGAAATTCCCTGTTTTGAATACATCTTTAGATGACGATAAGGATGAAATTATTCAAAAACACTATTATAATATTGGTATTGCAGCAGACACCGACAAAGGCTTGCTTGTACCAGTGGTGAAAGATTCAGACCGTAAGTCGATCTTCTCCATCTCAAGTGAAGTCAATGAATTGGCAGTCAAAGCTCGCGATGGTAAACTGACATCAGAAGAAATGAAAGGCGCATCTACAACGATTACAAATATCGGTTCTGCCGGCGGTCAATGGTTTACTCCAGTAATTAATCATCCAGAAGTTGCTATTCTAGGAATTGGACGTATTGCTGAAAAACCAATGGTTCGTGATGGCGAAGTAGTAGTAGCCCCTGTTCTTGCAATTTCCCTAAGCTTTGACCACCGTATCATCGATGGTGCAACAGCTCAGCATGCAATGAATAACATCAAGCGTTTACTGAACGATCCACAACTAATTATGATGGAGGCGTAAAGTATGGTAGTAGGAGATTTTCCAATTGAACTAGATACGTTAGTCATTGGAGCGGGACCTGGCGGCTATGTAGCTGCCATCCGTGCCGCTCAAACTGGACAAAACGTAACAATCGTAGACAAAGGTAACCTTGGAGGAGTTTGCTTGAACGTAGGCTGTGTTCCTTCCAAAGCGCTTATTCAGGCGGGTCACCGTTATGAACACGCTAAAGGTGCCGAGGATATGGGCATTCAGTCTGAAAACACGACGGTAGACTTTTCCAAAGTTCAAGAGTGGAAGAGCGGAGTCGTTCAGAAGCTTACCGGCGGTGTAGAAGGACTGCTCAAAAACAATAAAGTCGATATCGTAAAAGGTGAAGTCTATTTCGTAGATAAAAATACCGTGCGTATTATGGATGATAAAAATTCCCAGACGTACACGTTTAATAACTGTATTATTGCGACTGGCTCCCGTCCAATTGAACTTCCTAACTTCAAGTTCTCTGAGCGCGTCATTGACTCTACTGGAGCACTTGCTCTTAATGAGGTACCGAAGAAAATGGTCGTTATCGGCGGCGGTTACATCGGTACAGAGCTAGGTACAGCGTATGCGAATTTCGATACTGAAGTAACTATCCTTGAGGGCATGAAAGACATCCTTGGCGGCTTTGAGAAGCAAATGTCTTCTCTCGTTAAGAAACGCTTGAAGAAAAAAGGCGTAGATATTGTTACCAATGCTATGGCACAAGGGGTAGAAGAAACTGAAGATGGCGTAAAAGTAACCTATGAAGTAAAAGGTGAAGAAAAAACCATCGAAGCTGATTACGTACTTGTAACTGTAGGACGCCGTCCGAATACAGACGAAATCGGCCTTGAAGAACTTGGCGTTGAAATGAGCGACAAAGGTGTTATTCAAATTGACAAGCAATGTCGCACAAACTTTGATAACATTTATGCGATCGGTGACATCGTTGATGGACCTCCGCTTGCTCATAAAGCTTCTTACGAAGGTAAAATTGCAGCAGAAGTTATTGCCGGTGAAAAATCAGAAATTGACTATCTAGGCATCCCTGCTGTTGTGTTCTCCGATCCAGAACTTGCTTCTGTCGGCTATACAGAAGAGGAAGCTAAGGAAGCTGGATATGATGTGAAAGCATCTAAGTTCCCGTTCGGAGCTAACGGACGTGCGCTTTCTCTTAATGACAGTGACGGCTTCTTAAAACTGATTACTCGTCAAGATGATAATCTAGTGATTGGTGCTCAAATCGCAGGACCAAATGCAAGTGACATGATCTCTGAACTAGGTCTTGCCATTGAAGCAGGCATGACAGCTGAAGATCTTGCCTTGACTATTCACGCTCACCCAACTCTAGGTGAGATTACCATGGAAGCAGCTGAAGTAGCTATGGGTAGCCCGATTCACATCACAAAATAATGTTAAAAAACTCCGGAACCATCCTGGTTCCGGAGTTTTTTAACTGTAAGAGGGTTATTAAACTAATAGAACACTATCAAAAACTCACTAGTATTTATAAGTATTTTTTTTGTGCAAAAAAATATTAAGATGAAGGCGCGGAGAGGAAATTATTCCATGCAGCGATAGATATCTTATTCATATACATACAATTGAAAAACTCCTGAGCGGAATTCGTTCAGGAGTTTTTATTAGTTACAGTTATGGAATTTTCTAATTTATTCATAATATCCTGAGATCCAGAATCTCCAGAAATCAATTCAATGACCTTCCCATCTTTTTTAACAACGAGAGCGGGGAGTTGGTCCTCATCGACACCAATCTGTCCTGTATTAGCCTCTGATTGCTCAAATGATAGGGATTTGTGATCGTGTTTCATTTTCCAATCAAGAAGAGCTGTTAAATAGTTATCAGCTTCTGATGGATGGTTATTATCTAACTCCGTATATAGATAAACAGCATAAGAATCAGAGTGGGCTTGTAAAACTTCCACATTGTCAGATTGAGGAATGCAGCCTGCTAATAAAATAATAAGTATTAATGAAGTAATTCTACTGTACGTCATAGATTGTCTGCACCCCTTTCTAATCTGCCGCAGGACAAGTGTAACAAACAAAAACGACGAAACTTGCTTTGTAATGGAGATGTCATTGAAATGATAACCGAGTGTTTTATCATTAATCCATATGTTAATAAATAATCAATTTTGTAACACACGAAAAGGGGGAGAGCAGGCATGTGCTTGTGTTGATTTTACAGATAAGCTATATGTACTTGAATATTAATTTTCGAGATAAATGGGTTACGACGGGAGGTCCTCCGGGGGACGATTCGCTTTCCGGCCCTGCATGATGCAGGATCGTTAGACGTTGTCTCATGACGTTGCGTTCTTAGTCGAATTTCTTCTGTGTTGAGCTTCCTAGGCTCAACAGCCCTGCGTGGCATCTCATCGATCATAAACACCCCGCAGGAGTCTTCGTCGTCCCCCTATGGACATTGCCTAATTAGAAACTGAAACCACCCGAGACCATATTTGCTTAAGGAGAAATTACAGGATAGGGGATGCATACCTTTTAAAGCTATAAATTTGTAAAGTGCCTTCTCATAGAAGCATTTGGGGCATATTAAGCTGAGAAAGTTTACTTTTCCAAAAGAATCTGTTTTTCACCTAAGGTTGGGTTGGTGATAGGATTGACTAAACTCGCCACGTCCTGTGGCAATATCAATCGATCCTACGTCCTGTAAGGAGTAATCTTTAACAGAGTCTTGTAAATATAAATAAAGTAAAGTATTAGCTCAAGCATTACACATTTCTGTTCTAAATAGAGTAAATCAATTTATTAAAATTACCTGTAGGTATTGGTAATAAGTAATCAAAATAAAAAAGGCCGGCGAGAGAGTCTCGACGGCCTGCCCTCCATCTAGAGAAGGATAGAAGGAATATAACGTTAGCTAGACGTTTTTTTCTTTTTAAGTCCGGCTTCTTTTGCATCATCATTAAATGTCTTATAAAGCGAGAAGCAGATCATAATCATGATAATGGTGAAAGGGAAAGCTGAAATAATAGCTGCTGTCTGTAAGGCGCCTAACCCGCCTTGCCACAGAAGTACGGCTGCTGCTCCAGCTTGAATAACACCCCAGGTAAATTTCACTTGGTTCCTAGGGTTTAAGCTTCCATTGGTCGTTTGCATTCCAAGAACGAAAGTAGCTGAGTCAGCTGACGTTATAAAGAATGTACTAATTAACAGAAGACCAATAATGGACATCACACCACCTAGAGGAATGTGCTCAAGCATAGAAAATAGAGCCACCTCTGTACCAAGTTCGTTTACATCGGAAATGATGTTAACGCCATCGAAATATTCTAGAGAAATGGCAGAACCGCCAAATACAGAGAACCAAAGAGCACCAAAGAAGGTTGGTACTAGAAGTACACCTAGAATAAATTCGCGGATTGTACGTCCTTTAGAAACACGGGCAATAAAGGTTCCTACGAATGGAGCCCAGGAAAGCCACCAAGCCCAGTAGAATATGGTCCAGTCTTTCACCCATGTACTATCTTCTGCGAACGGTGTCAGACGGAAGCTCATATACGGTAGGTCACGTACATACGAACCGAACGTGGTCGTAAAGAAATCCATAATAAAGTTCGTAGGTCCAGCGAATAGTGTGAAGATCATAAGTAGTAGAGCCAGCACAATGTTTGTATTACTCAAGTACTTAATTCCTTTATTTAAACCGGTCATCGCTGAAACCATAAACAGTACGGTTACCGCAAGAATAATGATTAACTGTAAAGTGAACGTATTTTCAAGTCCATCAAAAGTAAAGGCTAGTCCACTTGAAATCTGCAGGGCACCAAGTCCCAGGGAAGTGGCTACACCAAAGATTGTTGCAAATACGGCAATAAAGTCAATGAGTGTTCCAAGCGGACCTTTTACTCGTTTCTCTCCTAGTAGCGGAACTAAAGTAGCACTGATTACGCCTGGTGCATCTTTTCTGAACTTGAAATAAGCAAGTGCCAGAGCGATCACAGAATAGAAAGCCCAAGGGTGTAGTCCCCAGTGGAAGAAACTGTATTTCATAGCTGATTGTGCAGCTTCTTCAGTAGCGGGCTCCTGTCCAACAACAGGTGGACTGTGGAAGTGGGAAAGTGGTTCTGCTGCTCCCCAGAATACAAGTCCAATCCCCATACCTGCACTAAATAACATCGCGAACCAAGTGATATACGGGTATTCTGGTTCGTCATCCGGCTTTCCTAGTTTCAACTTACCGAATTTAGAAAAGACTAAGTAAATAGCGAATATAACAAAACCAGTAGCTGATAATAGATAGAACCAGCCGAACTTATCGGTTAAGAAGCCTTGAATTTGAGATGTTACGTTACTTAAATTCCAAGTAGGCAGCACCTCTTCAGGGATGACTCCCCAAGCGATAAATAATAATGCTACAACTACTGAAATGTAGAATACTTTTGAAACCTGTTTCACTTTGATCATCCCTTCTTACATTGTTTTTCCAGAATTCCTGGAAAATAAGTGTTACTGTCCATAGCAGTCATGGACTAATTTCTGCTGCTTATGAGACATGTTTTGAAGTTCTTCCAGTACATCATGAAAACATAAAAGTTCATAAATAAGAATCGTTTGCTGCGGTAGATGATGTCTGTACTTAGAGTCCCTTTGCACATGTTCTTCTTTCCATTTCCAAAAGACTTGATCCAGTTTTTCGACCCTTGTAAACTGATCTTCACTAATAGTATGAGTGGGGTCTTGCAGTACTTTAACATAATTCTCAGTCAGAGCCTCAAGCAGATCGATTTCAGCCTCCGTAAAATCTGCAGCCTTTGTATTTACATACTGAAGGTTCCCCAGATGATAAGCGATTTGTTGAAAAGTTCTGAGCTTCTTCTGAGAAAATTGAAATGCTAACATTTCTTCTTTCGTATGTCTGTGATATTTCCACTCTTCTCTTTGAAATTGAGACAGCTGATATGTTCTTTCCAAATGGGCAGTCAAATGGCGATAGGATTTTTGGATCCCGCGGTTTTTCTCTTTAGAATCTGCAGTAATACTTGAGATTATACGCTGGAGCAGGACACCAGACTGATTATACAAATCATTAATGTTTTTGTAAATCATGGGGGAATAGTTAGGTGGTAAAAGGAAAAAGTTTACAAGGGTCGAAAGAACGATGCCAATTGAAGTAGTACCCAATCTACTAAAAAACGAAACAATATGATGATCTTGAAATTCAGGGATCATAGCAGTGGCTGTAATTGTTGCCACAATAATTCCGTCATCCAGCTTTAATTTATGGCAGACGGCAATTGTGAGCATAGCCACCAGGGCAAAAGTTAAGGCGCCCTTCCCAAGAAAACTGTAAAAAACGGTCGCTAGCAACGCTCCGATCGCAGAGGCTGGAAAGCGTACCATCGCTTTTTTAATCGAATCAGCAGCCGTATGCTCAACTGTAACAATGGCTGTGATGACGGCAAAAACTATAGGCAAATTAAAAAAACCACATATTAGTGCGGTTAAAAATACAGAAATCCCCGTTTTTAAAGTACGTCCACCTAAAATTTTAAAACGCTTCAATTTTTGAAACATACATACCACCTAAATATTTTAATAACTGCCCAAAGGTTAACGATTAAATATTATAACCTAAATTTCCAATTAACGATAGCCGAAATCCACATTCTTCTTATATAATAGTGTAGTTGGAAATACATAACAGCGGAGGGACTTCAATGAAAAGGTTAGGCATATTTTTGTTTTTAATTGTGGTATTAGCGGCTTGCGGCGGTGTAAATGGTCAAGATGGCGGGGAAGAAGATCAAGAGAAGAATAAAGAGCAGACAAACCAGGAGGCAGACGAGAAAAAAGATTCAGCTAAAGAAGAAAAAGAAGAAAATAAAGCTGAAAAAGAAGAAAAAGAAGAGAAGAGCGAGAAATCAGAAGAAGCTGCTGGCGAAGCGTCACCTGAAGAGCCAAAAGAAGCTCAATATCAGATTACGGGTAACTGGTCATTTGAACCTATAAATGATGCTGATTCCAAGGTAGCTCTTTTAACGATTGATGATGCTCCAGATGAATATGGGGTAGAAATGGCTGAAACGTTAAAAGCAGCGGATGCACCAGCGATATTCTTTGTAAACGGTCATTTTATCGATTCAGAAGAAGGAAAAGAAAAACTAAAAAAAATTCACGAAATGGGATTTCCGATCGGCAATCACACGATGACTCATGCTTCTTTAACTGACTTATCTCAAGAAGAACAAAAAGAAGAGATCGTGGGATTGAATGATAAAATTGAAGAAATTACTGGCGAACGTCCTAAATTTTTCCGTGCACCTTTTGGTCAAAACACGGATTACTCCAAACAGTTAGCTGCCGAAGAGAAGATGCTGCTTATGAATTGGACTTATGGGTATGATTGGAATGAAGAATATATGGATGCTGATAATCTGGCGGATATAATGGTAAATACGGAGTTGCTGGGTAATGGCGCCAACCTTCTTATGCATGACCGTGAATGGACTAAAGAGGCACTTGATGACATTGTGAAGGGACTTCGCAGTAAAGGTTATGATTTGCTTGATCCAGCCGTCATTAAGACACCAAAATAACATTTAAAAAAGGGTGATTACTCGATCACCCTTTTTTAATGGACTATTATCCGCACCGAAAACATAATATGAAATAAGTATAACTCATTAGTGTGGCACATTTATAAAAATGTTATACTTTTAGGCTTGATTTTTAGATTGTGCCATATTAAAATGAATGTACATTGAAAGCGATTACAAATTATAAGGAGTGGATGTTAATGGGTACAATCGTTTGTCAAGACTGTCAAAAAGTGATTGAACACTACGAAAATGAAAAGGTATCAACCCTTTACAGCACGTGCCCTACGTGCCATACAACGGAAAAATAAAAGACGCAAAAAGCCCGCTGCCATTTCTGGCAGCGGGCTTTTTTACTTGAAGGCTTTCTGTTCAGTAATGACGTGAATCGTTTCAAGGGTTGAGTCTTCAGGCCCTTGCACAGGGAGACCTGCTTGAATATTTTCATGTATATAAGCGATATTATCAGTTGTGATGATCTCCCCAGGTATAAAAATTGGAATACCCGGTGGATAAACCATTACAAATTCAGCACTAATCCGACCTACAGCATCGTGCAGGGGCAACACTTCTGTCGACGCATAAAACGCCTCCCGGGGTGAGAGTGATAGTACAGGAATGTCAGGTACCTTGACCACTATTTCCTTTGTTTCAACTGTTCCGGAGGATTGCTCGTAAAGGTCTGTTAGAGCTTCAATTAGCCGTTCAACATCCTCTTCTCTGTCTCCAGGAGTGATAATACATAAGATATTGTATAGGTCTGAAAGCTCGACTTCAATGGAGTAGTTTTCTCTTAACCATACTTCCACATCATACCCGGAGATACCTAAATTTTTGACAGAGATGATCAGCTTTGTGGGGTCATAGTCATGCGTAGCATCACTGGCTAAAATTTCGTCTCCTGGACAATAAATAGATGGAATTTGATTAAGGCTTTTACGCGCACTGTCCGCAAGCCTGATACAGCTCTCCATAAGTTCATGTCCATTCATGGCCAGATGGCGCCTTGCTGTGTCAAGAGAAGCTAATAGAATATAAGAGGTAGATGTTGTCGTGAGCATCGACATTATTGTCTGTACTCGTTCATGAGATACGAGACCTTCTCTTAAATTTAGCACCGAGCTTTGAGTAAGGGACCCGCCAAGCTTGTGAACACTTGTAGCGGCAAGATCTGCACCTGCCTGCATAGCAGAAAGCGGAAGCCGCTCATGAAAATGGATGTGTACACCATGAGCTTCATCTACTAGTACAGGAATATCAAAGGAATGAGCAATATCCACGATATGACTGAGGTCAGCAGTGATTCCAAAATAAGTCGGATTAATTACAAGCACACCTTTAGCGTCGGGATGAGCCGTACAGGCTCTTTCAACAGCTTCTGGTGTAATACCGTGAGAAATGCCAAGCCTGTTATCAAGCTCAGGGTGAATAAATACAGGTTTAGCACCTGAGAAAATGATGGCTGTCGTGATCGATTTGTGCACATTTCGGGGTACAATGATTTTATCTCCTGGTTGACAGACGCTCATAATCATCGTCATGATGGCTCCGGAAGTTCCCTGAACGGAGAAAAAAGTATAATCGGCTCCAAAAGCTTCAGCTGCGAGGTTTTGAGCGTCCTTGATCATTCCCTGGGGATGATGAAGATCATCCAAAGGTTCAATGTTAATCAAATCGATTGAAAGGGCGTTCTCGCCTATAAACTGCTGAAATTCTTTATCCATCCCTTTGCCGCCTTTATGGCCTGGTATATGAAATTGAGTTGGTTTTTTATCTGCATGGTTTTTAACACCTGTAAATAAAGGAGTTTCGTTTTGATTCATAACGTATAAGCACCTCTTTATAATAGAAAGCATGTGAATTATAGCAAAGTACCCTTACATATGCTAGTAAAAAAACCAGGCTCGTGCTTCATGTTAGACCTCATGGTAAACTATTCTTAAAAGGAGGAGAAGCCATGAATTGGAACACCCAAGTGACAGAGAAATTAGGGATTACCTACCCTATTATCCAAGGAGGACTGGCTTATCTCGCATACGCGGAGCTGGCGGCTGCCGTTTCTAATGCAGGAGGTCTTGGTCAAATAACAGCGATGAGCATGAATAGCCCGGATGAACTGCGCGCAGAAATTAAGCGATTACGTACCTTAACCGGGAATCCATTCGGTGTGAATTTTGCCATTGGTCAACAACGTAGGCCATTTGAAGATATGGTTGCTGTGGCTATAGAGGAAAAGGTTCCAGCTATTTCGGTAACAGGAGGCGATCCTAAGCCTGTACTGGACTTGGTAAAGGGAAAAGGAATTAAGACCCTTGTACTTGTTGCTGCCAGGCGGCAGGCAGAGAAAGCGGAAGAACTGGGCGCAGACGCCGTTATGGTTGTTGGTCAGGAAGGAGGCGGCCACATAGGAAGAGATGATGTTGGTACTTTTGTTTTAACGCCACGAGTGGTAGATGCGGTATCCATTCCTGTGATTGCTTCCGGCGGTATTGGGGACGGCCGGGGACTTATGGCAGCGCTTGCGCTGGGGGCCGAAGGTATCGAAATGGGGACCAGGTTTATAGCCACAAAAGAATGCCGCCACGCCCATTCCTCATACAAACAAGCGTTGATTGATGCATCGGAGACATCTACTACCGTTATAAAAAGAAGTTTAAAGGCGCCTGCAAGAGCCTTGAAAAACCCTTGGACGGAGGAAATATTAAAGCTTGAGGCCGAGGATCGGGGTTATGAAGGTTTAAAAGATTATATTGGCGGCGAAGCGAATAAGAGATACATTTATGAAGGGGAAGTAGAAGAGGGATTTGCCTGGGCAGGACAAGTTGCTTCCAGTATCACAGATGTGCCTTCAGTCGCTGAATTATTTAGACGGATCATTCAAGAGGCCGAAGATATACGCAGTAAATGGAGTTAGGTACATAAGGAGGTATAGAATGAGCTATCATTATCCAATTGATGAAATATACTGGACGAAAGAGGAAATTATCGATGTTGTAAACTTTTATTCGATGGTCGAACAAGCGTATGAGAAACAAGTGAACCGTGACGATCTTTTACTGTCGTACACACGCTTTAAACAAATTGTCCCTTCTAAAAGTGAAGAAAAAAAGCTATGTGGCCAGTTTGAAAAAGAATCAGGATATTCTTGCTATCGTACAGTTAAAAAAGCGAAGGAATCATCAGCAGGAGACAAAATAAAAATGGAACGATAATTTTAAAGCAGCCGCAAAGTGAAGCGGCTGCTTTTCTAATCAAGCTTTTTTGTATAGCGGTACAGTGGTTCGAGTGTTTGGAACGTATCTCTACAGAGGTTTATAAAACCCTCAGGATCCTTAAGTCTGGAATCATTCCGCTCGATTTGCTGCCCACACAGGATCTCTGCTTTCTTAACATTCTTGAGTCTGTCGGTCATGGCATCAAATTTGTCAGAATTCACCTCGCTATGAGAGATGGCTTCAGGCTTGGTGTGATCGCCGGACCAGACAAAGTGATCAGGAATATGATTCATAATTTCTTTTTTATGAGATTGTAGCGTATCGGCATAATTTTCTTTAATAGGACTTTCATATATCACAGCAAACCAGATAAATACGTGTGTTTCCCACAAGCCTACTTGGAAGTGGGGAAGTTTTTTATAGCCTCGCTTGTTCGAAGCTAAAGCGGCCCAAGTATCATTTGGAGGATTCGTTTTACGCCTTGCGTGGCGTGCTACATGTACAAACATCTCATCCCCGGTCATCGCCGTTACATCGGGAGCAAGCTCGGAGGCAATTGCTTCTAGTTTGGGAGAAATATTCTCCTTTAAAGCTTCCATACGGTTTTCAAGTCCCGGAATGGTGAAAACGTCAAAATCTCTTTGAGTAAATCCTTCAAAATTAGTCATTCTATCAACTCCTAGGTAAACAATCGATCTTATTTTACCACACGTCAAAATCTTTACTAAGCAATCTGTTTCAAGGGTTTGAATTTTCTAAAAATGGGTTACATATAAGTAATCTAATTGAAACTTCTCAAGCAAGTGCCACATATATATATAGTAAGGATTTGAAAGGGAGGGGATAGGCAATGAAACATGTCATGGAAGCGCTGCGTAAAAGAGAAGCTGAAGAAAAGCTCCCAGTGATCCGTTTGGAAATTGATTACGAATTGGTTACATTGCATGATGCAATGCTAGCGGAGGATGAAGCCCAGATAAAGAAAAGTAAGAACAGACTCGCCGAACTTCGTAAACAGCTTATTGAATGGTCTATCAATTAACGAGCAACAATAAAGTTGCTTGTTTTTTTTGATTTTTCCTGTTAAATATCTTTGCTGATTTTTGATAAACGGCTTATTCAACTAAAGGCCGTATAATTGAAGACTCAGTTTCGAGATGTTGGTTTGTAGTTAAGGTCCTGCGGGGGATGATTCGCTTTCCGCGGCCCTGCACGAAGCAGCGTCGATCGACCCTGCGTCGTGTAGGGCCATAGGAAAGTGATCAAATGTGGAATCACCCCGAAAGACACGAACAGCATAAGCCGAGCATCAAAAGGATGGCGGTTTTCCAATCCGTTGATGAACGGCTTATGGGTCGAGTGTCTGGGTGATGGAACAAGAAGAGTTATTTCCCCACCACCCCTCTTCCACATAGAGTAACGGACTCAATTTATCTGGAAACTGAGCCTTCAAGTAACGGGGGTTTATCTGTGATAATCAACATGGAGATTTAACAGAGTTTTTGGTTTAAATATGTGAAATAAACCCCCGGGTTTTGATATGATAGAAACCATCTGATGTAAAGGAGTATGAGAACATGGATATAAAAAGAAAAGAAGAGCTTTTTGAACAAGCTAAGCAATGGATCTTGGAAGCAGGGTCCCATATTCGAGACCATATTGATGCTCCAAGGTCAATTCAGACGAAATCGAATCCAAATGATTTAGTGACGGAAATGGATCAAAAGACTGAGCAATTCTTCGCGGATAAAATCAGAAGCAGTTATCCTGACCATTTGTTATTAGGTGAGGAAGGCTTTGGAGATTCTTTAGAGGATTTAAAAGGCACCGTCTGGATTGTCGATCCAATAGACGGTACGATGAACTTTGTTCACCAAAAACGAAACTTTGCGATCTCGATTGGTATATATGAAGACGGAGTCGGAGAAATTGGTTTCATATATAATGTGATGGAGGACGTGTTGTATTCGGTTAAAAGAGGACAAGGAGTCTTTAAAAACGAAAAACAGCTTCCTAATCTTAATGATTCAAGACCACTTAAAGAATCCATTCTTACATTAAATACAACATGGCTGATTCCTGAAAATCCACACGTGGAGCATGAAAGTATTCAGGAATTAGTAAAAACCATTCGCAGCACACGATCCTATGGTTCAGCTGCTCTTGAGTTTGCTTTTGTTGCTGAAGGAATAGTAGATGGGTATCTGACGATGTCGCTTATGCCGTGGGATTATGCGGCTGGGGCAATTATGGTGGAAGAAGTAGGAGGAACCGTAACACGGGCAGATAAGGGTGAACTTGATCTATTAAATTCAACCACCGTTTTAGCGTGCCGCTCCAATATATATGACGAGATTATCGACGACTATGTACAGCTCAAAACAAAAGAAAGCGACCGCTAAAAGGGGTCGCTTTTCTTATGCATTCAGTTTTCTTTTCAATCTCAATCCAAAACTCATAATGACAAAACCGAGTATAAAAAAGAAGCCGGCGAGCCAGAAATTTTCCTGACCAATAGCAAAGCCTACTGAAATAAAAGATAGTATGACAAAGAAGGCTAATACACCCATGTTCATTTGAAAGTTCTTCAACAAGTTCACCCCTATTCAAAAGCTATTATAAAGGATTTGTCCAAAAAATGAAAATTGTTGAATGGGTAGCTTCTTTAGAACGTATCTAGTATCATAAAATACAGAAAAGAGGAGAATACGAGGAGGAACATCATGGCAGATAACACAACATTGACCGTCCCTAGTGATTTATGGCCAATCGCTGATTTCTTTTTTCAGGGCCTCGGCAATGAAGTAAACATGAATGATGAATCGGAAGTAGGGATGTTATTTCGTTCCTTTCTGCTTTTATACTTAACCACAGTAATTCTGGCTATTATTACATTCAAACTGGGTTTTGCCAGGAAACTGCCGCTTATGAAAACGGTAGTTGTTTATGCGGTACTTATTATTGGCACCTTTCTATTGACCCTGATTTTAGGTTTGAACCTGCCACTTCCAGAAAGTTTAATGGTAGCTGCTCTGATCATGGGTGTTTACAGGCTGCGCCTGCACAGGGAACGAAAAGAGAAACAATCCTAAAAAAGGAAGGCTCCTCATCTATCGGGAGCCTTCCTTTATTATTAGTAAATATCCACTATGGCAGATGATGTTCTTTTTTTCGCTCACGATTGAAGCGGAATTGACCGGTAGCCAGCCGCTTTTTTGTGTTTTCTTCAATACGGTCGTGGCAGGTCTGGCACATATAAGTGTGAATCCGTCTGTTTCTCAATCGTTTGGCTTGCAAACAGTAACTGTCAATTTTTTCAATGTTGTCGCAAATAACGCACTGTACACGCACAATTCTCACCTCAATACTGACTATCATTGTACCTATCATAACATATTTGATGGATATAAGTGTAATTTTATCCGTTTTCATGTTTGAGTTTTACATGGAGGGGAAAGGTAAATATAGAAGAATTAGAAAGGATGGTTATTGTGAAAAAACGTTGGATTTATACCACATTAGGAGCCGTTGCCGGAGGCGCGATTGCTTACATCATGAAAGATGAAGAGAATAGAAAGCAAGTCGTTGATAAGGCTAAATCAGTAAAAAATAATTTCAGTCAAAAAGATAACCTGCCAGTAGAGGAAGCTGGAAGACCTGAAGAAACAGCAGACCATGATAATGCGAAGATGGTGTCCGAGGGTTCTCAGTTTGGTGTTCAATACTATAATGAACTGACAGAGAAAGAGAGAGAAATCTTAGAAAAAAGTAACAGCTAAATCCTTTAAGGATTTAGCTGTTTTTCTGTCACTGTTCCTTGGATTGTTCTTTTTCAATTTGATTCAGTTTCTTATTTTCATTCTTAGGGATGGACTCCTGGTTAGGATTAGTAGGCGGAGTGTCGTTGGCCGGGCCTTCCGGCATATAGCGAGCAACGATCTGGCTAAGTTCATCGGTCACCGCTTCCACTGGATGCCCCTGGGACATTTTCTTGCCAAGGCCACGCAAGCGTTCTACCCCATCAGCGTCAGCTATGACAAGCGCTTGTTTACCATAAGGGTCGTGCTTAAGAGCTTCTGCGACGGAATATTTTATAACACCCACCCGAGAACGATCTAAATCTTTGTCTACGTCCACTCCTACGGCTACATAATTGCCTAAAACGATGGCTGTAGCATCATGAACATCAGGGACTTCAACCGCAAGATTCGCCAGGCGGCGGGCAATTTGCTGACTGGTCATATTTTTTCGATTAACTGGATCAGAATCGCTGACATATTGAAATTCAGAATTACCCTGTCTCTCTTGTAAAAGAGATTCTTCGTCATTTTGCTGACACGCTGCGAGGAACAGTAATACAACTACAAAAAATAATTTTTTCAATTGGCACACCACTTTTTAGTTCTAGGTTGTGTTTTAACTGAAAAAATATACAAAAAAGGACAGCTGAAAAAGCTGCCCCATTCTTTATTTCATAACTATTTTTTTAATTCCTTTGATTGGATGGGAACGGTTAGAACCATCGTTAAAATAAAGATGTACCGGTCCATTTTCCTTCAATGGTTTTCCTTCTTCGGCGAATAGAAGGACTGATTCTGCAAGCTGATCAGCTGAGATCGTCTCTTCGCCTTCATCCGTCACCAGGGCCGCTTCCTTCACTTCTGAGTCTGGCTCACTTGTATGAAGAAAAGGTTTTAGTGGCATAAGAAATGTACCTTTTAATATTTGTTCTTTTTCCTGACGGCGTATGCTTTTATTGACGGGAGGGTTCAGCTTCTGCTGATAAACTTCCCTGGTGAATCGTAAAGACTTCCTTTTTATTTCATCTTCTTCTTCCTCTTCGGCTTTTGCTTTCTCAGGGTGAAATACTTGATCGAATGTCATTTTACGGTCATCAAATATCCAAACTGTAGGATCTAGCGTGATTGGAAATTTAACATTTCCTTGTATTTGAACAATCATGGATGCAGCCACCTTTCATTTAAAAATCATCCATCCAAATCATAGCAAAAAATGAAGTCGATTTCATTAAAAGGAGGTCTTTTACAATGAATAAAGAAATCACCACGGAAATTCTTGAAGAATGGTTAGAGAACGTCAGGCCGTATGCCTATGATGGGCAGGTGGCTGATTATATACCTGCATTGTCCCGGCAGAACCCGGAAGAACTGGCTGTTGCGATTCATTATATAGATGGCAGTTCTATACACGCTGGGGAGATTGAGGCAACTTTCACCCTGCAAAGTATTACAAAGGTCATCTCTCTCGCTTTAGCATTAATGGATAATGGAGAAGACTATGTGTTTGATCATGTCGGGATGGAGCCGACAGGTGATCCCTTCCATTCAATATATCGATTAGAGCAGCTCCCTTCCAAGCCTTTAAATCCTATGATTAATGCTGGAGCTCTTTCAGTTACACACATGATTCACGGTGACACTCCGGATGAAAAGGTGGGACGTCTTCTAAGTTTTGTCCACGAAATGACGGATGATCATACGATCGGATATAACGAAGAAGTAGCAGCCTCTGAGTTCGAAACGGCCTTCTTGAATCGTTCTCTCCTTTTCTATATGAAGCAGCATCAGATTGTTACAGGCAGCGTAGAAGAAACACTCGATGCTTATACGAAACAGTGTGCCATCGAAGTGAATGTTCCTCAGCTAGCAAGAATTGGCGCACTATTTGCCAATGAAGGAAGAGATTTGGACTCCGGCCGTCAAATCATTCCTAAACACTTTGCGCGGATCTGTAAAACGTTTATGGTTACTTGCGGTATGTACGATGCATCTGGATCATTTGCGATTAAAGTAGGGATGCCTGCTAAAAGCGGAGTTTCAGGCTCGGTAATGGCCTCTCTTAACGGATTCGGCGGGATTGCTGTATATGGCCCCAGTCTCGATGAGAAGGGGAATAGTGTCGTTGGACTCAGACTTTTGGAACTATTGTCGAATCGTTATGATCTGTCAATTTTTTAAGTAGATAAGCTAATTGAATCTTGCAATTTTCCTTCCCAGACGATAATATTATTAAAAGAATGACTGTAATGGGAGGGGATAATGATGTTGTCTGATGTGGCTGTGGATCATCGTGAGAAAGCCTACGCCCTTCTAAAAGAAGACGCTGATAAGATTTTAAAATTAATAAAAGTACAGATGGACAATTTGACTATGCCTCAGTGTCCACTTTATGAGGAAGTTTTAGATACACAAATGTTCGGTTTATCACGAGAAATCCATTTCGCTGTCCGGCTGGATTTAATCAGCGAAGAGGAAGGTAAACAAATATTAGATAATTTGGAACAACAACTAAACGTCTTACATGAGGCTGCTCAAAGATCATGAATGGACAAGCTCAAATTGCGACAAGTTCTGTTGTAATTTGAGTTTTTTTTGTAAAAATGAGCATAAAGCTCATACATATAGAAATGAAATCTAAGATAAGAAGGAATTTTGCAGTATGAAAGAGAACAAATATATAAAGTAGGGATGAATAAACATGATTCGACATTTAAAAACGTATGATTTTAGCTTATTATTTGCCCCTATTGCTCTGGTAGCTTTCGGCACCATCATGATTTACAGTGCAAGTATGGTTTATGGTCCGATTCAGCTTGGTGTTTCCAGTAACCACTTTTTTATAAAACAGCTGCAATGGTTTGTAATTGGTCTGTTTCTTATGATTACCGTTTCTTTAATTCCATACCGGCACTGGAAGCGTCTCTCTAAGCTCGTTGTACTGCTTATGATTTTATTGCTTGTAGGCTTATTTTTCTTTGGAAATGAAGTGAATAATGCTGTGTCCTGGTACAACTTAGGGTTTATGAACTTTCAGCCAGCTGAGTTTGTTAAGGTTGGGCTGATTATCTACCTTTCTTCTGTGTTTGCAAAGAAGCAGCGATACATTACTCATTTTTCAAAAGCTGTTGTCCCCCCGCTCATTTTAACGATGGTGATCCTCGGTCTAATAATTAGGCAGCCGGATATTGGTTCAGCTGCTGTCATTGGATTAATTGCCAGTCTCATCATTATGAGTTCTGGTATTCGAGGAAAACATATTTTGTTTTTAGTTGGTGTGACGGCTGCCATCCTTGTGGTAGGCGGTTCACAAATGGTAACGGATGAACGATTGGAACGTTTCTCAGGAGCCTATCAGCCTTTTGAATCTCCTGATAGTGATGGTTATCATTTGATACAATCTTACGTAGCTATTGGAACTGGCGGGCTTTCAGGTGAGGGGATCGGCCAGGGTGTCCAGAAACTGGGGTACTTACCAGAGCCGCATACCGATTTCATTATGTCCGTTATTGCAGAGGAACTCGGATTTATTGGAGTCGCAATTACTGTAGGACTTTTGGGACTGATTGTTTTAAGAGGCCTTTACATTTCTTCAAAATGCCGTGATGCATTCGGTGCACTGCTCGCCATTGGTATTTCTTCGATGGTTGCTATACAGACAATGATCAACCTCGGAGTCATGAGCGGACTATTGCCCATTACGGGAGTCACACTACCGTTTGTAAGCTATGGAGGTTCATCCTTGATCATTCTCATGTTTGCAATCGGTATTTTGAATAACATTGCCAGAACCGTTAAAGCGAAGGAAGAAGAGGGCGAGGAGTACGAAGTGCCAGAGCAGACGAGTACGAAACGATACAGGACTAATGGAGGAGTGAGGTCGTGGCAGAACTAAGAAAAATTAATAAAGTATTAGTAGCGAACCGCGGAGAAATTGCTATCCGAGTTTTTCGGGCATGTACCGAGTTAAACATACGTACCGTAGCGGTTTATTCTCAAGAAGACACTGGCTCCTATCACCGCTATAAAGCGGATGAGGCCTATCTAGTCGGAAAAGGAAAGAAACCGATTGATGCCTATCTCGATATTGAAAACATTATCGAAGTTGCTAAAAGCGTCGGCGTTGATGCCATTCATCCGGGGTACGGTTTTTTATCAGAAAATATCGCTTTCGCCCGTAGATGTGAGGAAGAAGGGCTGATCTTCATCGGTCCGACAAGTGAGCATTTAAATATGTTCGGCGATAAAGTAAAAGCAAGAGACCAGGCTGTTCAAGCAGACATACCTGTTATTCCCGGAAGTGATGGACCTGTAGACGGACTGGAAGAGATACGCGAATTTGGCGATCAACATGGTTACCCGCTAATGATTAAAGCTGCTATGGGCGGCGGGGGACGAGGGATGAGAGTTGTCCGCAGTGCTGAAACGTTATCAGAATCCTATGACCGAGCTCGTTCCGAAGCCAGGGCAGCCTTTGGCAGTGCTGATGTTTATGTAGAGAAACTGATTGAAGAACCAAAGCATATCGAAGTTCAGATTATCGGAGACCATGAGGGAAATATCGTTCATCTCTATGAAAGAGACTGCTCGGTGCAACGGCGTCACCAGAAAGTGGTCGAAGTGGCACCCAGCGTATCTTTAGATGCACAGTTACGAGAAAAGATCTGTCATGCTGCTGTTCAGCTTATGGATAATGTAGGTTATATCAATGCAGGAACCGTTGAATTTCTAGTGACGGGGAACGAATTTTATTTTATAGAAGTTAATCCAAGAGTCCAGGTAGAGCATACCATTACGGAAATGATTACGGGAGTCGATATCGTTCAGACTCAAATCCTGATAGCTGAGGGTCATGCTTTACATAGCTCAGAAGTTGCGATCCCTCACCAGGACGAAATCAGAACGCATGGATATGCTATTCAGTCACGGGTTACGACAGAAGATCCTCTTAACAATTTCATGCCGGATACCGGAAAGATTATGGCATACCGGACCGGAGGAGGTTTTGGCGTACGTCTAGATGCGGGAAATGGGTTTCAGGGTGCTGTCATTTCTCCTTACTACGATTCTCTGCTCGTTAAATTATCAACATGGGCATTGAATTTTGACCAGGCTGCCCATAAAATGGTCCGTAATTTAAAAGAGTTTAGAATTCGGGGCATCAAAACAAATATTCCTTTCCTGGAAAATGTGATTCAGCACAAGCAATTCTTGAACGGTGAATATAATACGATGTTTATTGATCGTTCTCCTGAATTGTTTGTTTTTCCTAAAAGAAAAGACCGTGGTACCAAGATGCTTTCCTATATAGCTGATCGGACCATCAATGGGTTTGAAGGCTATGGTAACCGGAAGAAGCCAACCTTTCATAATCCAAGAGTACCAGACTTAAAATTTTCTGAGTCTATGCCTACAGGCACAAAGCAGATTCTAGATGAAAGAGGGCCAGAAGGTTTAGCAGAATGGTTGAAGGAGCGTCCTGAAGTATTATTAACGGATACAACTTTCCGTGATGCTCATCAGTCTCTTCTTGCGACAAGAGTCCGGACTAAAGATTTAGAGAATATCGCGGAACCAACTGCCCGGCTGCTTCCCCAGTTGTTTTCACTGGAAATGTGGGGCGGAGCTACATTTGATGTATCCTACCGCTTCTTGAAAGAAGATCCTTGGGAGCGATTGCTTAAATTAAGAGAAAAGGCGCCTAATGTCCTTTTCCAAATGCTGCTTCGCTCTTCCAATGCTGTAGGTTATAAAAATTATCCTGACAATTTAATTCGTGAATTTGTTGAAAAGAGTGCCAGTGCAGGGATCGATGTGTTCCGTATATTTGACAGTCTTAACTGGGTGGAAGGCATGAAGCTGACCATTGATGCTGTGCGTCAGAACAATAAGGTTGCAGAAGCTGCAGTGTGTTATACCGGGGATATTCTGGATTCCACAAGACCTAAATACGACTTGGAATATTATAAGAAAGTGGCGAAAGAGTTACAGGCTGCGGGCGCGCATATTTTAGGGATCAAAGATATGGCAGGACTTTTAAAACCTGAAGCTGCTTACCAATTAATCACCACTCTGAAAGAAGCCATTGATATCCCGATTCACCTGCATACACATGATACAAGCGGAAACGGTATCTTTACCTATGCTAGAGCCGTAGAAGCAGGAGTAGACGTGGTGGATGTAGCTGCAGGACCGATGGCAGGTTTAACCTCACAACCAAGTGCAAACAGCCTGTACTATGCCCTTGAAGGAAGTGAAAGAAAGCCTGACGTAGATATTCAGTCGTATGAAAAGCTTGGCCATTTCTGGGAGGATACGAGAAAATATTATGCTGATTTCGAAAGCGGCATGATGGCCCCTCATACAGAGGTTTATGAACATGAAATGCCAGGGGGACAGTACAGTAACCTTCAGCAGCAGGCTAAAGCAGTAGGGCTAAGTCCCCGCTGGGATGAAGTGAAAAAAATGTACCGCCGTGTGAATGACATGTTCGGAGATATTGTAAAAGTGACGCCTTCTTCAAAAGTCGTGGGAGACATGGCGCTTTACATGGTTCAAAACGGGTTAAACGAAGATGATATATATGATCGCGGTGATTCTCTGGATTTTTCAGACAGCGTAGTAGAATTCTTCCAGGGCTATCTTGGCCAGCCTTACGGAGGATTTCCTGCAGAGCTGCAGCGTATTGTTCTTAAGGGCAGAGAGCCGCTTCAGGTTCGACCGGGAGAGCTCTTGGATCCTGTAGATTTCAATAACCTGAAAGAGACATTATTTCACTCGCTGGATCGTCAAGTGACAAGCTTTGATATGATCAGCTATGCCCTTTATCCAAAAGTTTTCATGGACTATCAAAAATTCACAGAGCAGTATGGAGATATGTCCGTACTGGATACACCTACATTTTTCTATGGAATGCGTCTCGGTGAAGAAATAGAAGTGGAAATTGAACAAGGGAAAACGCTGATTGTAAAAATGGTTTCAATAGGTGAAGCGCAAGTGGATGGTACAAGGACCGTTTATTTTGAGTTGAATGGTCAACCGCGTGAAGTAGTGGTGCGAGACGAAAATGTAAAAGCCACTGTTCAACAGCGTCCTAAAGCGGATAAATCAAATACAAAACATATCGGCGCCAGTATGCCGGGAACCGTTATTAAAGTAATTTCTGCTCCAGGTGAAAGTGTGAAAAAGGGCGATCACCTGATGATTACGGAAGCAATGAAAATGGAGACGACTGTCCAGGCTCCATTTGATGGTGTAATTAAGGAAATTTATGTGGAAAATAATGAAGCTATTCATGTGGGAGACCTATTGATTGAATTTGAGTAAATAGTTTGGACGATCTGCCTGTTCGTTATAGGGCAGATCGTTTTTTGATGTCTACATAGGTAACAGAGTAAATATGAAGAAAGGGAGCCAAGACTAATTGTTAGTCGATCATAACCGAGTGTTTAAACGTTGGTGGCAGTTTTAAATATGCAGGTTATTAAACTAAAGGGCCGGTTAATTGAAGACTCGAATTCGAGGTATTGTGGGTCCGTTGCTAAGAAAGAGAGTGGGATGGCTGCGGAAACAACTCGCTTTCCTACGGGGGAACTGGCAAGCCTCCTCGGTCGCTTCATTCACTCCCTGTGGGGTCTCGCCTCGCTCCTTCTCCCGCGGGAGTCTCATCGTTTCCTCCGCCATCCTATGATTGAGGAGTGAACGGACCCTTCTATAAGAGAGGTATCGCTCTGGATCAGCCTTAACCCCTTATTATCAGGGATTGCATACTTAAATAAGTTAGATACTCTTTCGCTTTCCAGTTAATTTTAGCAGGCATTTTTGGTGGATTTCGAGCTTCTGATTCGGCAAGGTCCGGAGGTGGACGATGAAGACTCCTGTGGGATGAACATGATCGGTAAGATCCCGGAAGGCGAAGCCTGAGGAAGCTTACCACAGAAGAGGTTCGACTAAGAACGCCACGTCGTGTGGCAACGTCGAACGACCCTGCGTCGTGCAGGGCCGGAAAGCGAGATCGTCCCCCGCAGGACCTAATTTCCACAAAAGTCTCGAATTCGAGTCTTCAACAAACGGGAGCTTTACTGTAAAAACAAAATATATATTACGGCTATAAACTGAAACTATAGTCGGGAGTGATTTCTTAAAAACCATTACTGAATGTAACATTATTTTTACTTTTTATGAATGAAACCTTGCATTCCGGCCTGGAATTTGCTAGAAATAAATAGGTGGATCACAATCGTCAAGAAATAGTCAATAAATGTCAGCCTATAATAACAAGCTGTGCGTTACAATAGGTACAACATGGGATTTTGGCCTGTGAAAGATGTCACGGATTTGTCACAAATTAATAAAAATCTATTGTTTAAATAGATAGAAGCCCAATTCCATGATACAATTACCTTGATGTTTCTTGACCTCAAAGGATTTTAGAGGTAGAAACCTCTCAACTTTACACTCATCAGAAGATGTAAAGGAAGTGTAAAGAAGGTAGAAGGAGGAGGATATTACGATGGACAACCCTAGAACAGTCGAATCCGCTTCTACAGATATGATCGGGCAGACACCTGTCCGTGAATCTTCAATGTTAGCTGATATAAAGAGTCTGATTAAAGTAGGTATCATCAATTCCAATTTAATAACAACATTTGCAGGATTCTGGCTTGCTTTGCATTTCACAGGATCTTCTTTTATAGACCACTGGGTCACTTTCTTGTTGACCATGGCCGGTACCGCTTTAGTGATAGCGGGTGGCTGTATTATTAACAATTGGTATGATAGAGATATTGATCCAATTATGTCGCGAACAAAGAATCGACCGACCGTGACCGGAACGATGTCATTATCTCTTATTAAAGGACTCGGAATCAGCACCTCTCTTCTTGGGGTTGTGGTTCTGTTATTTACCACGGTAGAAGCCGCGCTCTTTGGAGCGTTTGGATGGTTTGTTTACGTCGTACTCTATACGATGTGGTCGAAGAGACGGTACACCATTAACACGGTGATTGGAAGTTTTTCAGGTGCTGTACCTCCATTAATCGGATGGGCAGCTATCGATCCTGGACTTCAACTTGAAGCGATCATCTTGTTTCTAATTATGTTTATATGGCAGACGCCTCATTTTCTGGCATTAGCGATGAAGAAAAAGGAAGACTATAAAGCAGCTGGTATTCCTATGCTTCCTGTCGTACATGGGTTTGAAATGACGAAGCGTCAAATTGTTATCTATGTAGCGTGTCTACTTCCGCTGCCGATTTATCTGGCTTCTTTAGGCAGCATCTTTTTAATTATAGCTTTCACGCTGTCAGCCGGCTGGCTCGTACTTGGCATCTACGGGTTCTTTATGAAAGATGATTACAAGTGGGCTACATGGATGTTTGTTTATTCTTTGAACTATTTGACAATCATGTTCTTAATGATGGTTGTAGTTACACTGCCGTTTCCTTTTTAAAGTACTGACTCAATTTTTATTGAGTCAGTTCCTTAATAAATAAAGTACTATACAAGAGAAAGAGAGGTATCACTTATGAGAGGTTGGATGGGAAAATTCCGTACTCTGGCACTGTTCGGAGCTCTTACCTTAATCCTGTCGGGTTGTGGTGTAGATAATCTTAGTGCCTTGAAACCTAAGGGCTACGGAGCGGAATTATTATTAGATCTTATGATGATCAGCATTGCGATCATGATTTTTGTATTTGTTATCGTAATGGCTATTTATGCATTTGTCCTTATCCGTTATCGACAGAAGAAAGGGCAGGAGCACGTTATTCCAAAGCAGACGGAAGGTAATAAAGCACTGGAAGTAATTTGGACAGTGATTCCAATTATTTTACTTCTTGTATTAGCTGTGCCAACCGTGCAGGCTACCTTTGATTTAGCGGATCAATCATCTCAGGAAGATGAAAGCGCTATGACGATCGAGGTTACAGGAAACCAGTACTGGTGGCACTTCAACTATCCAAAAGAAGAAATTGCCATAAGTCAGGAAATGTATATCCCTACAGGGGAGCGCGTATACTTAAATCTTAAATCCAGTGACGTTATTCACTCTTTCTGGCTTCCTTCTATTGCCGGAAAAATGGATACAAACCCTGGTGAGAATATGAACACGATGTACTTAGAAGCATACGAAGAAGGAGTTTATTGGGGGCACTGTGCAGAATTATGCGGTCCTTCCCATTCCTTGATGGACTTCCGGGTCGTGGCAGTCAGTCCTGATAAATTCGAACAATGGAAAGAAGACATGCAGAACGTAGATCCTGAAGCCACACCGGAGACTACTCAAGCTCAAGAGGGGCAGGAATTATTTAATAATAACTGTATGAGCTGTCACGCAATTGGAGGATCCTCAGCCGGCGTAGGGCCAAACCTTACAAACTTTGGAAACCGCGAGAAACTTGCCGGCATTATGGAGCCGTCCAAAGAAAATCTGGTAGATTGGATTGTTAATCCGGATGAATTCAAGCCGGGCAATAACATGCCGGCAAATATTGTGGGCGAAGAGGAAGCAAGTAAAATTGCTGACTATTTACTTCAACTTAAACACTCGGATGTCGGAAACGATATTCCTACAAAAAATACAGATAAGTAAAATAGTTTTAAAATGAGAAAGAGGTTTGAAAAGGGAGGTTAAAGCGTGAGTACTACAGCAGCGCAAAAAGGTGGGCTCGGCGCTGCGATTTGGGATTACTTGACTACTGTGGACCATAAGAAGATTGCACATCTTTATTTGGTAGCAGGCGGTCTGTTCTTCTTAATCGGCGGGCTTGAAGCCATGTTAATAAGAATTCAATTGATGAAACCAGATAATAATTTCCTGGCTGCCGGGCTTTATAATGAAATGATTACCATGCATGGTACGACCATGATTTTCTTAGCAGCCATGCCGCTTATATTCGCTTTAATGAATGCGGTTGTACCATTACAGATAGGGGCAAGAGACGTAGCATTCCCATTCCTGAACTCTTTAGGGTTCTGGCTGTTTCTTTTTGGAGGTCTGATGCTAAACGTTTCCTGGTTTACAGGAGGAGCTCCTGATGCAGGGTGGACGAACTATGCACCGCTATCCACCACGTCACCGGGCCATGGAGTCGATTATTATGTGATGGGGCTTCAGATTTCAGGAGCAGGTACACTAATCGGTGGGATTAACTTCCTGGTAACCATCGTTAATATGAGAGCACCAGGTATGACCTACATGCGTATGCCGCTGTTTACGTGGTCTACGTTCGTTACAAGTACACTGATTTTATTTGCATTCCCTGCTTTAACTGTAGGATTGTTCCTTATGATGTTTGACCGTATGTTTGGTGCAGCCTTCTTTGATGTAGCTAAAGGCGGAAACGTCATTATCTGGGAGCACTTATTCTGGATATTCGGACACCCGGAAGTATATATCTTAATTCTTCCTTTGTTCGGAGCATTTAGTGATATATTCTCCACTTTTTCTAAAAAACGATTGTTCGGTTACTCAGCTATGGTTTTCGCAACCGTATTAATTGGTTTCCTTGGTTTCATGGTGTGGGCTCACCATATGTTTACCGTAGGTATGGGACCAATTGCCAACTCCATTTTTGCTGTAGCAACGATGGCGATTGCTGTTCCAACAGGAATAAAAATATTTAACTGGCTCTTCACGATGTGGGGAGGACAGATTAGAATGACTTCAGCTATGCTCTGGTCTGTAGCGTTCATTCCTTCCTTTACTATTGGAGGCATGACCGGCGTAATGCTTGCGGCGGCGGCAGCTGACTTCCAGTACCATGATACTTATTTCGTAGTAGGACACTTCCACTACGTTATTGTCGGCGGTGTGGTCTTTGGTATATTTGCAGCACTTCATTACTGGTGGCCGAAAATGTTTGGTAAAGTTCTTAATGAAAAACTTGGTAAATTGGCATTCTGGCCATTTTTCATTGGTTTCCACTTAACGTTCTTTATTCAGCACTTCCTAGGTCTAATGGGTATGCCGCGACGTTACTGGGTTTTCCTTGAGGGACAAGGACTTGAAGCCGGTAATATGATTAGTACGATTGGCGCTTTCTTAATGGCTATTGGTTCCGTGATCTTCTTAATCAACGTGGTTTATACAGCAGTTAAGGAGAAGAAAGTGAGTGGCGATCCTTGGGACGGCCGTACATTAGAATGGACAATGCCTTCACCACCGCCACACTACAACTTCGTACAAACACCGTTAGTACGTGGTTTAGACCCGCTATGGGTGGAAAAAACGGAAGGTAAAGAAGGGATGACTCCAGCAGAACCGCTTGGCGACATTCACATGCCTAACGCTTCCATCCTGCCGTTCACAATGTCCTTAGGTTTATTTATCGCAGGATTCGGATTTATTTATCAAACGGATGATAAAACGTGGCTCGTGGCAGCTGTAGTCGGTATGGCGATTACTCTTGGGTCTATGTTGATCCGTTCCTTGAAAGATGATCTTGGACACCATATTCATAAAGAAGAGTTAGAAGAAGATATTAAGAAGGGGGTTGGCAAATAATGAGTCATGAAGATGTACTGAATCCGAAACATATGCCGCATGATCCGGAAAAAGCCACCCTTGAAGGTAAAAATAAGTTTCTTGCTTTTTGGTTTTTCCTTGGCGGAGAAACTGTATTATTCGCCAGTCTATTCGGTACCTATATTGCATTAAACGGCTCTACTGCAGGGGAAAATACTCCTGAACACTTGTTTGGACTTGAGCTTGTCTTTCTAATGACCATGATGTTGTTAACCAGCTCACTCACAAGTGTGTATGCCATGTACCACATGAAGAATCACGATTTTCGTAAGATGCAGACATGGCTGGCTATTACTGTTCTTCTGGGTCTAGCTTTCCTGGGCTGTGAAATATACGAGTTTCTTCATTATGTTCATGAGTATGAGTTTACTTTTGGGTCTTCAGCCTTCGCATCGGCCTTTTATACACTGGTCGGGTTTCACGGAGGACACGTTCTATTTGGACTTTCCTGGATCGTTGCGTTAATGATCCGAAATCAAAAACGCGGCTTGAATTTATATAATGCTCCCAAATTCTATGTAGCAAGCCTTTACTGGCACTTCATTGACGTCGTATGGGTGTTTATCTTCACAGTCGTTTACCTTATGGGAAAGGTGGGTTAATCAATGTCAAATAGCTCCCATTCGAAGCCAACAAGACAGATGGAATATGAGAAGAAGCAGCATAAAGAGGAGATGAAGCAGCAGGTTATTACCTTTGTGCTTATGATTCTGTTTACCTTTGTAGCTTTTGGCATGGTGATCATGGAAGTGAATTCCTATTTCGTTATCCCAACGTTAATTATCCTGGCTCTTGTACAGGTGGTATTCCAACTTTATTACTTCATGCACATGAAGAATAAAGGCCATAATATGCCTGCCATGATGATGTATGGTGGCGCTGCGGTAGCGGGACTTACCATTATCACTTTTTCTTCCATTATCTGGTGGTAATTCAACTAAAAAGATAATAGGTAACTTATTACAAAAAGACCGGGCTTCCGGTCTTTTTGTATGCCTGTGGAAGTTATGGCTAAATTATGAACAATCCCTGATCTCCCTTTGAAGGACTCGTTTTTTTATGGAAAGTTAGTTAAAATAGAGAAGAAAGAAATTAAACTGAGGTGAGATGCCAATGTGGTTAGAACTTCAAATATTCGGCTTCCGAGCATTATGGAGTCCTTTTTATTTACTATTTGTCTGTTTGTTAGCGGCTCTTTATTTTTATATAACCGGACCGAAAAGACCGGAAGGGGCAGAACATCCTTCTATATCCCAACAAGTGATGTTCTATTCAGGTATGGTTCTGCTTTACGTGATTAAGGGATCGCCCGTAGATCTACTAGGTCACATTATGTTTACCGCTCATATGACGCAGATGGCCCTTTATTATCTGCTATTTCCAATACTCGTTATTAAAGGATTGCCGTCCTGGATATGGAAGAAGCTTTTCCAAGTAAAAGGACTGGGAAATATACTGCGTTTTTTCACAAAGCCTCTTTTGTCGCTTCTGTTATTTAATGGTTTATTTTCTCTTTACCACATGCCTGTGATTTTTGATTATGCTAAATCTGATGAAATCGCACACGCCATTATTACTACGGTCATTTTGTTTACGGCTTTTGTGATGTGGTTGTCTGTCTTTCCTCCGCTTAAGGAGTTAAATAGACTTAGTCCGATTATGAAGATTGGTTTTATCTTTGCCAATGGAGTACTAATAACTCCTGCTTGTGGGTTAATTATCTTTGCAGGAACTCCTTTATACGAGACCTATTCCCAATCCGGGGCCTGGATTCAGGCAATGAGTTTATGTGTGCCCGCTAATGTACTAAATGATATCGCAGCCAACTTAAGTGGCCCAAGCTACTTTACGCCAATGCCTTTAGTTGAAGATCAGCAACTGGGCGGGATCATCATGAAAATTACTCAAGAAATAATTTTCGGAGCGATCATTGCCTATATATTCTTCAGCTGGTTTAACCAGGAAAGAAATACAATTGACCCAATACCTGCTCATATACCAAGCGAATCATAAGAACAGGGAAAGTCTATAACAGTGAATAGACTTTCCCTGACCTATTGTTTTCAGTTGTCCGAAAAGAGGTGGAAAGATGCCATTATTACCGACCCTCAGTACTTTTTTTATTGTGTTAAGTGCTGTACTCGTAGCCATTGGATGGATACTCATCGCGAAGAATAAAAGAGCCGCTCATAAAAAAGTGATGGTTGCCGGAGCCATCAGCGCGCTAACATTTTTTATTATTTATGTGAGCCGGACCATTTTTGTCGGAAATACTAGTTTCGGTGGTCCAGATGAAATCAAAATTTATTACACGGTTTTTCTGATCTTTCATATCATATTGGCCACAGTAGGCGCGGTTTTCGGAATTATTACTTTAACGCTTGCGTTTAAACGCAAAATTCCTAAGCACCGTAAAGTGGGACCGGTAACCAGTATCATCTGGTTTTCCACTGCTATTACAGGTGTAGCGGTGTACTTACTTCTATACATTATTTATGACGGTGGGACGACAACCAGCATGATAAAAGCTATATTAGGGACGTAACCATAAAAAAAGCAGCGAACGTGCTCAAGCGTTGCGCTGCTTTTTTAGTTTATTAAAGTTTACTACGGATTAAGCTGCTTTTATAAAGCTTTAAAGAATATATCCTTTTAACGGGCTTTTATTGAACGTTTAGGTTGTTTAAGGGAGTGGAAGAACAGGTATATAGAAGACTATAATTACGTGAGCATACATAGGAAAGGAATGGAACTGAATGTATATATATACAGAACGCCTGAGGTTGATGCCTGTTTCATTGGAGTTGGCTCAAACGCTAATGAAAAATCCTCTGGCTTTTTATTATAAGTATCAAATGCCCTGGAATAAAAATTGGCCTCATTATGGTTTGAAGGCTATTATGCCTATTTACGCAGAAAAACTTGAACAGGATGAAGAAGAACTTGGTTTTGGACCCTGGGTCATAATGGATGCATCAGGAAAACGTGTCGTAGGTGATATTGGATTTAAAGGAAGACCCAATAATAATGGGATAATTGAAATTGGATATCACATCGTTAATTCAGAAAGAAATGCAGGTTTTGCTTCTGAAGCTGTCAAGCATTTATGTACATGGGCTTTTAGTCATCCTGAAGTAAAGGGCGTGGAAGCAGAATGTGATCAAGGAAACATTGCTTCTCAGAAAGTGCTGATCAATAATGGGTTTTCTCATACTGGAAAATCCGGGGATATTCTACTATTTAAAAAAGAAAAAAAGGTGGATAACCCAAAGCCTGACTGCTATAAAGAAGGCCTATAAAAAGCCTGAAGCTATTTTAGCTTCAGGCTTTTGTTTTTATAATTTAAAGTTCCATTTAATAATTCCGGCTTCTTTGGCGGAATTAAAGGCAATGACCACCAGTGGACCTAAGATAAAACCAACCAGCCCTATAAGCTGGAGGCCAAGGTACATGGCAATTAAAGTAGCGAGGGGAGAAAGTCCAATATGGCGCCCCATGACCTTCGGCTCGACCGTTCTGCGAATCGCTAATAAGGTAATCGCCAATATTCCGAGCTTGCCTCCCATAGAAATATCCCCAATAATTAGCATATACACCGACCAGGGTCCAAGAATAACGATAGAACCGATAATAGGAATGAAATCAATCATCCAAATAATGAGTGACATGATAAGAGCCACTTCAGGAGCTATCCATAACAATCCCGCCAAAGTCACAATAAATATGATAATACTCACTAAAAACTGGGCTTTTAAGAAACCAAAAACTACATACGCTAAACGTGCATTCATAAACTTAACTTTCTCAGAAGTAGCTTCCGTAAAACCAGCATGCATTTTATCCCTGAGGCGGGGCAGTTCCAGCATAAATAAGAATAAAGCTATTAAATATACAAGAAAACTGACTAAGTATTCAGGAATTTTGGCAGCTACAGACGCTATATTGGATAGTTGCAGCTGCTGGGAAATAGCCGTAGTAGTTCGATCAAAAGCATTCGTCAACTCATTCGCTACTTTATCAACGAACTCCCGTGGCATATTGCGAGTGAAACTGTCCATATTGTTCTGCCAGTTGAGAAGTACCTGATTCATTTGATTAATATATTCCGGCGCATGATCGGCAAGCTGAACAATTTGAGCAACGGCCCTGGTAACCGCAAATGTCCCCAGTAAACCTAGAAAGATTAGAAATAGCAAAAAAACAATTGTAACAGCCATTTTACGGTTCATTCGGAACCTGAATTGCATCCATCGAATGGATGGGTTAAGGAATAAAGCGGTGACTAGAGCTAAAATTAACGGGATAGAGACTGGCAGTATATAATATCCCGCAATGATAAGTATTATGAAAAGCCCTATGAGGACCCATTGTTTTTTAGTTAGATATCGGAACAATTTATGTATGGATCTCCTTTCCCTAAACCAACTCGACAAATATGGAAGGCATTTTTAAAAAAAGCCGCTCATCATTTAAGTAATGATGTGCGACTCCATTGGAACATTCCGAACATCGGATGGGCGACAATCATAGAAAGTCGTTTATTTACGTTGTTCCGGGTTGTTGGAAAGCTCTTTAACTTTTTCAAGAACTTCCTGATTCTGGTTTTCTTCCGCCCATTTGGTTAGTTTTTCAAGAACAACATGCTCAGGTACCTGATTGTGGTACTTATTCGCAGGTTCCTGAATTTTCTTAATTAAATTTCTTGCTTTTTCAATAATACCTTCAGAAAAACCTTCCTGTTCACCGTATTCCACACCGTGTGGGTAGTAATGACGTCCAAGTAGAGGGTCCATCAATCGGATAACCGCATCGCCGCGGTCGACATCTCCTTCAATAGCGAAACCCTGTACGCGTACGTAATAAGTCACGTTTTTCTCTGGGGCATCCAATTTATAGTCGTAAGTCACACGTTCGTAATCCCAGGATCCACCTAGAATGAAACCGTTACTTTCCATTAGTTCCGTTAAGGGTCTGAAATCTACAACCAGTCCATCTAAACCTGTGCTTTCTAGTTTCATCTCTTCCACCTCGCAAATAGTATGTATTTCATTAATTTTAGTACGAAAAAGCTGAACTTGCAATTTCTGTGATTACTTATCCGCCTTCATTCAGCATTATAGACGTTATCTATTTAATTATACTACAAAAGGATGATGGTTGCATGTAATAATTTCGTTCAAATGGGAACACTAAGCACTGATATTGAATTACTTTAAGGAGGATTTCCTATGAAAACAGTGAAAGACATTATGACTAGTGATGTTTCTGTATGCCGTACGGATGATACGCTTAGTTCAGCTGCTCAAATTATGAAGCAAAAAAATGTAGGGGCTGTTCCTGTATGTGATAATCAGGGGCAGTTGATGGGTATGGTAACCGACCGTGACTTAGTTATTCGTGGTTATGCCGATAAGAAACCGGAAACTACTCCAATCCAACAGGTTATGAGCGATCGCTTATACAACTGTAGTCCAGAGACTTCGCTTGAAGAAGCGAGTAAAATTATGGCCGAGCATCAAATCCGCAGACTTCCCGTCGTGGAAAATGGAAAATTATCAGGGATTATCTCTCTTGGTGATTTATCTGTAGAAGATATGTCAGACCATGCGGCTGGCGTAGCTCTTCAAGACATTTCTGAACGCCCTGAACTTCATTAATTGATTCAATACGAAGACCTGCTGTTCTCAGCAGGTCTTTTATTTGTAAAAGCAAGCGAAAGCTGCTTTTCAGGTTATGAACTTTTCAAATGAAGTTACGAGGGAATTTGTGTATGAAGCAGACTAAAACCTATGATAAGCTTAGCTCATCAAAGAACGATTGATGGAAACTCAGGAATAGCTTTAGGAAAGGGGGATGGTTTAAATTCTATGCGCAAGTTTGCAGATGATATGTTTATTGCGTTGATCTCGTTGTTTTTATTTTACATATTCGTGATGAACGTTAATAATTTTACATTTTCAGACGTCAATCAGGCACTCCTTTTATTTGCTTCTATTAGTGTGGTGACGGCTGGTCTTTGGATTACAGTCCAATTGAGTAAATGGCTGCATTCTTTTAGGTACTCTTTTATTGTAAAGACTCTTCTATCTGGTGCCGTCCTCTTATTTTTCAGTTACCAGCTTTATTCTCCTTATTATTATTCCTCTGATCACTTAGAAAAAATGGGTGTGAAGCAGGCAGCATCTTATTTTCTGCTTAACGAAGAAATGCAGTCGGATAAGGAACGCGAACAAAAGATTCAAGCAATGATGACGTAAATGATGGCCTTTGCCACTTTACAATCTGAACAATATCCAAAAGGAGAATTAGTCGACATACATACGGTTGAAGTCACTCGGGACTACTATAGATATCACTTAACTATGGAAATCAAACGCTCCTTTGGAACAGATATTTTACAAGAAACATATCGGTTCACATTCACGAGAGACGATGGAAGGTTTAAAATAAATGGGTTTGAAATATTAACCTAGAAATTGCTGCTTTTTGTAATTTTCCTTCAGTGGGTAAGAACGTCCTTCTTTTAGGTGCATAGGCTATAGAGTAGATCTAACAGTGAGGTGTGAACTTATGAGTACAAATGAATTGCACCCGAATGTCCAGCGTTTTAAAGAATTTGTGGATGATCATCCTCATGTAAAGGAACAAATCCGGAAAAATCATAAACTGATTCAAAGCTATTATGAAAAGTGGATGATTTTGGGGGCGGAGGATCCGTTCTGGGAATCCCTGCCTGCGGTGAAGAATAGTACTTCATCAAATAAGAAGGATTGGTTTAAGCAGTTAGGAGCATTAATGGAAGACCTGGACTGGGAAGAGGTATCTCGTCATATGGATGAACTGAATGTGGCATTAGGACAATTTCAGCAATTTTTATCAAAAGCTAAGAAAGATTCCAACAAAGACCGTAGAGAGTTAGAATACCCTTATTATTAAAATAAGGGTATTAACCACATGATCTAATTCCTCATCACGCAGTTGATGTTTTAATGGTTTCGAGCTTCTGATTTGGCAAGGTCCGGAGGGGGAAGATGAAGACTCCTGTGGCAACGTCGAACGACCCTGCGTCGTGCAGGGCCGGAAAGCGAAATCGTCCCCCGGAGGACCTTCAGCATAATCACATCTCGAAATCGTGTCTTCAACAATTCGGCCCTATTGTGTAATATGCCTCTTAAGAAAAAAACAATAAAACTTTAACAGACCCTTAATAATAAGGCTTCTTG
The DNA here is from genome assembly GCF_900113125.1 of Halobacillus alkaliphilus. Lineage (GTDB taxonomy): Bacteria > Bacillota > Bacilli > Bacillales > Halobacillaceae > Halobacillus > Halobacillus alkaliphilus. The sequence continues at coordinate 31,765 of NZ_FOOG01000015.1, read as the reverse complement.
GAACTACGAGAAAAACCCATTAAAATAAATAGGACAGCAGGGAATGATGAAACTCATTTCAATCTGCTGTCCTATTTGATAAGATGGAAGTGGAGGTGGACATCTAAAATGCTAGCTACAATGGAAATTGTCGATCTGCTTGATAGTTCAGAAACGATTGGCCATATGGTCATGAATTCAGATACAATGCATCATTATAATGAAGCGAAGTATGCTCTTGAGAATGATCGTGAAGCCCAGGCGCTCATCAAGAGATTTGCTGATATAAAAGAACACTATGAGGATGTACAGCGTTTCGGGCGCTATCATCCAGATTATAATGATATTATGAAGAAGGTCCGTTCGGTGAAGAGAGAAATGGACATGCACGAAACTGTGGCTCATTTCAAAAAAGCGGAGCGGGAAGTGCAAAAGCTGTTGGATGAAATCAGCGAAAACGTGGCTTTTAGTGTAAGTGAACAAATAAAAGTTCCTAAAAATGGAATGGCTCTTACCGATTCCGGCTGCAGTGGCGGATGCGGAAGCGGCGGAAGCTGTGGGTGCTCCTAAACTTAAGTAAATCGGATGCAGTCATCACAGAAGTTGCCGCAGCAGAACATCTTCCGTTGAGGCACTAGAAAACGCACACGGTACACATAGAACGCCTGACTTTTGCGTACATAACTCATCGCAAGGGTCAGGCGTTTTCCTTTCATTGCTTTCGCAGCGGATCTCTTAAGCTGATCTTCCACTACAGATTGGTCAGCTGTACAATCCGGCCAGAGATACACAAAAGGCAGCCCGGTTATTTGTTTAAACTGCACACTCTTCAAAACAGAAGACTGCTGCAAATCTTGTGAAAAAAGCTCAAATGCCCATTCGTGGTCCGTCTTCATAAAAAGGACTCCTTTTAGAAAGAATAATCAGAGAATAATTGCCGTTCACTTTATCTTTTGGTACACTGACGGTAAATACTACGTAAAGCAGGGTGTCGTCATGATTAAAACGAAACGACAAGGTATTATTGTATATTTTCAACATATGAAAAATGTCAGACAGATAAAAAAACATGGTCATCTCATTCATGCCTCTAAAAAGTTAAAATATGCGGTTCTATACGTGAATGAAGAAGATCTAGAATTCAAAATGGAAAAATTAGAGCGGTTACCATTTGTTTCCCGTGTTATTCCTTCACATAAACCTGAAATTGAGACGGATTATGAAAATGCAAAACCTGATAAAGCTAAGCAATATGACTATAAAATGGGCATATAAAAAAGAGGTCTCCGTCAGGGAGGCCTCTTCTATTATGAGAGCGGAGCTATAAATTTGTTCATTCGTAAAATACCGATTAAATGCTGGTAAAACAATTCAGTTTCCGGAAACAAGTTTGACGGTTTGATTGTAAATTCAGCTACCTCTTTTCCAGCACTTTCAACCATCTCTTTAAACAAATCAAATCGTTTATTCGGCTGCTCATGAGGGTTTGGTATTCCTTCTCGGCAGATATATATCGGCTGAAACTTATCTCCGCGGGCCGGCTTCATGACCAGGGATAATGACGCAAGAGGTTTGCCATTTACTTCGCTGTAGAAAGCGATCGCATGCTGAATTCTGTCTGGCATTAGTGAACCCAGTTCAATTAGTTCATAAATATCTGCATAACCTTCGCCTAGTTCGATGAATTTCTGGATCATATCGGTCTACTTCCTTTCCTAAACGCATTCAAGACTACACTAGCAAAAATCAGCAGGCTTGTGAACACTCCAATTATGGATTGTTTTCATTTAATCAAAGGAACTTTTATGTGAAGGTGGAGAGTTTTTGAAAGCGTAATAAGCAGGCTGAGACTTTAATGCCAAAAAAAATAGGGCTGTCCATCATAGACAGCCCTTCTTCCTCGAACCCTGAGATTCAAGAAAGTAAAGGGAGAGGAGAAACCGGAGGAAGTACTTATGGGGATGTAAGCCTTCTCCGTTTTCAGAAGCAGTAATCTGCTTCAATTCTAGTATGGACTTTCACTTTTCCTTTTATTCACGGGAAATGGAATTCTTTATTAAAACCTTCAATTTCCTGCAGCCTTCATTTTGTGGTAGGATTATGGAGAATGATGACAAAAGAGGTGTACAAACGATGCGAGTAATTGCGGGTGACTTTAAAGGGCGTCAGTTAAAATCTGTCCCGACTCATCAAACTCGACCAACCACGGATAAAGTAAAGGAAGCGGTTTTCCACAAGATTGGTCCTTATTTTGATGGAGGTAAAGCTTTAGATCTTTTTGCAGGAAGCGGTGGCCTCGGCATTGAAGCGTTGAGCAGAGGTGTGTCGTCCTGTATATTTGTAGATCAGCAGCAAAAAGCAATCCAAACCATATATGAAAATATCCGTACATTGGATTTAACAGACCGTACAGAAGTGTTCAAAACAGATGCCAAACGTGCCATGAAAGCAGCTGGCAAACGAGGGTTATCGTTCGATTACATATTTCTTGACCCTCCTTATAAAAAGTTCTCCTACAAAGAATTAATGGAAGCGCTTTTAGATTATGAATTGTTGGCGGAGCAGGGAGTTATTGTTTGTGAACACGATGCGTCTGAAGAAATCCCTGCATCGGTAGGTCGACTGAATCAGATGGATTCAGATGTATATGGAAGTAATATAGGTGTGACAATATTCAAGTGAGGAGGGATTACAATGCCTACATTAGCTATATGTCCAGGCAGCTTTGACCCGGTTACATACGGTCATTTAGATATTATTCAGCGAGGTGCAAAAGTGTTCGACCACGTTATTGTGGCTGTGTTTAATAATCAGAGTAAAGCGCCTCTGTTTGACGTGGAGGAACGCTGCGGGCTCCTTAGGGAAGTAACAAAAAATCTGGACAACGTATCTGTTGATTCCTGCAGTGGTTTGTTAATGGATTATGCAGAAGAAAAGAATGCTCAGGCGATCATCCGTGGATTGCGTGCCGTCAGTGATTTCGAATATGAGATGCAGATTACATCGATGAACCGCAAATTAAACGCTGATATCGAGACATTCTTTATGATGACAAATAATCAGTATTCTTTCTTAAGTTCCAGCATCGTAAAAGAGGTAGCCAAATACAGAGCGAGCATATCAGATTTAGTACCTCCTCCTGTAGAAAAAGCATTATTTAATAAGTTTGAATAACGAATGACCACTACGAAATATGTTCGTAGTGGTCATTTTCATCTTCATTTGGTTTGTTACGATCGGACTGCCATTTCACAAACATGGTAAACATAATCATGACGATAGTGATCGGCGGTCCGTAATGGTGAAAAAATTCCAAAAGCGGGATTGTCAGCTGTTCAGTCGGGTTCCATATCGGAAGACTGTCGGCTTTCTCCGATGGGGAATAAACATAAATGTATAGAAAAGCAATCATCAGGGTCGCGATTGCTCCGTGAGTTAGTCTGGAAAGGGCATAGGGCTTAAAGCGGATATCAGTTTCTGCTATAATGCTTGCAATCTGAGCCTGGATAGAGAAGCCGTGAAAGCCCAGGATGAAACTTACAAGCATGAGCTGGGCTAATAAAGATTCATGCGTTTGAGTCACCGCCCCGATTCCAGTAGTCATCTCCAGCATCCCCGCCATAAGTGGTATAGGAAAGCTTTCAGGAAGGCCGATCATATGGAAAAGAGGGGATAGGGCAGGCAGGATACCTGTTCGTTTCAGCAGCTCTGTCAGCACGGAAAATAACATAATAAACCCGCCGACCATCAGAAGGGTGTCAACGGATCGGGACACGGCATCACCCATTAATTTTCCTATCGATCTACCATCATCTAAACGAGACTGATGCATGGTCATGAAAGCTTCTCTGAAGGTTGGATAGGTTTGGTCACGAATGGGAGATTCTTCTTTTCTTTTGTAGAAACGCATAGCAATACCTACGATGAAGTTGCCTCCATAATGAGCGATAGCAAGAATTACTCCGAGAGAAGCATTATGAAAAAAACCTACAGCTACAGCTCCAAAAAGAAAGAGCGGACTGGATGCATTGGTAAAAGAGATGAGGCGTTCTGCTTCAATTTGAGAGATTTGGCCTTTCTTTCTAAGATCAGCTGTCCATTTGGCTCCGCTAGGGTAACCACTTGCCATCCCCATGACCCACACAAATCCACCGGATCCAGGTACATTGAACAAAGGGCGCATAAACCGTTCGCTCAGGGCTCCCAGACCATGAACCACACCAAATCCAATAAGCAATTCGGCCGTAATAAAGAATGGTAGAAGAGATGGAAAGACTACCTCCCACCAAAGATCCAGCCCCCTTAAACTGGCGGTCAAGGCAGCTTTAGGGTATATAATTAATGATACGGCAAAACCAAGTGTTAAGCAGGTCAGCCACATAGTCTTTATTTTGGAAATTAGCAACGCCTCCTCAACGCGCACGGTTTCCTGTACTTCTAATATCATCCATAGTAGAATGAGGATATATTTGGACATGTAACAGGAAAGCTAGTCTATATTCCATATGTACGCTCATAAGATAACGATTTATTCCATAAAATATAGCAAAGTCTTGAAGGGGGAATAGCAGGTGGGACGTCCGAAGATTGGTTTGGCGCTAGGTTCGGGAGGAGCACGTGGTTTTTCTCATCTGGGCGTTCTCAAGGTTCTCAAAAGTTACGGAATTCCAATCGATATGATAGCAGGGAGCAGCATGGGAGCTTTAGTAGGCTCTTTTTTTGCGGCTGGACAAAAGATCGAGGATATGTATAAACTCGCTTTTACGTTTAAACGGAAATATTATTTGGATTTCACCGTCCCGAAGATGGGCTTTATTCAGGGGCGTCGTATAAAAGAGTACATTCGTCTTTTTACTTTTGGAAAGAACATAGAAGATTTCCCTCTACCTATGGCGATTATTGCGACAGATCTGTATGCCGGGCAAAAGATGATTTTTACAGATGGTCCTGCCAGTGAAGCAGTCCGGGCTAGCATCGCCATTCCCGGGATTTTTGTGCCGGAACGAATCAATGAGCGTTTATATATTGATGGAGGCGTAATGGACCGTGTTCCCGTTTCTGTTGTTAAACAGATGGGAGCTGACATAGTAATCGCAGTAGATTGTGCTCATTTTGATGCCGATCCCAATATCAATACCATTTATGATGTTATTACTCAAAGTATAGACATCATGCAGGATGAATTAGTGAATGCTATGGGAGTATCAACAGATGCTGATGTTATGATTCGTCCAGATGTATCCAAATATAGTTCCCGCGCTTTTACGAACATTGAAGACATCGTAGCCGCCGGGGAAGCAGCAGCTGAAGGCCAGATAAAAAACATCCAAACCAGGCTTGCTGCATGGAAGGAGCCCTAAAAGAATGAAAGCCAATAAGCGCGTATTAATTACTGGAATCATAACCGCATTGATTATTGCATTTTTAGCGGCATATCGATTACCGTTTTATATTTACAAACCAGGTTCTGCTGACGCTTTGGATCCGATTGTCGAAGTCGTCGATGGATATGATAGTGAAGGAGATATGCATCTGGTAACCGTTAGAGGCGGACAGGCCACACCAATTCAGTGGCTGATGGCTAAAATCAGGCCATACAACCAAGTTTATCCGATCGAACAAATCCGTCCAGAGGGTGTATCAGAAGAAGAATACTATCATGCGCAGCTTCAAATGATGGAATCGTCTCAGGAAGCGGCTAAAGTGGTCGCTTATCAGGCGGCAGATAGAGACATTGAAATTAATTTCGAAGGCGTTTTTGTAATGAGTGTTATTCAAGGGATCCCTGCAGAAGAAAAACTGCAATCAGGAGATGAAATTCTGGAAGTTGATGGAAACAAAATTGAAGAGTCCAGTGACTTAATTAATTATGTCACTGATATGAAAAAAGGAACAAATGTAACATTAACGATCAAAAGAGATGAGGAGACGCTTCAAAAAGACATCGAGCTTGCTCCATTTCCTGACAACCCAGATAAAGTCGGCGTAGGAATTTCGCTTGTAACGGATCGATCCGTAAAGGTTGATCCAGAAGTTAAAGTGAAGAGCGGAGAAATCGGCGGACCAAGCGCTGGTTTAATGTTCTCGCTAGAAATCTATGATCAATTAACAGAAAATGATATTACCAAAGGATTTCAAATTGCCGGCACTGGTGAAATTAACTACGAAGGGCAAATAGGAAGAATCGGCGGTATAGATAAGAAAGTGGTAGCGGCCTCTAATGATGGGGCGGACATCTTTTTTGCTCCGAATGAAGAAGGACGTGAAAACTCTAATTATCAAGTAGCCAAACGGACTGCAGAGGACATTGAGACAGATATGAAGGTAGTTCCCGTGGATACGTTCCAAGAGGCTCTAACCTATCTAAAGGACCTTGAACCAGCCTAATACTAAAGAAGCAGCCTCTTAAGAAGGCTGCTTCTTTTTTAAAGTTGAACAGGGGCACCGTATTCCCTTTTAATCATAGCGTTCCTTACAGAGGCTTCTAAAACACTGTAGTATGCAATTGCTGCTCTCTCCTCAATATCCAGCATAAGATGATTCATTTGCTGTGGCTGTGTTAGTAAGGGGATTCTCATCTGTTTCTTAGTCGAACGCAAATAATCTTTCCCAGTGTCACTCATAGCTAATACTCGTACATAAGGTGGAGGCTGGTTCAGCAGCAATTGAGCATCCTGCTTTTCTGACCCTGTCAAAATATGAACGAGCGTGCGCTGCAATCTAGTCCACGTATAACGTTTCGTCTTTAATTTTTCCATGAACTGCTGAAAATTCTCAGATTCTTTAATGATTCGTTGGAGCCGGTGTTCAAGCCCTTCATCGACTCCGTGGATAGAACGGAGATCTTTCGGTTTCATAGTTAAGATTTTGTGCTGCAGTAAAGAGAAATATTGATTCCATTCATGCCACGTCCCCTTATTTTCCTTATATAAAAGGAGCTGGTCCCGGGTGACTTGTGGAATAGAGTCCTGAACAAGGTGGTTCATACCATCAGCTAAGAGTTCTTTTCTTATACTGGTAGCACTTGCAATATTCCCCTCAATCGTTTCGTCATGGTAATGATTTTTTTCTCTTTTAATGGTAAGCGGACGAATCTTGCTATTGCAGGCCAGGATTTGTTTTACGTAGCTGTAGCCCAGAATATTGTTGGGCTGAGCCAGATCAATACTGTTCTTTGGCAGGTCAACAGCCTTGTAACCAAAACGAGAGGCTTCAGGAAAGGAGTACCCCTGATTTAAATATTTTCTTACCGTTTCATCATACAGCCCTGCATGACGCTCTAAATGCTCGTGAGCGCTCAGAAAAGCCTGTATTTCACCACTTTCGCTGCCGAAGCAGATAGATTCCGCCCCAATTTCAGAAAGAGTCTGAACGGCTCCCTGACTGAAATAGTCACTGTGCTCAACAGCATATATGTAGGGAAGCTCCAATACGAGATCAGCACCAGATTTTAGGGCTGCTTCAGCCCGGTGCCATTTATCAATGATGGCAGGTTCCCCGCGCTGCAGGAAATTTCCACTCATGATGGCAATCATACAATCAGCTTCTGCTTTTTCTTTCGAATGTTCCAAGTGATAAAGATGACCATTATGAAAAGGATTGTATTCCACGATAACCCCGCACGCTTTCAAATAAGTTCCTCCTCAAAATAAAGTAGATTTTAACATGGATTGAATTTATTTTATCATGAAGAGGAAGAAAATTCGCATACAAAGGGCAAAATATGTTATCTTAATGAAACCATTGAGAAATGAGTAGGATTTGCTGTAAAGAAAAAATATTGACAAATGACGTAAATCCTTTTACAATAACTCTTGTTGCCATGAGGTGATAACTATGAAATTTCCTCTCCAGAAACTTAAACAAGCAGGTGACGAACCGTTTGTTTTTGAAGAAGAGGTAGATATTCGCGAATTAGAAGAAATGAAAAATGACATTCGCAGGATTTCCCCTGTCCATGTCAAAGGTCAAGCCGTCACACACGGAAACGATATTACGGTGACTTTTTCAATTGATGGAGAAATGGTTTTACCTTGTGCCCGGACATTAGTCGATGTGACTTATCCGTTTGAAATTGATGCACTGGAAGCCTTCAATCTTTCTCCTTATCATGAGGAAGAAGATGATTCCGAAGTTCATCCAGTGCAGGGAGAAGTGCTTGACTTGACGCCTTATATCAAGGAAAATGTACAGTTGGAGATTCCAACGAGAGTATTTTCCAATGATAATGAGGCTCAGGATGCGGCCCCCCAGGAAGGGAAAGGCTGGCAAGTAGTTACTGAGGAACCAGAGGAAAACAAAGTGGATCCTCGAATGGCTAAACTGCAATCATTATTAGATGAAAAAGAAGACGAATAAGAAAATCGTTTCGATTTTCTAATCGTAAATAAAAGGAGGTGTAGAACATGGCAGTACCAAAGCGCAGAACGTCTAAAAAAGTCAAAAATCAACGCCGTACTCACAAAAAACTTCACGCACCAAAAATGCACAAGTGTGAAAATTGCGGTGAGTTCACTAAGCCACACCATGTTTGCAAATCTTGTGGACAATACAACGGGAAACAAGTGGTTAACAACTAAATCCTTGTAGAAGAAAGAGTCTGAACATACGTCAGGCTCTTTTTTTTATGTTTAGATCTTTTAAACGTTTTTGATGCTCATGTCATAAAAGTATCATTCCACTAACGGGCCGGATTGTGGAAGAGTTTCGAGATATTGGGTGGAGAAGGGGCTCCAGGGAACGGCTCGCTTTCCGTGGGCATGTGGTGAGCTTCCTCAGGCTACGCCTTCCGGGATCTCACCGATCATGTTCATCCCACAGGAGTCTTCGCCGTTCCCTTCCGCCCCACTGCGATTATGGAGAGCTCGAAAATCTATCCATAATCGCCTTCCAATGAACGAGATCCACACATGTTTTCACGTGTAGGAACCCTGTTATAGAAGCATTTGAGGCAGATGCAGCATGCCTCCTTTCTCCTATAGCAGGGTCCGCTCATCAGCTATCGTTCGGGCGGCGAAGGAAACAACGAGACTCCCACGGGAGAAGGGACTAGGTGAGATCCCGCAGGGAGTGAAACGAGCGAGGAAGCTCACCGTTCCCCCGTAGGAAAGCGAGTTGTTTCCGTAGCCGCCCTCATCCTTTTTGGGCGACGGACCCAAGTTATCTCGAAACTGAGTCTTACAGGAAAAGGAGGTCTACTGTAAAATCAACAGGGTGATTTAATCAAACCTTATGTTAAATTAATGAATAGAGGTGATGGAGATGGAACAGGTGCAGCTGGACATTAAACAGGAAAATTATGCAGTACTTACGCTTCAAAGATCAGCAAAAATGAATGCGGTTACTCGACAGATGACTAGAGAGCTGAAGGAAGCGTTGGAACTGGTAAGTTCGGATCATACGCTGAAATTTCTAGTCATTACTGGGGAAGGGGATCGTGCATTTTGCACAGGGGGCGATTTAAACGAATTTCACGGTGATATGCCAGCAGATGAAGCTTATAATCTGCTGCGTCCTATGATGGAGGTGCTCCACCAGATTGCTACAATGCCTATACCCGTGATCGCTCTATTGAACGGCCAGGCTAGAGGAGGAGGTTGTGAAATTGCTACGGCCTGTGATTTCCGCTATGGCCGTAAAGAAGCTAAGTTCGGCTTCGTTCAGGGAAACCTCGGGATAACTCCTGGATGGGGTGGAGGTACCCTTCTTTACCAGCGTCTAACTTCAGGAAATGCCGCTCACTGGCTGATGGATGCGGAAATGTATGATGCAGAGAGAACACTTCATTTAGGCTGGCTGCATAAAATATCTTCTTTGGAAGATATAAAAGGTTTAAAAGATATTCAGCCTTTTTTAAATAAAACGGCGGCTCAGATGCGTGTGTTCAAAAACCAGCTTCTAAAAGAAAGCTTTCCAGAGGATATTTATGAGCGGATGGAAGAAGAGGTTCGGCTTTGTTCGGACTTATGGGAAACCGAGGAACATAAACTCGCGGTGGAAAAGTTTATGAACACAAGAAAAAAGTTATGAATACTATTCTATCAACCATCCTTTCTGCATAACTATAAACAAACAATAGAGGAGGGATGGTATGGATGCCCCTAGACAAGACGCCTGGAAGGAAGAAGAAGATGTACTTCTGGCTAATACGGTTCTTAAGTACATCCGGGAAGGGAAAACACAGCTTGAAGCCTTTCAGGAAGTCGCTGAACATTTGAATAGAACGCCCGCAGCTTGTGGGTTTAGATGGAATGCGACCGTACGAAAAGATTACTACGATGAAATTCAAGAGGCGAAACAAAACCGCAAAGAAAAGCGAACAATTTATACAAGTATACCTTCAGCTGAAGATTCACCACTATCAATTGATGCTGCAATATCCTTCTTAAAAGAAATGAAAGTAAAACAGTATGACGAAAAGGGGAAACAGAAGCTTGAATATGAGTTAAAACAGCTGAGTGAAGACAATCAGAAGCTCAGGCACCAGTTGAAACAGTGGGAAGCGGCTTGGAATGAAATGGATAAACTCGTTCATTGGGTCAAACAACATCAGAAGACTCCTATGTAAACGAACAAAGCTATTTTATTGTATTCTCATTAAACTGATAAGTCCGACAGGCGGGATCCCGTTGCAAAGTCCGGATAAGGAAAAGGCCCCTACACGTCATGTAGCGGCCTTGTTTGTGTTTATATATTATTAAGCATTTATGTCTCTTTCCTCGACACCTGTAGGCATCCAGATGAGTGGATTTTCACCTAAGTCACGCTCCACATCATAATTCGCCTTTTGAAAGCCCATTTTTTCCCAAAAACCGTGGGAATTGATGCGGGGATTTGTTTTAATAGGAAGCTCGAAGCTTTTCGCGAATTCAACTAGGTCTTTTCCAAAGCCCATTTCCCGGTAGTCAGGAAGGACTTCAAGTTTCCACAGCTCGAGATAGTCCTGAGGTGGAACGAAATACTTATCGTATTTAGCGCGAACACGGTATAAACTCATGCGAGCCACTAAAGCGCTTCCATAATAGACACCAAAAAAAGGCGATTCGCTATCATTTTCTACAATGTTGCTCTCAAGATCTTCAAGCATAGCAAGCTCCTGGTTGCCATATTCTTTAAAACGTTTGAACTCTTCTAATGTTTTATAATTGACCAGTAAAGGTTTTACTTTCGTGGAAGTCATCATGAAGATTCCCCTTTCTATTTATCTGTATCTTCCTTTATTATAATATAAAAATTTTCAGAATGAAATGAACAATTAGTGGACTGACAATTATCGACTGCTATTGTACATAAGAGTCTGCTACAATAAGAAAAAAATATTTGATCGAAGTGAGGGGAGACCGATGGATATAGGAGTCATTGGGGGAGGTTCCATAGGGCTGCTTACCGCTGCCTATTTGGGCAGGAACCACGAAGTTCACCTGTATGTAAGAAGAGAAATGCAGAGAAATCATATAGAAAGAGAAGGCGTACATTGTGATGGTTTGGGGGAGTCTACTCGGGTAAGGGCGCATACTATTGAAGAGGGGGTAAAGAATCATAATCTGTTAATAATTGCAGTTAAACAGAAAGATATTGATCCTTTATTAAACATGACCTTGCCTTCAAATGTTCCTTTCCTTTTTTTACAAAATGGTATGGGGCACCTGGAGCGAATAAAAGAACTCCGAAATATATGCTGGCTTGGGGTGGTTGAACACGGCGCACTGAGAGTAGATGACACACGCGTAAAGCATACGGGAAAAGGAAGAATGAATCTGGCCGCCCTGCCTTCTCAGGAGGCTGGTCTTCAACAGATAATCAAAGCTTTGCATACCGAAGAGTTTCCGGTTTATTTTAGAGAAGATTATGAGGAGATGCTTGCTTCGAAATTGCTGATTAATTCTGTAATCAATCCTTTAACAGGAATATTTCAAGTTAGAAATGGAGCCGTTTGCTCGAATAATTATATTAGATCCCTGGCGTGGCGATTGTGCCAGGAAGCCTGTATGGTATTAGGGCGCCGCGTGGATGAGGAATGGGAGCGTGTATTATCGATTGCAGAACTCACGGCTGAAAATCAATCTTCTATGCTCAAAGACTTAGAAGATGGGAGAAAAACGGAAATTGAAGCCATAAATGAATATTTGGTAAAACGAAGCGCTCATGCTTTGCCGAACCACCAATTTGTAGTGGATGCCGTGCACGCAATTGAAGTTCGAAATGAGGGGAGACCAACAGAGAGATGATGGAATTCCTGGTATTCTCATTGGCTGCGATCCTCACCTTGCCAGTCCCGGTAGTGTTGATTTTTTATATGTTTGCCAGGAAATTCAAGCGTCACAAGTGGAAAGCTATTCATCAGACTGCTAATTTCACCGCGCCTATCTTTATCTTATCTGTACATGTCCTTTTGCTAGTTATATTTGATCAGAATTTTTTTGCTTTTATTATGATTTTCCTCCTAATTCTTTTGGGGCTTTCCCTAATTGCCCAGTATCGAAAGAATCATGATGTTCAGATCAAACGGGCGTTGAAGGGGTTTTGGAGAGTCAGTTTCTTAGTTTTCACCCTTTTCTATTTAGGGCTGACTGTTTATGGTCTGGTCGATCGTTTACTGGGGTAAGAAACAGATTAGATGAACTCCCTGAATCTTTTTTGTACAATACTAAGAGGATACATACTACAAGAATATTTGCCCGACAAAGGAGTAGTTCATAAATGCGGATCGATCCTATTCAATTAAAACCGAAACAGAGCCTGTTTCATGATTATAAATATAACTTCGAAAACGTAAAAGATAAATTCTCGTATGCGCCCGGAGATCAGGAAGCCTGGAAGAATCGATGGCAGTTTTTGCAAGACCAAACCTATCAGCGCACCAATCTTTCGGAAGTTTTAAAAGAAATGAACGAGAGATGGGGGGCACCGAAAAGTACATTGGACAATATTGAAAGGCTGAAAGATGAAAACGCAACCGTGGTCATAGCGGGACAACAAGCGGGACTGCTTACAGGTCCGTTGTACACGGTTCATAAAATCATCTCTGTCCTTCAGCTGGCTAAAAAGAAGGAAGCTGAACTAGGTAAGCCTGTTCTCCCGGTTTTCTGGGTTGCAGGAGAGGATCATGATTTTGATGAGATTAACCACATTATGGTTAATAGTCACGGAAAAATGAAAAAAATGGCTATCTCCCAGGAACCGGACCGAAAAGCTTCCGTTTCAGATATTAAAATTGACCAGAAAGCTGGAGAAGAATGGCTGCAGCAAATATTCAGTGAGATAGATGAGACGGAATACACTGGTGATTTCTATCAACAGACACTGCGCTTATTGGAGCAGTCAGAAAGCTATAGTGATTTCTTTGCCAAACTGGTTTATCTCCTGTTTCCGGATGAAGGTCTGGTGGTGATGGATGCTCATCGCCCGGAAGTACGTAAGCTTGAATCTGCTTACTTTACTTCAATGATTCAGCAAAATGCCGAAATCGCTCATCGTGTTTTTTCTGCCATTCAATTAAATGCTCAGGATGGATATGAGACAGTATTAGACAGTGAAGCAGAAGATGCTCATTTGTTCTACCATCATGAGGGTGAGCGTGTCCTTCTCACTCGTGAGAAGGACGGGAGCTTCAGAGGCAAACAGAATGAAGTCCTGTTATCGGAGCAGGAATTATTAGAGATAGCAGAACATCACCCTGAGTGTTTAAGCAATAATGTAGTGTCAAGGCCGCTCATGCAGGATTTCTTATTCCCTGTACTCGCGTTTATAGGTGGACCAGGCGAGATTAATTACTGGTCTGTACTAAAACCTGGGTTTGAAGCCGTCGGTCTTCAGATGCCGCCGGTACTTCCTCGTTTATCCTTTACATTGGTAGACCGTAAATCCGAGCAGGATTTGAAACACTTCCACTTAGAACCTCAGGAAGCTGTACAATTTGGCACCGGCGAAAAGAAAATGAGGTGGATTGCGTCCAAGAGTGCGCCGCCTATTCCTCAGCTCAGTGCGCAGGTAAAAGAGGAAATTGAGCGTATTCACAAGCCTCTTAGAGAAAAATCTGCAGAACTGGGACCGGATCTCGAAGGTCTTGCAGATAAAAATCTTCATTACATTTACCAGCATGTTGATTATTTAGAAAAGCGGATGGCTAAGACGTTGGAAGAGAAATACGAAAGAGAAGTGACTCAGTTTAATGAACTGGATTTACTTCTCCACCCTGCAGGCGGTCTTCAAGAACGGATGTGGAGTATTCTCCCATGGGTGAATGAGCAGGGAACGGACGTTTTCCAGCGACTAAATCAGCATTTGTTAACTTTTGATCAGGATCATTATGTCGTCTATGTATAAAAAGTCCTCCACCTTTCTCCACTGTGTGAAAAAAATCATTTAAACCTTTAAAATCTTGCCTTTTCAGGCAGGATTTTTTTTGTAGATGCAGAAAAATTAAAAGTATGTGGAGAAAAGTGGGGCGATGTGGTAAGGTGAAGACAGAAGGTGGGGAACCATTATGTTCATGGGTGAATTCCAGCATAACATTGATACGAAAGGTCGGATTATTGTTCCGTCCAAATTTCGTGAAGACCTTGGGGAAACGTTTGTCCTTACTCGAGGTTTAGAGCAATGCTTATTTGCTTATCCTATGAATGAATGGAAGCTTCTTGAAGAGAAGCTTAAGAAGCTCCCCCTTACAAAAAAAGATGCCCGCGCTTTCACCAGGTTCTTCTTTTCAGGTGCCGTCGAATGTGAAGTGGACAAGCAGGGAAGAATCAATATCCCACCTCCACTTCGTAAGTATGCTTCACTTGAGAAAGAATGTGTGGTCATCGGCGTATCGAACCGGATTGAATTCTGGAGCAATGAGCATTGGGAAACGTATTTTGAGGCATCGGAAGAATCATTCTCTGAAATTGCAGAGAATATGCTTGATTTTGATATTTGAAGATGAGAAACGAGTGAGTACATGTTTGAACACTACAGCGTATTAAAAAAAGAAACTATAAAGCACTTAAACATTCATCCTGACGGTACATATGTCGACTGTACGCTTGGCGGTGGAGGGCACTCAGAAGTGATTGCCTCTCTGTTAAGCGAGAAGGGCCGGTTAATTTCATTCGATCAGGATGAAGCAGCCCTTGGAGCGGCGCGTGAACGTTTGGAGGAATACTCGGATCGAGTGATTTTTGTGCATGCGAACTTCCGTGAATTGGAGAATGAACTGGAAGAACTAGGTTACACCGAAGTCGATGGGATTTTATACGACCTTGGTGTATCAAGTCCTCAATTAGATGTTGAGGAACGTGGATTCAGCTATCATCAAGATGCACCTTTAGATATGCGGATGAATCAGTCTAATGAACTGAGTGCCAAAGAAGTCGTGAATGAGTGGCCGTATGAGCGTCTCGTAAGAATTTTCTTTAAGTATGGAGAAGAGAAATTTTCTAAACAGATTGCAAGAAAAATTGAAGCCGCTCGAGCTGAGAAAACGATTGAAACAACAGGAGAACTTGTCGAACTAATTAAAGAGGGAATTCCTGCACCTGCCAGACGTAAGGGCGGGCATCCGGCGAAGAGAATTTTTCAGGCAATTCGTATTGCCGTAAATGACGAACTGGGTGCTTTTCAGGATAGTCTGCATCAGGCTGCCCGAGTGTGTGCCATGAATGGACGTATTGCCGTGATTACCTTCCATTCTTTAGAAGACCGCTTATGTAAGCAAGCTTTTAAAAAATGGAGTTCTAATCCGCCTCTGCCCAAAAATATCCCCATTATCCCTGAAGATAAACAACCGCCATTTGAAATGGTGACACGTAAACCGATTGTTGCCGAAAGTGAAGAATTGGAAGAAAACCGTCGTTCACGCTCAGCAAAGTTGAGAGTTGTAGAGAAGATTAAACCTTGGAATTCAGAGTTTCAATTTGAAGAAGGGTGGAAGCAAACATGAGTGTAGAGAAAATAAGAAAAGAGGAGCAGCCTTTTCAACAGCCTGAGAGACAGAAACAGGTAAAAAAAGTAAAGCATCGCAAAAAACAATGGATCAGTACGGGGGAGAAAATGCTGTATTCAGCAGCCACAACATTATTTCTTGCGGCCTCTATATTTCTGGTGCAATTTTCGGCGTCAACGGATGAGTTGAATCGTGATATTCGAAGCTTGGAGCAGGAAATTTCTAAACAGGAATCTCAGAATGAAAACCTTGCTTTTCAAGTGAAAGAACTGAGCAATCCGGACCGTATTCTTAAGATCGCCAAAGAGAATGGACTGGACATCCAAAATGCGCAAGTCAAACAAGCAGCTAATATCGAGTAATAAAATCTTAAAACTGGTGATGTATATATGAAAAACCCAAACACACATAGGGGTGCAGCTCTGCTCATCCTTGTGTTTTCTTTTGTATTTCTGATTATTGTCGGCCGGTTCCTTTATATTGAAACTACAGCGACTGTAGAGGGTGTAGATTTAAAAGAATGGGCGGAGGAGATCAGGACAAGCTCTTACAAGATTGATGCCGACCGAGGCAAAATCTATGATAAGAATGGAATGGTGCTGGCCTATGATCGTCCTATGTATCGTTTACAGGCGATTGTAGACCCGGACTATTCAGTAAACCTTGAAAACCCCAAACACGTAACAGATCCTGAAAAAGTGGCTTCCGAACTTGCTCCTTTACTTGAACTTAAGGAAAGTGAAATCCTTGAAACTATTAAGAATGGTAAGGAAAATGATCGCTTTCAAGTAGAGTTTGGAGCTAATGGGCGGGAAATCTCTCAAGAAGAAATGGAAGAGATTAAAGATTTAAACTTGAATGGTATCACGTTTCAGGAAGAAGCTAAGCGCTATTATCCTAACGGGGTTTTTGCCTCACATCTCATTGGGTTTGCCCGGTCACAAGATGGGGATATCAAAGGAATTACAGGAATAGAAAAGCAAATGCAGAAGTATTTGAAAGAAGAAGAAGGAAAAATAAGCTATGAACGCGATAAATACGGAACTAAACTGCTGGATCCTAATCAGGTGATGAAGGAACCGGATGATGGCGAAAATGTTTACCTGACGATTGACCAGAAAATCCAGACCTTTCTGGAAGATGCCATGTCTCAAGTAGATGAACAATACAGTCCAGAGAAAATCATGGCCGGTGTTATGGATCCTGATACAGGCCAGATCTTAGCCATGAGTAACCGTCCGAGTTATAACCCTAATGACCTTGGCGAGGTAGAGAACTGGTACAATGATTTGATAGCTTATCCTTTCGAACCGGGCTCCACTATGAAAATGTTCACCTGGGCTTCCGCTATCGAAGAAGGAGTTTATGATGGTGATGAGCTATATAAATCCGGCAGGTATCAAGTGACGGAGAATTCAAGTACAATTGGCGATCATAACAACGGAGAGGGCTGGGGAATGATTTCCTTTAACGAAGGATTTCAGCGATCCTCAAACGTTGCTGCATCCATCCTTGCTTACGAGAAATTAGGCCCCGATAAGTTTAAGAAATATCTCTCTGATTTTCATCTCAATCAAAAGTCTGGGATTGACTTACCTGGAGAGAAAACAGGTTCATTAGTTTTTGATAAGCCAATTGAGCAGATTACCACCGCATTTGGTCAAGGCTCAACGGTTGCACCGATCCAGCTCATGACAGCTGCTACATCCATTGCAAATGATGGCAAAATGATGAAACCTTATATTCTTTCAAAGATTTCTTCAAGTAAGGACGGGGAAATTTTAAAAGAGCAGTCACCTGAAGTTATTGGAGAACCTATTTCAAAATCAACAGCCTCTCAGGTGAGAGATTTAATGGGGCAGGTAGTCACTTCTGAAAATGGTACAGGTCAGAAATTTAAACTTGATGATTTTTCCCTCGCGGGTAAGACCGGAACCGCACAGATTAGTAAACCAGGAGGCGGCTATATGACCGGAAGAGAGAACTACACGTTTTCTTTCATGGGTATGGCCCCGAAAGATGATCCTGAACTATTAATGTATGTGGCTGTCCAGCAGCCTGATTTGGATAATACTGAGTATGGCTCAGATCCAGTATCGCACATTGTGAAAACGGTCATGGAAAACAGTCTGCATTATCTCGATATTAAACCAGATGAGGAGAGTCAAACCAAAGTCTCTCAAGTAAAACTTCCTGATGTCACCGATCTTTCTGTGGAGAAAGCTACCAGCCGATTAAAAGAAAACTTCAATCGGGTGGAAGTGATTGGTCAAGGTAGTGAGGTAGAGAAAATATTACCTGAACCAGGCGCTAAGCTATTAAAGAATCAGAGAATTATGGTTATAACCGATCAACCAACGATGCCTGATCTGACAGGCTATTCTTTGAGGGATGTCCACCGTCTTGCCGAGTATTTTGGCTTCAATATAGAAACGATGGGTAATGGATACGTAGCAAAACAAAGCATAGCTCCAGGTTCGGAGATTAAAGAAGAAGGTTATCTGGTGGTAGAACTAGCACCGCCAGAATCATAGGGAAGACCATTCCAGACAGTGTTCTAATCGCTTCTACAATGCATATAGTGATACAAGCTGACTCTACCGACTTTCAAAAGGAGTTATGTGGATGAGAAGAGTATCGCAAGTCATTGTTAAGAAACGATTGATCACTGTTTTTCTTGTGGGAATGGTTATTTTTTGTGTCATTATTGGAAGGCTCGGGTACGTTCAATTTGTACTCAGTGATTTTCTAATCGCTAAAGCAGAAGAGTCATGGAGCCGTGACATCACATTTGAACCAGAAAGAGGCAGCATTGTGGACACAAATGGGGAAGTGCTTGTCGGCAATCAGTCCGCTCCAACCGTCATGGTTGTACCAAGGCAGGTAAAAGACCCTGAAACCACAGCTAAGAATTTAGCTCAAATTCTTGAGATGAGTGTGGAGAAAGCCTACACCCACGTCACGAAACAAATATCTATTGAAAAAATCCACCCAGAAGGCCGGAAAATCTCAGAAGATAAAGCAGAAGCTATCCAATCTCTAGGGATGCCTGGGGTCTACATCGCAGAAGATTCGGAGCGCTACTATCCTCATGGTTCGTTTCTTTCCCACGTACTCGGTTTCAGCGGCATTGATAATCAGGGGCTTCTTGGTCTTGAAGCCTATTATGATGATGAGCTTAAGGGCGAAAAGGGAGCTCTTTCTTTCTTCTCCGATGCAAAAGGGAAGCGAATGCCTGACATGGCCGATATTTACAAACCCCCGGTAGACGGAAAAGATCTTCAGCTTACGATTGATTATAAAGTCCAGGCCATTGTTGAAAGAGAGCTGGATATTGCCCAAAGCAAATACAACCCAGACGGAGCGGTCGCTTTAGCAGTGGATCCTGATACTGGGAAGGTAGTAGCTATGGCTTCGCGTCCGAATTTTAATCCAGCTAATTATCAGGAAGTTGAACCAATGGTTTATAATCGAAATTTGCCGGTTTGGAGTACGTATGAGCCGGGTTCTACTTTTAAAATTATTACGCTCGCAGCGGCGCTGGAAGAAAATCTGGTCGACCTACACGATGAGCATTTTCACGATTCAGGTGCTGTGAAGGTAGATGGAGCCACTTTACACTGCTGGAAGCGTGGAGGACACGGGGATCAGACGTTTTTGGAAGTAGTTCAAAACTCTTGTAACCCAGGATTTGTCCAATTGGGCCAGCGCTTAGGTAAAGATAAACTATTTGAATATATTGACCGATTCGGTTTCGGGGAAAAGACTGGTATTGACTTGGAAGGGGAAGGCAAAGGGATTTTGTTTAAGCCTAAAAATGTTGGTCCTGTGGAACAGGCAACGACAGCGTTTGGACAAGGCGTCTCTGTTACCCCTATTCAACAGGTGATGGCCGTAGCGGCAGCTGTGAATGGAGGATATTATTACGAACCTTACATCCAGGAAGCCTGGCTTGATCCAGTCACTGGAGAAGCAGAAGAAAAGAATGAGCCGAAAGTAAAGGATCGCGTAATTTCAGAAGAAACATCCGCACAAATCCGTAAGGCGCTGGAGAGCGTTGTGGCTAAAGGAACAGGCCGCGGAGCTTATGTCGAAGGATATCGCGTAGGTGGTAAGACGGGTACCGCCCAAAAGGTTGGACCGGATGGAAGGTATATGGAAAACAACCATATCGTTTCATTCATTGGCTTTGCGCCTGCAGATGATCCTGAATTAGTGGTTTATTTAGCCATCGATAACCCGAAGGATACCGTCCAGTTTGGAGGCGTTGTGGCGGCTCCTATCGTAGGGAATATCATGGAAGACAGCCTGAGAGCTTTAGAGGTGAAACCGCGTAAAGATGGACTGGAAAAAGAATATACATGGCCTGATGAGCCATTGGTTGAAGTTCCGAATGTTACAGGGCTTGAGAAAAAAGAGCTCAATCAGTTGCTCACCAACTTAAAAATCGAGGCAAGTGGAAAAGGTGATAAAGTGATTACCCAGGCGCCTGAAGCTGGAGTGAAGGTGCCGAGCGGATCCAAAGTCCGAGTTTATATGGGGAATTAGAAATAGTTAGTTGCATTATGTTTCAAATTCGTGAACAAACTGTAACGATAAACCGTTCAAAAAAACAATAATGGGCATACAGAAGGTTCGTCAATTTGCTATAATGAATCTTGTATGTGGGTAAGGGTGACAGTTATGAAAATGAAAAAGTTACTGAAGCTTATGCCTTTTTATAAAGTAACTCAACCCCTGTTAGACATTACGGTTAAAGGGATTTCGATGGATTCAAGATCCACGGGTCCCGGTGACCTTTTTATTTGCATTCACGGTGTTGAAGCCGATGGACATGAGTATGCGCAAGAAGCAGAAGCTAAAGGGGCTGCGGTCATCATGGCGGAAAGAGAAGTCACAACGAGCCTGCCTGTTGTGATTGTAAATGATACCGTGAGGGCTCTTGCGATGGCAGCTTCTATTTTTTATGGTTTTCCATCGGAGCACTTAAGGGTGATTGGAGTGACAGGAACGAATGGGAAAACAACTGTTTCGTATTTATTGGACGAAATCTTTCGGAATTATAATCAACGGACAGGAATGATCGGCACGATTCAAGTGTCTATCGCTGGAAAAACCTATCCTGTTAAGAATACCACTCCAGACAGTCTCTCACTTCAGCGTTATTTTGCGGAAATGCGCAAGGCGAAGGTAACTACGGCGATTATGGAGGTCTCTTCGCATGCGCTTGATCAAGGCAGAGTCTATGGCTGCGATTTTGACATTGCCATCTTCACCAATCTCACCCGCGATCATTTAGATTACCATGATAACTTTGATGATTATCTTCGGGCTAAGTCCCTATTGTTTGCTCAATTAGGTAACGGGTATAATAAAGGGCGGCGAAAATTTGCTATCATAAATAAAGATTCCAAGCAGGCGAAACGATTTATTCACTCGACTTCACAATCCCTGCTTACATATGGGATTCACTCCAATGCAGATATAATGGCGAAGGACATCATACTAGGAGAAACAGGCGCTGCTTATAGTCTGGAAACTCCCAAAGGGGAAATTGCTATTAACAGTCCCCTTATGGGGCTTTTCAGTGTTTATAATATGCTTGCAGCAGCTGGGGCAGCAATTTTGTCGGGTATTCCTCTTCCTGTTATCAAGCATGCTTTCGAAACGACCCGTGGTGTGAGGGGACGTTTTGAGCCGGTTCGGGAAGGACAGGAGTATGGAGTAGTAATTGATTATGCCCATACACCGGACTCCCTGCAAAATGCTTTAAAGACGATCTCAGAATTCTGTAAAGGTGTCACTTATGTAGTGGTGGGATGCGGAGGGGACAGAGACCGGAGCAAGCGGTCTTATATGGCTGACGCCGCGATACAAGGAGCCGATCACGTTATTTTTACAACGGATAATCCGCGAAGCGAAGATCCTAAACAGATTTTTCAGGATATGACCGGACACTTGAGCAATCCATTTGAATTAATTGAAGACCGGGAGCAGGCGATTGAATATGCTCTTAGAATGGCAAAAGCAGGAGATATGGTCCTAATTGCCGGAAAAGGACACGAAACATACCAGGAAGTAAATGGTGTGAGACATCCTTTCGATGATAGTGAAGTAGCAAAAATGATATTAAAGAGAATGAAGGAGCGTCCATCATGATTTTAGAAGTGCAAGAACTGACTACCCTCTTCCCTGAATTTAAAGGAGCGGCGCAAGACAGAATTACATTAAAAGAAATTCTAACCGACACAAGAGTGGAGGCTAAGCAGAGTTTGTTTATACCCATAGTGGGTGAGAATTTTGATGCCCATGATTTTATAAAGGACGCAATTAAACAAGGAGCGGTCGCAGCGCTCTGGCAGAAGGATAGGGAGCTTTCTTCCGCCGTACCGACCGATTTCCCTGTCTTTTTTGTTGAGGATACGACGAAAGGACTTCAGGAAGTGGCTGCGTATTATTTGCAGAAGATTCATCCATTAGTCATTGGAATAACCGGCTCTAATGGAAAGACAACTACAAAGGATATGACAGCTTCTGTGTTAAGCCGGAAGTATAAGACGCATAAAACAGCTGGAAATTATAATAATCATATCGGACTTCCCTTGACGATTCTCTCCATGAATGAGGACACAGAAGTTCTTGTCCTGGAAATGGGGATGGACCGGGCAGGCGAAATTGCCGTCTTATCAAAACTTGCTCATCCCAAATATGCCGTCATTACAAACATTGGTGAATCCCATATTGAAAACCTTGGCTCCCGGCAGGGCATCGCTTCTGCTAAGCTGGAAATCAGGGACGGGATGTCTAAGGATGGTACGTTAATCATTGATGGTGACGAACCGCTGTTAGATGCCGTTAAACAAGATGAAAGATCAATATCATGCGGGTTCAATAGCAGCAGCAATACTCAAGTGAAGGTAATCAACACTTCAGATGATGCCAGTGAGTTCGCGATTAATGAAAAAGAAACTTATAAGCTCCCGCTGGCTGGAAAGCATAATGTGAAAAATGCAGCTTATGTTATTACCCTTGCTAAGAAGGCAGGACTCTCGGCCGATCAAATTCAAGAAGGCTTTGATCATCTTCAGATGTCGAGCATGCGTTATGAGAAACACATAGGAATAAATGATTCTCTGATTATTAATGACGCCTATAACGCCTCACCGACATCAATGAAAGCTCTGATAGAAGTGATGGCTCAACTAACTACAAAATCTCGAAAGATCCTGATTCTCGGGGATATGTTTGAACTTGGGGCCCAGTCCCGGGACTTACACCGCAGTGTAGCTGAAGCCGTTACCGATAAAATTGATGCCGTCTATACTATTGGCGAGCATTCCGAAGAAATATCCAGGGCAGTCGCAGAACGGCAGCCGCAGATAGCAACCAAACATTTTACAGATAAAGAAACTTTAAGTCATCATGTACGTGCAGCATTAACGGCCGACACCGTAGTTCTTATTAAGGCTTCGAGAGGGATGAAGCTGGAGGAATTACTCAACGATCTCGTAAAATGATTCATAGGAGATGATTGACAACGAAGTAACAGGAGGTACTAGAAAATGAACGACTACATATTACTAATCACCATGGCATTATCATTCGCTCTCACAGTTGTGATATCGCCGATCATCATTCCTTATTTGAGACGTTTGAAGTTCGGTCAGGCTATTAGAGAAGAAGGTCCGGAATCTCACCAGAAAAAATCAGGAACCCCTACGATGGGCGGTGTGATGATTATCATTGCGGTACTGGTCACTACCCTCTGCGCTTCATACTGGTTTACACCGGGTTCTTCAAGCGTCCACCTATTTCTCGTTTTATTTGTACTGCTCGGGTATGGGCTGCTCGGGTTTTTAGATGATTATATAAAAGTAGCCTTAAAGCGAAATCTTGGTTTAACTTCAAAACAGAAAATGGCTGGCCAAATTGTTATTGCACTCGTTGTTTACATTATCTTAGAACGAACAGGTTTTCCGACTTTTATTACTCTACCTGGTACATCTTTTGAATTGGAACTGGGCTGGGGATATGGACTCCTCATTTTATTCATGCTTGTAGGGGGATCTAATGCGGTTAACTTAACAGACGGTTTGGATGGACTGCTTGCAGGAACAGCAGCTATTGCTTTCGGAGCTTTTGCTATTCTGGCGTGGACGGATCAGTCTAATGTGGAAGTAACTATTTTCACCCTTGCTGTTGTAGGAGCATTACTAGGGTTTCTCGTATTTAATGCTCACCCTGCTAAGGTATTTATGGGGGACACCGGCTCGCTCGCTCTTGGTGGAGCCATTGCAATCGCAGCTATTTTAACAAAACTGGAACTCATCCTTGTGATCATAGGCGGGGTGTTTGTACTCGAAACACTCTCAGTCATTATTCAGGTTATTTCATTTAAAACGACAGGCAAAAGAGTCTTTAAGATGAGCCCACTGCACCACCATTATGAACTGAAAGGCTGGTCCGAGTGGCGTGTCGTCACAACGTTTTGGACAGTAGGTCTTGTGTTCGCCGTGCTTGGGATTTATATTGAGGTGATGTTTGGATGAAGACGTTAACGAATTTTCCTTATAACCATGTTTTAGTTGTTGGCTTAGCTAAAAGTGGCACGGCAGCCTCCCATCTCTTACTTGATTCAGAAATCAAAGTTAGAATCAACGACCTGAAGGCCGATAAAGAGAGTGAAGATGTTAAGAGTTTAATCGAAAAAGGGGCAGAAGTTATTACGGGTGGCCATCCGCTTGAAGCGCTTGAAGGAATAGAACTGATTGTTAAAAACCCAGGCATTCCTTATGAAAACCCCTTAATTGATGAAGCCGTAAAACGGGAAATCCCGGTAGTTACGGAGGTAGAGCTTGCGGGAAGACTTCATGATGGACCTCTGATTGCGATCACGGGTTCCAATGGAAAAACCACGACCACAACATTAATCCATGAGATCATTAAGGCTGATGATCATCCTGTTTCCGTAGCAGGTAACATCGGAAAAGTCGCTTGTGAAGTAGCTCGTTCGACCAGTGATAAAGAGGCCATGGTCGTTGAAATGTCCTCCTTTCAGTTATTGGGAACAGAAACGTTCAAACCGGACGTTGCTGTGTTATTAAACCTTTACGAAGCTCATTTAGATTATCATGGCACGCTTGAGGCTTATCATAATGCAAAAGCAAAAATTATAGAAAATCAGACCTCAGAAGATACATTTGTGTACAATGCCGATGATAAGAAGATTATGAGCTACCTTCCGGGTGCAAAGTCGAAACAGGTTCCTTTTACTCTTCATCAGCAAGGCAGCGGGGCATGGGCAGATAATGAATGGATCTACTATAATGAGGAAGCTATTATGAAGAAATCGGAAATTGTGCTGGTAGGTGAGCAGAATCTGCAAAATATACTGGCAGCTCTAGCTGTTGTGAAAACCATCGGGATTTCCAATGAAGCCATTCACCAGGTGCTGACGACCTTTGCTGGTGTAAAGCATCGACTGGAATACGTACAGGAGAAAAACGGTAGGTTCTTTTACAATGACTCTAAAGCGACCAATATATTAGCCACTTCCTATGCATTGCGTTCGTTCCAGCAGCCGATTATTCTGCTGGCAGGGGGTCTGGACCGGGGGAACAGTTTTGAAGGGCTTGCCCCGTATCTCTCTAACGTAAAAGCAATGATCGTATTTGGTGAAACGGCTGACCTTTTAAAAGAGACCGGTACGTCTGCTGGTATCAAAGATATCATTAAAGTAGAAACGATGGATAAGGCTGTAACAGAAGCTTATCATCTATCCAATCAAAATGATGTCGTTTTATTATCTCCTGCCTGTGCGAGCTGGGATCAATATCGCACATTCGAAGAAAGAGGCAACATGTTTACAGAAGCTGTGCATAAGCTGAAGTAAGGGCTTTATGCGACAAGCTTGAGCCCTGTTTTCCATTCTGATGGGAGGTAGGGCTTTTTTTATGGAGGAAAAACAAAGAAAGCCGGATTTATGGTTAGTTGCCGCTATATTAGGGATATTGATTATGGGGATTGTCATGGTTTACAGTTCATCAAGCATCTGGTCCGAGTATAAGTTTGATGACCCTTGGTTCTTTGCGAAGCGTCAAATGCTTTTTGCTTCCGTAGGACTGGTGGCCATGGTGGCGTTATCAAGAATTCCCTACTACGTTTGGCACAGACACTCCAAGTGGATTTTAATCATGTGTCTAGTATTTCTAATTGCTGTATTAATTCCAGGCGTGGGCATGGTACGTGGAGGAGCAAGGAGTTGGATTGGCGTAGGGATGTTCAGTATTCAGCCTTCAGAGTTTATGAAGCTTGGTTTAATTTTATTTCTGGCACGCTTTTTGTCTGAGCGTCAAAAGATAATGAACTCATTTCAGCAGGGATTCCTTCCTGGACTAGCTTTAATCCTCGTTCCATTTGCTTTAATTATGCTTCAGCCTGATTTAGGGACAGGCGTGGTTATGGTTGGGACATGTATGGTGATGATGTTTACTGCTGGAGCCAGAATCAGCCATTTTATGTGGATGGCAGGGGCGGGTATGGCTGGAATGATCGCTTTAATTGCTTCAGCTCCCTACCGGATCAAGCGTATTACTGCCTTTCTTCATCCATGGGAAGACCCTCTTGGAAGCGGATTTCAAATCATCCAGTCCCTGTATGCCATTGGTCCAGGAGGATTGCTTGGTCTTGGATTAGGAAACAGCATGCAGAAATTCTTCTACTTACCTGAGCCTCAGACAGACTTTATTTTTGCGGTACTTGCAGAAGAACTTGGGTTCTTAGGAGGAGCCTTTATCCTGATTTTATTTTTCATTCTCCTATGGAGAGGAATCAGGACGAGTCTCTATGCTCCTGACCTTTTTGGTTCACTTCTTGCCCTGGGCATCGTGGGCATGGTGTCCATTCAAGTAATGATTAATGTTAGTGTAGTAACGGGGTTGATTCCGGTAACTGGGATTACACTTCCTCTAGTCAGTTATGGCGGATCATCTCTCACTCTTACTCTTGCTTCGCTGGGATTATTGCTCAGCGTCAGCAGATTTTCAAGTCATTAAAAGACGATACAGATTTATCTGCATCGTCTTTTCGTTATTTCTCGGACTTTATTTTACACAGTCGTTGATTTTTATAAGAGGCTTATTGAACTATTGGGCCCTGCACGACGCAGGGTCGTTCGACGTTGCCACAGGACGTGGCGGTCTTAGTCGAACATTCTTTTATGGACCTATTTTATCTCGAAACTGAGTCTTACAGAAACGAGAGCTTATCTGTAAAATCCACACTCAATTCTAACAGGCCCATTTCTATAATTTTATTATGAAACTCGTGGAAAACGGATGACGAGAAGCTGTAATTCTGACATACTAGTGAATGAAAGCGGATAAATGAGAAAATAGGAGAAAATATTATGAAACTAGTTTAACTCACGTAATCCGTTAGCGAAAATTTGTGATATAATGGGAGTCATTAGATGAAGAAACCCCTTCATTGAATTAAGTAATGGTAAATCATTCTTTCATACAGCTTAATGCAGCATCGAAAGGGTGTCTAGCAGTAAGGAGAAATGCCCGTTATGGAAGAGAGAAAAGTCGTTTCCATAGAAGATCGCATACCTAAGTTGAAGCAGACAAGAAGGAAAAAAGCAAACAGAAGACTGATTCTTTATTTGATGATTCTCTTTTTACTTATTGCGGTTGTGATTTATTTACAGTCACCGCTGAGTAATGTAGGTAATATAGAAGTCCAGGGCGAAAGGCATGTAACTGCTGATGAAATTAAGGAACTGGCTAATATAACCACAGAGACTAATTATTGGAAAGTAGATACTGATTCTATAAAAAATAATGTTGAATCTCATAAAGAAATTAAGAGTGTGAATGTGAATCGAGATTTTCCGAATACTGTTCAGATTCAAGTGGAAGAAGCAGAACGGATCGGATACGTGCAAACGAACGGTGAATTCTCTGCAATTCTTGAAAATGGAACTAAACTAGAGGCCACTTCTTCACTTCCTGGAGGAGATGCGCCGATCCTGGCCGGCTTTTCAAAACAGACTTATCTTGAAGAAATGTCCAAAGAGTTAAAGGAATTACCGCACAGTGTAACGAATTTAATTTCCGAAATTCATTGGGAGCCTAAAGAAGACAACCCTTATCAAATTAGGCTGTATATGAACGATGGCTTTCAGGTATTTGCTTCTATCCGGAATTTCTCAAATAAAATGACCATTTATCCATCCATTGTGGCTCAATTAGAAGAAGGCGCTGAAGGGATTATTCATATCGATGTAGGTGCTTATTTTGAAGAATATGCCGATGCGGGGGAAGAGGGAGATACGGAAGGTGAAGCTCAGGCTGACAGCCCGGATCAGGTCGAGGAATCAATCTCTGAATTTGAAGCAAATAATAGTCCGGAAGATAATACGGAGTCAGCACCAGAATCTGAAACAACGATCACACCTCAGGAAAATACGGAACTAACCCCTCAACCTGAAACAAGAGAGGATTCCGAGCCTGATATGGAAGACACTCCAGTCTCTGAACAGGACAGTGAGCAAAGCGGAAATGAAGAAGATAACGATGGATCTGCTTCTACGGATGCCTCCAGCTCGGAAGAATCCGAGCAGTAAGCCTTGACAAATGGCATGGATATAGCAAAAGTTATAAAGGTTTTGACGGCAGCAGGGTAGGGTGGATTCATGTGAATTCTGCAAATGCTCCTTGACTTAAAATTGAAAAAATGCGATGAATGAAAAGGATATTCTTTAGACTTTGTGGAAATCAACTAAAAGAATAGCTTTAAAAGTGATCTAAAAAAAGCTGGAGTCTCAAAAAATATCAATTGATTTACGAAATGGTTGCAAAGATTGTGTTTTTATCGTAAATTCGATATGCTTTGAACTACTCAAATGGCTTGTAATAGGAGGTGCGCCACTGGTGAAACAAGAAGAAATATTAGTTAGCTTAGATATAGGAACGAGTCGTATAAAGGTAATTATTGGAGAGATCTCAAATGATACCCTCAATATTATTGGCGTAGGCTCAGCTAAATCAAACGGTATGAAAAAAGGGGCAATTGTTGATATAGATCAGACGGTCCATTCTATACGTTCAGCCGTAGAACAGGCAGAACGCATGGTAGATATGAAAATTGACCGTGTAGTGGTAGGTATTAACGGCAATCATATTCAGCTGCAGTCCTGTCATGGAGTGGTTGCTGTCTCAAGTGAAAGCAGAGAGATTGGTAATGAAGACATTACACGGGTGATTGATGCAGCCCAGGTGCTATCTATACCTCCAGAAAGAGAGATTATTGATGTCATACCCCGCCAGTTTATCGTGGATGGACAGGATGAAATTACTGATCCTCGCGGAATGATTGGTGTTCGATTGGAAATGGAAGGTATGATTATTACGTGTGCTAAAACCGTTTTACATAACACTTTGAAGTGTGTTGAGCGTGCGGGGCTTGAGGTACTGGATGTTTGTCTTCAGCCTCTTGCTTCAGGGACAGTCTCCTTGTCCAGCGACGAAACCAATCTTGGTGTTGCGCTACTGGATGTGGGCGGTGGATCTACCACAATTTCTGTTTTTGAAGACGGTCACCTTAAAGGGACCAGCTTAATTCCATTCGGTGGAGATAACATTACAAAAGACTTGTCGATCGGATTAAGAACATCGACAGAAGAAGCAGAAAAAGTGAAAGTCGAGCATGGGCATGCTTTTTTTGACGATGCTAATGAGCAGGAAACATTTTCTGTCACAATCATTGGAAGTAATCGCGAACAGGCATTCAATCAATTGCAATTATCTGATATGATTGAAGCTAGACTAGAAGAAATATTTGTCTTAGCAGCTGAAGAGCTTCAACGAATGGGAGTAAGAGAATTGCCGGGAGGTTTTGTACTGACTGGCGGAACGATGAACATGCCTGGCATACTGGAACTTGCCCAGGACGTATTCCATTCGAATGTTCGATTGGCAATCCCGGATTATATCGGTGTAAGAGAACCGCAGTTTACAAGTGGTGTAGGTATCTTGCAATTCGCCTATCGTAATGCGAAAATACAAGGAAAAGAGATTTTCCCATCTGTAACTGAAGAATTTGCACAACCAGCGCCTAAAAAACAGAAACGTGCTGCGAAACAGCAAAATGAAGAAAATGAAAAGCCCGAGAAGAAGAAAGAATCAGGCTTGTCCAACTTATTAAAGTATTTCTTTGATTAATGACAGGTCAAGGTCGGTCAGCGGACGGACACAAACAATAAATCTTGTAATCTCGTGTACTAGGAGGAACGGAAGATGTTAGATTTTGATACAAGCATGGACCAACTGGCAACCATTAAAGTTATCGGAGTAGGCGGCGGTGGCAGTAATGCCGTCAACCGTATGATTGAGCATGGAGTACAAGGCGTAGAATTCATCGCCGTAAATACAGATGCTCAGGCACTGAATTTATCTAAAGCAGAAGTTAAAATGCAAATTGGCGGTAAACTGACTAGAGGTCTTGGTGCGGGTGCAAACCCGGAAGTGGGCCGCAAAGCTGCCGAAGAAAGTAAGGAACAGTTAGAAGAAGCTCTTCAAGGAGCAGATATGGTTTTCGTTACAGCCGGAATGGGCGGCGGAACAGGAACAGGTGCTGCACCGGTCATTGCACAAGTTGCTAAAGAACTTGGTGCGCTAACCGTAGGTGTTGTAACACGTCCGTTCACGTTTGAAGGACGTAAACGCTCCACACAAGCTGCAGGCGGAATCGAAGGATTGAAAGGAAGCGTAGATACGCTGATTGTCATTCCAAATGACCGTCTTCTTGAAATTGTTGATAAAAATACACCGATGCTGGAAGCATTCCGCGAAGCAGACAATGTTCTTCGTCAAGGTGTACAAGGCATATCAGACTTAATTGCTGTTCCAGGACTGATCAACGTTGACTTCGCAGACGTTAAGACCATCATGGTAGACAAAGGATCAGCATTGATGGGCATTGGAATAGCTACGGGTGAAAGCAGAGCCGCAGAGGCTGCTAAGAAAGCTATATCTTCACCATTGCTTGAAACATCCATTGATGGGGCACATGGCGTACTGATGAATATCAGCGGCGGAACCAACTTGAGCCTGTATGAAGTTCAAGAAGCAGCTGATATCGTTACATCAGCAGCGGATCAGGAAGTAAACGTTATCTTTGGTTCAGTTATCAATGAAAACCTCAAAGATGAAATTGTAGTTACGGTTATTGCAACTGGTTTTGATGAGACGCAAATTGCTCAAGGGCAAAAGAAACGTCCATCTACAAGCCAGCCAAGTCCGAGCCAGCAAAAACCTAGTCATCCTGAGCGCAGCGTACGTGAGGAACAGCCTCGCCGTGAAAGCCCTCAGCCACAAAATCAAAAGCCAAACCAGGAAGAAGACACCCTGGATATCCCGACATTCCTAAGAAACCGGAATCGTCGCCGTTAAAATGAAAGTAAAGCCCGTTGCACCTCACAAGGTGCAACGGGCTTTTTTGTTGGCTATGTATAACTTTATTGCTGATTTTATGTGTTCTTTATTCAACAAAAGGGCCGGTTACTGTAAGACTCAGTTTCGAGATATTGTGGGAGTCTGTAGGTCCTGCGGGGGACGATTCGCTTTCCGTGGGCATGTGCTGAGCCTCCTCGAGCAATGCTCTGCGGGGTCTCACCGATCATGTTTATCCCACAGGAGTCTTCATCGTCCCCCTCCGGACCTAGCCTAATCAGATGCTCGAAACCACTTAAGACATCACATGAGTGATGAGACCATGTGATTGTGCAGCTATTTTCAGGATGTAACTATCGCCATAGCCTGTATTAAAGCCTTTAATACAGATTAAGAAGGAGAACTTTTC
>NZ_FOOG01000064.1 GCF_900113125.1 Halobacillus alkaliphilus | reverse complement strand
CTGCTCCATTCGGAGAGGAAATGATTGAAGACAAAACGAGCGCAACCGATGGTCTTAACGATGAGCGATTCTTGGGTTTTATTTGGATAGATACGAAAGTTATACGCTTTATGCCTCAACCTTTCCACCTCCTAATCAGGAACGTATGTTCTTGTTTTAGAATATCACGGAAGGGAGAATATTCAAAGGCATTCGCCTTACGGCAACGGCATTCATCTCCCCCTTACCACCGGTCTTCGACACGGCGCTTGAAGAGGGAGTCTTCTGCTGATGAATGAAAAAATTAAATTGAATTTTAACCATTAGAAAGGGTAAAATGAGTATGAAACTGATTTCATAAAAGGATTAACAGAGGGGAGGATTGGAATGCCAACGATTTCAGATGTAGCAAGAATTACAGGGCTTTCAAAATCAACGGTTTCACGTGTGATTAATAATCATCCTTATATATCGAGTCAAAAACGAGAAAAAGTATTAAAGGCCATGGAAGAAATCGGATACTATCCAAATCCCTCCGCCAGAAGATTAAGAGGACACACATCGAATACCATAGGTGTAATTGTCCCCCGGATTGTGAACCCTTTTTTCTCTTATTTAGTAAACTCTATCGAGCAGGAAGCTTTTAAAAACAATTATCAAGTTATTATATTCCAAAGCAATGATCTTAAAGATAAGGAGTTGTATTTTCTTAACTTGTTAAAAAACAGGCAGGTAGACGGGATTATAATGACGTCAATTGAAAATGATTGGGAGACAATAGAACCTTACATGCAATATGGCCCCGTTCTCCTTTGTAATGAATACGTAAATCAGTCTTCTGTATCTAAAGTGAGATTGGATCAGAAGAAGGGCGCGTATATGGGTACGGAGCATCTAATTAACAAAGGACATCAAAAAATTGCCTATTGTACTGGGGGATTATTTGCTGGATACGGGCGTGACTTTGATCGAAATACAGGCTACCAAAAAGCTATGGATAAACACCAATTAACCCCTAATCCCAACTGGATTTTTATTCAGAGACATTCCATTGAAGATGGAAAAAAAGTTGTGAAGGAAATATTATCTATGAACGATAAACCTACAGCAATTTTCTCGGGCAGTGATGAAGTAGCGGCAGGAATTATTATCGAAGCAAAAGAAAATGGTTTAAAGATTCCTGATGATTTAGCCGTGATCGGTTTTGATGATCAGCCCCTGGCCGAAATCGTAGACCCCAAACTAACGACTATTAAACAGCCCATTGATGAAATGGGAATCAAATCTGTAGAACTGTTGATTCAGATGATGAATAGTAAAGACAGTATGGTTGAAGAGGTTCAATTGCCAATTCAATTAATAGAAAGAGAATCTACGTAATTTTAAGAATATTTTTTAAATTACTGTTGAAAACGATTTCACAGTACCGTATAATACAATTTAATTCTTGGTTAGTTTTTTTCAGGAATTAATATTTGGGTTTATATGAAACCGATATCATATTTCTGAGTTCATTATCACTTGTTAAAAAGGTTGAGAAATAAAGTACGAAGAGGAAAAAGTTTTTTGAGTTTATATGAAACCGATATCATATCAGGGAAGGGTGAAAAGAATGAAAACATTTAAATTATTAGCTCCGATTGTGTTGACAGGTTCGTTGCTTGCGGGGTGTTCATTTTCATCAGGTGGAAGCTCGGATAATTCAGAAGATAAAATGACCATTGAAATTTTCCAAGGAAAAGTAGAATTTAATGATCAGTTTGAAGACTTGGCTGAACAATACGAAGAAGATAATCCAAAGATTGATATTAAGATTAACAGTGTAGGCGGAGGATCTGATTATGCCAGTGCGCTTAAAACACAATTTGCTTCTGGGGAGGAACCGGAAATATTCAGTATTGCTGGACCGACCGAAGCGGCTAATTATGAACAGTATTTGGCGGATTTATCAAATACAAAAGCAAGGGAACTCGCTCTTAAGGGATCATTGGAACCTGTCACTAAAAATGGGGAAGTACATGGTCTTCCTTTTAATCAGGAAGGCTACGGTTTCATCTATAATAAGAAAGTATTTGAAGAAGCAGGCATAGATGCAAAATCGATTAAATCCTATGAAGATCTAGAGAAAGCTGTTAAAACACTTGATAGCCAAAAAGATCAACTAGGCATAAAAGAAGTTTTCGCCTTTCCTGGAAAGGAAAAATGGGTGCCGGGCAACCACTTATCAAATGTTTATTTAGCGCCTGAGTTCAATCAATCTGTTTTAGAAGCCTATGAAGCAGAATCTGTAGAGTTTACAAAAGGAAAAGAATTTCAAAGAATGATCGACTTACAGGTGGATTACTCGATTCAACCAACACTGAATCTAGATTATTCCCAACAAGTAGAGAAATACTTTGCGCTTGAAGAGGTAGCCATGATACAGCAGGGGAACTGGATTTATCCTTCTGTTCATCAACTTGCACCAGAATTCGCCGAAAATAATATGGGGATTATTCCTATTCCGGTGGAAGGACAAGAAGGTAAACTGCCTGTAGGAATTCCTAACTACTGGGCCGTAAACAAAAACAGTAACAATGAAATCATTCAGGCATCTAAAGATTTTATTGACTGGATGTACACTTCAGAAGCAGGCAAAGAAGCTGTACTGCAAGACTTTAAATTTATTCCTGCTTATAAAGAATTTGATACCTCAAAAATCGCCGACCCAATTTCTCAAGAAATCTATCAGTATGCATCGGAAGAGAAAACGACAGGCTGGGTATTTCTTGGATATCCGGGAACATGGGGAGATTATCTCGGGGGAAATGTTCAAAAATATTTAAGTGACAAAATGACCTGGGATGAACTTGAATCCGACTCTAAGAAAGAATGGGAAAAAATGGACCAACAACAATAAAATAAGCTGATTGACCATTCAGTTATTACTGGATGGTCTTTTTTTCATGGAATTAAGGAAAAAGTTGAAAAATAAACCTTCAATATTTGTCGAAACTTATCCTAACGACTATTATTGGGGTAGGGAAATCAGCAATTCCTTTCATAAATATAATGAAGTTAATTGAATTTGGTAATTGTGAAAAATAAAAGAAATCATCCTCTTATATTTGGAGTTAATTTGTTGACTGCAAATACCTATAAGGGGTATATTGATAAAGAAGGAGCGAGAAAAATGGAAGACAATACCTTACCAGAAAATAGTGGGAAAAAGCCAGTTACACCTAGAACAAATGAAGAAAAACAAGCTGTGATTAATCGTTTAAAACGAATTGAAGGTCAAGTTCGCGGTGTACAAAAGATGGTGGAAGAAGACCGGTACTGTGTGGATACCCTTATTCAAATATCAGCTATTAACAAAGCTTTGAACCGAGTTGGCTACTCATTAATGGAGCGTCATACGCATCATTGTGTAGCGAGTGCGATTAAAAAAGGGGAAGGCGAAGAAGCCATTGATGAATTGATGAAGGTTGTCCAGCAGTTCTCCAAATAAGGAGGATGAATGCATGAGTGAACAAAAAGAAATGAACTTGGGAATTACGGGTATGACATGTTCCGCTTGTTCTGCCCGTATTGAGAAAGTCCTCAATAAAATGGATGGAGTGGAAGCAAGTGTTAATTTAACGATGGAAAATGCGACCATCACTTATAACAACGAACAAGCGCAGCCTCAAGATATAAAAGAAAGAATTGAAAAGTTAGGATATGGTGTACAGACAGATAAAGTAGAACTTGACATCCACGGAATGACGTGCGCTGCCTGTTCCACTCGTATCCAAAAAGGGTTAAGTCGTATGAACGGAATTGAAGAAGCTTCGGTGAACTTAACAACGGAAGCCGGCGTGATTGAATATCAGCCAGGTTTAGTTTCAACAGATCAAATTATAGAAAAAATCAAAGATCTAGGCTACGACGCCATAATTAAAAAAGACCGTGAAGAGCAGAAAGATTATAAAGAGGAAGAGCTTAAAAGGAAAAAACGCCAGCTATTCCTGTCTATCATTCTTTCTTTACCTCTTCTTTATACGATGATCGGTCACTTGCCATGGAATTTAGGCATTCCTGTTCCAGAGCTAATGATGAATCCATGGTTTCAATTTGTTCTAGCTACACCGGTTCAATTTTATATCGGAGCCCCTTTCTATATCGGGGCTTACCGGGCCTTGAAGAATAAAAGTGCCAATATGGATGTGCTGGTAGCTTTGGGTACTTCTGCTGCTTATTTTTATAGTGTGGCAGAAGGGATCAGATGGCAGTTGAATCCGGATGTTATGCCGGAATTGTATTTTGAAACCAGTGCCGTTCTGATTACACTGATCCTGGTTGGTAAATTATTTGAATCTCTCGCTAAAGGAAGGACTACTCAGGCGTTGACTAAACTCTTGAACCTGCAAGCCAAGGAAGCTACTGTGCTGCGAAATGGAACGGAAGAGAAAGTTCCAGTGGATCAAGTGGAAGTAGGAGATGTACTCCTAGTTAAACCAGGTGAGAAAATACCGGTAGATGGTACAATTATGAAAGGTACAACGTCTGTAGATGAATCGATGATTACTGGTGAATCATTGCCTGTTGAGAAGTATGAAAATGCAACAGTTATTGGCTCCACCATTAATAAAAATGGAACGATCCAAATGAAGGCTGAAAAAGTAGGTAAAGACACAGCCCTCGCAGGGATTGTGAAAATAGTGGAGGAAGCACAAGGTTCTAAAGCCCCTATCCAACGGACAGCAGATGTTATTTCGGGCATTTTTGTCCCTATTGTCGTTGGTATTGCGGTGCTTACATTTGTGGTTTGGTACGCGTTCATTTCTCCTGGTGAGCTCCCCCCTGCACTTGAAGCAGCCATTGCTGTTCTGGTCATTGCATGTCCATGTGCGCTCGGTCTTGCTACACCTACATCCATCATGGTGGGTACAGGTAAAGGAGCCGAGCAGGGAATTCTCTTTAAAGGGGGAGAATACTTGGAAGGTACTCAAGGACTGACAACTATTCTGCTTGATAAAACAGGTACGGTTACTAAAGGGAAACCGGAAGTCACGAACTTTGATACTGTCGAGCCTCATCAAACAGATGTTCTTAGTTATCTGGCAGCTGCTGAAAAAGCTTCTGAACATCCCCTTGCCGAAGCTATTGTTAATTATGGGGAAGAGAATGGCGTGAAGCCGCAGGAAGCGGAGGAATTTGAAGCCATCCCCGGGTATGGAATCAAAGCTAGAGTAGGTGGAAAACAGGTCTACGTCGGTACAAGAAAATTAATGAATCGCGAAACAATTGATTACACCGAGCTTGAGGATATACTAACTAAACATGAGAGTGAAGGAAAAACAGCGATGCTTATTGCCATAGAAGGGGAGCTTGCTGGTTATGTGGCTGTGGCAGATACAATTAAAGAAACATCGAAACAGGCTATACAGGAATTAAAAGAGTTAGGACTAAGCATTTACATGGTAACAGGCGATAATGAACGAACAGCTCAAGCGATAGCTTCCCAAGTGGAAATTGACGGAGTCTATGCTGAAGTTCTTCCTGAAGAAAAAGCCGAGAAGGTTAAAGAACTTCAGAAAAAAGGAGAAAAAGTGGCCATGGTTGGAGATGGAATCAATGATGCTCCTTCTCTTGCTACAGCAGACATTGGTATTGCGATTGGCACAGGTTCAGATGTAGCCATTGAAACTGCTGATCTCACTTTAATTGGCGGCGATCTTGAGAACTTGAGTAAAGCGATCAAGCTCAGTCGGAAAACCATGGCTAATATTAAACAAAACATGTTCTGGGCTCTTGCTTATAACTCTGCCGGCATTCCAGTTGCTGCTATTGGCTTACTCGCCCCATGGGTAGCAGGAGCGGCTATGGCTTTCAGTTCAGTCAGCGTGGTAAGCAATGCTCTTCGGTTAAAAAGAGTAAAAATATAATAATGGAAAGTATTCGAAAACTCGCCTGCGGGCGGGTTTTTTTATGTGTTTTTTTACAAAAATGGATTTTTTATGGAAATGAGGTTTAACTGAATACGGGTATAGGGTAATGAAATTTATGTAATTAACTTTAAAGGAGGATGTTTATTTTATGTCTCATGAACAGTACCAGTCCGTAATTGAAGCGTTGCACGAATGTATGGAAGCATGCAACCACTGCTATGATGCTTGTCTAAAAGAAGACAATGTAGCTCATATGGTGGATTGCATCCGTCTTGATCGCGAATGTGCAGATATGTGCGGGTTCCTTGAGCAGGCGTTAGTAAGAAATACTCCTTTTGCTAAAGAGCTCGCAAGTGTATGTGCTCAAATGTGTGAAGCTTGCGGTAACGAATGCAAAAAACATGATCACGACCATTGCCAGAAGTGTGCAGAAGCGTGCTTCAAGTGTGCTGATGCATGTAAAAGCATAGCTTAATTAAATAGTACACGCTAAAGGTCACAAGTTCTTTAAAAAAGAGCTTGTGACTTATTTATTGTGCAGTCATAATAATTATTTTATGTTTATTAATACCCCTACGCGGTAAAAGTATGAATGTGTATTATTTTTTGTGAGGAGGAATAAGCGATGGATCATCAACATAATCACTCGGATGCTCAAAGTGAAGAACAGCATCATCATGAACACGACGAACATGGAAACCACGACGGACATGGAGGTCACGATCATGGCAGTATGATTGAGGATTTTAAACGCAGGTTTTATATTTCCTTATTAGTAACTATACCTATTCTTATTTTGTCACCCATGATCCAGGACTTTATTGGCTTAGAATTTTCCTTTCCTTATGACCAATATGTATTATTTGGATTAGCTACGTTCGTCTTCTTTTATGGTGGCTGGCCTTTTCTTACGGGCTCCATTGACGAACTTAAAAATAAAAACCCGGGGATGATGACTCTAATAGGTTTGGCTATTGTCGTTGCGTACGGGTACAGCTCACTCGTTATCTTTGGTTGGTCAGGTCGGAACTTCTTCTGGGAACTGGCCACTTTGATCGATATTATGCTGCTGGGCCATTGGATTGAAATGAAATCCGTAATGGGCGCATCAAATGCGCTTCAAGAGTTAGTGAAACTTATGCCTAACGAAGCTCATCGACTTAACGCTGACGGTGAAACGGAAGATGTGCCGCTTAGTGAACTTGGGGCTCGCGACCTGGTACTTGTGAAACCGGGAGAGAAAATACCAGTAGACGGTATTATTACTGATGGAAAATCAGCGATAGATGAATCAATGTTGACCGGCGAATCCGTACCGGTAGAAAAAGGTAAGGACCATGAAGTTATTGGGGGCTCCATAAATAAGGAAGGCAGCTTAACCATTCAAGTCCAAAAAACCGGTGAGGACACTTATTTATCCCAGGTTATTACACTAGTTCAAGAAGCTCAAAATTCTAAGTCAAGAGCACAGGACTTCGCGAACCGAGCTGCTAAATGGTTGTTTTATTTAGCACTGGCATCTGGGATCACAACGTTTATTATATGGATGGCTCTTGGTTTTCCTTTTGATACAGCTGTCGAGCGAATGGTCACCGTAATGGTTATTACCTGTCCTCATGCTCTGGGACTTGCTGCTCCTCTAGTTGTAGCGGTTTCAACCTCCTTGTCAGCCAAACAAGGACTGCTGATTAGAAATCGTACTCAATTTGAAAATGCAAGAAATATTGATGCCGTTATTTTTGATAAAACAGGAACACTCACAAAAGGGGAATTCGGTGTTACAGATATTGTTCCTCAGGAAAGTTATGACACGAATGAATTGCTTTACTGGGCGGCAAGTGTTGAACAAAATTCAGAGCACCCTCTAGCGCAGGGAATTTTAGATAAAGCTCAAGAGGAAAAAGTGTCGTTAAGTAAAGTGGAAGAGTTTCAGTCCATGACTGGAAAAGGTCTTCAAGGAAAAGTTGAAAACAGACTTGTGAAAGTGGTTAGTCCAGGCTACGTGCAGGACGAAGGGTATTCTTACGATACGAATACATTTAATGAGTTATCGGAAGAAGGAAAGACAGTGGTCTTTGTATTAATTGATCAAAACTATGCAGGAATGATTGCTCTGGCTGATATGGTACGTGAGTCTGCGAAAGAAACCGTAGCTGAATTAAAGAAAAACAACATTCGCTCTGTCATGCTTACTGGCGATAATCAAAAAGTAGCAGACTGGGTAGCTAAGCAAATTGGTATAGACGAAGTATATGCGGAAGTAATGCCAGATCATAAATCCGATCAAGTGAAGAAAATTCAGGGTGAAGGGCGAAAAGTTGCCATGACAGGAGATGGAATAAATGATGCTCCGGCTCTGGCTACCGCCGATGTAGGAATTGCTATTGGAAGCGGTACAGATGTTGCGGTGGAAACAGCTGATATTGTGCTTGTGAAAAGTAATCCAAAAGATATTCTTTCCATTCTAAAATTATCGAAAAACACTTATAAGAAAATGGTGCAGAATCTATGGTGGGCTGCTGGCTATAATATTTTCGCCATTCCACTTGCGGCTGGTGTTCTGGCTCCAATTGGTATTGTTTTAAGTCCTGCGGTTGGAGCTATCTTAATGAGCCTCAGTACCGTGGTAGTAGCAATCAATGCAAAGTTATTAAAAGCCGCTTAGATGATCTTGTCATTAAAATTGGTAAATAACAAGGTTAAAGCTTTTAATGCTATCTCCTTTTAACATTCAAGCACAAAAAATATAGCAGGACCCCAGGGGCGTACAGAATTATTTCCTTGATACTGAACGCCTTCTGGGGCATTTTATAATGCAGAAGAATAAGGTGTGTCCCTGTCTGGTACATCTGTGTTAAACCTTATTTCGTACAGGTCTTTCCTTCTACAGATGTACTTGAACACTTATGTTTATTAAATTTCGAAGTTTTTCTACCTCTACCACGGTCTTCGTGTAAATATTTAATAGGATTAACATGAAAAGATGCCAAAATTAGTCAGACTTTTCAAACAACTATAATCTATAATTATAGTAAATAGATAATCAGAATAGTTAAACTTAAAGAGGAGGAGGTCTATTGACTACGATTCATGTTAATTGGGGAGCATCGAGAGTGAATTTAACCTGGAGATATGCTAAACAGCTGCCTGCCAGAAATTTGATCACAAGTGTCCACGGTCTTTGTTTTAAAGGGGATCGGTTGCTTTTAGTAAATCTCAATTACAGAGGGTGGGACTTCCCAGGGGGACATTTGGAGCCTGAGGAAACCCCTCTGGAGTGTTTTAAGCGTGAAGTAATGGAAGAGGGATACGTCGCCGGGGAATGTAAACACTTAGGTCATATCGTGGTTGATCATTGTAATACACCAAAATGGAATGATTACAGTCTTTATCCCAAAGTGGGTTATCAGGTTTTTTACCGGATGGAAATCGAAAATCTTTACGTATTCAGAGGAGAGTATGAATCCGTTGAAAGAATGTTTGTAGATCCCGGGGAAGTACATCATTACTATTACGACTGGAATGAAATCTGCCAAGAAATTCTGGATTATGCTTCTTATGTTAAAAATTAACTGATTAACAGAATATACCGTTATTCTTAAGTGCTGACTTTCCAGAAAGCACCCGATACTGTAAGACACAGTTTCAAGATAAAGGGGGGGGCTCAGTACAGAAGAAGTTCGACTAAGAATGACACGTGGTGTGGCAACGTCGAA
Source organism: Halobacillus alkaliphilus (assembly GCF_900113125.1). Classification (GTDB taxonomy): domain Bacteria; phylum Bacillota; class Bacilli; order Bacillales; family Halobacillaceae; genus Halobacillus; species Halobacillus alkaliphilus. The sequence goes on along the minus strand of NZ_FOOG01000064.1, from coordinate 5,743 downwards.
CACCCCTGCATCGTGCAGGGGCGGAAGGAAAGAGAATTGTCCCTCACAGGACCTTCACCAAAAACTAAAATCTCGAAACTGAGTCTTAAATTATCAGGCCATAAGGTTCAATAACAATCTCAAGAGAAATCAATACTATCGGACCTGAACCTCACAATACAAGGTTATCCATAGAAAACAGGCTTTTTCAGTGGAGGAAAGGCCTGTTTTCTAATAGATTCTATTACAAATAGGTTACAATTGGTATAGAAGGGTTTGATGAGCTTCAAAAAAAGAAATAGATAAATAGTATTTACCTGTACCTATTTTTCCAGATTACGAAATTGTTACTGCAATTTAGCGGCAGGTTAAAGGAGGAATTGATCCATGCGTTATCTTGTAGTTTCTGATATACATGGAGATATTGAAAAGTTTGAGGAGGTCTTACAAGAGGCTTCTTACAATCCTCAGGAAGATCAATTGATCCTGCTTGGGGATTATGTAGATAGGGGTCCTTGCTCTAGAGATGTAGTTGCTAAGGTCATTGATCTTGTTGAGAATGATGGAGCCATCGCTATTAAAGGAAACCACGACGATTTATTTATACGTTCTAAATATGAAAAGGAAGCCAAGAAACTTTGGGATTTGAACGGAGCTTCCACAACCTTTAAGTCTTATAATGGAAACATGGATGAACTTAGGGAACATCAGGAATGGATGGAGAATAATCTGAGGCTCTATTATGAAACTGAAGAATATATTTTTGTGCATGCCGGATTAATGCCTCATATTCCACTCCAGGAACAGGAAGAACAAACGATGCTTTGGACTCGTCAGACAGCACGGGTAGGTCTTGGTAAAACCATTGTTCACGGACACACTCCCGTCAGACACATTGCTTACTATGAAGATCAGGTAGATATAGACACCGGAGCCGTGTACGGAGGTAAGCTATCACTGTTAGAACTTCCGTCCCATGAAGTGTACACTGCCACATAAAGAAAGGAATGAGCCTGAATCAGCTCATTCCTTTTTCATTTAATAGGCACGATCTCCATTAAATATAGAGTTTTTAACAATCACATAATCCACTGTTCTTAATGCTTCCAGCTTGTTTCCACCTGCATAGGAAATGGAGGATTGAAGGTCTTGTTCCATTTCCTCCAGGGTATCACCCAGGCTGCCTTTATGTTCTACATACATTTTCTTGCCTTCTACATTTTTCTTTTCGCCTTTTTGGTATTCAGACGCAGACCCAAAGTATTCCTTAAAGCGTTTGCCGTCTTTCTCAAATGTTTCTCCTGGAGATTCTTCATGTCCGGCAAATAGTGAACCAATCATGACCATAGTAGCACCGAAACGAATGGATTTTGCTATATCACCATGGGTTCTTATTCCTCCATCCGCTATAATTGGTTTACTGGCCGCCTTGGCACACCAGCGCAGTGCAGCTAGCTGCCACCCACCTGTACCAAATCCGGTTTTAATTTTAGTAATACATACCTTACCTGGACCGATTCCAACTTTAGTAGCGTCTGCGCCTGCATGTTCAAGTTCTCTAACCGCTTCCGGTGTTCCGACGTTTCCAGCGATTACGAAGCTTTCAGGTAAATGGTGCTTAATATGCTGGATCATTTCTATAACGGCATTTGAATGACCGTGAGCAATATCAATGGTTATATAATCTGGTATCAATTTCTCAGATGCCAGCTGCTCGATAAATTGGTACTCCTCAGTTTTTACCCCGACACTAATGGAAGTGAATAGATCTCGTGCCATCATATCTTTGATAAACGTGTATCTGGCCTCAGGATCAAAACGATGCATAATATAAAAATACCCATTTTTAGCTAGGTATAAAGCAATTTTCTCATCAATAATCGTTTGCATATTCGCGGGTACTACAGGTAACTTAAACTGTCTGCCTCCCAGTATAACGGTTGGATTACACTCTGACCGGCTGTTTACTACGCATTTAGCAGGGACAAGTTGAATATCTTCATAATCAAATACATTTTCCATAATTTTCACTCCTGAAAACGAATGTTTGAAAATACAATTAAATAATTGTTCGTCTATTAGTTAATTTACAGTATATATTTTACTCTGTCAAAGAGTTGGGTGAGTTTTATATTGTTTTATTCTGTTGAAAAAAAGATAGATTCCTATAATAATATGGGGAAGAGTTACCATTAGATCAGTGCTAAGCAGGAATTTATTACATACAAGTAGAAGTAACAGGAGAAGTGGATAAATAATGACAGGATTAATGAGGGTTTTACAATGAATAGAGAGACAGCACATATGGATACAGCTGGAAATAGAGAACGGCATGCAGGAGGGGGAACTATGGATCCATTGGATATTGTAGGGAATCTGGATCAAATTAAGCCTGTTTATCACCCTGTAGTAAGTGCGATAAGACATGATGTGGTCGGCTATGAAGTACTGGGAAGATATTATAATGGACATGAATGGATAAGTTTAGGATTCTTTTTCCATGATGACGATGTGCCTGAGGAATTTAAAGTAGAGGTTGACCAGCATTTGTTGAAATTAGCCCTTTCACAGATGATTGAATCTAATCAGGACGGGTTACTATTCATCAATCGAAATGCGAAACAACTAATGGTGAATAATGGAGAGGATTTATTAGACACGCTGCTCAAGTTCCAAAACCAGGGGTTTTCTATGGAGCGAGTCGTGCTTGAAGTGACTGAACATGATTTTGATGAGGAATTTGAAGTGTTAAGCAATTTGCTGCTTTATTACAAAACGTATGGCATCCAAATTGCAGTTGATAATGTAGGTGCGAGAAGCTCGAATATTGACCGCATTCGTCAGCTGGAACCTCATATTCTAAAGATCAATACTGCCATAATCAGGCAGCACAACTCCGATGGATTTCAGGATATAATGTACTCTTTATCCATGCTTGGAAGACGTATCGGAGCTGCTTTGCTTTTTGAAAACATTGAAGATGAATCTCAGCTTTACTTCGCATGGAAACATGGAGGGAGGTATTATCAAGGCCACTATTTGGCGAGGCCAGAATTTTCACTTATTGATACAAAATCCCTTTCTTTAAATGTGAGTACTAAAATAGCCCATTATATTAAACGTGAAAAATCGCTCGTGGACCAGAGGCTGAAGTATATCCTGTTATGGGAAAAGAAAATTAAAGAATTACTTCCTAAATGGGAAGGTCAGAAGAAAGTAGATGCATTTATCCAAACGGCAACCTCTGAATTTAATGAGGAAAGCTTTCGCATGTTCGTGTGCAACAGTGATGGTCAGCAAGTTTCCTCAAACTTTAATAAGCACGAAAACACCTGGGAGATCGATCCGGATAAGCGAGGTTCCAACTGGGCATTCCGGCCTTATTTCTTAGAAAACGTTATGCAAATGCAAACATGGAACAAAGGCATTCTCTCAGAGATTTATTCGGATATTGAAACGAAGGACATGATTCGAACATTCAGTTTTCCTCTATCAGCTGAGCATTTTCTATTTATTGATATTCGTTATTCCTATCTGTATGATCACGAATGTTTACTAATTTAAAACGGATGCCGTCAGAGCACAAATAGTAGAGATGCTGAACCTATAGGGGTTCAGCATCTTTTGTTTTATTAATTTCAAGTACACTTTGGTTATAAACAAATTGCTTTCTTTCGCTTCATGTATTTGCCATAATACTCTTTGCAAGAACGAAAGAGGAGGATTTGAAAAATGACTAATACTAATCAATCAACTGAACCATTATTCCAAACATTTAATAGCGATAACCTTGTATTAGAAAACCGTACGGTCATGGCACCAATGACCCGAGGATATTCACCAGACAACATTCCAGATCAGAACGTAGCTGATTACTATCGCCGTCGTGCTGAAAATGGAGTGGGGCTGATTGTCACAGAAGGAACCGGCATTAATCATCCAGCTTCGGTTTCAGGAGCCAGTATTCCTGTTTTTCACGGGGAAAAAGCACTGGAAGGCTGGAGCAACGTTGTAAAACAGGTTCATGAGGCAGGCGGAAAAATTGTACCCCAGCTATGGCATGTAGGTATGACAAGAAGTAAAGGAGATCTGCCAAATGAGGAAGCTCTGCCGGTAGGGCCATCTGGTTTGACCCTTGATGGTGAACCAGTAACGGAACCTCTCACAGAGCAGGAAATCAGTGAATTAGTGGAAGCTTATGCTCAAGGCGCAGCGGATGCTAAGCGTCTAGGGTTTGATGGAATAGAGATTCACGGGGCTCATGGCTATCTAATTGACCAATTCTTCTGGGCGAATACGAATCGCCGCACCGATCGTTATGGCGGTGACCTTGTAGGCCGTACTCAGTTTGCTGTAGAAGTGGTAAAAGCATGTCGTCGTGAAGTCGGTCCCGACTTTCCGATTATTTTTCGTTTTTCTCAATGGAAAATGAATGATTTCAAAGCTAAACTTGCTGAAACACCGGATGAATTAGAACGTTTTCTACAGCCTCTCGTGGAAGCGGGTGTTGATATCTTCCACTGTTCTACCCGCCGGTTCTGGGAAGCAGAATTTGAAGGCTCTGATTTAAACTTAGCAGGTTGGACGAAGAAATTAACCGGCAAGCCTGTTATTTCAGTGGGATCCGTTGGGCTGGACGGAGAGTTCACGAATTTTTCTGGTGCCAATACAACCAGTCTCGATGGTCTTGTGGAAAAACTTGATCAGGAAGAATTCGACCTCGTAGCCATTGGCCGTTCTTTATTAATGGACCCTGAATGGGTAAGGAAAGTGCGCGAAGGTCAGGAGAATGGTTTACTGCCTTTTGATAAAGAAGCACTCCAAAAATTATATTAAAACTTAAGATATTTCTATTAGAAGCGCCAAATCTACACTGAGATTTGGCGCTTTTTTCTATATATTACCGAAAAATTTTTCTGCTTTATCTAAATAAGGCTCTTCGTCAGGTGTCATTTCATATTCTTCGACAATAGCGTCTACAGGGCAGGCTGCCACACATGCTCCGCAGTCGATACAAACATCTGGATTAATATAAAATTGATCCGGACCTTCTGAAATACAATCTACAGGACAAACGGTAACACATTCACCTGCTTTTTCTGATTCACAGGGACTGGTTATTACAAAAGCCATAATAGCCCTCCTTTCATTTTAATTTTAGATCTGTTAAAAGTTTTCATTTTACATTAAAACTCCCATTACTTGAAGACTTGATTTCGAGATAATTGGGCCCGTTACATTAGATGGATAAGGGTTGGTAGGGAAATAACTCGTCTTGTTCCATCACCCAGACACTCGAGACATAAGCCGCTCATCAACGGATTGAAAAACCGCAATTCTTTTGATGGTCGGCTTATGCTGATAGTGTCTTTCGGGGTGATGCCACATTTGAACACTTTCCTATGGCCCTACACGACGTAGGGTCGATCGACGTTGCCACAGGACGTGGCGATCTTAGTCGATCCTCCTTTTACCATGAGCTTCCTCGCTCGTTTTCACTCCCTGCGGGATCTCACCTAGTCCCTTCTCCCGCTCTTATACGTTCATAAGTTATAAGCGTAAATCAGGACATAAACGACGATGAGTGCTATCCAGCTCCAGCACCTAGCGGCTAGTGAGACTTCCCTCACTTCTGTACGATAAGTCAACATCGAATCGCTCCGCTCTTCGTGTTTCCTTTATCTCCGCCAGCTCAGTCCAGTCCATACGCCGCTTACCAAGGTGCTTCCGCTTTTAACCAGGGTGTCTCGCCATTTCCCCACCA
>NZ_FOOG01000033.1 GCF_900113125.1 Halobacillus alkaliphilus | reverse complement strand
ACAGGACTTTTTCATCGTTATAGAATGATCATTATCCCAAGATTTTTTGTCATCAAGCTGACGATATCTTAAGTGATTTCGAGCTCCATATATCGCAAGGTCCGGAGGGGGACGATGTAGACTCCTGCGGGATGAACATGATCGGTGAGATCCCGCAGGGCTGTTAAGCCCGAGGAAGCTCAGCACAGAAGAGGTTCGACTAAGAACGCCACCTCGTGTGGCAACGTCGAACGACCCTGCGTCGTGCAGGGCCGGAAAGCGAAATCGTCCCCCGGAGGACCTAATTCTCACAAATGTCTCGAAATCAAGTCTTCAAGTAACGGGAGCTTAAACGTAATACTAACATTAAGTTTAAACAGAGCTTTTTAAAGAGAATTTCATTAAAAGGGCTCATAAATTATAGGTTTCAGGTACAATAATAGAAGAAGGTTATAATAGGAAGAAGTGATCGTAATGAAGGAAACATTTGAACAACTAGGGGTACGGAAAGATTTTATTGATAAATTGACGCAAGAAGGCATTGGGGCTCCCACTCCTATCCAGCAAGAAGCGATTCCCTCTTTAATGGATGGACGCGACGTGATTGCTCAAGCGCAGACAGGAACAGGGAAAACCTTTGCGTTTTTATTGCCAATTTTACAGAACATTCGTGTAGACGATGCGTCTGTACAGGCTGTGATCGTCACGCCCACACGGGAGCTTGCGCTTCAGATTACGGAAGAAGTACGAAAGTTAAAGACAGAGGATATGCATGTGCTGGCTGTTTATGGCGGTCAGGATGTAGCCAAACAGGCTCATAAGCTGGATGGACAAGCTCATATTGTCATTGCGACGCCCGGGAGAATGCTTGACCATTTACGTCGGGGAACGATTTCCCTTGAAGCGGTAAAATATATGGTCCTGGATGAAGCGGACCAGATGCTTGAAGCAGGCTTTCTTCCAGATGTACAGGATATCTTAAGCCAGACTCCTGAAGTGAAACAAACGATGCTGTTCTCAGCGACCATCACGACTCAGGTCAATCAGCTGGGCAAGAAAATCCTCAAGGATCCAAGAAGAATTACTGTACAGGAAAAGACCGTAACGTTAGAGGGGATTAAGCAGCTGGTCTATGAAACAACCGACCGTGCCAAACAGGATACCTTGATTCAGATTATGCAGGAACACCGCCCCTTCCTTGCATTGATTTTCTGCCGGACTAAACGCAGAGCAAGGAAGCTGAATGATGCCTTGTTAAGTCATGGGTTTGAAGCAGATGAACTTCATGGAGATTTATCACAGGCGAAACGGGAGAAAGTTATGAAGCGGTTCCGTGATGCTAAGATTCAATATCTAGTTGCAACCGATGTAGCCGCCCGCGGTCTTGATGTGGAAGGGATCACTCACGTATTCAATTACGACATCCCGCAGGATCCTGAGAGTTATATTCACCGCATCGGCCGTACAGGTAGAGCTGGAGGGAAGGGACTAGCGATTACGTTTGCTGCTCCAAAGGATCGCCAGGCTCTGCAATCGATTGAAAAAAGCATTAAACAGAAAATAGAACGTCGTTCTATTGCCAATTTATCCCCAGGTAAGGAAAAAGAATCTAAATCAGAACCACCAAAGAAAAAAACAAAACGCTCTCAAAGACGAAGATAACAGGAGATCCGCTCTTTCTACAGGAGGAGCGGATCTTTTTTGTCAAAAATAGGTCTTAAGACTATTCCGTTGAGCATCCCTCTGAAATATGATACATTAAATGTGTAATTCCGAGTTTGTTTATAGGGATTATGAAGATTAAGGGGATGGAAGAAAGATGGGCGTAGAATTTGTCGACCTATTTAACCAATGGGCGAGTTCATATGATGATACAGTGTCTGGAAATGATCCAGAATATAAAGAGGTTTTTGAGGGGTATGAGGATATGCTGGAACTTCTGGCCGGCCTTTCCATTTCTCCGGTTATGGAATTCGGTGTAGGGACAGCTAACTTGACTCGTAAAATGATCCGTCAGAATAAAGTTGTGATCGGTATTGAACCATCTTCTGAAATGCGGAGGATTGCCAACTTAAAGTGTCCAGAAGCAGCCATGTATGATGGAGATTTTCTTAATTATCCTCAGTTGATGACACCTATTCAGTCCATTGTCAGTTCTTTTGCCTTTCACCATTTAACGACCAGTGAAAAAATAGAAGCAATTCAGAAATTTGATGATAAACTGGAAAGTGAAGGTCAGATTATTTTTATTGATACGCTTTTTAAGGATGAAGCTCATAAACAAGCTTTAATCAAAGATGCGGAAAAATCCGGTCACTTGAATCTAGCGCAGGATCTACAGGAAGAGTATTACGGATATCTCGATGAACTGAAGGAAATGTTTTCTAATCAGGGATTTGAGGTATCATTTAAGCAAATGAATAAATACGCCTGGTTGATCCAGGCCAAAAAAGGAGAATGATTTATGACACAGATGAACGTAGAAAGCTTTAACCTGGATCATACGAAAGTGAAAGCTCCTTATATCCGCCTTGTCGGTGTAACCGAAGGAGATAAAGGTGACAAGATCTACAAATATGATATCCGTGTGAAACAGCCTAATCAGGAGCATATGGATATGCCGGCTCTTCATTCCCTTGAACACTTGATGGCTGAAAACAGCCGTAATCATCACGACCGTATTATCGATATCGGTCCAATGGGCTGCCAGACAGGATTTTATCTTGCTGTACTAAATGATGACAGTTATGAAAATATCCTTCAGGTGGTTGAAAACACGCTGAAAGACGTACTGGAAGCTAAAGAAGTGCCTGCCTGCAATGAAGTGCAATGCGGATTCGCAGCGAGCCACAGTTTAGAAGGTGCACAAGAGCTTGCCCGTGAACTGCTTAACAAACGTGATGAATGGACAGAAGTCTTTTAATAAACGAAGGGTGAGAGTGCGATGAGTTATGTCAGGAATGTTCAATCGTTAATCGGTCACACACCGATGATCGAGCTTACTCACTCGGACATCCCGAATCAAGCCCGTATTTTTGCTAAGCTTGAATTCATGAACCCAGGCGGTAGCATTAAAGACCGTCTGGGTTTAAAACTGATTGAGGATGCCTTGAATAAAGGAATGCTTAAACCAGGCGGCACGATTATTGAAGCCACCGCAGGTAACACTGGCATTGGAGTTGCCCTTGCTGCCGTAGGAAAAGGATACCGCGTTGTGTTTGTCACTCCTGAAAAGTTTAGTCAGGAGAAGCAGACACTTATGAGAGCTCTCGGCGCAGAAGTGATTAACACTCCCACAGAAGAAGGGATGCGCGGAGCCATCAAAAAAGCGGATGAATTGGTTAATGAAATCCCTGATTCATTCAGCCTGCAGCAATTTAATAATCAAGCAAATCCAGACGCATACTACGAAACGTTAGGACCTGAGATATACACAGATTTGAATGAAGAAATTGACATTTTCCTTGCTGGTGCCGGAACAGGTGGGACCTTTATGGGAACCTCCCGCTATTTAAAAGAACAAAATCCAGCGATCAAGACAGTAATTGTCGAACCAGAAGGATCGGTCATTAATGGAGGGAAGCCCGGTCCGCATGATACAGAAGGAATTGGCATGGAATTTCTTCCTTTTTATATGGATACCGCTTATTTTGATGCCATTCATACGATTCCGGATTCCGTTGCCTTTCAACGTGTAAAGGAACTGGCATTAAATGAAGGACTGCTTGTAGCCAGTTCATCCGGAGCAGCTTTTGAAGCAGCTCTGCGTGAAGCGGAGCAAGCTGAACCTGGTGCCAGAATTGTAACGGTCTTTCCAGATAGCAGTGAACGATACTTAAGCCAAGGGATATATGAGGAGTGAAGTTATGAGAAAGAAAACACAATTAATTCATGGTGGTATTACAGGAGATGAAAAAACAGGTGCAGTTTCTGTGCCGATTTATCAGGTTAGTACCTATGCGCAGGATGGAGTAGGAAAGCATCGGGGGTATGAGTATTCCAGGACCGGAAACCCGACTCGTTTTGCCCTTGAAGAATTAATTAAAGAAATTGAAGGCGGCTATGCAGGTTTTGCCTTTGGGTCTGGAATGGCGGCAATTACCGCTGTGCTTATGACCTTTAAGCAGGGAGATCATATTATTTTTACGGATGATGTGTACGGCGGAACGTATCGCCTGGTTTCCCAAGTAATCACCCGCTTTGGTCTAGAAGCAAGCTTTGTAGACACAAGTGATTCCAAAAATATTGAAGCAGCGATGACCGAACGTACGAAAGCATTATATGTGGAGACGCCGACGAATCCTTTGTTAAAAATAACGGATCTTAAGAAAACTTCTGAGCTTGCTAAAGCTCATAATTTAACCTTCATCGTAGATAATACATTCAGCACGCCTTATTGGCAGAATCCCATTGATTTCGGAGCAGACATCGTTCTGCACAGTGCAACGAAATATCTTGGCGGACATAGTGACGTAGTTGCCGGACTGGTTGTTGTGAACTCTCAACAATTAGCTGAAGAAGTTCACTTCGTACTAAACTCTTCCGGTGGTATTCTCGGACCGCAGGATTCTTGGCTGCTTATGCGCGGTATTAAAACATTAGGTGTTCGTATGGAAGAAATAGAAGAAAACACGCGGGCCTTCGTGGAGTTTTTACAAGGACTTCCAGAGGTAACGAACATTTACTATCCAGGTCTTACAGAGCACGTTGGTCATGATGTTCATCAGAATCAGGCACGCGGAAACGGCGGAATGATCTCTTTTGACGTAGGAAGCGGCGAAAAAGCTGATAAAGTGCTGCAGAATGTCCGCTACTTCACCCTTGCTGAAAGTCTTGGAGCGGTCGAAAGCTTAATTTCTGTGCCGGCTAAAATGACCCATGCTTCTATTCCGGAGGTTCGCCGGGGTGAGCTTGGTATAACTGATGGGCTTGTCCGCGTATCCATCGGTCTTGAAGATATTGAAGATTTGAAAGAAGATTTTCTTGAAGCTTTACGTAAATAATTCTAAAGAGTGCCGCCCATTGGGCAGGCACTTTTTTTGTCTCTTGATATTCAGTATTTAAGCTGAATACTCAGTAGGTTTCTCCTGGCATAGTCTAATTTAACGGTTGATGGGGCAATTGCGTTATAAATCACTTATTTGAATTTTGTATAGAGACCTGCTCATAAGCCAAACTAAGAAGGACTATGAAGCAGGAGTGGAAAGTATGGATTATGCACACTACAAAAAACAATTAGAAGAAAGACAATTGGAAATAGAGACACGTTTATTGGAACAGAATTCACTTGGTCTGGAGCGCGGATTTGCCAGTGACATGGCCTCAGGTGAGCTTTCGCAATATGATAACCATCCAGCTGACTCTGGAACCGAATTGTACGAAAGAGAAAAAGATATTGCTCTTTTAGGACATTTAAAAGAAGAGCTATCAGATATTCAATATTCCCTGAAGCAAATGAAAGCAGGAAAATACGGAATCTGTGAAAAAACAGGAAAACTAATTCCAAAAGAACGGCTGGAGGCACTTCCGACTGCACGCACTGTTTCTCAAGCGTCGTCCAATCAGGAAATGTCTGAAGATCGCCCGATAGAAGAAGAGGTTCTTGAAGACCTGGAGGCAAATTACGGAAGGGATTCAGATGATCCTGAATACAATGAGCAGAATGCTTATGAACAGGTGGCTTCCTTTAACCAGAGCAGCATGACTTATGATGACTCCTCTTTAATGGACAACCAGGATGGAACTGGGTATGTAGAAGAATTTGAACCTTTTGTATCTACAGATATGCATGGATACACGGGAGCTGATCGCGTAACCTTTGAACGCAATGTTCATTATGATAAGTACATGGATGATATGGATGAAGCGGAAGCAGAACGATCAGAAGACTAAGAAGAAGGAGGAAGGGCCGCCTAGCCTTTCCTCCTTTTATGTAAAAGTCACAACCCCTGATCCTGATATTGGTCTTTCATAAGAAATTATTTAAGTATAGGGCTGTGTACAGCAAGATTCGATTTCGAGATGTTTGATAGGAAGGTAGGTCCTCTGGGGAACGACTCGCTTTCCGCAGGCATGCGCTGAGCTTCCTCATAGCCCGAGGAAGCTCACCGTACGCCCATGGAAAGCGAGTGATTTCCCGGACCTCCAAACGCAGACTTATGTAACGGAAATATTTTAGATATATAAAGAAACTTTCATCTAGAATAAAAAAGAAAGGGAGCTTCCTCTAGTGGAAGTTCCCTTTCTTGTAGACCTATTTAGTAGCCGACTTCGATGGAAGTATTGACCATGTACATTTGATCGTTTTTATCGTCCTTATCTTCAAGAACAATCCCGCTCGTGGTTTTCATGCCGCCATCCATAACTTCAATCGTTACTTTACCATAAGGAATTGCTTTTTTCACTTCCTCATGATCCAGTTGATCATGATCGCAAGGCAGAGCAAGCTTCACGTTGGTTTTCATATTATCAAGCGATTTTTCGGGCAAAGCCTCACGTATTCCTGGCATAGAATTAGTGTGGATAGCATTTTTAATCGCACGCACTGCGGCTTTCGTAATGTTTTGACCATGAACGTCAATTCCCATTCCCGTTTGAACGAATAACATTTGATCCATGATTGATACCACCTTTCATACAAAGTGTTTATCCCATATTTAAAATTTGAAACCTTTACCAATTAATTTTTTTAAGTGGCGGGAAGATAACTGATTTTAAAAAATTCATTCATGAATTTTCCAAATCAAGTTGACACACTATTTCGAATATCTGTATAATCTAATACTATAATTAAAACATAGTAAGTTTATAGGAATTATTGTGTTAGGGGGCCGCCATGTTTCTACAGATCAATGATGTGAGTAAAACGTTTGACGATAAAAACCAGGGAAGCTTTGAAGTGTTTTCTGGAATCGATTTAAATATAGAACAAAATCAGTTCGTATCCCTGCTTGGTCCCTCCGGCTGTGGAAAGTCCACCCTCCTTTCCATGGTGGCAGGCCTGGAGAGTGTTTCAGATGGTTCGATTGTATTGGAAGGTCAGGAAATCAAGAAGGCAGGAACCGACAGGGGCATGATCTTTCAGCAGGCCTCCCTTTTTCCATGGCTGAATGTCAAAGAGAATGTGATGTTCCCTTTGAAAAGCATGGGATCTAAAAAAGAGGCAGAAGAAAAGGCGGATCGTTTTCTTCAGATGGTTCATTTGAGCCGTTTTAAGGAGAATTACACGCATGAACTATCAGGTGGCATGCAGCAGCGTGTGGCTATTGCTAGAGCTCTTGCTATGGACCCGAAAGTGCTGCTGATGGATGAACCGTTCGGAGCGCTTGATGAGCAGACACGTCACATTCTTCATGAAGAATTGATGAAGATCTGGGAAGAAACGAAGAAGACCATTCTTTTTGTGACTCACAGTATTCAAGAAGCAATTAAGCTATCTGATCGCGTAATCGTTATGGGAACGCGCCCGGGTAAGATCATAGCTGATTTCAATATTGACCTGCCGAGACCTAGAAGACGTGATGATCCTCAAGTCATTGAGCTTGAGAAAAAGGTAATGGGTCTCCTTGAAGTAGAAATTAATAAAGTCCTGAAGGAAGAGCTTAGTTATGAAAGTCATTCTTAAAAGAGTTCTATTTTTATTCGTAGTTATAGGAATTTGGCAGTTAGTCTATTCATTAGGTGTTTATGAGAAGATCGTCTTTCCCGGCCCTCTTCAAGTAGGTCAGGCACTGATCAAAGGGTTTACAACTGGAGATTTTCTAAATGCCCTGGGTGCAAGTTTCAGGCACTTATTCAGTGGACTTTCACTCGCTATCCTGTTTGGAACCATACTTGGAGTAATCCTTGGTAAATCAAAGCAGGCCGATGAAACAGCGGGAATGTATTTGATTGCTTTGCAAAGTATCCCAAGTATTGTTTGGGTGCCGCTTGCGATAATGCTGTTCGGTTTTTCAGAGTTCGCTGTCGTATTCGTCGTGGTATTAGGCGGAACTTTTGTCATGGCGCTGAATGTCCGTTCTGCGATTCATAGTGTTCCTCCGCAGCTGGTAAGGGCAGCGAGAACGATGGGAACCAATGGACTTTCCCTATTTTTCCGAGTGGAAATTCCATCAAGTATCCCTTATTTCATGTCCGGTCTGCGACTGGCCTGGGCTTTCAGTTGGCGTGCATTAATGGCCGGGGAGTTATTAAGTAATGGTCCCGGACTCGGATATTCCTTACGCTATGCGCAGGATTATGCCCGAATGGATCAAGTTATAGGAATTATTATCATCATTGGCGTTATTGGAGCTGTCGTTGACCAGCTTGTTTTTTCAAAATTAGAGAAAAATGTCATGAAACGCTGGGGTTTATTAAAAACATAGAGTGGAGAGGGGTAAACAAATATGAAAAGATTATTTTCTGTTTTCACGTTACTAACATTAAGTCTGATCCTTGCTGCATGCGGTGGAGGGGAATCCTCTAATGCAAGCGGAGACGGTGAAGGCAATAAAGAAATTACTATAGGCTATTTCCCGAATATTAACCACGTAGCCGGTATGGTTGCGGAAGAAAAAGATTTTTACTCAGAAACACTGCCTGATGGAACAAAAGTGAAATATCAATACTTCCCTGATGGTTCAGCTTTCATGACGGCTCTTGAAACCGGCGATATCCAGGGCGGTCTGGTTGGTCCGGGACCAGCGATGAACCATTTTACAAGCGGCGCTAAAATTAATGTCGTAGCAGCTGGTTCAACCGGAGGGACGGTAATTATGGCTAGAAACGGTGCAGATATTACCACTCCGGAAGATATGCCTGGAAAAACGTTTATCTCCCCTCGTGTAGGATGTACACATGACGTTCAATTCGAAACAATGATGAAAGAAGAGTATGGTATCACGTCAAGCCGTATTGACGGTCAAATGAAGCACGTAACAGGTAAACCAGCCACGTATGCGAGCTTATTTGAAAGCGGCAAAGTCGATGTTGCAACGGTACCTGAACCGTGGGCTTCCTCCATTGAAGAAGAAGGAACTGGAAAAGTTCTTGTGGATACACCAAACGTAGCTTACGGAGAAACTCTTCCTGCAGCAGTATTTGTAACTTCTCAGGATCTCGTTGAAAATAACCCGGATATGGTTGATAATCTTGTAGAAGCTCATAAAGAAGCAACGACATTCATTCAGGACAATCCAGATGAAGCGAAAACGATTGCGATTGAAAAAATTAAAGAAATTACAGATCAGGAGCTTTCTCAGTCTGTGATAGACAATGCCTGGGAACGTATCGACTTCACGTATGAAGTAGAAGAAGAAACACTTCAGAATTTTGCTAATTCATCTTATGAACTTGGTTTCCTTGAAGAAAAACCAAACCTGGATGGACTTGTCGATACAAGTTTTCTTGATTAATGAACCATATATATAAAACCGGAGTCCAATTGGATTCTGGTTTTTTATATTACTGAAATTGGATATATCGATTGTATGAAACCGTTAACATGGTAAAATGAACGGTAAATGAACGTTTACCGGGAGCGTGAAAGAATGCTTGAAATGATGGAAAATTATCGTGATGGAATATTGGAGACCATTTTCGGCAATGTGAATCACTGTATCGTAGTAGTGGATGACCAGGGAATGGTCTCCTATCTGAATGAAAGTTATTGCGAATTTCTGGAAGTGGACAAAGAAAGTGTCATCGGAAAACACGTGATCGAGGTCATTGAAAACAGTCGTATGCACCTTGTGGTAGAAACAGGAGAAGAAGAAATGGCGGATTTGCAATTTATTCGCGGCAACTATATGATTGCCCATCGTATTCCGCTTCGTGCTGATGGAAAAACAGTGGGTGCACTTGGTATGGTTCTGTTTCGAGATACCGAAGAATGGAAGAAGCTGAACAGTCATATCAGGGACCTCTTTCTTGAACTGGAATCTTACCGCAGCCAGATGAAGGAGCTGAACGGAGTCGATTATTCGCTTCATGACATGGTTACCAGTTCACCTGAGATGGGGGAACTGAAAAATAAGATTAAAAAAGTAGCACCGGGAGACGTATCGGTTTTACTCCGGGGCGAGAGCGGAACAGGAAAGGAATTAATTGCTCACAGCATCCACCATTTAAGTGACCGGCATATGAAGCCTTTTGTCAAAGTGAATTGTGCAGCTATTCCTGATCATCTCATTGAATCAGAATTATTTGGGTATCGGGATGGCGCTTTTACAGGTGCTAAAAAAGGTGGAAAGGCCGGAAAGTTTCAACTGGCTCACGGAGGGACTTTGTTTCTTGATGAAATTGGGGATATGCCGCTGCAGGCTCAGGTGAAGATTCTCCGAGTACTCCAGGAAGGAGAAATTGAATCCCTTGGATCCACCGCGCCGCAAAAGGTGGATGTTCGTATCATTACAGCCACTCATCAGCCACTCGAGGAGATGATTGCCGAGCAGCGATTCCGAGAAGATTTATTTTATAGAATTAATGTCGTCCCTATCCATATCCCTCCGCTTCGAGATCGTCAGGATGATATTCGCTTGCTCGCTAAATTTCTTCTCGAAAAAATAACAAAGCGGACAGGGAAGAGAGTCATCGATTTTGAGCCGGAAGTGTATGAGAGTTTCCAACACTACCAGTGGGCGGGAAACGTCCGTGAACTTGAAAATGTGATCGAAGCCGCGGTGTATTTAACAAATGAGGAATATATCGGCATTCAAGAGTTACCTGAACGCTTGAAAAGGGGGCATCTACCATCTAACAATCAAAAAAGTTTGAAAGAAATTATGGAAGCCACGGAAAAGCAGACGATTGAAAGAACACTGAATCTAGTCCAGGGAGATAAGGAAAAAGCAGCGGCTCTGCTCCACATTGGAAAGTCGAGTCTCTATGAAAAGGTAAAAAAATATGAATTATAAACCATTCCATATTTCTGGAAAGCCATTCCGGAATTCTGGAATGGTTCTTTTTTATGTCGTGTAAGGGTTTACATTTAGCGGTGGCGAACGTCGTACAAAATGAATTCCAATTATCTGGAATATTCTATGGTTTTTCACAATGACAAAAGGCGATTTTATGAACATTTTCGACATGTAGTAAAGTTGGCACGGTCCTTGCATGTATTTAGGGGGAAGGGAGATGAAGGATATGAAAAAAATTTATTCATCATTTGAAGAAGCTGTAGACCAGATAGAGGATTATTCGACCATTATGGTTGGAGGTTTTGGTTTAGTCGGCATACCGGAGAATTTAATAATGGCCTTAGTAGAAAAAAATGTTAAACATTTAACCGTCATTTCGAATAATTGCGGCGTAGATGATTGGGGACTCGGTTTACTCCTGAAAAATAAACAAATTGATAAAATGATTGGTTCGTATGTAGGAGAAAATAAAGAATTTGAACGTCAGGTTCTAGAAGGAGAGTTGGAAGTCGAGCTTACCCCTCAAGGGACTCTGGCCGAAAGGATTCGTGCAGGAGGAGCTGGTATTCCAGCATTCTACACCCCGGCAGGAGTTGGAACGCCGATTGCGGAAGGAAAAGAAACACGGATGTTTCAAGGGAAAGAATATATGCTGGTTACCGGGCTGACTGCTGATTTTACATTAGTGCGTGCGGCAAAAGGAGACCGTTTCGGAAACTTAGTTTATAACAAAACGGCCCGTAATTTTAATCCGGAAATGGCAACAGCCGGTGAAGTTACAATCGCTGAGGTAGAAGAACTCGTAGAAACCGGGGATCTAGATGCTGAACATATTCATACTCCGGGAATCTACGTGCAAGGATTAGTACAGGGAGAACAGGAAAAACGAGTCGAACGACTGACATTACGTCAAGAAGCCTAAAAGGAGGAGTTATTATGGATAAAGCAGTAGTAAGAGAACGGATTGCACGGCGTGCTGAACAGGAAATTGAAAGCGGTTTCTATGTAAATTTGGGGATCGGCATGCCAACGATGGTCGCGAATTATATTCAGCCGGAAAAAGAGGTTGTACTTCATTCTGAAAACGGGCTGGTCGGCATCGGACGCTCACCTTATGAAGAAGAAGTAGATCCTGATCTGATTAATGCCGGCAAGGAAACGGTCACAGCTTCGAAAGGGGCATCTTATTGCAGCAGTGCTGAGTCCTTTGCCATGATTCGCGGGGAACATCTTGATTTAGCTATTCTTGGTGGGATGGAAGTTTCGGAAGATGGTAACTTAGCGAACTGGATGATACCAGGAAAGATGATTAAAGGCATGGGCGGAGCTATGGATATTGTCCACGGAGCTAGAAAAGTGGTCATTATAATGGATCATGTGAACAAATATGGAGAACCGAAGATATTAAAGCAGTGTAAGCTTCCCCTGACCGGTAAAGGCATTGTTAACCGTATTATCACCGATCGCGCTGTGATCGACGTAACGGATGAAGGTCTGACCTTAGTGGAGGTAGCCGAAGGGTGGACGGTAGATGACGTAGTAGCATCTACAGAACCATCACTGAAGCTCAGTGAGCATTTATCATCAGCTACATTTTAAATATTTTTCTCAGGGGGATGATTCAAAATGGTAAAAGACAAAGTTGTATTTATCACAGGAGCCGCCAGCGGTATTGGTTATGAAATTGGAATGGAATTTGCAAAAAATGGAGCAATAGTCGCTTTGAGTGATGTTAATGAACAGAAAGTAATGGAAGCTGCGGCTGAAGTTACCGACGCAGGCTATAAGGCCATCGGGCTGACGTGTGACGTGACGAAAGAAAGTGAGCTTCAAGAAGCCATTGATAAAACTGTTGAGGAATATGGAAGATTAGATGTGCTGATCAACAATGCAGGATTACAGCATGTCGCATCCATAGAAGAATTTCCAACCGAAAAATTCGAGTTTATTACGAAAGTGATGCTGGTGGCTCCGTTTATGGCAACCAAGCATGTATTTCCGGTTATGAAAAAGCAAGGGTTCGGTCGGATCATTAATATGGCTTCTATTAATGGTCTAATCGGATTCGCAGGAAAGTCAGCTTATAATAGCTCAAAGCATGGCGTAATCGGACTGACAAAAGTAACGGCGCTTGAAGGAGCGGAACATGGAATTACGGTCAATGCGGTCTGTCCGGGTTACGTGGATACGCCACTTGTACGCAATCAGCTGGAAGATTTAGCAGGCAACCGAGGTGTGTCCCTGGAAAAGGTGCTCGAAGAAGTGATCTACCCGCTCGTCCCGCAGAAACGTTTACTTTCCGTACAGGAAGTATCCGATTATACATTGTTTTTGGCTAGTGACAAATCACAAGGAGTAACCGGCCAGGCTGTAGTCATTGATGGTGGTTACACCGCTCAATAATAAAATGGAAGGTGTGAAAAATATGGAGAATATTTATATTTTAGAAGGTGCCAGAACCCCATTTGGAAGCTTTGGAGGAGTCTTGAAAGATGTGGATCCGACTGACCTTGGGGTTACCGTCAGTAAAGAGGCTATAAAACGAAGCGGAATAACACCGGAGGACATTGACTTCACGGTTATGGGGAATGTCATTCATTCAGCTAACAATGCGCCATATTTAGCTAGACATTTGGCTTTAAAAACCGGTATCCCTATTCAAAGTCCGGCTTTCGCCGTAAATCGGCTGTGCGGATCGGGCATGCAATCGGTGATTTCAGCAACTCAGTCCATCCTTTTAGAGGAAGGATCAGCAGCGCTCGTTGGTGGCACGGAAAGTATGAGCTTAGCTCCACATGCGCTGCGAGGCAGTCGCTTTGGGACGAAACTTGCAGTTCCTAAAATAGATGATACTTTATGGGCAGCTTTAACCGACGAGTATATCGGAGGAGGAATGGGAGTTACTGCAGAGAATCTTGCGGAGAAGCACAACATTTCCCGGGAACAGCAGGATGAATATGCAACGGAGAGTCACAAGCGTGCAGCAGAAGCGCGCAACAGCGGCAGGTTTTCAGAGGAGATTGTACCCGTAGAAGTTAAGTCCAAAAAATCGACTGAACTGGTAGATACGGATGAACATATTCGCGAGGATACAAAACCAGAAGTCCTGGCCAAATTGAAACCGGCTTTTAGAAAAGAGGGAACCGTTACCGGTGGTAATGCAAGCGGGATCAATGATGGAGCCGGAGCAGTTGTAGTAGCTGGCGAAAGGTTTGTAGAGGAAAAAAATCTGAAACCGGCAGCGAGGATT
The DNA here is from genome assembly GCF_900113125.1 of Halobacillus alkaliphilus. Taxonomy (GTDB): domain Bacteria; phylum Bacillota; class Bacilli; order Bacillales; family Halobacillaceae; genus Halobacillus; species Halobacillus alkaliphilus. Next base: position 33,005 of record NZ_FOOG01000033.1, on the reverse strand, counting down.
GTTTCCTGGAGTGTGGCTGGAGTTGAACCTGAATATATGGGGATTGGACCGGTACCTGCTATTAAACAGGCGCTGAAGAAGGCTGGACTGACGCTTGATGATATGGCATTGGTGGAAGTAAATGAAGCATTTGCAGCCCAATACCTTTCTGTAGAGAAGGAATTAGGATTGGATCGCAGCCGAGTAAATGTAAACGGCGGAGCCATTGCCCTTGGACACCCAATTGGGGCAAGCGGTACACGTGTGCTATACAGTTTAATCAAAGAATTACAAATCAGAAATGAAAAATATGGGGTCGCTTCCTTATGTATCGGCGGCGGCCAGGGCATCGCCATGGTTGTTGAAGCCCAATAAAATACGTATATCAGGGAGGGAGGAATCTTTATGTTAGGAATTTTTCTAGGTCTCGTTGTATTGATGGTTCTTGCCTATGTGGGATGGTCTATTATCTGGGTAGCACCAATAGCAGCGGGTATTGTGGCATTAACTGGGGGACTGGATTTACTTGAAGCTTATACAGACACCTATATGAGCGGGTTTGTTAATTTTGCCAAAGCGTGGTTCCCCGTGTTTATGCTTGGAGCTATTTTCGGTAAATTGATGGAAGACACAGGAATGGCTCGTTCTGTTGCGGTTGCATTAACCAAAGTAATTGGAACGAAGCGTGCCATTCTGGGAGTGCTGGCTTCGGCGGCCGTATTAACCTATGGAGGAGTCAGCTTATTTGTTGTAGTCTTTGCTGTGTATCCTCTGGCTTTGTCTTTATTCCGCGAAGCAAACATCAGCAGAAAATTAATCCCGGCTACCGTAGCCCTTGGTGCGTTCACTTTTACCATGACAGCTATTCCGGGAAGTCCGCAAATACAAAATCTGATCCCGATGGATTATTTTAATACAGATCCGATGGCTGCTCCCGTGATGGGGATTATAGCGGCCATTATCATGGCTGCGGGTGGATACTTCTATCTACGCTTTCAGGAGAAGAAATTGACGGACAAAGGTGATATATTTACTGAACCAAAAGATAAAAAAATAGTGGATGTAGATGAACAGCATAATCCTAATTTCTTATTATCGTTATTACCTTTACTTACGGTCTTAATTACGCTTAACGTTTTTAAATGGAATGTTGTAACCGCTCTTATTGCAGGGATTGTCCTAATCATGCTTCTGAATATAACGAAGTTTAAAGGATTTGTACCTTCTATCAACGCAGGAGCAAGCGGCTCAGTTATTGCCATCATCAATACAAGTGCGGCTGTTGGGTTCGGAACAGTCGTAAGAGAAGTGCCAGGATTTGAACGACTAACTCAAATCCTTATGGGTGTAAAAGGGAACCCGCTAATTTCAGAAGCCGTTGCTGTAAACGTGCTTGCCGGTGCAACTGGTTCAGCTTCCGGCGGGATGGGAATTGCACTGGAAGCACTTGGCTCGAAGTACTATCAAATAGCTATGGATACGGGGATTAGTCCGGAAGCTTTTCACCGGATTGCTTCATTATCTTCAGGAGGTCTCGACGCGCTGCCTCACAACGGAGCCGTCCTTACGTTGTTTGCCATTACGGGGATGACGCATAAAGACAGCTACAAAGATATCTTTGTAGTAGCCGTGCTTATACCAATTATTTCGGTAGCGGTAGTCATTCTGCTAGCTTCGATAGGAATTCTGTAAAAACTGAATAAAAAACGGAGCGCCAGGGTTCGTATCAGGCTGCCGAGAAACTTCGGCAGCTTTTTTAATGATTGAATTTTAGTTTCAAGTTAGTTTACTTACTTGCTTTCCTTGGAGGTCCTTTCTCCACACAATCCCTCGCTATCGGTTCTTCAAAATCCGCCTTACCAAAGAAATATGAGATAGTAAGTGGTACCTCAGTTAACTTGTTCTTCGGGGTGAAACACGTGCATCATCCATTTGCCAATATCCTCAAACCCCAATCGTTTATAGATACTTCCAGCCGCAGGGTTATCGTAAAAGAGGCAAAGCATCTTTCCTTCGGCTAATAATTCCTGGCAAATCTTTGTCATACATACACTCGCATACCCTTGTTTCTTGTGGTCTGGGTGGGTGCAGACGCCGACTACCATGGCGGACATGGAATTCTCAGCTGTCGTGGAAGCGCAAGAAAGCACCTCACGATCACTTTTAATAAAATAAGTCCGTGCAGATCCATTTTGAAGGCCTCTTTTCATGCTGTCCTCACGGCTGTTATCCATTTCAAATTCAGGAATGAGACTGTGAAGCTGAGTGATTGAGGGAATATCACCTATTTTGGCACGCTGAACATTTCCCGTGTTTGCTGTTTCATCCAAATAAGCTGTTGTCTCACACTTGGCATAATATAACGTTCTCGTTTTTGGTGCTGGATGATGAATATGAGAAAGAATCTGGCTGGTTATGGATTGCAGGCCTGACAGCTGCATAAAGTCTGAATCATCATTGATGATTTCTGCAAAAGCCAGGGCATCGAATTCTCCTTCTGCATAGCAGATATAGTTGTTATGGTACTTTAATAAAATGGCGATTAGCTGCTCGCTTTCATTAAATTCGCCCCATAGTTTCTGAAATTCCTGATCATAACCGAAGTTCTCAATATCTCCGATAATGAATAAGTTTTCCGCAGGTCTTTTCGCTAATAATTGCTGGCAGGCTTGATCATCAGCTTCATACAGTCTTCGTACCAACTTGGGTTCCCTCCTTTTTGTAAATTGTTATTTATTGTACCAAAACTTTCTAAAAAAACAATGTATTCTTATGACTAACCATTTTATTTTTATGTTTGTAAAAAAATCAGAAGCGGCTTTTTTTTTCTTTAGTTTTCCGTAATTGGGTCACACTAAAGAGTATAGGAGGAATGAGCTTTGAAACAGGTTTGGATAATTATAATTGCAGCTATGTTTATCGTCAGTGGTTCAAACATAGGAGAAGCAAAAAGTCACTATAAAATAAAACATAAAGATCAAATCACGACTGACTGGGAAATACACGTGGATTATCCTATATTTGATCAACTTGAGGATAAGGATTTACAGCAGGAAGTCAATACGAGAATTGTCCAAAAACTTGAAGATACGTTCCGGGATGTACAGAGGGGGGCGAGCGACTTGATGGGTATGCCTGTTCTTTATTATGAAGAAACAGGAGTGTATAGAGAGAAGGACCTTTACTCGGTCGTCATGACCTCTCATATTTCGCGTGGAGAACAATACAACTCCACAGTTACCTCGGTAAATTTTGAAAACAAGGATCATGGAAAAGTGGTTCCGTTAAATAAAATGGTTGATATGGAGAAGTTAAATCAGCGCGTTCAGAAAGTCATTGCTCAGGAACCAGATACCTACAACAAAGAAAAATTCACTAAAGTAAGAGATAACACGGCTTTTTACGTCGCAGATGATGAATTGTTTTTGATATTTAACAAATATGAAATTGCGGCAGGCGTGCATGGTACACCTGAGATTCAAGTTCCTTTAAACGGGATAGAGCTAGAGCAGGCTGATGAAACGAACGCTCCGTTTCCTTCCTTCACGTTAAATCATCCACAAACTATTCAAGCAAAGAACAGCTAGCCATTAGACTTATCCACTTTATCCACAGAATCATATAGGAAATGAAAAAGCATAAGCGCTGCTTATGCTTCTAACATTTCCTCATTTTGTTCTTGTTCTCCGTAGTAGTGGAACATATATTGTTCTTTTGTAATCACAAATAAATCATAGATATCTTCCTTACGATTTACCCAGGAATGGACATCAGGATAGGAATCGTTTCCTAAGGATACATAAGGAATTTTAAGAGCAGCTTTCATGGATCTTACGTTAGTTCTTCTAATCTTCATGAAAATCGCTTCAATGCCCAGCTGGAAGAACACTTCTTCAAAAAAAGCTTCTTTAGCTATCTGGTTGTAGCCTTTTCCAAAATAAGGCCTGCCGAGCCAAGTGGCAAGAAAGCCCATTTGCGAGTCGATATCAAAAAGGTTAATGGTTCCGATCGGCTGTCCCCATTCATCAAGGATGGTACGTGAAATTAATTCACCCCGATCTTCTGCTTCAATGGTTTGCTTCGTCAAAAAGTAAAACTCGTCACTCGACGAAGCTTTATGACGGACATAAGGGAAAACTTCTGGGTGGCTCATCAATTCAAAAAGGACCGGGGCATCATGTAAATCACGTTTTTTCAGCATAAAAAATCCCTCCTTGATTAAAGGAGGGTGATCTAAACCGCGCGGGAAAATAACGCTGAATAGTAGGCTCAGACCACCCTCGAATTTTTATCAATTGCTCACAAAAATTCGGGGTGGGAATCGAACCCACTAGAACCAGGATATCCCCTGGTGGCGCACCATTTGCCTTCCCTAGCTAATACAGCATCATCTAAATTTATAATAATCGATTTTCTTGAAAATGTGAACGAAAACTTTGTAAAATCCACATTAATTTTTTGGGGTGGTTTTTGAACTGGAAAGCGTGGTATAAACCGCCAATCTTTCCGTGTATTCTTGCGCTTCATCGTCGTAAGGACCCGTGCAGGTAATTAGGTTTAATGCCTTCTCGTTGGTAGGGCCGAACAGTTCACGGATAGGGGACTCGTCTAATGGATGAGCCACGACTTTTTGGACCGTATAAGTCAGCTTTTCTCCATCTTTGCCTTCTACGTAAATTAAATCTCCTGCTTCAAGTTCTTTTAAATCGTAAAAAACAGCTGGACCGTTTCGTCCATCTACGTGACCGGCTATGACAGAATTACCAGTAGCTCCAGGTTTCGTGCCGGGTTCAAACCAGCCTACTTCTGTCACACTGTCAGGGACAGCCATTCCGCCTTGCTCAGTGTATCCCTGTGGTCCAACGGGAGCATCCACATCGATGGAAGGGATAGTTAATCGAACAGGAACAATGCCTTCTGCTACATCCGTGGGGGCTACAACCGCTGGCTCATAATTTTTTTCGATAGGAGTCGCTTCCAAAATATCTTCTGAGTGGGTGCTTGCTTTATTATCCATCGTTTCCGCTTGAATTGGTGTTGGGGAAGGTGAATTAGAAAGAACCCTGGTTTCCTCAGAGGGTTCATCTTTAAGCAGTTGAAAGCTTAGGATAAATACGAGGAAACCCAGGGTTATAGGATATACAAAACGTTTCATGATTAGGCTTCAGATCGTTTACGGAAAACGAAGAATCCAGCACCCACAGCCAGGACTCCGAATGCAGCGGCAAGCATCATGGCATTAGAACCAGAGTCAGCTGTTCCGCCAAATCCTGTTTCCGGCATTTCAGAAGGCATAGCAGCGGAATCTTGAAGGAGCAGAACTTCAGGACTGTCGGCTGTACCAACCGCAAAAGCACTATACACTTTACCAGCTTCTACCGTCGTTCCAGATAGGTCAATTAGTTGAGTTCCATCAGTTGTACGAACTTCAAGGTCGTAGGATCCAGGCTCTAATTCTTTATAATCGGTTACCATTGGGAATTCAGCACCTGCAAATAGGGCTTCTCCGCCAATTGGGCCTACATCAACTGCTGGAGCTCCAGGAATGAAGTGGCCTACACGAACTTTAGCCATTCCTTCTGTTGCTTCCTTAGAATCTTCAATGGCTTTCAATTGAAGGTTTTCTAAGGTATCAATCGCAGCAGCGGTATATGCTTTACCAGCTTCTACCGTTACATCTGCAGAAATGACAGCGTCCTGTTCACCTTTTGTACCGGCTGCATAAATTTCTACCGTATGTTCTCCTGCAGGAAGTTCCATGTAATCTGTCGCAGCTTTAAATTCTGCACCTTCCACAACAGCATTTCCATCTACGTAAACATCAACAGCAGGGGCGTCAGGAGAAGCATGAAGCACACGAACCATAGCCATTTCTTCATGATTATCGGCGAATACAGCAGGTGCAAATACTCCCAAAACCAAGACAAAAGCAGCTAAAGAGGATAGTAGTTTTTTCATTTTTCCACTCCTTAAGATTTTTTTATATAGAATTGCCGTTGAGTGGCAATTTATATCGAAGAGGTATGACAAACCTTAGCAAACCTTGTACAATTATTATACATAAATCATATACACTATTTTGCTAATTTTCAAACTAATTGATGTACTCAATGTGTTTTACTGAAAAGTCTCTATTAAATCTCCATGTTAATTATTAAAGATAAGCTCCCGATGCTTTAATGAAGAAAACATAAAAAAACACCGGTATAATCTACCGGTGTTAGCATTTGCTGCTATTCTTGAAAATATACCATTTTTCCATCAATCATGGTCCAGATAGGCTGAGATAGGTATTCAAAAGGATGGCCGCTCCATAAAACTAAATCAGCGTCCTTGCCTTTTTCAATGGAACCTACACGGTCATCCACTCCCAGGTTCTTGGCAGGGGTGATAGTAATTCCCCTTAGAGCATCCTCAATTTCCATTCCTTCACGAGCAGCTAGGGCTGCGCATATATTCAAATATTGGATTGGTGTATAGGGGTGATCGGTAGTAATCGATACTTTTATGCCGTGATCATGCAATATCTTATAAGTCTGCCACGTTTTATTACGCAGTTCGATTTTAGAGGCGCGGGTGAAAGTAGGACCTACCGAAACCTGTAAATCTCTAAAGGCAAGCTGGTCTGCGATCAAGTGGCCTTCTGTACAATGTTCAATTCTGAGATCCAGATTGAATTCTTCTGCGAAACGAACGGCTGTCATAATATCATCCGCGCGGTGCGCGTGGATTCGGACCGGGATTTCTCTGTTCAAGGCTTGAAGAATGGGCTTGACTCTTAGGTCAGGTTCCGGTTCTTTCATAGCCGCATAAAACGTTTCACGGAGTTTCCCCATTATTCCAAGACGTGTAATCGAGGCATTTTTTGATTGAGAGTGGATCCGCTTAGGGTTTTCGCCGAGCGCCAGTTTTAAACCGGCTATTTCTTTAAGGATCATCCCGTTTATCGTATGCCCGACCGTTTTGATGACCGCTGTCGTGCCCCCGATCATATTCGCACTTCCTGGCATAATATGCGCGGTGGTTACACCGGCTTTTCGAGCAGAGAAGAAGGCGGGGTCTAAAGGATGGGCGCCATCAATCGCCCGCAAATGCGGAGTAATCGCTTCAATAGTTTCATTGGCATCACTACCTGCCCATCCTGTACCTTCGTCATACAACCCTAAATGGGTATGAACATCTATAAATCCTGGATATAAATCCATTCCTTTTCCATCAATATACTCGGCTTGCTCTGGCAGAGGAATATCCTTGCCGTAGTCATTAATTTTTCCATCCACAATGTGCAATTTCCCGTCTTTAATGGAAGGAGACGTGACAGGATGGATGGTAACATTCGTAATAACGGTATTCATTCGACATACAGCCTTTCAAATAGTATTACTAGTTATTATACTGGAATTTATTAGTTTAGGGCACAAAAAGAACGAAGCTTTTCAAAACTTCGTTCTTTTTGTCGCCTTATTGTTGCACAATGGACTGAAGGGCGGGCTTTAAATCAGGGTATTTAAAGGTATATCCATGAGCAAGAGCTTTTTTAGGAATAACTGACTGACCGTCTAATAGTAATATACTCATTTCACCGAGGGCAGCTTTTAGAGCGAAAGAGGGGGCAGTCATCCAATGAGGGCGATTCATGACTTCACCGAGTGTCTTTCCAAAATCCTTATTTCTTGAAGGATTCGGAGCCGTACCGTTCACGGGACCTTGTAAATCAGAATTGTGAATAGCGAAATCAATCAGTCCGGCAACGTCATCTACATGAATCCATGACATCCATTGTTCGCCTGAGCCTACATTTCCGCCGACCATTAGTTTGTAAGGGATCATCATTTTAGGTAAAGCCCCTTCTTCACCCAGGACAATGCCAAAGCGTACATAAACGGTTCGGACGCCTTTATTCTTAGCTTGAGAAGCGCGTTCTTCCCATTCAGTAACCACGTTAGCCAGGAAGTCATTTCCGGGTGTTGTCGTTTCTTCCGTAAAGGTCTTCGTTTTGGAACGTCCATAATAACCAACAGCGGAGGCATTTACGAGAACCTGAGGTTTTTCAGGAAGTTGATCAATCAGATCGAGAACACCTTCTGTGGCTTGGATACGGCTGTCGAGAATCGAGCGTTTTCTTTCCTCAGTCCAGCGGCCGCTGTTTAAGGATTCTCCCGCTAGATTTACGATGGTATCAATCTTAGGCAGGTGTTTTTCAGGATGATGCTCATCTTTTAACCAGCCTACATGGGTGATTTGACTCGTATCCTGATGCTTCTCAGGACTACGGGTCAATATGTAAACGTTGTGTCCATCTTCAGCTAAATGCCTGGCTAAATGACTGCCTACAAAACCTGTGCCTCCGGTAACAGCTATGTTCATAAATAATTCCTCCTTTGAATTGTGTTCCCATTATTTTACTAAATGGTTTCCATAAAAGCGATTGTTTTCGCTGAACGGTAAATCAAAATCATGCTAAACTATGAAGAAAAGGGAGAGTTAGGATGGCAAAACTTACAAAGATTACGACTCAAAAGAAAAATAAAGGGCGCTACAATATCTTTTTGGATCATGGTCAAGGGGAGGCTTATGGATTCAGTGTCAGTGAAGAAATTCTGATCCAATACCGCCTTCAAAAGAATATGGAACTGGATGAATCAACCATTCAAGCGATGATTCAAACAGACACGATCCATAAATCCTATACCCTTGCCATCAACTATTTAAGCTATCGAATGCGTTCAGAAAAGGAAATTAGAAATTACTTAGATGAGAAAGAGGTAGATGAGGAGCACATTGATGAGATTGTCTCCAGATTATATAAGGAAAAACTGCTTGACGATCAGGAGTTTGCGAACTCACTTGTACGCACACGCGTATTGACCTCAAGCAAGGGCCCGCTTCTTGTGAAAAAGGAATTGATTGAAAAAGGGGTACAGGCTTCTCAGGCAGACGCTGCTCTTGAACACTATCCTTTCGACGAACAATATAATAAGGCTATGAAATTCGCAGAAAAGAAGTTAAAAAGTGATAAGAAAAAATCCGCTCGCCAGCAAATTCAAAATGTCCAGCAGACGCTGATGCAAAAAGGCTTTAGCGGAGATGTTGTAAAAGAGGTATTATCTGACCTCCCGGAGGAAGAGAGCGCAGATGAGCAGTGGGAAGCGGTCGTTTACCAGGGGGAGAAATTACTCCGCAAATATGGCAATAAAACTGAAGGGTATGAATTAAAACAAAAGATCAAGACTGGTTTATATCGTAAAGGGTTCTCGTTTGATCTAATTGAACGGTTTTTAGATGAATATGTGGAAGAGTAATTAAAGAAAGTCAGCGCCGGCGCAGGTGCTGACTTTTTAACTGAACTTGTTCGTTAATTTTACATGAGTAAATTATTCAACAATAGGGGCTGATAGTTGAAGACCAGGCTCCCCTTACTCGTTGAGCAGACGCTTTCGTAGAAGATTTCGAGCTCTACACATGGCAAGGTCCGGAGGGGGACGATGAAGGCTCCTATCTTATAAGCGGAAGCACCTTGGTCAGCGGCGTATGGACTGGACATTCAAATGTGGAGGTGCCTTGCTCAGCCTCGACAAGCTTAAGAACGACCATGAAAGGAAGTGCCCTCCTTCCTATCATGGTTGGACTTAAGAACTCGAGAGGCTAGGCACCGAAACTAGCATGGAGCTGGCGGAGATAAAGGAAACACGAAGAGCGGAGTGATTCGATGTTGACTTATCGCACAGAAGTGAGGGAAGTCTCACTAGACGCTAGGTGCTGCAGCTGGATAGCTCACGCTGACGTTTATATTATGAGTTATGCTTAACTCTTATAAAAGTGTAAGAGTGGGATGAACATGATCGGTAAGATCCCGGAAGGCGAAGCCTGAGGAAGCTTACCACAAGGGATGTTCGACTAAGATCGCCACGTCCTGTGGCAACGTCGTACGACCCTGCGTCGTGCAGGGCCGGAAAACGAAATCGTCCCTCGCAGGACCTAATTCCACAAAAGTCTCGAAATCGAGTCTTCAAGTAACGGGAGCTTTACTATAAGAATTACTTTAGATATTTAATTGAGAGCATAAGAAAAAAGTACCTGATTAACTTAAAAATAATTTTCGTGTATACTATTTAAAGGTGATAAAAGTACTATGAGAATAGGGAGGACGACTTATGATTTATAAGCGTTATACATATCAGATAAAGCCTGAACAATATGAACCGTGCACACGTTTTTTTCACGAATACATACTACCTGCTCAATTAGGACATGGAGCACGACTAATCGGGAGGTATGTGACAACAACGCGCGATGAAATTACTTCTATATGGGAGTATGATTCCTACGAGGACTACGAAAGGATCACGGAAAACGTGTATGCTTCCGAGCTTTACCATATGGCCTCCCAGAGAAAGGAAGAATTAAGTCCGATATTTGAACACCTTAAGGAAGACTTTATTGAAAGTACTGGAGATTATCATTTTACTAAGCATATTGTATCGGTTTCTGCTTATATCACCAATAAAAAGGGAGAATTGCTGCTTGTAAGAAATGAACATCGGAATGATACGTATGAAATGCCGGGCGGAAGAATGGAGAAAGGTGAAAGTCTGGAAGCGGCAATCCGAAGAGAAATTCTTGAGGAAACTGGTATTTATGCTCAAATAGACGGAATAACAGGCGTTTATCACAATATGACCCAGGGGATTGTGTGTATTGTTTTTAAAGGAAAGTATGAAAGTGGTCAATTAAAGATCCAGCCTGGTGAAACGGAAGAGGTCATGTTTCAGGATTTAACAGAAGTAGATTTAACGGACCTGGTAACCAGAGATCAATTTATAACCAGAATTAAAGATGCCAGAGATAGCCAAGGAGTAGCGGTTGAAAGTTACTATGTAAAACCGTATGAACTTCTTCACCGAATGGAAGAATAATAAAAGCTGCTGACCATAGATAAGTCAGCAGCTTTTATACTTTATAATAATCCTTTTTTCTCTAAATCTTCAATCGCTTCATGCACATGGTCTACAATGGTATTGGCTCTCTCCTGCACCTCTTTATGAGCCGTTGACATGACATAGTTATGAGGCGTAAGTGCGAACATGGCCAAGTCATTGAACGAATCTCCGACGCAGGCAATTTCATGAGGCTGGATGTCCAGTTTGGCGATCAAGGAATGCAGACCGCTTCCTTTATTAATAGACTTTGGCATTATGTCTACACACGTTTCATGGGAGATGAAGCTATCCGTGGTCTCGCCAAAAGCTTCATGAATTCTTTTATAAGCTGCGGTCACATCGTCTTCCTTCCCGTGAAGAGTGATTTTCGATGGAGCGATGGTTGTACCGAACTGATCGGCCATTTGTGGTTCGACAATAATATCGTGAAACAACTGTTCAGAAATCTTATCAATCCATTCATTGTGTTCCTTCGTAAATGTCTGATCAGAAGTTGAAACGGTCTTTATCATAGGCTCTTGTTCAATGTGGTCCATAACCTTTCTGGCCAGATCGCCTTCAAAAGTTTTAGAATGAATGTGTTCATCCGATTCATTGTAAACAAACGCTCCGTTTTGACTAATACGATGTCCCGGCACTTTGAGACGGTTCAGCACTTCTTTTATTTCGTGGTCCATGCGTCCGGAGGCGACCGTTAGAGGAGTACCTTGTTCGACCATCCGTCTCAGCGCATCTATATCTTCGTTTTTAATATAGTGGTCCATTCCGAGTAATGTCCCATCAAGATCACTGACAAACAGTTTAATCATGGATGAGGCTCCTTTCCTTTATCCTACCTGTAATACTTTTTTACACCCTAATGATTGTACATGACGTAAGCGCTTTTAGACAAAGGAAAATATCCGAACGATAGTGATCTTGTAAAATAAACATAAGAACTATAGGATAGAGAAACAGCCACTTGAAACCGTTTTTATAATAGAATTGAACTATTAGGATTTTTAGGAGGGAGGATAGAATGGAGCAGAACGTAGTCATTAAGAAAATCTTAAACAATAATGTGATTATTGCAGAACATCCTTCCTATGAGGAAGTCGTATTGATTGGAAAAGGGATTGGATTTAATCGAAAAAAAGATGATTCGGTTTCTTTCAACAAAGCGGATAAGACCTTCCTTTTAAGTAATGAGAAGGAAAAACAGCAATATGTTGATCTGGTTCCCCACATCGACGAAGAACTCATCGATTTTACGAATGATATCTTGTTTCATATTGAAAAAAGGATGGGGGAAGAGCTGAATCAGCACATCCACGTGGCTCTAACGGATCACTTAGCTTTTGCAATTAACCGGGCCAAGAAGAACATGCAGTTTTCGAATCCTTTTCTGCAGGAGATTGAATCGCTTTATCCTAAGGAGTACCAAATTGCAATGGAAGTCGTAACCATGATTTATGACAAACTGGGTATACAATTCCCGGAAGGCGAGATTGGATTTATTGCTCTTCATATTCATAGTGCGGTCACAGATAAAACGCTGCGGGAGATTAATCGTCATAATCAGCTGATCAACCAGTTAGTTCAGCTGGTCGAAGATACGATGAAGGTTACGATTGATAGGAAAAGTATTGATTACCACCGCCTGGTACAGCATTTGCACCGAGCAATTGATCGCGTTCATCAGGGAGAAAGTGTGGGCGAAGAAATTAAACTCGCAAACATGTTGAAAGAAGAATACCCTGTGTGCTATAATTTAGCTTGGAAGTTGATAAAAGTGATGCAAAAGTGGCTCAAAAAGCCAGTAGATGAATCAGAAGCTATATATCTCACGATTCATTTACAACGATTAACCCATAAATCCTAACGTTACGTGTTACTGATACGATCAGGCATGAGTATCGGAAGATTTCGCGGTTATCATTAAGGGTGAAGTGTACCCAATGGTAGCTGATTGATCTTCTATACTCATGCCTTTTTTATTGCTCTTTTGGAATGATGCCGCGTCCTATGTGACGCTTTCATTTTTAAAGTAAATGTAACCGTTTTATCTGTTAGGAAGCGAAGCCAGTTTTGGATCACAATTTATAATTAAGGAGGAAATCACATGTTCAAAAATGCTTTTGGAACGTTGCAAAAAGTAGGTAAAGCCCTTATGACACCTGTAGCTTTGCTGCCGGCTGCCGGGATCCTGCTTGCTTTTGGTACAAGCTTTGCTCAGGACAGCTTTGTTGAAAAAGTACCTTATTTTGGAACCCCGTGGGTCCAAACCTTGTTAGAGGTTATGGCCGAAGCGGGTGGTGTAGTTTTTGATAACTTACCGCTTTTATTCGCGGTAGGGGTTGCGATTGGATTAGCTAAGGGTGACGGGGTTGCCGGATTAGCCGCTATTATTGGTTACTTAATTATGAACGTCGTTATGGGTGTACTCGGGAACGTGGACGCCGATATGACCTCAGACCCTGCTTATGCAGAAGTCCTCGGTATTCCGACCTTACAGACCGGGGTTTTCGGAGGTATCATTGTCGGTATACTCGCCGCATTTTTGTATAATAAGTACTTTAATATTGAGTTACCTCAGTTTTTACGATTCTTTGCAGGAAAACGATTTGTGCCGATTATCACAGCATTTACGTCTTTATTCTTAGGAATTATTATGCTTTGGGTATGGCCATTTGCACAGACTGGATTAAATGGTTTGTCCCACTTAATGCTTGAAGGAAACCAGACGATTTCGGCTTTCTTCTTTGGATTAATTGAAAGATCATTAATTCCGTTTGGTCTTCACCACATTTTCTATTCACCATTCTGGTTTGAGTTTGGCAGCTATACTAATGAAGCCGGGGAGATCATTCGCGGTGACCAGACGATTTTCTTTGAACAGCTGAAAGATGGAGTGGAATTTACGGCAGGAACATTTATGGTTGGTAAGTTCCCGTTTATGATGTTCGGGCTTCCAGCTGCAGCACTTGCTATTTATCACACGGCAAAACCTGGACGTAAAAAAGTTGTTGGCGGTATTATGGCTTCTGCTGCGTTGACTTCTTTCTTAACAGGAATTACAGAGCCGATTGAATTTTCCTTCTTGTTCGTAGCTCCTGTCCTATTTGGTATTCACGCGGTGTTTGCCGGTCTTTCATTCATGACTATGGAAATCTTAGGAGTGAAAATCGGTCAGACCTTCTCAGGCGGACTGATTGACTTTATTCTATTTGGAGTTCTTCCTAACCGTACCGACTGGTGGTGGGTCATCATCGTTGGGCTAATCTTCTCTGTCATTTACTACTTTGGTTTCCGCTGGGCGATTCTTAAGTTTAACTTAGCAACGCCGGGCCGCGAAGATGAAGCAGATGACGAGGAAGACCAGGGCGAAGTAGGAGATCTTCCGTATGAAATTCTGCAAGCTATGGGTGGTCAGGAAAATATCTCCCATTTAGATGCTTGTATTACACGACTGCGCGTTTCAGTAAATGATAAAGAGAATGTCAATAAAAATAGACTTAAAAAACTTGGCGCTTCCGGGGTTATGGAAGTAGGAAACAATATTCAGGCGATCTTCGGTCCGGTTTCCGATACGCTTCGCGGACAGATGCAGGACATTATTGATGGCAAGACGCCTCGTTCCCGTGAAGATGTCGCAGAAATTGTAAATGAGGAAAAAGCCGCTCAAGCCCCTGTTACAAAAGGTGAACTTAACTTTGTAAGTCCGATAAAAGGGAAAGTTATGCCGATTACAGACGTGCCTGATCAAGTATTCTCTGGTAAGATGATGGGGGATGGCTTTGCAATTGACCCGCAAGATGGTAAGATAGTTTCGCCGGTAAACGGTAAGATCCTTAATATTTTCCCTACCAAGCATGCCATAGGGTTAGAAGCCGAGAACGGAATGGAAATTCTTGTTCATATCGGAATCGATACCGTAAGCTTGAAGGGAGAAGGCTTTACAGCACTAATTTCCGAAGGCGATGAAGTGAAACAAGGCCAGGCGATTATGGAAGTGGATCTAGATTACATTAGAAACAATGCTCCATCCGCTATTACGCCGATTGTCTTCACAAATCTAGCTGAAGGACAAGAAGTACGTGTTAAAGCCTCTGGTGAAGTTCAGCATAACGATCCAGATATTATTGAGATTACAAAATAATTATTTTAAAAAGGAGATATCGTCATGAAGGAACATTCTATGAAAATAACAGCAGCTGACGGCGTACATGCTCGTCCGGCCACAGCACTTGTTCAAGTAGCTGGAAAGTATCAATCTGAAGTAAACCTTGAATATAAAGGAAAATCCGTTAACATGAAATCCATTATGGGTGTAATGTCATTAGGTATTCCAAACGGTGCAGAGATTAAATTCACCGCTGAAGGTTCTGATGAAGACGAAGCTGTAGAAGCAGTTGCAGCTAAAGCGAAAGAAGAAGGTCTAGGCGAGTAAGACCTAATAAATGAAGGAAGAAGCTGGTCCATTGGGCCGGCTTCTTTTTTGGTTGAACCTGATTTTTATCTTTACGTGTGGGGAAAGGAAGATGACTTAATCTCGAGGTAACGCACGGCGCAATTGAGGTAACGCACGGCGCAATTGAGGTAACGGACGGCCCGATTGAGGTAACGCACGGCCCGATTGAGGTAACGGACGGCCCGATTGAGGTAACGGACGGCCCGATTGAGGTAACGGACGGCCCAATTGAGTAGCCACACGGCCCGAATGAGAAGCCTCACGGCACAATTGGAGCTTCTCTATTCACGTTAAAAACAATGATTTAACATTGCCAAATACAAAAATAAATAAAAAACCCCGCAAGAATGCGAGGTAGCTCAGACGATTTACTGGTCGATAATAATTTCTTTTCGTCCATCATCTTCGTTATAAATTTGTTCAGCTACGCCTTCCGGTCCTTTTAGCTGATCGGGATTAGATACGTGAGTGGATTCTTCCCAGAAAGGTGTATTCATTCCGCCCATAAAGACTGAAGTGGCTGTCAGAGACTCATCTTCCCATTCTTTTTGCAGGCTCTCTGTAAATCCTTTCACAGCAAATTTACTGGCACAATAGATACTTTCATTTTTCTTCCCGCGCAGCCCGGCAGTAGAGATGATATTCAATACTCGTCCATTAGTTTCTTTCAGCTTAGGATAGGCAGCTTGAGTCACTAACATGGTTCCGCGGACATTTGTCGTCCACATGTCGTCCATTTGCTTTTGGGTGTACGTATGAAGTTCACCGAAAATTCCAAGCCCGGCATTATTGATCAGTACATCTAAATCTTCGACCTGACGTAATGCTTCTGAAATAGAGGCTGGTTCAGTCACATCACAGACGATAGCCTCTGCCTGTCCTCCTTTTTCTTCAATTTCGTTCTGTACAACTAATAATTTTTTCTCTGTGCGCCCGGTAACGATGACTCTGTATCCGGCAGCTCCGTACTGGTTGGCCAATGCCCTGCCTAGTCCTGATCCAGCGCCAGTGATAAATACGGTACTCATGAACCTCTCTCCTTGATTTTCTTTTGTATATCATTATTCATTGTGAAGAAACCCTGATAAAATGTAAAGAAAGGCGTAACATCCTTTTAGTATGTAAGGTTTTTGAGGAGGAATAGAATGGAACGTCGATATAGTGATATGAGTCAGGAAGAATTAAGGCAGGAAATAGCTGACTTGACGGAGAAAGCACAGAAAGCTGAACAATTCGGCATGGTTAATGAGTTTGCGGTGCATGAGCGTAAAATCATCATGGCTAAATCATATATGATTAACCCGGAGGAATTTGGTCCGGGAGAGCTTTATGAAATTGAAGGCGATCCTGAAAACACCTTTTATATTCAATATATGAATGGAGTATTCGCATGGGGGTACCGCCGTAATCAGGCCGGCGTTAAAGTAACGGAAGAATCAGAAGAGGCTCTTCCAATATCCATGTTAGGACAAAAAATAGAGAATTAATAAAGCAGCGCGCGATCACTCGCGCGCTGCTTTTAATTACATGCGTTTTTTTGCTTGAACTTCGGTAATGATATCAGACTGCGTTTGTTCTGTTTCGCCATTTACTTTATTACTTAAGTGCTTAACCCCTCTATGAGCGTAGAAAGGTGATGCACTTGGTCTAAAGTTTTTCTTACCCACGGCGATTCCTCCCGACTTGGTTAACATCACGATCTCTGGACTTAGCCGCCCGCTCTTGCGGCTGGTTATTAATGGTCCCGTTTGGACGTAAAGCGAGCATATCGCTTTGATCATCCGGTGAGTGTGTCATTTTTATATTCGGAAAGTTTTTAGACTTATTACGCATTGGATACCCTCCTGTTGTCCCTTTGTGGGGGACAATTATAGTATGTGCTGATGCGTAGTAAGTATGTGATACAATGAGGTTGTAATCCTTGGTAAAGTTGAGGTGAATCACACAATGAATGAAATATTTGAGCGATTAGCTGATCAGCTCTATTATAAAAACGGGCATATGACGATAGAAGAAGCGAGAACCTGGGTGGAGTTATTATGGGAAGATTTTGATTCCACAAGGGCAAAGGCGGGGTACGATTATCAAGGAAAGCAAGTGACTGAACAGATTGTCACCCGCTGGATTGAAAACTATGGACCCAAGCTTCATGAATATATCGCCACAAATCCCAAATATCAGGATCTTTTTGAGAAAAAAAGACGCATGCATTGATAAAGCAAAAGCCGTGCTGTGATAAGCACGGCTTTTACGTTGATGTCTAACCTTTAGACTGGGGAATAGGACTAACCTTGTCCTGAAGTTTTTCTTCCGTAAACACCCATCCCGTGTAGGAATTTAATATCTTTAAGTCATCATCTCCATGTTCGTCATCAATCTGAGCAAGGGCAACGAACGGATAGCGGCCTTTGGAACGATACCGCAGATCAATGAAACGTACCTCTGTGTACTCATCAAAATAGGTGATTTCATAGCGATACACAGGAGAAAAGGATAAAAATGCTTTGATGTTATGATCGGTTAAAGCTTTTTGTACTACAGGATCCTCATAATCAATCGGTTTATTTATGAATTCATCCAGTATGGTGATGTGTCCATTTTCTGCACGGCCTACATAATAATTCGTAGGGGTCGTAATGGCAATTCTCCAAATGTTCTGCTGCATGGTCGGAGATGTAGCGATTTGTTCGACCTCATCAAAATTTTCTTTGATCAATCGAACCATTTCCCGTTTGTCAAAATACCGTTTCACATAATAAACGGCAATGACGAAATAGATCAGGAGCCACATCAACCCGGGATCCGCACCAAGATTCCAGGCTACAATCCCGGCCAGATGCAAAATGAAAATATACGGATCAAAGGTGTTGATAAATCCATAGGCAACCCATCTTTTGGTGAAGGGCCGGTAAGCCTGAGTTCCATATGCATTGAAAATATCCACGAAAACGTGCAAGATAACAGCTAGGAAAGTCCATAACCATAGATGCAGAAAACTCACTTCAGGGGTGAATAAATAGATGAGGCTCGGAATACTGAGTCCCCACAGAAGGACTGCAGGAACGGAGTGGGTGATTCCTCTATGGTGTCTGATATAGGTTGCATTATCTTTTAACTTCAATACAGTATCACAATCGGGGGCTTGAGAACCGACCAAGGTCCCGATTAATACGGCATTGAATAAAGCGGGGTCGGATTGGACAACTGGATCGAGTGTAGCGATCCCTCCGAGTGCCACACCCATGACCACATGTGTGCCGGTGTCCATGATGATTCCTCCTTTGGGCCAGCCATTCTATTAGTAGTTTATCACGAAGGAAGTTGATCCATGAAAAATTTAGAAAGAGTCCAGCAAATTATGCAAAATTTTGATCGAGAATTATTTAGACAGAACCTTATTCAATGGTTTAGAAATGAACAACGGGTTTTACCCTGGAGAGAAAACCAGGATCCTTACCGTGTGTGGGTATCAGAAATTATGCTCCAACAAACCCGTGTCGATACGGTCATTCCGTATTTTAATAACTTTTTAACGAAATTCCCAACGTTAGAAGCCCTGGCAGAGGCGGACGAACAGGAAGTGCTCAAGGCGTGGGAAGGTTTAGGATACTATTCCCGTGCTAGAAATCTGCAAAACGCAGTAAGAGAAGTTGTTGAGGAGTATCAAGGAGTGGTCCCTTCAGAACCGGAGGAAATCGCAAAGTTAAAAGGTGTCGGCCCTTATACTAAAGGGGCAATATTAAGTATTGCCTATGACAAGCCTATTCCAGCTGTAGATGGAAACGTCATGCGGGTATTATCCCGGATTTTGCATGTGGAAGAAGATATTGCGAAGGCAAGTACAAAAAAATTATTTGAAGAACTCATAACAGAACTGATTTCCCATGAAGATCCTTCTTCATTTAATCAGGGTCTTATGGAGCTTGGGGCATTAGTATGTACTCCGAAAAGTCCATCGTGCCTGCTTTGTCCGATTCAGGAGCAATGTCGTGCTTTTGAACAGGGGATTGAAGAGGAACTGCCGGTTAAATCCTCAAAGAAAAAACAAAAGAAAGCCCCTTACATGCTGCTGTTGATTCAAAATGAGCAAGGAGAAGTCCTCATTGAACAAAGACCCTCAAGTGGTCTCCTCGCTTCATTATGGCAATATCCCATGTTACCACTTGGGGATGTAGACCGGGAATCAGCACCACATTGGTTTTACGGGGAATACGGTTTAAAAATAGAGTTAAAAGAAACGAAACAAACCATCAAGCATGTATTTTCTCATTTAATTTGGGAAATGGAAGTCGTAACAGCGGAAATCATCGGTGGTGAACTTGACCATGAGCGAGCCCGCTTTGTAACCCTGGATGAAAGGAACGACTATCCATTCCCGGTTTCTCACCAAAAAGCTCACAAATACATTAATTCATAAATGTAGAAGCGTCGCTTGTCCAAACAGCTTCACGCTGTTTAAGACCTCCGCGGCGCTTAATTTCTTCATTGATTTCCCTTAATATGGTTACTCCTTCAGAGTTTAGATACGGAGCGGTTTGAGATAAGGCATAATGAAAATATCCAAGCTCTCCATCTTGCCAATCCTGCTTTGATTCCATGGATAAACGCGAAAAATCTCTTCCTTCATACAATTGAAATCCCTCCTCGATTTACTTTATGTCTGATTGGACTACTCATACCCGTTAATATAAGGAATCTGTGACTTTAGACACGTGTGAGTGAATAGTTAACACATTTGTAATAGAAATGTAACATTGGTTTGCCGCCCTAGTAGTACCAAAGGTTCATGATAATTTGTCGTACTTTGTTTCTGGTTAGGACTATTTACTTTTTTGTCAGAATTGTGAATAATTAGTTTCAGAAAGCAGATAAAAAATTACATATGAACAGAGGGATGAGGAATGGATAAAAAAAGATGGGCAGCGGCTGTCTGCGCGAGCATGGCAGGTGCCGTGCTTTGGAGCACAGCTGTATTTGCAGAAGAGACTCACCAAGTAGAAGCGGGAGATACCTTATGGAGGATAAGCCAAAAGTATGAGGCATCCGTTACTCAACTTAAATCGTGGAATGATCTTTCATCCAATGTCATTTATTTGGGGCAGCAATTAATTGTCGATAAGACAAACACCTCAACCAGTGGTGACTCAGATTCCACATCATCTTCAGGCGCTCGTACATATACGGTTAAAAGCGGCGATTCTTTATGGGCAATTGCAAATAAGCACGGGATGTCTGTATCAGCATTAATGAATTTAAATCATCTTTCCAGCACAGCGATTTATCCCAATCAAAAATTAAAGGTAAGTGAAAGCTACTCACCTGAAGATTCGGTTTCTTCATCCAATTTGACCATCCCAGAACCCGTATCCTCCTTTTCAAGTACAAGTTTGATCCAGGAAGCTAAGAAGTATTTAGGGACTCCTTATCAGTGGGGAGGAGAGTCACCTTCAGGCTTTGATTGCAGCGGTTTTCTGCAGTACGTTTTTGCTAAAGAAGGAATCCGTATTCCGAGAACAGTGGCTTCAATTTATGCTCATTCCAGCTTAGAATCCGTGAACCATTCTAATCGTCAGCCGGGAGACCTTGTTTTTTTTGAAACGTACAAACCTGGAGCTTCTCACGCAGGAATATATCTTGGAAATAACCAATTTATTCATAGTGGATCTACATACGGCATATCCATTGCCACTCTAACCAGTAATTATTGGTCGACCCGCTATATCGAAACAAAACGAATAATCAATTAACAGCTTGGCACCAAAGGCGCTTCTCCTAGAAGAAGCGTCTTTTTTCATGGAGCTGAAAAAAATAATTTATTTTTAGAATGAAAACAGAGAGATGTGTACACAATAATCTTTGCGGAGGTGATAAACATGGCTAAGCAACCAAAACAAAACAAAACAGCTGCTGGTACAGACAAAAATCACGTTAAACAACAGAACCAACAAGCTGCTCAACAAAATCAGAACCAACAATATGGTGCTGAATTTGCATCTCAAACGGATGCTCAACAAGTACGTGAGCAAAACCAACAATCTCAGGCTAAGAAAAAATAACCTGATTGATGGTTAAGGCTTGTCCAGGCTGTTTTATTAGCCTGTATCAATCCCCCGAATAAGAGAGGCCGCCAATTGGCGGCTTCTTTTTTTTACGTGAATTATCATAGAGGTTAATTATTTTCATTCCTTTCCAATTGTAGTTATAATAGACAGAAGGCATGATCGGACTACAAAAGGGAAGGGGGATCAACATGCCCGGCCCAGAAGCAGGAAAGCGGATTGAAATTCAAAGTTACAAGCATAATGGATATCTCCATCGCGTTTGGGAAAGTACCACGGTTCTGAAGGGAACCCGCCATGTCATTATTGGTGCAAATGATCGGACGACTGTCACCGAGAGTGATGGGCGAAGATGGACGACACGTGAACCCGCGATCTGCTACTTTCACTCCAAATACTGGTTTAACATTATCGGTATGCTGCGAAATGATGGAGTATATTATTATTGTAATATCAGTTCTCCCTTTATATATGAGGATGAAATGATTAAATACATTGATTACGATTTAGACATTAAAGTGTTTCCGGATATGACCTATAAACTTCTCGATGAGGATGAATATGAAATCCACAAACGCAGAATGAATTATCCTCATGTGCTGGACCGTATATTGTATAACAACGTAGATATACTTATTCGCTGGATCCGCCAGAGGAAAGGGCCGTTTTCACCGGAATTTATTGATCAATGGTATGAACGCTATTTAACGTATAGGTAACGTCAGATGCGCACTTCTAGATAAGTGCGCATCCTTGTTGTTTGTAAGGTAAGGAAAGGAAAGAAGGTGTTCGTTTGGATAGTATTAAACGCTATTTAAAGTTTGTAAAACCCTATAAGGGAAAGATTATCCTCACCGTCCTTATAGGTGTCGTAAAGTTTTCGATTCCATTATTAATGCCGTTAATTACAAAATATGTGATTGATGATATTATCAACGCGGATTCGCTAGCCCAATCTGAAAAAATAGATCAGCTGCTATGGCTGATGGGCGGGGCTTTTTTCGTGTTCATGATCATACGCCCGCCTATTGAGTACATTCGTCAATATATGGCGCAGTGGATTGGGAGCAATATTTTGTATGATGTCAGGGAAAAGCTGTTTGACCATATTCAACGGCTAAGCCTGCGATTTTATTCAAAAACAAAGACCGGCGAGATTATTTCTCGTGTGATTCATGATGTGGAACAAACCAAAACGTTTGTCATTACCGGCCTCATGAACATTTGGCTCGATATGTTTACGATTGTAATTGCTATTATTATTATGCTTACGATGAATGTTTGGCTTACTCTTGTGTCGATTGCCCTTTTCCCTTTGTATGGATTTGCGGTCAAGTATTTCTATGCGAGACTCCGCCATTTAACCCGTGACCGTTCCCAGGCACTGGCTCAGGTACAGGGCCACCTGCACGAACGCGTTCAGGGAATTCCGGTGACGCGAAGCTTTGCACTCGAGAATTATGAACAGGATCAATTTGACGTGCAGAATAAAAACTTTCTTGATAAGGCCATTACGCATACGAACTGGAATGCTTACACGTATTCTGTGACCAATACCATTACGGATCTTGCTCCATTACTTGTTATTGCCTTTGCGGGTTATCAGGTTATAACTGGTTCATTAACTATTGGTACAATGGTTGCTTTCACCGGCTATATGGAACGTGTCTACAGTCCACTCCGCCGCCTGGTTAACTCTGCGACCGTTCTTACTCAATCGATTGCCTCTATGGACCGTGTGTTTGAACTCGTGGACGAAAAATACGACATCGTGGATAAACCAGGGGCCAAGAAACTGGAGAAAGTAAATGGCGACGTTTCAGTTGAAAATGTTTCCTTCAAATACGACGAAGGTGAACCGCTTGTACTGAATAACGTCAGCTTAGATGTAAAACAAGGAGAAACGGTTGCTTTTGTCGGAATGAGCGGTGGAGGTAAGTCCACCCTGATCAGCCTGATCCCCCGTTTTTATGATGTTACGGAAGGAAGAATCATGATTGACGGTATGGACATTCGAGATGTAGAAGCCCGTTCCTTGCGAGATAAAGTTGGGATGGTGCTGCAGGATAATATTCTCTTTAGTGAATCCATCTCCATGAACATCCGTATGGGGAATCCTGACGCTACGGATGAAGAAGTGATCGAAGCGGCTAAAGCTGCGAATGCTCACGAATTCATCTCGAATCTCTCAAATGGGTACAACACACTGGTTGGGGAGCGCGGTATCAAACTATCCGGCGGGCAAAAACAACGGGTAGCTATCGCTCGTATTTTCTTAAAAAATCCACCTCTCCTCGTGCTGGATGAAGCGACCTCAGCCCTTGATCTGGAAAGCGAAAGTCTTATACAGGGTGCTTTAGAACGCCTCGCTTCTGATCGTACTACCTTTATCGTAGCTCACCGCCTTTCAACCATTACGCATGCGGATCGAATTGTGTTAATTGAAAACGGTGAAATTGTAGAAGTAGGTTCTCACCGTGAATTAATGAATAAACGCGGAAATTACTACAATCTATATCAAATGCAGGAGCTGGATGATAAACCAGGCTCCAAGGAATATTTACAAACTTAAAAGATACCATTGAAAAAAGGCTGAATCCTTCAGGGTTCAGCCTTTTTTGTAATTACTGATTGTGCTTGTGACGGTACTTTGAAATAATGACACTATTATGCGGGGCAGCAAAGGTTGTTCAAGAAGGGGGAGGAGAAAGGATGAGCATCGAAAATATTCTTATAGGAGTTGGATTAGTTTTCTTATTCATCTTCATCTTTGCCATATCAGCTGGGAAAAAGTAACGCAAGGCGGTATGCTGATTACATAACACTCTCTTAAAAATTTAGTAATCTTCAACTAAAGGGCCGGTTACTTTAAGACTCAGTTTCGAGATATTGGTTTACGAGGAAGGTCCTCCGGGGGATGATTCGCTTTCCGCGGGCATGTGCTGAGCCTCCTCGAGCTAAAGCTCTCCGGGGTCTCACCGATCATGTTTATCCCGCAGGAGTCTTCATCATCCCCCTCCGGACCTAGCCAAATCAGATGTTCGAAACCATTTAAGAAATCCCATATGTACTAAGAAATTAGACCATGTGATTTTGCAGCTGTTTTCAATATGTAACAATCGCAATAGCCTGTCATAAAAGCATGTAATACAGATTAAGAAGGAGAAAGTTTCTCTTCTAGAAAGGTCCATCTAACGTAACGGACCCAATTTATCTCGAAACTGAGTCTTCAAATAACAGGAGCTTTATTTTAAACCCACCTTGGAGTATTAATGGAGTGTACATAAAAAAGCTCAGGGGGTAAGATCCTCTGAGCTTTTAGTATGTGCGTTCGTCTTTATTTATCTGTGGTTTGAATATAATCGTCCTGGTGGTGGCTTTGGTAACTTTTTAGTAACCTTTTCAACTTCTCCAGCTGGTAGTGATATTCCATCAACTGTGAAGCTAAAGGCAGGAATACCAGCTTGTCAGGATTATTGGTTTGTTCATAGACATGCATCAACCGCTCCACCAAGAGAGGAATATTTGGCTCCTCAATTTGACGCAGCCCTTGTTTATGGGTGCGTTTAATTCTGCCTTTCAAGCTGAGAACCAGTTTTTCATGAGCATTAATAAGCTTATCGAGTTCATCCACGAGAGCATCCTGGAAATCTTCCGGAATCTGCTCAATTTTATGATCCAGTCTGTAAAAAGCTTTCAGTACATCAAAGGATTTCTTCGTAGTCGTAATTAGCTGACGGAAAAGCACAAGTTTCCTTCCTTTTGAAAAACGTCTTCCTTTAAAATAGGTTCGTTCTTCGGAGTATAGAAGGTACGTATGGTCTGTCCAGCGCATTTCATCCTGAATACGGACGATCTCATATTTTAAGGCAGGTTCATCGGACAGCTGCCGGGTAGTTACTCGGAGCCACTGGAGAATATCCGTCGTGGCCAGGTCGATTTTCTTGAATAGCCGGGTTTCATAACGCGGCGGAAGAAACACAAGGTTCACGATAAACGCAGCTAAGATTCCTAAGATCATTGAGGAAAAACGAGAAGTCGCAAAGTACATAAATGTCTGATCAGTAGAGTCCATTAAGGCAATAACAGCCACAACTGCCAGGGCGACCGTGTTTTCATTCATTTTTAAAGTGGTTGTGAACCCAATGACAAGTATAATCGCAAACCCAACCACAAAGGGATCGTTCCCAAGGGTAAATACGGCAACTACCGCAATAAGGGCTCCAATGGTATTTCCCTGAAGCTGTTCAATTATGGATTGGTAGGATCGGTAAATAGATGGCTGGATTGAAAAGACAACGGCAATGGCTGCAAGCAATGGGGAAATAAATCCAAAAAGGTTCCCAATGTATAAAGCTATAGCTACAGCAAGGCCTGTCTTCATCATACGTGCGCCGAGTTTCATAGCAGGCATCTTCCTTCAAATAAAAATAAACAATGAATTTATTATAACGCATATTATGTAAAATCGTACCCGTATTTTATCCAAAAATAAAGAGAAAAAAGATTGGAAGCAAAAGAAGAAGCTAATGCGACTAATCGCATTAGCTTTAAAGGGGGCTCTAGTTCTCACCAGAACCATGAAAAGGGAAAGAAATGAAACAAAGATCATAATTCAGTAGAGTTTTCAGAATTATAAATCTATTCTAGCATGATAATTTAGAATTTTCAATTAATTATCAAAGATTTATATAAAAAAGTTCCGGAGAAAGGACTCCCCGGAACTGCCGATCTATTCTTTACTCATAATCTCGAAAGTGCGGTCCACCGCTTGTAGCGTCTGGTCAATATCCTCATCCGTATGGGCTGTGGTTAGAAACCATGCTTCATATTTAGAAGGGGCCAGATTGATACCTTCCGCAAGCATAAGTTTGAAGAAACGGGCGAAACGTTCGCCGTCTGTGTTCTCAGCCTGCTCGTAGTTTGTAACCTCTTCGTCTGTGAAGTAAACGGTTAAAGCACCTTTTAGTCGATTGATCGTTAGCGTGATGCCGTATTGGCGGGCGCTTTCTATTATGCCTTTTTCTAGTTTTTCACCGAGGCGGTCCATTTCTTCATAGACGCCTTCTTGCTGAAGAACTTCTAAGCAGGCAATTCCTGCGGACATCGATGCAGGATTACCGGCCATTGTTCCGGCCTGGTAAGCAGGTCCTAAAGGAGCGACTTGTTCCATAATATCAGCCCGGCCTCCATAAGCTCCGATCGGTAGGCCGCCTCCAATGATTTTGCCCATGGCTGTCATATCGGGTTCAATGTCGAGAAGCTGCTGGGCACTTCCGTAGGTGAAACGGAAGGCAGTAATTACTTCATCATAAATGACAAGAGAACCGGCTTCATGGGCAAGTTCATTTACTTCTTGAAGGAAGCCTGGCTTAGGTTCAACAATACCGAAGTTTCCGACGATCGGCTCGACAAGCACTCCGGCGATCTCATCACCATACCGGGCGATAGCTTCTTTAAAAGGTTCAATATCATTGAAAGGAACAGTGATGATATCCTGAGCGATTGAAGCGGGAACCCCGGCTGAGTCAGGTGTACCGAGTGTTGACGGTCCTGAACCGGCAGCAACCAGTACAAGATCAGAGTGGCCGTGATAACAGCCGGCAAACTTAATGATTTTATTTCGTCCAGTATAAGCACGGGCCACGCGAATGGTTGTCATTACCGCCTCGGTCCCTGAATTTACAAAACGAACTTTCTCTAAAGAGGGGATTGCTTCCTTAAGCATTTTTGCAAACCGATTTTCAAGTACGGTCGGTGTACCGTAAAGTACTCCGTTCTGGGCAGCCTTTGTAATTGCCTCCGTTATGTGAGGGTGGGCGTGTCCTGTAATGATCGGACCGTAGGCACCTAAGTAGTCAATATACTGATTCCCGTCCACATCATAAAAGTGTGAACCTTCTCCTCGGTCCATGTAGACGGGGGTGCCGCCGCCAACACCCTTGTAAGCACGGGACGGCGAATTGACACCGCCCACGATATGTTCGGTTGCTTCTGTGTATAATTGTTCGGATGTTTTTATATTCATAGTTACCTCCTTACTGACATTCAGTACTTATTGTAGCATGGACGCCTGGAATGTAGGGATGGGCTGCACAAAAAATACCCTTCCTATAATGGAAAGGGTATTTTAAGCATGGTTAAATGATTAACCGCCGCTCGTGTGCGTAAGGAAAAAGCACCTCGCTAAATCACTTATGGTTTTATCCGGTGCTTTTTACTGGAATGATTTTAGTATACGAACGCTGCACCAACGATGATTAGAAGGATGAAAAGAACAACAATCAGCGCAAAGCCTCCGCCATATCCGTAACCCATTCACAATTCCCCCTTTCCGCTGTTTACTGTATCTTATGCTGCAATGAAGAAGAGGGGTGTGCATTCGCCCGGTCTCTAAAATAAACAAACGAAACCCCTAAAAAATGGCACCTCAGGTCATCCAGATTCTGGATGACCTGAGGTGCCATTTTTTAAGGGTTCATTGAGGTGAGCGTGGAGGCGGCATAATTGGAGGCTTCTGGACATAGGTAAACAGTAGAATACTGCTTGTCTCTCTAGGGGAGGAGTGCGTCATGATTATTATTGCTATTACTACGGTAAGCTTGATTTTAATCGCAGGCAGTCTGCGTCAAATATTCGCTTCCCTCGAATTCGAACATAAGATTTTTTCTTTTCAACTATTTCTCTCCATATTGCTTCTTTATACGATCGTTATGATTGGATTTGCGATTATTTATGTTTCTTTGATTGAACATGGGGTAATGGTGTACCAGGAGGGCGGTCAGTTTGAACTTTTACATTGGAAGGAAGAGATAGCAAGAAGTATGTACTTCAGCGGAGCAACCTTATTCACAGTAGGGTACGGAGAAATGGTACCAGTCGGTGTCGGACGCTGGATTGCTATTCTTGAAGCCATGATCGGTTATTCACTGCCGGCTGCTCTCGTTGCCAAGGTATGGCAGCACTATAAGATTGAACATTGAATTGGAAGTTTACATTCGTATAGGGTACGCTAGATATATAAATATTTTTAGGAGGGTTACGTATGACAATTGAAAAAGGAAAACAAGCACCTGATTTTACATTGCCAGCTAACAACGGGGAAAACGTATCATTATCTGACTATAAAGGAAAGAACGTCGTACTGTACTTTTATCCGAAAGATATGACTCCAGGCTGCACGAATGAAGCCTGTGATTTCCGTGATCACCACGAGAGCTTCGCGGATTTGGATGCCGTTATTCTAGGCGTCAGCCCGGACCCTGTAGAATCTCATAAGAAATTTATTGATAAGCATGATCTCCCATTCTTACTACTTGCGGATGAAGAGCATCAAGTAGCGGAAGATTACGGCGCATGGGTTCTTAAGAAAAAATCAGGCGAAGAGTATTACGGCATTGAGCGCTCTACTTTTATTATCGATAAAGAAGGTAATCTTGCAGAAGAGTTCCGCAAAGTTAAAGTAGAAGGACACGTAGAATCCGCGCTTACTTACATTCGTGAGAATCTTCAATAAAGACCAGGGAAAGCCATAGCCGGAAAATCGGTTATGGCTTTTTCTAAAAAAGCTTTAATTTTGAGTTGGTCAGGAAAAACAATTACTATAGAAGAAAGAGAGGAAAGGAAGTGAGAGGATGAAGGTTGTTTCAGCGATTAAAAGGGTCCCTGAAGATATACAGACCAGACTGAAAGAAAACTTTAATGAAGTGGAATTTCTTTTCTGTCACGGAATCGAAGAAGCGGAACGCTATTTAAAGGAAGCTGATGTATTTATTACATACGGGGAAGATTTGAATCCGGAACGCATCAAACAGGCCCGCCAGTTAAAGTGGATTATGGTCTTATCTGCCGGTCTTGATAAAATGCCATTCCAGGAAATTCAACAGAGAGGGATTCTTGTCACGAACGTCAGGGGAATCCACGCCGAACCAATGGCTGAGTACGCGATCTCCATGCTTCTTCAAGTCTCCAGGAATGCGAAGGCCTACGTGGAGTTTGAAAAAAACCACGAATGGAACCGACGAATGATCAATCAGGAAATCAGCGGCCGGACGATGGTTGTTCTGGGGACAGGAGCTATTGCCCAGGGAGTGGCAAGGCTGGCTCAGGCTTTTCGAATGAAAACCATTGGTGTGTCCAGATCTGGAAACTCTAAGCCGCATTTCGATGAAACGTATAAAGTGGAAGAGCTTCACCAGGTGCTCGATCAGGGAGAATACGTGGTGGCTGTGCTTCCAAGTACAAAAGATACGCAATACTTATTGAATTTAGATCACTTTAAAGCCATGCCTGACCATGCTATCTTTCTGAATATGGGAAGAGGCGACCTGGTTCAGTCGGACGTCATTCTTCAGGCTGTGCAGAATTCTTATATTGCTCATGCTGTCCTCGACGTGTTTGAAGAAGAGCCGCTGCCTGAGGACCATCCCTTCTGGGAAGAGGAAAAAGTAACGATTACGCCTCATACATCAGGCCAGTCTCCCGGGTATGTGCCGCGTGGCTTTGAAATATTTGAAGAAAACCTGCATACTTTTTTAAATAAGAAGGGCGAATTGAAAAACAAAATCGATCCAAAGCGGGGGTATTAAATCATGCGTATTTATACAAGATCGGGAGATAAAGGACAAACATCCTTAATTTACGGCAATCGTGTGGCTAAAAATGATATAAGGGTTGAGGCGTATGGCACGTGTGATGAAGCTAACTCAACGATTGGGCTTGCGCTGAGTCATCTGACGAAAGAAGACTGGGCAGATAAGGAATCGTTCCTTGAGTCCATGCAAAGAATTCAGACCATCCTTTTTCACGTAGGAGCTGAACTTGCCACGCCAAAAGGGAAAGAAGTAAAGTGGCAGGTAAAGAAAGAACATATCGAAGAATTAGAACAGCAGATTGATAAGTGGGACGAGGACCTGATGCCACTGAAGAATTTTATCCTGCCATCCGGACATTCAGCTTCAGCCGGTCTGCATCTGGCCCGTACGGTGGTAAGAAGAGCGGAACGTTCTGCGGTCGCATTAGAAGAGGAATTGGTTAATCCACTGGTTGTTTCCTATTTGAATCGTCTGTCCGATTTGCTTTTCGTAGCTGCAAGATACGTCAATCAGCAGCTGGGTGGTAAAGAAACCCCGCTTGACCCAGATGTATAATTTAATTAAGCAGGCGAGACGGCTTTTTATTGACAATAGATTTACAGACAGGTTACACTAATTATAAGGATTCTAATTTAATAATATTATAAATCAAGAATCAGTTTATGAAAGCGAGGTGCATGGCTGTGTCTGATCATCGATTGCAAGAAGCGGTGGATACACTGAAAGGTTCAGGTGTGCGAATCACTCCACAGCGTCATGCGGTGCTTGAATACCTACTGAATTCTATGACTCACCCAACAGCTGATGAAATTTATAAAGCGTTAGAAAGTAAATTTCCGAATATGAGTGTAGCGACGGTTTACAATAACCTCCGCGTATTTAAGGAAATCGGGCTTGTACGTGAACTTACGTACGGAGATTCATCAAGCCGTTTTGACTGTAATACTTCGGATCACTATCATGCGATCTGTGATTCATGCGGCAAAATTGTTGACTTCCACTACCCAAGTCTCAATGAAGTTGAATCATTAGCTGAACAGGTGACCGGATTTGATGTAAGTCATCATCGCATGGAAGTGTATGGAACGTGCTCTGAATGCAAAACTAATAACACTCACTAAAACTGGAAGCCCTGAGCTTCCGGTTTTTTTGTGCAAAAAAAGAATCCGCTGCTTAGAGCGGATTCTTTTCATCAGGTTTCATGCTGAGTCTTATTCTTTTTATATCGTTTAGAATTATATTTCTCGTCAAACTCTTCGCCTTCTAACGATTTATCCATGGTCAGCGGCTGGTTGCAGTGCATGCAGGCATCTACACGTCCAAGCATTTTGGTAGGCTTCTCACAGGACGGACATATAATTTGAATGGTCCGGGTGGATAACATGCCGATCCAGAAATACACGAGTGTACTAAGACCAACAAAGCCCATACCCAAAATCATAAAGAGAGCCATCAGCCAAGTTGTTTCTTTGAAAATCAATCCTATATACATAACGCCGATTCCGCCGAAAATTAACCAAAAAGCAAAGGAACGAATCTTATTAATTTTACTGCTGTATCTTAAAGCCACGCGTGTTCCCTCCTTACTATCTACAAGGTAGTATAGCACATTTCATCCATTGATTATATTTAGAAAAAAGGAATTTGCCAAAAAGTATCGAATAAACAAAACAAGCTGATATAGAATGTGGGGGACCAGAATGAAAGACGTATTACGTCCGATTTATCAAGAGAAAGCAAGTCAAAGCAATACACTAGGGGTCTTAATCCTAGAAAAAATGAAACCCATCAGTCCAGTGACGGACAATTTTGATGTCATTTTGTTCAACATTGTAAAGGACGCAGAAGAACTATGGTACGTGAAGCATTACGAATTCGAAAATAAATCAGCAGCTATGCACACGGTAGATGAAAAACTTTTGCATCACTGGATTGATACAAGTTCGTATCGCCGTGCCGTGGAATGGGTCATTAACGGCACCGTTATTTTTGAAAGGAATGAATATATCACCGAGTTAAAAGAACAGCTCCGAACGTTTCCGCAGGGGAAGAGGGATCTGAAAAAGGTGATCGAATTTGCTAAATTAATCCGGAGCTATAGCGAGGCCAAAGATCTTTATGAATCTGGACATTATCTGGATTCCTTCAGCCGGATGGTTCACTCGCTTCATTATCTAGCCCGCCTTTCGATTATTGAAAAAGGATTCCACCCTGAAGTTACTGTTTGGAATCAAGTGAAGAAAATCGAACCTGAAATCTACAAGTTATATCAAGAGTTAATTGAAAGTGGAGAACCTACTGATAAAAGAATCCATCTTATGATCATAGCAGTAGAACATTCCATTAGTAAGCGAGCGGAATCCAGTACGCAGCATTTATTAAGCCTTATGAAGGAACAAGAAGAACCCTGGTCATTCGGAGAATTAAAAGTACACCCAGAGATACAGGAATATATATTGGACTTATCTTCAATGATCGAACACTTAGTAGAAAAGAATATTATTGAAGTCGTCTTACAAGAAACGAAAGGAGACAATATCTTTCACCGAACCTATAAACCCTCATAAACCACTGCATTCTGCACATGTTATCCCTTTCTTTGCTGGATTTAATAAAGAAAGGGAATTTTTTTGCCGAAAGTTGTTGACGGTTCATAACATCCCATGCTATATTATTACTTGTCGCATTAAGACAGAGCGGCAAGCCGGCAACGGCAAACAAAAAATCATTTAAAAAAGTTGTTGACTTAAACGAGTCACGATGATATGATTATTAAGTCGCTGTTTTGAAGCGGCCAACCAAAACTTTTGATCTTTGAAAACTGAACGAACCAACCAGTACGTCAAGATATTCTTTCATTATAGAAAGAATTCAAACAAGCACATTCGGTGTGCAAAGAGCTAATCAATCTCAACTTTTATGGAGAGTTTGATCCTGGCTCAGGACGAACGCTGGCGGCGTGCCTAATACATGCAAGTCGAGC
>NZ_FOOG01000008.1 GCF_900113125.1 Halobacillus alkaliphilus | reverse complement strand
AAGACTTAAATTCCGTCGAGGGTCTAAGAAAGCGAGAGTTGCCATCGCCCGGACATTACTTGTGATCGTGTACCACCTATTAACCAAAAGAGAAATGTACAAAGAACAAGGGGCAAACCATTATAACCAACAAGCATTAGAAGCAAAAAAACAAAAGGCAATTAAGAGTCTTCAACGTTTAGGTTTTGTAGTCGACTTATCGCCACAGTCGGCTTAGAGAAGAATAATGAAATAAATATCAAAGTGACTTCAGGGATTTTTAAAAAAGTAATAAGATCCCCTTATTTAGTGCGGTCTTAAAGCTGTAATTATTTTCAGGGTAGTCTTTAAGTTAAGATTTAAACCATTTCCACGCGGATAGGATAGCAATCAGCCATAAAGGGAAGGAAATCAGCGTCCCCCATAGACATCCTTTAAAAAACTTCTGTTCTTCCAAAGCATCCTCTCCTCTTCTTCTTCTATATTCTATAAACTTGCTCATCCACCCGCACCATACGCATCAACAAGGTAGAGGTGCTATGTTATCATCGAAATGCACGTTTTCATGAACTGATCCTTGCTCCCTTTGAGTTTATCCTACTTCATAGTAAACTAGAAATCTGTTGAAATATCTGCTATATTTATGAAGTTATCCAATTTACAAGTCGATTTTAGAGATAAAGGAGTTTTTAAGTTGAGAATTGCCGTTCTCCTGCCTTGTTACAATGAAGAACAAACAATTGGCGCTGTCATTGAAGATTTTAGAAAAGAACTGCCAGACGCTGATATTTACGTATACGATAATAATTCTAAAGACCGAACATCTGAGGTAGCCCGTGAACATGGGGCTATTGTTAAGAAAGAATTCCGACAAGGTAAAGGACATGTGGTCCGCTCTATGTTCCGGGACATTGACGCTGATTATTATGTCATGGCGGATGGAGACCGGACGTACCCGGCTCGGTTTGTCCATCAGCTCCTGGAACCTCTAAAAAATCAGGAAGCGAATATCGTCATCGGCGACCGCTTATCTAATGGAACTTACGTGGAAGAAAACAAACGGAAGTTTCATAATTTAGGAAACAATATGGTACGCGGATTAATTAACTTCTTGTATAAAAGCGACCTGAAAGATATTATGACCGGTTACCGTGCATTTGACCGTCTATTTGTAAAATCAATGCCGGTCATGAGCCCGGGATTTGAAATTGAAACCGAAATGACGATCCACACGCTTGATAAACGTTTTATGATTAAAGAAATCCCGATCGAATATAAAGACCGTCCGGAAGGAAGCGAATCCAAGCTCAATACCTTAAGTGACGGTTATAAAGTACTTAATAAGATCTTCACCTTGTTCAAAGAGTATAAACCTATGCTGTTCTTCTCTTTCTGGTCCATTCTATTTCTGGTTTTTGGGCTAATTGCCGGCGTCCCCGTTATCGTAGAATTTTGGGAAACGGGATTTATTGATAAAATTCCATCGGCCATCTTAGCGGTTGGACTCGTAATTCTTTCCGTATTATCGTTCGCTTGCGGCTTGATTCTGGATACTGTCGCAGCCAACTTCAAAAAACAATTTGAGTGGGAACTGAACAAAATTAAGCAGGATATGAAGGAACAAGATTATGAATCGTAAGACAAGTCTCTGGTTAATCAGTATCTTAGCCAGTGTATTAAGTACAATAGCTTTAGTGTCCCTTTATCAGAAATTCGTCGAAACACATTGGGTGGTCATTGGATTCACATTTGTCTTTTTCACCGTGATCCATAAGTTAATTCTGACATCCTTTTTGAACCAGAAGAATTCCTATATTCGTTTTACAATGCGCCCTCCGGTGCTGGTGTTCTTACTCTTATTTTCATTTATCCTGATGTGGAGTTTAAAAACGTCTTCCGGGTATTTAGCCGCTTCTTCGTGGCTGTTCGCTGCTTATGTTTTTCTTATTTCCTATGTAACCTTATTCGTCTCCGTCGCATGGCTTCTCTATCTACTGGTCCACCATTCGGTCTCCCTTCACTGGAAAACCGTTTCAAAGTGGAAAATTTGCGTTTATGCGATTTTCCCTATTTTAGTCTGGTCTATGTATTTAGTAGCCTACTATCCGGGAACGATGACACCGGATTCTTTATCGCATTGGGAACAGATCCACACCCTTGACTTCAGTAATTGGCACCCGGTTGTTTATACGTGGTACATCCTGGGATTAACTTCTATTTGGAAAACTCCAGCGATCGTAGCATTTTCACAAATTGTCATCCTCGCCCTCTTCGGCGGATATGCTGCGTATAGTCTTGAAAAACGCGGAGTGAATTCGAAGTGGGTTTGGATCGGAGTGCTGTTATTTGGTCTTTATCCACTAAACGGAATCTTTCCGATTGCCATATGGAAGGACATATTCTTTAGTGGTTTCATCTTTTTATTTACCATTTTCACTTATAATATTGTTTCAAGCAAAGGGACCTGGCTCGCTTCCAACTGGCACCAGCTTATGCTCGGGATTAATGCTTTAGCCATCAGCTTAATGCGCAGCAACGGTCTCCCTATTTTCGTGGTTATGGCCATTCTCCTGCTGATTGCTTACCGGACCTATTTCAAGCGCCTGATAACAACGCTTATTCTCGTCGGCCTTGCCTACTTCCTCATCTCCGGGCCCTTTTTTAACTATATGGATGTTCGTGCAACAAGCCCAAATGAAGCATTAAGTATTCCTACGCAGCAGTTCGCGCACATCATTAAGGAAGACGGTGAATTAACGGAAGAACAGAGTAGCTACCTTGATTCTATTCTGCCGCTGGAAACCTGGAAAGAGAATTATAATCCTTATCTGACGGATAAAATTAAATTTGCCGGGGAGTACGACCAGAATGTTATTTTCGATGACTTCGGCTACTATTTAAGTACATGGGCCGCTGTCGTTTCCAATAACTTTGGCCTTGCTGTAGAAGCTTATCTAGATCAGACATCGATTATCTGGCAGATCAACCAGCCTGAAGATGGTTACACAAGTACGTATGCAAGAAACGTATATCTTTATAATGACTACGATTTAAAAACATCTCCTTTGAGCAGCACTGTTTATCAAGTTATCAACGACAATTTAGTAAGGGTTGAAATGTATTTGCTGGAAGTGGTCTTAAGACCTGCTGTCTACACGGCCATCATCCTGCTGACAGGAGTAGCGCTGGCTCTTAAAACGGGGGTTCGTTCCCTACTCATCTTGTTGCCCGTCCTTCTCAATTCGGGAACGATGCTGCTTGCTACCCCAGCCCAGGATTTCCGTTACCAATTTGCTAATGTACTGGTGACATTCCTTATGGCTGCTGTCGTATTTGTTAAGTTCGATTCTAAACAAAAGAAGGTCCAGCATGAGTAATTTTACGAAATCTTTAAAAGAAAACCGGATCGGCATCCTATTCATGGTGCTCGCTTCCCTCCAAACTGCCCTTGGCCAGATGTTCTGGAAAATGTCGGATGGAGGTATAAACTTTTTTCTAATCTTAGGGTTTTGCCTTTATTTCCTGGGTGCTGTCATGATGATCGTTTCCTTCCGTTTTGGAAGTCTATCCGTACTCCATCCCCTGCTCAGCATTGGGTACGTTTTTGCTCTTTTTTTCGGAAGTATCATTCTGCAGGAAACGATTACCGAAAGTAATTTGATCGGTACCTTTCTCATCATTGTAGGGGCCGCACTTATTGGGGGTGGCGACAATTAGCTGGCTGCTTGTCGTGCTCCTGTTTACGCTGCTAGGGGCTGTAGGCGGGTACTTTTTTAAAAAAGCTACCAGCCATGGATTTGCTTTAAACACGTATTTCTTTAAACATTTAATCGTGGGCTGCAGTTTTTACGGCGCAGGAGCCATACTAAATATCATTACACTGAACTATCTGCCTTACACCATCGTGTTCCCGCTTACTTCAATTACTTATGTGTGGACACTCATTATTTCCTATTTTCTTCTTAAAGAAGTCATTACGCTAAAGAAAGTGATCGGCGTTACATTAATTATCGCAGGATCCTTCTTTCTAATTCTCTAAGACAAATACTAATTAACAAAAAATGGATGACCTGAGGTCTTCACCTCAGGTCATCCATTTTTTTCCTTATGATTTAATTTTAAGAATAGTCGATAGAAGGATGAGAAGGAGAGAAACGCGATGATCGATCCTGTAAAGATCGGAATCATCAGCGGAAAGACATAAACACTGATATAAAGCATAATCGCTGAAGTAATCGCAACCGTCACGAAAGACAAAGGACTTACGATCGTTATGAGAAACGCTTTTTTAAACGCTGGTTTTGCTTTGAGATCGAAATGAACTGTCACAGAAAAGAAGTTAATCGTGAATACATATAAGATGATTCCGACGATAAAGAAAACATTCATTATCAACTCATTAACCGTAGAGAAATAATAGATATCCCCGAGTAAGACGCCCCACAGAATCGTAAAGACTATCCCGGCTTGTAAACTTACCTTGTAATTTTCCTTATAGTAGCTGATATACGTACGATCGGGTCTGTCGTCGTGATCTTTTCTCACCCATTCCCTCGCTTTAGCAAAGAGCGCCGTTGTAGCGGGGAAGAACAAAATCGGCATCAATACGATCAATGTAGGGGCAAGGTAAAAGATATCTTCTACCTTTTCCGCATATATCATGCTGATAACGAGTAAAGCGATCGGCAAGTTGAATACTGCCCATAGTAAATTGTTGAGTGAAAACTTGGCAATCCACTCACTTACTGCATATAGTCCGCCTCTAATTCCTGATGTCCGGCTCATCTGTCTCCCCTTCCTATCTGAAGGAAACCCCTTTTGCTGGAAAAGGGGTTTATAACTATTTTTTTAAGCCCACCACATCTCGCCTGGTGGTTCTTCAATCAATACAGATCTCAGGTTTTTCACTGCCTGACTGAAACCTTCGTTAATCGACATGATCGGGTCTTCATGCTCGATACTGACTACATGATCATAGCCGTATGTTCGTAAAGCACTCATAATATTCGACCATTCCTGCGTCCCGTGACCATACCCTACGGAACGGAACGTCCAGGCACGCGTTCTGACATTACCATAAGGCTGCATATCTGTAAGACCATACATATTTACGTTTTCCTGATCAATATACGTATCTTTCGCATGGAAATGGTGGATAGCATCTGCATTTCCAAGAATTTTAATCGCGGCTACTGGGTCAATGCCCTGCCACCAGAGATGGCTGGGATCAAGATTCGCACCAATGGCATCATTAGTAGCGTCGCGGAGCTTAAGCATGGTATAGGGTGTATGAACAAGAAAGCCTGCGTGAAGCTCAAGTCCGACTTTAACCCCGTGTTCTTTTGCGAATTCTCCTTGCTCTTTCCAATAAGGAATCAGCTTTTCGTTCCACTGCCATTCTAACACATCTGAGTACTCTGC
Source organism: Halobacillus alkaliphilus (assembly GCF_900113125.1). GTDB lineage: Bacteria > Bacillota > Bacilli > Bacillales > Halobacillaceae > Halobacillus > Halobacillus alkaliphilus. The sequence continues at coordinate 115,147 of NZ_FOOG01000008.1, read as the reverse complement.
AGGCCATGGGGTAACCGGCCAGTTGGGAGCTGTATCATTTTCATGACCGCCCGGCGTACCAGAAAAAGTATTTACAACTGGAACATCCATTAAGCTTGCCAGTTTAACCGATTTTACAAAAGCTTCGTGAGATTCTTCGGCAAATGTCTGATCAGGAGAAATTGGATTTCCGTGACAGCTGAAGGCACTGATCGTCAATCCGCGAGAATGTACTTTTTCTAAGTATTCGTTACGCTTGTCTTCACTTTCGAGCAGCTCATCTACATTACAGTGAGCGTTTCCCGGGTAGCCGCCTGTTCCAATCTCAACAGCCTTAAGTCCAGAAGCTTTCGCGTGATCAAGCATGTCTTCAAAAGATTTATCGGAAAATAATACTGTAAATACACCTAGTTTCATGTCATGACTCCTCCATTCATTCGTTTAGTCGAGCTTTACACTTGTTCCGGTTTCACTGCTTAAATAAATGGCTTCCATTAATTTCGTCACCTGGAGAGCCTGCTCGGGTTTGACGATTAATTCATCCTGCCCGAGACAGCTGTCGACAAAGTTTTTGGCCTGGTACAATCCTGGCTTAGGTTCTCCTTCACGTATCTTGGCTGAACTGTCCCAAAGAGCTCCATATTTAGCCTGATACAATTCAAAAGGATACACGCTTAAGCCGCCATCTACTCCAGAGATGCTTAATTTGGTATCATCATCTTTAATATTCGCGGCCCAGGAACATTCAAATTGTAGCGAAAGTCCATTATCAAACGTGATATAGCTGGTTACATGATCATCCACATCAAACGTTTCATGATCGAAAGCTCCCCAGTCGTTCACCTGGCCAGGAGTCTTGCTCAAACGATCATAAGTTCTTCCCATAACCTCCACGGGCTTAGGGTCATCAAGGAGCCACAGGGCTAAATCGAGAAGGTGGCAGCCAAAATCAATCAGACTTCCTCCACCCTGCAAGTCTTTATTGGTAAACACGCCCCATCCAGGAACTTTACGTCTTCTCATCGCCTGTACACGTGTAACTAAAGGATCGCCAATCTCGTGGTTATCCATTGCTTTTTTGGCAAGCTGAGCTTCAGGGGTGAAGCGGTAGTGATAGCCAATAGAAAGCAGGCGATCATTTTTTTGAGCTGCAGCAATCATACGGGTACATTCTTCCGTCGTTATCGCCATTGGCTTCTCGCAGAGCACATGAACCCCCGCGTTAAGCGCAGCAATCGCGATTTCCGCATGGAACTTATTAGGGGTACAGATCGTGACTGCATCTACCTTCTGGAAAAGGTCTTCATAATTCTCAAAAACATGAGGGATATCGAACAGGCGGGCAGCTTCTTCCGCCCTGTCTTTATTTAGATCCTGTACAGCCGTCAGTACTACGGAATCCTCTAATTGTTGAAAAGAGGGGATATGCCTCCCCTGGGCAATCCCCCCTGCTCCGATGATCCCCATCTTCAAACGTGTCACTTTTTGACCCTTTCTAAACTGCTGATTTGTCTTGTTTCTCCAGAGCGAAGGGCTCCCAGGATGACGTCCAGGGATTTCATTCCTTCTTCCCCTGTGATCAACGGCTCTGTACCATTTTGAATACTTTCTACAAAATGATCAACCACATGAGAATTGCTCTGTCCGCCTTCGTCATTGGACTGTATTTTGCCAAGCTGATAATTTACAATATCTCCATTAGTGTACTGCGCTACTAATGAGTAAACTGGATCCTCCTCTAGACGCAAGGTTCCTTTTTCACCATAGATAACAGTTGAATTATCTTCTCCCGGCTGGTACGCCCAGCTTGCTGTCATCGTGCCTACCACGCCTTCTTCGCTGCGCAGTATGCAAACGGCATTATCATCAACGGTGATATTTTCTTTGGCATTGTTCTCGATAAACCCTGCTACATCGATGAACTCTTGTCCAAGGATGTAACGAAGTAAATCTGCCTTATGTACGCCAAGGTCTCCCATTGCACCTATAAAGGCTTGATCTTTCTTGAAGAACCAGCTGTCTTTTCCTTCTGCACTCCAGCCTTCCGGGCCGCCGTGCCCAAATGTCGTACGGAAACTGTACACTTTTCCAAGAGCTCCAGAAGCGATTAATTCTTTCGCCTTTACATGAGATGGAACAAAACGCTGATTGTGAGCAATCATCAGTTTTTTGTTATTTTTCTCAGCCGTTTGAATCATTTCTTCCGCTTCTTCTCTGGAGGTCGCCATTGGTTTTTCACACAACACGTGACAGCCGGCTTTTAAAGCTGCAATCGATACAGGTGCGTGAAGATAGTTCGGAAGACATACACTGACGGCATCAATATTCTCTTTAGCCAAAAGGTCTTCATAACTCGTGTAAGCGTTGGCTCCATACTCATCAGCTACTTCTTTCACTCTTGCTTCAACAATGTCGCATACAGCTGTGATCTCTACATTTTCATTCGCATCATATTCCAATAAATGCCGATTTTGAGCAATACTTCCACACCCAAGGACAGCAATCTTCAGTTTAGACATAGTGAAAACCTCCTGTTATTTAGTAGAAATTTCTTCTAAAGGCTGGGCGTTCCCATAAACGTGTTTCGGAGTATTCGCGTTGTTCACCCATTTCACACCATTTTTGATTACATTTTGTATTTCTTTATTGTGGTAAGTTGGATAGGTTTCATGGCCGGGGCGGAAATAGAAGACTTTCCCTCTTCCGCGTCGGAAAGTTGCTCCGCTTCGGAACACTTCTCCACCTTCAAACCAGCTTAGGAAAATCAGTTCTTCCGGTGCCGGAATATCAAAATGTTCACCGTACATTTCCTCTTTTTCAAGCTCAATATACTCTCCCACGCCTTCTGTAATCGGGTGAGTTGGATCCACGACCCACAAACGTTCTTTTTCGTCAGCTTCTCTCCATTTCAAATCGCAGGTCGTGCCCATGAGTTTCTTAAACACTTTAGAAAAGTGAGCTGAATGTAAAACGACAAGTCCCATGCCTTCCAAAACGCGCTGCTTTACCTTTTCAGCAATTTCATCTTTTACGTCTTCGTGCGCTTTATGTCCCCACCAGACAAGTACGTCGGTTTCCGCTAAAACATCATCGGTCAGGCCATGTTCTTCCTCATCCAGCGTTGCGGTTTTCACATTTTCGTGATCTTCTCCAAGAAAACCGGCAATAGCTCCATGAATTCCTTCAGGATAAATGTCACTGACTACCTTGTTTTCTTTTTCATGGCGATTTTCATTCCAAACTAATACGTTCATTATTTCCTCTCCCTTTCTTTATCTCTTTTTTTAATAAGGTGCCCGGCCTTGTTCTGGGTCTTTATTTTCAACCTCAAGTCTTATGCAGGATTCTCTTTCCACAATAATGGTCGGGATGATAATACTCTTTTTCATCATGTCTGGATGATTCAGTAATTCGATTAAACTCCTCGCTGATTCGTGACCGAGCTGGAAAGACTGGGTGTCCACTGTTGTAAGCGGAGGCTTGGACAACCTGGCAATCATCGTATTGTTAAACCCGACAACGCTCATTTCATCCGGTAAACGAATTCCTTTGTCCTCAAGAGCCCTCATGACCTTCATCGAGTTGTAATCATCCGTAATCACAAGCCCGGTCGGGGGTTCATTTAAGTTTAATAACTCTTCCACCACGGTCTCAGCATCCGCTTTCCCGGATTGGATATTCTTCAAGTAGCCCCGTGGCAGTTCCAGCCCTTGCTCACTCAAGGATAATTTAAATCCTGACAGACGGTCACGTGCTACCTCATAATGGGAATCTCCGCCGATAAAACCGATTTTTTGATGCCCCAGACTAATGAGATAATCGGTAACCTCTTTACTTGCCTGGACATTATCATTATCCACAAACATGGTATCACTCGTATGAGAGACTGGTTTGCCAATCATAACGAATGGAAAGTTGCATTCCCTTAAGTAAGGAACAACATTATCATCTTCTCGTGAGTACAAAACAATAACTCCATCCACTCGTTTACCCTGAACCATCTTCACCACTTCCCGGTAAATCGATTCTTCTGTATTACCAGTGGTTAAGTAGATGCTGTAATCCTTCTCATGGCAGGCATCACTAATTCCTCTGAGCAATTCCGAGAAGAACGGGTTATCGAAAGAATGGACAGAAGCCACCTTTGTCACAATCCCAATCGTTTGAGTGGACTGGCTGACAAGGACCCGGCCATTGTAATTCAGATGATAGCCGAGTTCATCCATAACCTTCCGAACCCGGCGCTTCGTTTTTTCACTGATCCGAGGGCTGTCAGAGATGACGCGGGATACAGTGGACGGGGCAACATTTGCTTTTTTTGCTACATCTTTAATAGTGACAGACACGTTCATCTACTCCTCTGACTCTATTTCACAGCACCCTCAGAAACACCATTGATGATTTGTTTCTGTGCGAAGAAATATCCGATAATAACCGGAAGAATTGCAATCGTCAGCCCTGCCAGAGCTAAGTGCCATTGTTTCGTGTACTGCCCGAAGAAATAGAACATTTTCAATGGAATGGTTGCATTCGCTTCACTTAATACTAAAGAAGGCAGCAAGTAGTCATTCCAGATCCAGATTGTGTTCAGAATCCCTACAGTCACGGATATAGGTTTTAACAGCGGGAAAATAATATACCAGAACAGCTGGAAGCGGTTTGCCCCATCAATGATTGCGGCTTCATCCATAGATTTAGAAACACCCGTCATCGCCCCGTGGTAAAGGAAGATCGACAAGCTGCACCCGAAACCAAGATACATGAAGATTAATCCGCCTGCATTTAGCATGTCCGCTTGTCCAAATATGGAAACGAGCGGGATCATCACAGACTGGAATGGAATAAGCATTGCAGCAACGAAAATGAAGAAAATGAACCCACTTAATTTACTTTTGTTACGAGCAAGAGCATAGCCGGCCATGGAAGAAAACAAAATGATGATGGCTATACTGCACCCGGTGACAAGAACCGAATTAAACAATGATTTAAGAAAAGCTAAATCGACAAAAGCCTGTACAAAGTTATCAAAAGCTAGTTCCGATGGAAAACCTAATACCCCGCCGAAAATATCACGTTTCGTCTTAAATGCATTTACGACCATTAAGTAGAAAGGAGCGATCCACAATAAACCAAGCAGAAGGCCGAGAATTTCAATGGAAAATAAATTACGTTTTTCGTGATTCTTTTTCATTACATCTCAACCTCCCGTTTCTTGTTGTAATACACTTGGGTTAATGCAACTACTGCCACAATTAAGAAGAAAATAACCGCCTTTGCCTGCGCATAGGCCATTTGATTGTCAGAGAACGCCGTGCGGACAATTTCCATGGACACCATTTGTGTCGAGTTAAAAGGTCCTCCGTTCGTGAGTGACAAGTTCTGGTCATAAATCTTAAAGGACATAGACAGCGTTAAGAACATGCTGATCGTGAAAGCTGGAGCAACAAGCGGGAACGTGATGTTTTTGAAACGCTGGAAACTGCTCGCGCCATCAATTTTTGCCGCTTCTATTAAGTCCTTAGGAATGTTCTCAAGATAAGCAATGTAGATGATCATGATATAACCTGCCATCTGCCATGCTGTTAAAATGACTAGACCCCAGAAACCTGTGTTTGTGGTGGATAACCAGCCATTCAACCCTTCAATACCGGTTAGGTTCGCTATGTCGCCAAACACACTAATGAAGATAAACTGCCAGATAAAGCCTAGAATCAATCCACCAATCAGGTTCGGCATAAAGAACACGGTACGCAATAAGTTATTGGACTTAATGTTACGTGTCACAATCAAAGCCAGTGCCATTCCAAATACATTTAGGAGAATAACCGTGACGACTGCAAATTTGATTGTAAACCAAATCGATTGCATGAACTCGTCTTCCTGGAACAAATTAATGTAGTTTTGGAACCCTAAGAATTCCGTAGCAGTAAGTCCATTCCAGTTTGTGAAGGAATAAATAAAACCATAGATGAACGGGATAACAACAACAATTCCCAGCCCGAGGATCACGGGAGTTAAGAATAGCCAAAAGGCAAGACTGCGGTTTTTCATGTGAACCTCCTCCAATACTTTACACGTGCACTTTTATGTAAAAAGTCCGTGGTTTATCAATATGATATCGATTTCATATTATTATTAAAATAAACATCTCTCCTATTAGACTACCTATACGTCTAAATATCCTAATAGAGGAGATATTTATATGTACCGGCAGGATCATATAGAAGCAATCCTGCCGGCTGTTTAGTTAAAGACTATTGACGAGAATCTTCCCAGGCTTTCGTTGCCTTCTGTTCAACTTCTTCCCAGGTAATGTCCCCTGCGATGTATTCCTGCATAGCTACACCTAGAGCATCTTCTGTCCAGGCTGTTGGAGCACCAAGGAAAACCCAGCCAAGTGTATTGCCTTCTTTGGCATAGTTATAGATTTCCTGAGAGATCGGGTCCGCAATTTTCTGATCTTCGTAACCTTCATATGCCGGAATGAACTTGAATTCTTCCGTTACGAATTTCTTACCAGTATCAGAAGTGTACATCCAGTCTAAGAAATCTTTACTTGCCTGCACGACTTCATCCTCAGATTCTTTATTAACTACCCAGTAGTTAGGAACGCCAACTGGAATGCTTCCTTCATATCCTTCTACAGGAATCGGAAGAAGTCCAACGTTATTTTGAGCGAACTCTTCATCCATAGAAGCAATGGTGTTATACACCCAGTTCCCCTGCTGAATCATTGCTACATTCCCAAGAGAGAAATGTTCTTCAACCTGCTGAGAATAGTCAAGGCTCAATGTTGGTTGAATAGAGTTATCATTTTGCAGATCAGTGAATTGCTTCATCTGATCACCCATCGCAAATTCAACTGTGTCAGCTTCATAAGCTTCCATCACATCATGGTTAAATTCATCCGCAAGATAAGCATTCGCCAAGTGGTTACCCATTACCCATTTCTCTTTAGCAGGGAATGCAAATGGCGCTTCAATACCCAGCTCGTCCTTTTTACTGTTAAGTGTTTGAACCGCTGATTCTAAATCTTCCATCGTTTTAATATCATCAGGATTTAATCCTGCTTCTTCAAAGATTTGTTTATTATAGAGTAGTCCATAACCTTCCTGGTTAAATGGAAGCCCGAGTACCTGGTCGTTGCGCTGAACACTGGACAAGGTACCATCAAGTGCGGCGCCCGCTGCTTCTGTATCCGATAAATCAGCTAAGTATTTCTCATATTCATCTACATCTGTCGGACCGCCAACGTTAAAGATATCTGGTTCCTCCCCTGAAGAGAAAGAAGTTTTCAGTGACGCACCATAATCATTTCCGCCACCAACCGTTTTAACATTAATATTGACGTCAGGATTTTCTTCTTCATACATGGAAACCAGTTCTTCAAACTGCTCTTTAAATTCAACTTTAAATTGGAAAACATCTACCGTTACGGCGTCTCCAGATGCTTCCTCTCCTCCTGAATCTCCACCGCTGTCGCCTGAAGAGAAGGAGCAGCCTGTTAATGCGATACTAGAAGCTAGAAGTGCAGTAGCAATACCCGAGTAAAATTTTTTACCTTTCATTTTTCCACCCCTATTTTTCCGAATTATTGAATCCGCTTTCAATACGTGACAAAAAAATAATTGACCTTGCCACACCCTAACTACGACGAGCGCGCATACGTTTGCACGATTGTTATGTAAAAAAACTCATTCACTAGATTAAAACTTCTTAATCAAATGAGTTTTCCTACCAATGAGCAAAGTCGTGAATACGTTTGCACAAAATTCAATAACTCTTAAGTTAAGTAAATAGTAACACGCTCCTTTTATAAAAACAACAAGTAATTTTTAAAAAATTCTCGAAATTGGAAGCGGTACCATGATCGGATCAAACAATCTCTTATACGTTTTAATAGAAAAAGTTGAGTAAACTTGCATTCTGCCTACCTAGAGTCAGTTTCTAAAAAAATCTTAAGGACAGACTGAATATCGAACTCAGTTTGAAAATGTCTAAGATAGATCCTCTCTTTCTTAAAACGCTTTTCTGCGGCCTTTTAATTTTAAACACCCCACGCAATTGAATCAAGCATCATCAATTTAGTTGGCTTCTCATAAACTAAAACAGCGAGGTGAACTTACTTATGAATAATAAGAACGGTAAATTGAACTGGAATGCTTTTTCTGAGAATGTTGAGAAAGTTCTGGGCGAAGACTTTTGGAACGATATGCATCATGTTATTCCAAAAAGAGGACCTTCTTATGACTATTATGAGACAGACAAAGAAGGCGTGATAATTATAGACCTCCCCGGTTACCATTCCAACGACCCACTTCATTTATCCCAGCAGGGTACTCAATTAATTATTAAAGGACAAATCTCCTATCCCTATCCTGTTCCTGAAGAAAAATTACTTCATAGTGAAAGATTAAAGGGTGAATTCAAGCGGATCATTCCCGTACCCTTTCATTTCACATACGAAGACGTACAAACGTCTTACAAAGACGGGGTCGTGCTAATCAAAATTACAAAGAACTCCTCGGCAAATGAAATAGAAATCCAGTTTTAATAAAAAACGTGGATTTCTTTTTCATAATCCTCTCTCTTTTTGTGGAGACGTACTTCAATCGTCCCATCGCTGTATTGAGCGGATATATTTCGCCGGCTGGGCTGTCCGGGCAACGGAATCGTCTTTTTACCCTCCCCTATACCTTCCACATATAATTTACAGTTACCTAGAGTAAGACGCAGTGCATCCATATCTGTTTCTTTAGGCAGTCGAATTTGAACAATATAATAAAGCATTAACTCAACCACTTCATAATCAAAACCTGTGTGTTCCTTGGAATTAGAGGTGGAATGGGGTGAATCAAACATATGCTGGGTTGGTTTAAGGGCATCTTCAATCGATTGCTGCACGTATTTATTGATGTTCGCCATATCAAACATTGAATTTGAAAACGGGAGTCCCGGCTTGCCGTGGTGTTGATCATGGTCGGATGGATTGAACCACTTCATAAACTCTTTCATGCTTACAAAATCCTTTCATACCTTACTGAGAGGAGGTGAATTCTATAACTCGTATATCTTTTCATTACCTCACCGTTGATCAAGTCTCCAACTCTTCAGGAATATACTCTGGCACGAATGTTCAGTCCCGGTTCACTGCTCACCATCAGAAAAATGAAGGCAACGGAATGATTATAGGAAACAAAAATGTCCTGCAGCAGAATAGACAACTGATCATTAAAAAGCCAAATCCTCAGGGAGAGTAGCTGTGATGTTCTTTGGCAGACGAAACAAACGATCTCATGATATCGAACATCTCTACAAAGAAATCTTAAAACTCCAGAAAGCCATGTTGGAAAATCAGGGTAAAACCGTAGAATATCATTTTCATTTTGACAAAGTTGACATCCACGACCCTAAACTGGAGCAGTTAAGTTTCCAACTGGATCACTTAGATATTGAAGATTTAAGCGGGGCTCTGAATCTGGGAAATAACTTTGGTGTTCACGTGAAACCATCTTATAAAGAGAAACCTAAATTGGAAAAAACAAAAGATGGTTTAAAATTTACATTCAAAGAAAAGGAGGAGTAACTTGAACTTTCTTTCTCCTAATTTCTTCATACGCAATATTCATATTGGAACTGTAGAGGGCGCTTCATGTGTCAATCTGGGAAATAATGCACCCAGCGGGTTTGAAAGCCACAAAAAACATAACCAGGGATTTGGCAATGTTTATGGTGACGGCAATTCTCTCAAAGGTTTGCGTTCCATCTTAAGTGATTCAGCGATCCTGGATATGATGGTGAACAGCAAAGATCAAGAAGTACCGGAATGGATTCAAACGATGATAAAGAATGAAATGGAAAAGGAGATTCATGCGTCCCCATAGCCTTTTCCATTGGATTTTTTAATGGTTTCTTCTTTAATAGGCATATCCACCATATCTTCATCGTGGATCACATTTACATTCTGGTGAACGATGTTCCCATTTCCAACAATGGTACCTAAAGCCGAATTTTCTTTTTGATGAGTAGACCAGTTGTTTTGACTATTAGGACCCACGAAAATTCCGGAACTCATTGTAATCTGATTAACGTTAATGCAATCGAATTGTATCTCCATCGAACCAGCCCCTTAGTATTGAACGTTAGGCTGCGGGTTGTTAACAGTCGGGTTGTTAAGCGGCAAATCTACAAAATCATTATCGAATACTGTATTCACGTTGTTTGTCGCGATCATAAACCCTACCGGGGTGCCGGCAGCATTATTGTTTTTTCCCTGCCAGGTCCAGTCAGGCTGATTGTTCTGCCCAGTGGAAATGGTCGAGTTATCATTAAGTGCATTAACTGCTATCTGGTTAAATACTACGGAAACAGGCATTTATTTCACCTCACCTCATTGTTAAAATATCCTATTCCAGGCCGCAGGGTAACGTGTCAGTCACCCAGGTGTTTGATTATTTCCAGCGGCTCCTTTCTCTTCCTTCCATCTTTCTTCTTCCATAAGATCATAGCAATCTATACACAATTGGATATGGACTTTCCATTCGTCTTCCGGTATGACCAGGTCATCCTCACTTACTTCCCTTTGACAATTCCAGCAGATTTTATTTCTTCGATTTATGTCGCGGAGGAACTTGTCGAACCTTCCCATGTGTTTCTCCCCTTTTCATTATTTGGATATGTTAAGTGTTGTTATTTTTACTACAGGTATTTTCGCCGTATAGTCGAATCTCGACTCCGGAGTATAGTGTGGGTTGATCTCAATAATCAAAGTATAAGATACTGCTTACTCTTCTACTAATGAGTAAGTTATCACCTTTAAAGGGATTGAACACTAATTATTCAATTTCTTATAAATAAATACTGGATTTTTAAAGGGGTTTTTCTCTTAAATATCTAATGTTGTATAAAGGTAATTATTTTTAGAAATGGGGATTTTCAAATGCAAACCATACCAGTTGCCGCACAAATGTACACACTAAGAGAAGAATCTCAAAAAGATTTTGCAGGTACAGTAAGAAAAGTAGCCGATTTAGGATTTGATGCTGTAGAGTTTGCCGGGTTCGGTGGATTATCAGCCAGGGAAATTAAAAGTTTACTTGAAGAAACGGGCTTACAAGCGGCTTCCTGCCATGTCCCGCTGGAGGATTTAAAAAATAATCTAGAACAAGTCATTAACGATCAAAAAACGATTGGAAGCTCTTATATCGTCTGCCCTTACATAGAGGAACGTGAGGAAGAAGACTATCAGCAGTTAATTCCTCTTTTAGATCGTCTGGGTGAACAGTGCCGTCAGGAAGGTATCACGTTATGTTACCACAACCATGATTTTGAGCTTGAGAAGCTTTCGGATGGCCGTACAGCCCTTGAGACCATCTTCGATGATACTCAAGCTGAAAACTTAAAAACAGAATTTGATATCTACTGGCTAAAAAAAGCAGGGGAACAGCCGGATCAATGGCTTAAACGATATCAGGGAAGAAGCCCTCTTTTGCACTTGAAGGACATGACGATGGATGGCGAATCATTTTTTGCAGAGCTCGGTACGGGGGGCGTAGATCTGGATGCTGTATTCCAGGCAGGTGAGGAAGCAGGAGTACAGTGGTGGATTATTGAGCAGGATGAGACCCGTCGTTCTCCGTTAGAGAGCCTCGCGATAAGTATGGATTATATTAAACAAAAATTTAAATAAGAAAAAGGCGCAGGCTTTTAAAAAAGTCTGCGCCTTTTTTCAGTATGTAAAAAAGCCTGAATTCATTGGTTGAACCAGGCCTAATTATTTACTTTGATGGATCTTCCATTTATTAAATTCCAGATATTCGCGAAATTGGTCTTTAGACACTCCCGAGTTCATTGCTTCCTGAACGAGTTCCAACCAGTCATCATCCAGCGTTTCATCCTTTGCATCTGACTCTCCGTGAAGAAGAAAATTAATAGAGACATCCAATTCTTTTGATATTTTTTCTAAGAATTGAACGGATGGGTTGGTCTGGATATTACGTTCAATGGAGCTTAAGTATGACTTAGCAACTCCAGCCCTCTCAGCTAATTCAGACAGCGACATATGACGGGCTTTGCGAATTTGTTTGATACGTTCACCGATCATATTTTCACCTACTTTCTTACATAGTATGAGTATAGCATATTTTGTGAGTTCGTTCTATTTAAAGCACAAAAATCAGTAAGTAGACCTATTCTTGAACATTATAACTCATTCTTTTGTATCTTATAACACAATAGTTATCCAAAATACTTATGTAATCCATTCCTATTATATTCATCGGCTGGGAAGTCATTTATTTTAGTTTTTTATATCGAAAGATCCTTGTTTTGATGTGTGAGACTTTGTTCAATCAGATATAATAAAGATAAATAAAAAATAACAGGTGATTGCTATGAACGATCTCGTTGAACGTTTCGAGGTAGCCTTTAATCAAATCCACCAGCACCTTAAGGAGTTTAATGGGTACCCGAAAAATGATAACTTCGTTGAATTATTACAGCGAAGCAAGTTGAAGCACAGTGTGATCCGTGTCCACTTTGATCTTTTAAAACAATATGCAAAACTTCGAAATGCACTTGTCCATGAGAGAATACGTGATGATTATTATATTGCCACCCCTCATTTGGAAGTAGTCGAGAGCTTGGAGCATATTAAACAAACGCTTGATCAACCTCCTGAAGCGCTTGAATTTGCAACGCATCCGGTCATTTTCTTTAAAGACACAAGCTTATTGACCGAAATTATGACCGCTTTTGATCAGCAGGGGGTTTCGCAATTTCCTATCTATAGCACGGACAATGAGTTCCTTGGTTTGCTAACGAATGATGGAATCGTTCGCTGGATTGCCCGTACAGTGGACCATAACCTTGTGAATTTGACGGACATTACAGCCAGAGATGTCCTTCAAGATGGGTTAAACCCAAGTATAGAATTTTTATCCTCTCACGGAACGGTGTATGAATTAGAGGAACGATTTGAAAGAAGTCTGGAAGAGGAACGTAAATTAAAAGCTGTGATTCTCACTGAATCCGGGAAAGCCAATGACGCTCCTTTAGGAATCGTCACCACCTGGGACTTAATAAAGGTGGATCGGAGGAATGAGGATGAGTGAAGAAAAAACGACTGTTCGGGAGTTCTTCAGGTTTATTAAGGGTGGGATTCCTTCTAAATGGATTCTTACCCTGGCCATTGTCCTCAGCCTTTTTGAAACAGCAGCGAGCCTGGTGGTTCCATTATTCACCAGGAATTTAGTAGACGGGTTGTCTACAGGTTCTTTGAGCACCGGACTTATTACCTTTCTTGTCATAACCTTTGTGATTCAAACAGTTTCCAGCGGCTTTTCATATTACTTGCTTGCCTATATTGGTGAACATATTGTTTCATACATAAGAAGACAGTTGTGGGAAAGAGTTCTCCATCTGCCGGTAGCTTATTTTGATGAGCACGAATCCGGTGAAACGATGAGCCGGATCACGCAGGATACCAATACTGTTAAAAATTTAATTACCAATCATCTGGTTACTTTTTTTACAGGAATCATCTCCATTATTGGAGCTGTGGTTATTCTGTTAACCATTGATTGGAGAATGACGGTCATCATGCTTGCCGCTGTTCCCCTTTCTTTTCTTATCATCCTACCACTAGGACGCATGATGTACCGTGTATCTAAAAAAATGCAGGATGAAATGGCCGACTTCAGTGCAAACCTGGGTCGAGTTCTAAGTGAAATCAGACTCGTAAAATCATCTAATGCTGAAAACGCAGAAAAGGCTAAGGGACGGGGAGGAATTCACCGTCTTTTTACTTACGGCTTAAAAGAAGCCCGAATTCAGTCCGTCATTTCTCCATTTATGACGACAATTATTATGGTCGTCCTCGTCATACTTATAGGATATGGAGGTGTCCGTGTCGCTTCTGGTGATTTGAGTGCGGGCTCTCTTGTAGCCATTATCATCTATATGTTTCAAATTATTGTTCCCTTCAGCCAGATGGCTACGTTCATGACCGCTTTTCAAAAGGCTATGGGAGCTACTGAGCGAATTCAGGCTCTTTTAAAAACGCCGGCAGAATTCAATACCCAGCCCGGCAAGTTTGCGATGAAACCGCTACAGTTCCACCAAGTTTCCTTTTGCTATGATGAAAACCAGATGGTTTTACATGATTTGAATTTTACGGTTCAGCCTGGAGAAACGGTTGCACTTGTTGGTCCGAGCGGGGCCGGAAAGACTACTGTATTTTCTTTAATCGAACGTTTCTATACCCCCGTCTCAGGTGAAATCAGAATGGGGGAAACGCCCATCCAATCGATTAATCTTGCTGAGTGGCGGCAGTCCATTGGTTACGTTTCACAGGAAAGTCCAATTATGGCAGGGTCTATCCGTGACAATGTGTGCTATGGTCTTGACCGGAGCGTAACACATTCAGAAATTGAATATGCCCTGCACCAGGCTAATGCTTATGAATTTGTCCAAGTATTACCGGAACAATTAGAAACTAGGGTGGGTGAACGTGGAATTAAACTCTCTGGAGGCCAGAGGCAGCGTATAGCCATTGCTCGAGCTTTACTGCGCAATCCTGCCATCCTGCTATTAGATGAAGCGACCTCGAACCTTGACTCAGAATCAGAAGCTGCTGTGCAGACAGCTCTCAGGGCCCTTATGCATGGCCGCACTACATTTATCATTGCGCACCGGTTGTCTACAGTGGTTGAAGCGGATCACATGCTTGTATTTGAAAAAGGACAGGTGACTGGTCAAGGGACCCACAAAGAGCTTTATGAACAAAATGTTCTCTACCGGCAGCTTGTGGATCAACAAATCATTTCTTAAGAAAATTTAAATATTTATTGAATTTTCTTATCTGTAGAGAGTTTAATGTTGTACCGCTCCTTCAGGAAGTATATCATTAGATTAACTACACTTATGTAAAGGGGGTTGGTTATGGCAGATGAACGTAGAATTGAACCATTCCGCTACTCATTTAATGAACCACTGCCAGGGTTTTATAATAAAAAATTAAGCCCGAATATTTCCGGCCCACTGCAAGTGAAGGACATCAGCTTGAACGGCCTGCGCTTCTCTTGTGATGAGAACCCGGATCTATCTATGAAAGATGAGGTTCTTCTTTCGTTTATTTATCATAAAGAAACGTACTCAGCAGAAGGACGAATCATCTGGATCAGTTCAGACAATGGTACAATGACTTGCGGGGTTAACGTGTTTATGTTCCCTGAAACTCTCCGCAATGAAATTTACCGCTTAGGTGACTCCCTGAACAAAAGTAAAAACTCTATATAATGTAAAGCCTCCCACATTGGGAGGCTTTTTTGAATATAAACACGCCACCTCAGGTCATCCAAATATTGGATGACCCGAGGTGGTAATTTTTGGTGTATGGGTATTAGGTGATGGGATGGCCTTTTACTTGAAGGAAACTGTTTTGGATGGTTCTGATTCATTTCCTTCTAAAGCGACCGTTGTTACATAATACTTATATTGAGCAGCTTCGGGATCTGAATACGCTTTTCTTTCATGATTCGAGATGCTGGCAACTTTCTCAAATTCCTCTCCATCCTTACTTCTATATACTCTATAGCCCGCTACATAATCTTTACGAACGGCGTACCATGTAACAAGGCTTCCGTTAACTTCGATATTCGTAGGAGCTTTAATATCCGACTTTTCCTTTTCAGCCTCTTTCAGGGTCGAATACACGACCAGACGATCCTGGTGGCCTCCTTGATACCTAACGAACTCCCCCGTACAAGTGATAAGGTTCAGCCTTTTTTCATCAGTGGGACCAAAAATCCGGCCGATTGGGGACTCTTTCTCTGGATAACTTTCCAATTTCTGAACGACGTATGTTTTCTTTTCGCCGTTTTGATCCGTGACTGTAATTTCATCCCCTTTTTCAAGCTTATCCAAGTCATAGAAAACCGCAGGACCTGTACGACTGTCCACGTGCCCGGCAATAACTGAATTTCCTGTATTCCCAGGCTCCGTACCAGGTTCAAACCACCCCGCTTTATCTGGATCTTCGGGCACGCCCATTTGTCCATTATCAAGTACGCCAACCGATTCAATGTCAGAATTAACATCAATAGCAGGGATTTGAATATTGGCAGGAACAATTCCGGTTTCTTTCTGTTTTTCTTCTTTCACCACTTCAGATGAATTCATATCTTTATTTTTATTAATTACGGTGAATTCTCCGCCAGCTACCTGTTCCTTCAGCTTTTCCTCGGGAGGCGTAATATCTGAAGCGTCGACCTCTGGATTTTCTATTCTCTTTACTTGAGTTTCCGACTCCGAACTGGTCAGATTCGCCCATACATTCGTTTCATACCCCACCATGAGGAGGGCTACTATTCCCACGACTGTAAAGTAAATCTTCCACTTCATCTCCATAACCCATCACCTTTTTCGTTTATTGGTTATTATTCTTTAAAACAATTAAGAAGAGAGGTGCTTCCTCTCTTCTTAAGTCTAACGAACCGGATCTTGTGAAGCGAATTTATTGATTAGATTTCTTTCTATAAAGCACTCCTCCTGAGAGAAGAGCAAGAATTCCAAATGCTGCCCAGGCCCATGCAGATAGTGAACCTGCTCCACTCATACCGCCCATTCCTGTATCAGGCATTTCTTCGGGCATTTGATCGTTAGCGAACTGATCTGGCATTTGTTTAGCTATCGCATCTCCAAGAGTTTCACCGATACCAAACATAAAACCATATCCCTCGCGGAAGCTGTTGTAAGCAGCTTCATAATCCTCCGCTGCATAGTGATCAAACGTTTCAAGAACATCTTCTTCATGGGTCCATACCGCTTCAGTTGCGGCTTGTTGAGGAAGATTGCCTTCCGTTGCGGCAGCTAAGAAAGTCCCGAAATCTTCTGCAAACATTTTCAAGCTTTCTTCTGCATCCATACGTGCTTCTTCATTGCTTTCCAAAGTTGCTGTTACTATATCAGACTGAGCTGTAATATGATCCTGCTGCCAAACTTTCTCAAATTGCTCTGCCCCTTCTTCTCCATAAAGAGACTCAATTGTTGCTGTAAAGTCTTTCGTATGTTCATTTTCTGCCCAGGTTACAAAATCATAATCAGGAGATTGATTGAATCCTTTTTGCATTTCAAGGGTGGCCAATGCAAAGTGCTCAGATGCCAGTGCGTTCAAGTTCGAACGAAGATCTGCTGCCTTAGCATCGGCTTTTGTATGTTCGAATTTGTCCGGCATTTGGGTCGTAATAGCTGTGGACAGGGCTTTACTAATATCAAACATGCGATGGAATCCTTCGCGGAATGATTGGTAAGCCTTTTGATATTCTTCATTTACATAGTGGTCAAAAACGTTAATTACGTCCTCTTCATGTGCAGCAAGTACTTTTTGGGCTGCTTCTTCAGACAGGTTTCCTTCTGTTGCTTTTGATAAAAATGCTCCAAATTCATTCACAAATTCTTCTACTTCCTGTTCAGCCGCTTTACGAGCTTCCGGGTCATCATTCTTTGCCGCTTTCACAAAATCATCTGAGTAATCATTATGTCCTCTGAAAATATCCTCGAACTGTGCCGCTGCTTCTTCCCCGTACACAGAAGCGATCGCCGGTGTCATATCCTGCGCATTTTGATCGAGCTTATTCCAAACCTGCTCGGCATCTTCAGCGTCCTCATAGGATTTCATCATAAACGTAGTAGCCAGTACAAAGTGTTCAGATAACAGCTTGTCCAAATCCGCTCTTAGATCCGCGGCAGGGGTTTTAACTGTCGCCTTCGTGTCCCCGTGGTTATCAGCCAATGCTGCGGATGGTGCTAATAGCAGTATCGCCATCATAATGATCAAAATCTTCTTTAATGATTTCATGCTCTCATCTCTCCTTTTGATTTTTTTATTTTTTTCCGTTGAGTGATTTGCTTTTCACATAGCTATCGTCTACTAAAATCAATTGGATCACTTTTTTTATTAATTTCTTTTATTAATTTCTTTTAAATAAAAAACACCTCAGGTCATCCAAATTATGGATGACCTGAGGTGGCAATAAATAGAAGTCTTATTCTGTTGTTTCTTCTGTTTTGTTTTTACGAAACTTTCCGGTGATCTTATTGGATAAATCGTCAAGGTACGTATAAACCACCGGTATTAAGATAAGTGTAAAGAAACTGGACACCGTTAAACCAAAGATAATTGTAACGGCTAGCGGCTGCTGAGCTTCCGCACCGCGGCCGATCCCTATGGCCAGGGGCACCATTCCAAGGACCGTTGTCAGCGTCGTCATAAGGATAGGACGCAGGCGGCTCGGTCCAGCTTCAAGAATAGCTTCATAACGATCGTAAGATTTCCTTCGCAGAATATTAATATAGTCCACAAGGACAATGGCGTTGTTGACCACAATACCTGCGAGCATAATAATTCCTACAAACGCTGGCAGACTGAACGGTAAATTCGTAATAAACAGACCGCCGGTTATACCGATTAGAGTTGCAGGCAAGGAGAACATAATGATGAACGGAAACAGGAAGTTTTCAAATTGAATGGCCATTACGGCGTAGACCAGGAAGAGCGAGAAGATTAACGCTAAGGAAAGATCCCCAAAGGCTTCCTGCATGTCCTGTGCCTGTCCTCCAATTTCAAAGGAATAGCCATCAGGCATGTTCAGGCTCTCCAATTCTTCTCGAACATCCTCTGTCACGCTTCCCAGGTCCCGTCCCGCGACTTCCGATTCCACATTGACTTGCGGCTGCTGGTCCTGGCGAAGCAGCGTAACAGGACCTTGGACTTGTTCAAGTTCAGCAATAGATGCCAGCGGAACAAGTCCTCCATTAGGCGTTTGTACCGTCATTCCTTCCAAGTCAGAAATCGTCTGTCTCTCATCTTCCGGTAAAATCAACCGGACATCAAGTTCGTCGCCGCCCTGGCGATATCGGGTAGCAATTTGACCATTAAACGCAAGCTGAGTCTGTCCAATCACCTGCTGGTATGAAAGACCATACTGCGCCGCTTTTTCCCGGTTTACATTAATTCGCATTTCCGGACGCCCTTCCTCCGTAGAAGAAGTAGCATTGCTCACGCCCTCGACTTGATTCATAACATAAGAAACCTGATTGGCTAACTGGGAAAGGACTTCAAAGTCATCACCATTCAGCTGTACTTGAAGCGGGGCTCCTGTGCCCAGTCCTGCATTCAATTCACTAACTTGAACTTCAGCACCAGCCAGGCCGCTCAGAGATTCATCCAGCTGTTCCATTACTCGCTGTGTGGTCCTTTCCCGTTGATCTGGATCCACCAGTTGTATAGTGTAAGAAGCCTGATCAGAGGAGCCATTCCCAACGCTCCCCATGCCGCCTCCACCAACAGATAAGTAGCTGACATCAATAACGTCTCCGAATTCTTCAATTCGTGAATCAATTTGGTTTGTAAACTCTTCTGTATCTTCAATAGACGTGCCGGCCGGCATTTCCACACTCACTTCAATTTGACCCTGATCAGAAGGAGGTATGAATTCTGTTCCAATTAGAGGTACTAAAGCCGCACTTCCTGCTATTAAAGCCACAGTAATGGCTATAGTTGTCTTTCTAAATTTTAATACCCTTCGCAGTAAAGAGCGATATTTATCATTTACTTTATCAAGGAATCGATCAAACCAGTAACGCCGTCCGCTATCTTTCAATGATTTCGTTAACAATTTTGAGGAAAGCATAGGGATTAAGGTTACCGATACAGCCAGCGATGCAATTAAAGCAAACATAATAGTCAACGCTAAAGGTGTAAATAGCTCGGAAGCAATCCCTTCAACAAATATAATTGGTAAAAATACGACAAGCGTTGTAGTAGCTGAAGCCACTACTGCTGGAGCCAGTTCAGAAGCTCCCTCTTTAGCTGCTTCCACCATCGAGTAACCCCGCTGCCGGTAGCTGACGATATTTTCTAGTATGACGATGGAACTATCCACCATCATCCCTATGCCTAAAGCAAGTCCACCCATCGTTAACACATTTAATGTTTCCCCTGTAAAATACATAAGGGTAAACGTTGAAATAATCGCAATTGGTATGGAGATACCAATTACAAGAGTGGCCCTGATACTTTTCAGGAACAATAGTAAAACAAGAATAGAGAAAATGCCGCCGAGAATAATGTTAAGCACGACACTGTTAATTGAAATCTTTATAAATTCAGAGGTATCCAGCACAATTTCCGAACTTACATTTTCCGGAAGATCTACACTTCCTTCCTCAAGTGCCTCTCGAACGTTATCAGCTGCTTCTACGGTATTCGCATCGGTTTTCTTAAGAACCGAGAGTACAACCGAAGAAGAACCATTTACTTTCGCGACTGTATTGGAATTGGTGAGTTTTTCTTCCACTTCTGCTATTTGATCCAGCGTTACCTGCGCGCCGGATGGAGATTGTAGAATCGTACTGCGGACATCTTCAATCGACTCGAATTCCCCATCGATTCTGATCTGCAGGTCTTTTTGTCCTTTATCTACAGCCCCTGCAGAGGCTGACTGGTTGGACGCATTCAATGTTTGGACAATGGTTTGGGAATCAAGCCCGTAATGAGCCATCTGAGCACGATCCACCAATACTTGTGCTTCTCGTACCTTGCCGCCTTCAATACTTACAGATGCCACACCTTCCTGCCTTTCCAGGAAAGGAACAAGCCTGTTCTCAGCCACTTGCTGTAATTCTTCAGGATCATCACCTGATAATCCAACCGTCATGATCGGGAGCTGCTGTGGATCAAAGCGCAGAACACTAGGTTCTCCCGCTCCATCTGGAAGGGCAGCCCGCGCCTGGTCTACGTTTTCCCTCACCTCAAGCAAGGTACTATCCAAATCTACTCCCGTATTAAATTGCAAAAGAACGAGTGAAGCCCCAGCCTGCGATTGGGACTGGAGCACTTCAAGACCTTCAATCGAACTTACGGATGATTCGACGGGCCGGCTGACCAGTTCTTCTACCTCTTGCGGTGCTGCTCCTTCATAGGAAGTAGAAACTACAGCAATGGGCAGGTCAATTTCCGGATAGAGATCAATCGTCAGGCTTCGTAAAGAAACAAATCCTAAAGCAAGAATAGCTGCGACAATCATGATAACCCCGACAGGTCGCTTGACAGACAGATTAACTAGCTTCACTCTGTTCGTCCTCCTCCATGATTGTCACTTTTCCACCATCGGTCAGGGTCAGCTGCCCTGTGGTGATAACTTGAGCATCTTCAGGAAGTTCAGCATTAATGGCTGTGCGTTCGGTTTGAGCTTCTACTACTTCCACATCTACACGTACAGCTTTCTCATCTTCTACGTGGTAAATGTAAGATTGATTACCTTCTTCCATTACGGCATCCGTTGGTACAACCAAACTGTTTTCCACTACCGTTTCAGGCAGTAAAAAAGTAGCC
Source organism: Halobacillus alkaliphilus (assembly GCF_900113125.1). Lineage (GTDB taxonomy): Bacteria > Bacillota > Bacilli > Bacillales > Halobacillaceae > Halobacillus > Halobacillus alkaliphilus. Next base: position 93,774 of record NZ_FOOG01000008.1, on the reverse strand, counting down.
ATCATGCCTGGTTTGATATTCTCTTCGCCATTTTCAACCGCTGCTTCAACAGGATAAAGACCCGTATCGTCAGGAATAGAAGACACGGATTCTACAGTAGAAGTTACCTTCTCATCCAACGTACTAATTTCCACTTCCAGTTCATCTCCATTGTTGAATAGAGAAAGCTGCTCAGCTGTAATCGAAGCTGTTACTGTCATAGGGTTCAACCCTACAATGGTAGCAAAGGGCTGCTGATTCGTTACGAGTGCGCCTTCCGTTGCTTCAAGGGAAGCAATCTCACCAGTAGCCGGGGCTTTAATAATTTTGTTTGAGGTTTGATCCTGCGTTTGGTTCAGCTGTACATTCGCCTGCTCTACCTGCAGTTCAGCCTGATCGACAGCAATCCTCGCTTGTTCCAGCTGCTGACGAGCCTGATCTACCTGCGCCTCAGCTTGAGCTACACCTGAAGATTGCTGCGCTCCTCCCTGCAGCTGCTTAAGCTGAGCCTGGGCCTGATCAGCCCTGCTTTGAGCCTGCTGATATAGAACCTCAGGAATGATTCCTTCTTCAAAAAGTGATTTCGTTTGATCTGCAAGTCCCTGGGCTTGCTCGTATTGCTGCTTAGCCATCTCTTGGGACTGCTCATTTTGACTTTCTTGAGCATCTTCCGCCTCTTCAGCTAATTCTAGCTGATCTTGCGCATTTTCAAGGCCGCTTTCCGCCTGCTCTTTAGAAATCTGAGCATTTTCGAGCTGTTTTTCTGCTTGGCGCACTGCGATTTGCTGCAGTTCAACCTGACTTTCACCATCACCAGGATCCACCACACCGATTTGCTGTCCTTCTTCAATCCGATCTCCCTTGGAAACGTTCAGCGTAACCAGCTCTCCTGGGGTTTCAGAAATAACGGGGGTCGTATCAGAAGTTGTAGTTCGTCCAATTATTTCGCGATTTATGACAAAATCCTCTGTCTGGACTTGTTCAACTTCTACCGGTGTTACTCTTTCCTCTGTTTCTTCTTCCGTGTTGTCGTTTGAACAGGCGGCCAGAAAAATTAATAGAAATATCAGCACGGCTATTCTTTTCATGTAAGACTTCCTCTCCTTCTATATCTAAGCAGCTCATTTAACAATCCAAAAAAAATAGTGTACGAGGGCGATTATGTAACCTTTTCATTTCCGTAGTGTCTCCTCGAGAACAACTTCCATTCCTTCACTCACGTTCAATTTCATTCTGACCAAGTAGTCATAATTATGAATAATGTTACTAAAGTACGGATTGTAATGCAACTTGTATAAAACACTCTAAAATGACAATATTGTGTCACTTTTTCTGGAAAATAGATTAAATTGAGAATTTAAAAAAGTACTCATAAAAAAAGCCGGACCCTGGGCCGGATCCGGTTATTTTTATTGAATAATATTTCCGAGTTGTGCTGTCATTAAGTCCAACTTTTTGACCTTTGGAAGATTATAATCGCGAAAACGTTCATCAAAGTGCCTGAACATGGGCTCCATAGCTTCATCATCAATTAATTCATTATAAGTTTTGTAAGCATGTTGATATTGTTTCATGTAACGCTTCATCTTCTTCTCAAAACCGGACAAGTGATAAGTTGAAGAAAAGTCGAATGCTTTCACTATATCACTATCGTATGTTGGGAATTGAGGATTGATCGCATGCAGCATGGAAGCCGCTAATGGGAACTGCATGGTCGGGTTGCCTTTGTGGTTCTTAATCTCGTACAAGCTCTTTGTAATTTGTACAATGTTTGGTCTTTCCTCGTTTCTCTGTTCTTCCATCAACTTAAAGTAGGATGTTTCGAACTCATTCGTTAAGCTGGGATTGTCTAATCGGAAAAAATAACGAAAGATAAATTGATATAAACTATCCTCCGGTACGTAAGTATTCTGGAACTCTCTATGAAGATAGAGGTAAACGTCCAGTTTTTCTTGTGGAATTTTGTTGACTACACTTTCAAAGTCTTCTAAAAGTAAGTCCTTTAAATCGCTTACCGTTCTGTATTTCATTAATAATCACCTCTATTCGCTTATTCCACACCAATAAAACCAAGAAACGTAAAATTATAAAGTATTTATTAATGTGTATCTTACCTCTATTCTACATAAGCGAAACGGATTTTCCAATCAATTTCAAATAGTCGGACTTAGTTTTAAAGAGTCCGGAAAATTGTTTATATTTCATTTTCTTCACCGATATAACATGTAAGCGTCCGTTCAATATGTAGATAAAGACTTAGACAAGCTCACTTATGGTACACCAATAGACCACCCACATCATGATATACAAAAAGACATCTGCATGTATTTCTTTTAGAAAGCAGGGGATCTATTGAATAAGACGGCAAAAACGCTGGCGGTCAGCGGCTTTATTTCTTTTCTAATTGGTATTGGATTGTTTTTACTAGACTTTCTGTCGGCTTTTCATTTTTTTGTTCCCTTTCTAACCGTGGGCGGCATATGTATGGTTATTATTTCCGTTTTCTTATCCTCTAACAGCCATCATAAAAGCCGCTAAAATTAGCGGCTTTTTCATTATTGATTCTCTTCATTTTCGTTTTCTGTCATGTCATTCTCCATGGTATCTTCGTTGGTCATATCTTCTTCCGTAGCATCATTTTCCCCATCCGTCATATCTTCTTGATCCATATTTTCTTTGTCGTCCTCATTCATACCGTCTTCATTCATTTGATCTTCTTCTTTGTTCTCTTCCTGATTCATGTTCTGTTCTGTGTCATTCTCTTCTTTACCCATTGGTTCTTCATCCGTACCACAGGCACCTAGAAGGGAAACCATCAGCATAGCAATTAGTAACTTAATTGATAGAGACTTCATTTGTATTCCTCCTTTTTTAATGATTACGACCACTAGTATGTCCGCAATGGTAAAACTCATCCATTTTTACCAAAAAAAATTCCGGCCGAAGCCGGAGTTAATAGTTGAAGCTTTAATTCTTCTTCTGATATTCAATGGATCGAATCAAAAAGGCAGCAAATTGCTCTCTTGTCACCGTTTCTGATGGGCCGTACTGGTCGGCACTTACTCCAGAAGTTATCCCTGCATGATACAGACGATTTACTGATTCGTCATACCATATGTTATCTTTTACATCCACAAACGGATGCTCTTTCGACGATTCCTCAAAATTATAGACATTCTGCAACAGGACAGCCATTTCACTCCGCTTCAAATCATCTTCTATATGAAAGTATCCTTTCTCGTCTCCGTTAAAAATACCTTCATCAGCTACCGCAGATACAGTATCAAAATAACGGTTCTCAGGTGATACATCCACAAAACCAGGGTCCGGACGATCGGTCAATGAAAGATTCTCAGCACGTACAAAAAGCATAGCAGCATGAATACGAATTAAATTCTCTTTCATCCCGAATTTATCTTCACTGTGACCTCTGAGTATATTCATATCGTATAATTGATCGATATTTTCCTCAGCATAATGACCAGCAGGAACATCTTTAAATTTGTTTCTTAAATAATTTGATGCTACATAGCCCTTGGTTCCGTTCTCTTTTTCGACTTTATACCAGACAAATGGATTTAAACTGTCTGGACTTTTTTCATACGTGTAGGAGCTTTCAATCGTCAGGTGTTCTCCCTCTTTCACTTTCCCTATTACGTTCACGTTGGAAGTAGTAGGTTGCGAGCGCAAGTTAACCTCTTGAACGGCTCCAACGGTCTGCCCCTTTTTATAAAAGTAGTTGGAAGAAGTAAATGGCTCCAGGAAACGATAATCCAAAGTTACAAACCTTATGTTATCTTTTTTTGAAGGATCATAATCAAAATCATCCCTTGAAAAATCTAATTTCCCAAGTTCGCGGTCCATGTTTCTTTCGATGATCTCAAACACTTCTTCTTGATAAGCTTCTTTATTCTCGTCACCATTCTCCTGGAGTACAGGACTATTCACTGGTTTAATACCATTATAGGCCATTACAGCGAAATACCAGTTTTCTATATAATTTCTTTGGTATGCGTTAACAGATCCTTCACTTTTATTGATGGATGGCAGATCGTTTCGATCATACATTTGGTTTAAGATCTCGACACCAGCTTCAATATTATAAACGATATCCTGCTTTAAGCGTGAATCATCATAGTTACTTTTCTGCGTCACCTGCATGATCCCAATTCCGCCATCTTCGGAAATAAGCGGCTTGTTGTCTTCATACTGTTTCCAGGCGCTTTCTTTTTCAGCAACAGCTTTAACAATTTCAGGAGGTACATCATACTTAACTGCCGCCTCTGTTAAAAGGCAATTGATGGTTTGCTGTTCAGGGTTCACGCCCTCTGACTGATCGAAGCTGCATTTATCTGCAATTTGCGCTTCTGCGTGTACACTTGGAATGAGAAAAATGTTCACAGCGACCAGGAAAACCAAGACTACAAAGGCTTTAAGATAATTTCTAATGCGGAGCCACTCCTTCTGCTAGATTCATAGATTTATTCTTTCAATGCTAGAATTATACCATTTTTTACCTTTAAACCCCACAAAAAATGACCCGGACCTTAAGATCCGAGTCATTTAAATTATTTCAAAGCAAACATAATTTCAGCCTCACAAGCTACTTCACCATCTACAGTTGCTTTTGCTTTTCCTTTCCCCATTGGTCCTTTCAATCTTACAATGTCCACTTCAAGTTTTAGTCGATCGCCTGGTTTTACCTGGCGCTTAAAGCGGCACTTATCAATTCCTGTAAAAAAAGCCAGTTTTCCCTGGTTTTCTTCCTTTTTAAGCATAGCTACCGCACCCATTTGAGCTAAGGCTTCTGTAATTAACACCCCTGGCATCACCGGGTAATCTGGAAAGTGCCCTTGAAAAAACGGTTCGTTCATCGTTACATTTTTGTACCCAACAGCACGTTCCCCTTCTACGATTTCTTCAACTTGATCAATTAGGAGAAACGGATACCTGTGTGGAATAATTTCTTTAATATCTTGGATATCTAACATACATGCAGCTCCTTTTGTTCATTCTACCCTTATTATATAGATGGATCGCCCTCTCGACAAAAGATAATTAATACATCCCGTCAAAACAGGTTCTATACATTCTTAATAATGATTGTTGCATATAAGCTCCCGTTACTTGAAGACTCAGTTTCGAGACATTAGTTGAGTGGATGGTCCTCCGGGGGACAATTTCGCTTTCCGGCCCTGCACGACGCAGGGTCGTTCGACGTTGCCACAGGACGTGGCGTTCTTAGTCGAACCTCTTCTGAGGTGAGCTATCCTCGGACTTAACAGCCCTGCGGGATCTCACCGATCATGTTCATCCCACAGGAGTCTTCATCGTCCCCCTCCGGACCTTGCGAAATAGGGAACTCGAAATCCTCTTCGAAGATGCCTGCTAAATGAAGATCATTAACCAGGGAGCGAAGTTAAATTTCTAACATATTCAAATAGATAAAACCTGCTATATAAGTATTTAAAGATGATTCAGGACACTTACTTCTCTTATAAAAGGGGCCGTATTATCCGATATTGGCTGGGTGGCGAAGGAAACGACGAGACTCCCACGAGAGAAGGAGCTAGGCGAGACCCCACAGGGAGTGAAGCGACTGAGGAGACTTGCCAGTTCCCCCGTAGGAAAGTGTTCAAATGTGTAATCACCCCGATAGACACGACCAGCATAAGCCGACCATCACAAGGATGGCGGTTTTTCAATCCGTTGATGAGCGGCTTATGGCTCGAGTGTCTGGGTGATGGAACAAGACGAGTTGTTTCCGTAGCCCCCTCATCAAACTTTTAGCAAAGGACCCAAGATATCTCGAAACTGAGTCTTACAGTAACCGGCCTGTTTGTGCAAGAACGCTTCTCTTATAATTCACCATTGTTTATTAGATTGCACTAAAACATGTCATAAAATAAACCGCTGTGACTGAAGTGGTCACAGCGGTTTATTTTTATGACGAGCGAGTTAATTCCTTGTTATCTTCCTGCTTGGAAGAAAACGAACGTTCTTGGTCGTTCATCTCCTGAGTTTGTTTCCATTCTTTCACTGGAGAAGATGGACTCATCCAGAAAGTGTACCAGGAACCCTCTTTAACAATCGGATCTAAATCGTACATATCAAAATTAGAATGAGCTGTAACCTCTTTTAACTCTTTCTTATCAGGCAGTGCAAAAAGATTCGAGTGAGCTACAAAGAAGCTGTTAAAAGCAGAAGAAAAAGCTTCCCCATGCTCGGTTTCGTTAATAGGAGTGATAACAGAAACGACTCCTTGAGGTTCCACATAACTATACATTTGCTCTAGAAGATCAGGGCGCGAATCCGGGTGAACATAATGAAAGATATTGTGAAGCAGTACAACGTCCACTTTCGTTCCATCTTCCGGCTCCCATTCATTTATATCTCCTACTTCAAATTTTATATTAGAGAAATCGTCAGATAGTACGCGTGCACGATCGATGACCTTTTGATTCAAATCTACCCCAACCATCCGGACATCAGGGAATTCTTCGGCTAACTTTCGTAAGTAACCGCCGTGCCCGCAGCCAAGGTCCACAATGGTGTCCACATTTCTTGCACGTATCATCTTCTTAATCTTTTTAATCGCAAAGTGTTCAAGCAGGGCTGAAGTTTCGGCCACAACTTCCCCATGCCGCTCATGGTCAAAAAGGGCGCGTTCATGAGACTTTAGTATAGTGGGGTATTTCAGCATTGTAGGAATATGAAGCTCCATCATCTCTTTCAGCAATGCTTTTACACCTGGAGACTGCTCCTGCCCCATAAGAGTAGAGCATCTTCTTTTTGACGTACGGTAACGTTCATTTGGACGCTTCTTCAAATGCTTAACTGCGACTCCTACTTTAACCCAGGAAGATAATAAATCATAAGAGTACCCTGTTTTTTCACTTACCGCTTCTACTGTCCTCGCTGATTTGAATTCATCAAACAGTCCTAACTCAGATCCCACATAAGCATGCCAGCTTGGCAGAAACGATTCATTCTTTTTCATCCACTTTCTAGCCTGCATAGCCGTTACCCATTCATTCATATGATTCATCCTTTCCTAGTTCTCTTTTTCCCATGGATAGTCTTCTGATTCTGAAAATAAGTATTTCCACTGCGTCTTATCTTTGATCTTTTTACTGCGTGCCGGAAGAACACTTCCCTGGATGGCCCGATCCAGTAAGTTGAAATTCCACGCTCCCAATCCGGATATATTGAGCATTTGTTTCACGTGAAGCTGGTCATCATCGTAAATACGCTGGACAGCCCTCATACGAATTTTTCTCCACCATTCGAAACGGAAAGAATAGACGAGTGCTGACAGGTGACTTAAATGAAGAAGGGAAGAAACACGAGGTTTCCTTACATCTTCATAGTAATGTAAATACTCATGATAATTTTTATTATTTTCTTTACACCATGCCAGCAGTTCTCCAAGGACATCTGCATCCTGTACAGCCAGGTTCATCCCCTCTCCAGCCATAGGATGGACGGTATGAGCAGCGTCACCTATAATGGCAAGGTTTCCAGAATAATACTTATCCACGTGATAGGTATAGGGAATCATGAGCTGAACTTTTTTCCAATCGTCAATGGTACGCACTCCTTCTGACAACTCTGGTTCAAGTTCGCTGTAGGCTTGGTAGAGGTACTCTAGCCCCTTTTCTTTAATGCTCTTGTATTCTCCAGCCTTTATCAGATAAACGGTTCTCACTTCATTGTCAGGGAGAGGAAACAAGCCTAGAAAGCGGTCGGCTGTGGTTATAATTTTTCCTTTGGTGTAAGATGCTGGTCTAGGCATTGTAACTGTTAGAAAATGGTGGTTGTAGTCTTTACGCTTTACATCAGCATTCATAGCTTTTCGAGTAGGGGAACTGCGCCCTTCTGCGCCGATATATACCTTGGCTTCTACATAGAAAGTCTCCTTTTTCTGCTTCACCTTTGCCATTCCTTTTTCAAACCCTAAAAACCGAGCGCCGCCTAAATAGTGAAAATGTTCTCCGAAGGTTTGTCCCTTTTCCCGTATTATGGACTTCGTTCTCTCGTGAGGCACCATTAAAGCGTGGTCATATTTACTGGCCACTCGGCTATAATTCAGTTCCGTTAAATTAATCTCTTCAGGGGATTTCCCTTCATGGCGGTGAATTTCCTGAAATCTAAGTTGGTCAATCACGTGACCGCATCCTTCAATTTCATCAATAACTCCAAGTCTTTCCAATATCGCAATGGTTTTAGGCTGCAGCAGTTCTCCTTTATATACAGGTGACTCCTTCGTCAGCTGTTCAGCAATCGTGACATGAACGCCGCGACTGGCCAGTTTAGCTGCCAGTGTTAAACCTCCAACACCTCCACCAGCGATAAACACGTCGGTTCTCAAAGCTTGCGTCCTCCCCACTAAGTAAATGATTAGATTTAAGATTTATTCCCTAAAAAACGGTTTCAGAAACAAGTGGATGTGCCAGACATTTCCTTCCTACCTTGGACATAAAAAAACGCGAGTCTTTAAGACCCGCGTAAAATTGTTCATGCTATTCAGTTTTTGTAACAATATCCCATATGTGCTGCCAAGTGTCCCAGCTGAGAGCATCCATAGGTTTTCCGTCTCCGATCACTCCGTACCCGACCATTAACCCAATAAACAAAGCCACGATGCTTAAGACCAGAACAATGATAATACGCAACCAAATAGGAAGAACACGGATACGGCTTTTATGTCCCGTCTTTTCATTGAAAGTCTTTTTAAGCTTCTGCCAATACCCTTGTTTTTTTGTATGATCTTGTTTAGTCGCTTCGTCTAAAGCTTTTCGTTTCTTCTGTCTATCCTGCTCGCGTTTATGTTTTTTGTCATTTGTATTAGGATCTGTTGCCATGGTCGTTAAACTCCTTACGTTTATGATCTGAGCTGATTGATCAGACCCATCATCTGATCACCCGTGGAAATCGATTTTGCATTAAATTGGTAAGATCGCTGAGCATTAAGCATATCCGTCATTTGCTTGGAAGTATCAACGTTGGAAGATTCAAGTGTCTGGTTCTGTATTCGTGTTTCATTTTGAGGAACTTCTGAGGTTATTCCTGTTCCTTCCATACCACTAGGAACTTTAAAACGGTTGCCGCCTACCGCCTCAAGCATTCTTGGTCTTACTGCTTCCACTACCTCAAGCTGCCCTTCAAAGGATGACTGACCGTCGCGTGTTACCACCACTGAACCTTCTTCATTGATTTTCAATTCCGTAAATCCATTTTCAAGAACAATAGGATCTGCCGCTTCTCCTAGTACAGGATAACCTTCCGCGTCTGTAAGCATTACTTCATTGTCGTTTACCGGATTTAAATAAAAATTCCCTGCTCGGGAGTACTGTGTCTCTAAGCCCGCTTCTGTAGGAATTTGTAATTGAAATAAATGGCTCTTCTCCAACAAGGCAATGTCCAGTTCTCTACCTGTATTCTGAAGGCTTCCCTGGCTAAGGTCAACATTTGTATGACCAAGACTTGCCCCTGACCCTATTCTTACTCCATCAGGTGTCTGACGGCTTCTGGGAGCTGGTTCGGAGGATAAATTGTCGATTTGCTGATATAACAATGAAGAAAAGTCGGCCTGACGACTTTTGTAGCCAGTCGTATTCACATTAGCTAGATTATTCCCTATTAAATCAAGCTTACTCTGCAGCTGCCCCATTGTAACAGAGGCTTGAATCATCGAACGGTTAATCAATAGTCCCCAACTCCTTATCGCAGCCTGGCAATCTCAGTGACTGTTTTCTGCATACTTTGGTCGTAAGCTTTAAGTACTCTTTGATTCATTTCAAAAGATCGGTATGTATTCATCATTTCCGTCATTGTAAGGGCACTGTTTACGTTGGAGCTTTCAAGAAAGTTCTGCTTTACATCAACTTCGAGTGTCTCATCTTCCCGCACATCTATGAGCTGAGTACCGTCTTCTCCTAGCCTGTATAAACCTTCGCCTTCTTTCACCATCTCTTCCGCTGCCGGACTATAAGATAGACCTAAAGGGATAGCTTGTCCATCTACAGTGATTATACCTTCCTCAGAGACGTCAAATTCCATCCCGTTCGTTTCGATCGGATTTCCGGACTGATCCAATACATAGTTCCCTTGATTAGTAGTTAAGAACCCTTCTCCGTCTACGGTGAAATTACCATTTCTCGTGTAGCGCGGTTCTCCTGCCTCGTTTTGAACATCAAAAAAAACAGAGCCCGACTCGTCGGGCACGTTTCTTTGAAGGAGAGCTAAATCCGTACCAACCCCCGTTTCTCTCAAATCACCTTGAGTGAAAGCTGGCACAGCCTCCTGCATATAAACACCTGTGTTAAGGGATCCGACAGGGTGCTGAACAGGAATATTTCTGCTACTTGTAAAACCAGGCGATTTGCGGCTTCCCATTTGTTCAATCAGCAATTCTGGAAAAGCACGCATCGTACCCTGATCAGCTTTATATCCTGGTGTATTCACGTTGGACATATTATTCGATAATGTTTCCTGCATACGTTGATTAGCAAGCATTCCTGAGGCGGCTGTGTAGAATCCTCTTAACAAGGTGATCGCTCCTTTATTAAAAATTAACGAAAGCTATAAGACTACTTTGCTGTGTTTATCCATGTTTTCCAGTAGGATTCCTGTTCCAGCTGCTACACAATCCATCGGAGAGTCCGCAATCAGCACAGGGACTTTCAATTCTTCTGACAGAAGCTGATCCACACCGTGAAGAAGAGCACCTCCACCCGTCAGGATAACCCCGCGGTCAATAAGATCAGCAGAGAGCTCTGGAGGCGTCCGCTCCAATACTTCCCTAGCCGTTTTAACGATAACCTGAACAGGTTCGCGAAGTGCCTTCTCTATTTCTTCAGAGTTAACCGAAATCGTGCGGGGGAGACCAGTAATCATATCACGGCCCCGAATATCAACTACTTCTGTCCGAGTCGCTGGAAATACAGTACCCACATTAATTTTTATATTCTCAGCGGTCCGTTCACCAATTAATAATTGGTATTCTTTCTTAATATATTGTAGTATTTCCTGGTCCAATCGATTTCCTGCTATTTTGATCGACGAAGCTGTAACAATTTCCCCCATCGAAAGAACCGCTATATCAGTCGTTCCTCCCCCAATATCTACAATCATATTTCCATATGGCTGGTAGATATCCATGCCTGCACCTATCGCAGCCACTTTGGGTTCTTCTTCTAATAAAACTTTCTTACCGCCTGCTTTTTCAGCTGCTTGCTTTATTGCCTGCTGTTCCACTTTGGTTATATTCGTTGGACAGCAGATCAGCATCCGTGGTCTGGATAGAAAGCTTCGAACATTTGTTTTTTGGATAAAGTACTTGAGCATAGCTTCTGTTACATCGAAGTCTGCAATAACGCCATCCTTCAATGGACGGATAGCTTCAATATTCTCAGGCGTGCGTCCCACCATCCGCTGAGCATCTTCTCCTACTTCCAGTACTTTTCCAGTATTCCGGTCCATCGCAACTACGGTTGGTTGATTTAATACGATCCCTTTACCCTTAACATGAATGAGCACGTTAGCTGTACCAAGGTCTATCCCGATATCTCTTGCAAACATGTCCTGTAGATCCTCCCTATTGAAAGCATCCATGCCCGTAAACACACAAAAAATTGCCATAACCCTTCCGGTTAAGTGAGAGGTCCATAGTATTCAACCATGTTTTTGGGCATTCAACCTGCGCTTTGAAATTTTACATCTCTTAAAAAATAGCGTTCATTGCCTGTGTACAGTAGTACACATCTAATTCTATATTCTATCATAAAATTATGACAATCGTCGCATTAGGGATGAAAAAATCACCTTATACACAGGGGATTTTTCTATAGGGAGGATGACAAGGGAAGTCAGGCAAGAGGCTGCACAGGTCCTTCTTCAAGCAGTTGAGCTTTATACTTTCTTCGAGTTGCTTCTCCTCCACGGAGATGTCTGATCTCCTTATGATAATCTAGTATTTTTTTTACTTCTTTCGCAAGCTCCGGATTCACTTCCGGGAGTCTTTCTGTAAGATCTTTATGGACCGTACTTTTAGAAACGCCAAATTCCTTGGCGATCACTCTGACCGTTTTTTTAGTTTCAATGAGGTGCTCTCCAATCCTGATGGTCCTTTCTTTGATGTAATCATGCACTCCACTCGCCTCCTGTGATTGTCTATCCAAGGGGGTGGTTTCAAAGGAAAGCGCTTATGCTGTTAGTATGAGGGGGGTACTCTAGGTGTAAGTCATGGTGTTCCACCCTGGACGTTACCGAGTGCTCGGTTATCCTCATTGTATTATTAAAAAAGGTGAGTTATGCCACAGGGATAAGGATGGAGCTTGCTTTACAGGAGTTTTTTATGAAAATGCTTTCTGCTAGTTTATGATGAAGCATAAAAAAAATGAGGGGGCTGGCCCCTCATTTAGGTTTGAGTTGTAGAAATGGATGATGCACTATCCTCATCAGGAGTTTGTTCCCCTTCTGTGTTATCTGCAGGATCCTCATCCGTATTTAGTTCCTCATCGTTTGGCTCATCAGATACTTCTGGTTCTTCTGTGGAGTCTTCGGCAGAAGGTACTTCTGCTTCTTTCTCAGTCTCTGCTTCTTCTTTCACTTCTTCGCTGATCTTACTGGAAGGTTGTCCGAAAAAGCTTTCCGGGTTAACAGGCTGTCCTTCATTTCGCAATTCGAAATGAACGTGCACGCCACTTGCCTGGCCGAAGGAGTTCTGTCCAGCAGAACCAAGCACATCACCTTGAGTAACTTCAGAACCAGCTTGGACTTTAATGTCAGCTAGACTAGCATAGACAGTTGATACGTCTTCATCATGTGTAATTTCAATGACATTGCCATAAAGCGGATCTTCTTTTACTTCTGTGACTGTTCCTGATAGAGCTGCTGTTACTTCAAAAGCTTCTCCATCTTCTCTTGTTATATCGACGCCTTCACTCTGATAGTACTTATTGTTGTATAGGACCAGTGCACTTTCTTGATCTTCCTGAGACGCATTGTAATCATAGAACTTCGTAACGATAGACGCGGCTTCTTCATCAACGACTGGCATTTGTAAGTTTTCGTTTTGCTCCATGACTGGAACTGAAGCCTCTCCGGAATCCTGAGTATTAAATTCATCCTGGACTTCCGTTTCTGATTGATTAGCTAACTGGTTTTCTACTTCCTTACCACTTTGCTGATACCAGAAAACCCCTACTAGAACTAATGCTGCTACTGACAAATACAGTGCTGGATACAACCATTTCTTGCGCATTAAGCGTTTAAACTTTAATTTAGTCACGCTTTTCTTTCCTTCCTCTCTCATGTTCATCACCTCAAAAATCATTCTGAACACTTCTGAGGAATTATATACATGAAGAGGAAATTTTTTCTTAAAAGTATTTACTCTTTCAAGATATAAACAAAGATCATATTGAACGAACTTGTTTGTCCAAATTGTAAACCGCCGATCTTACGAAATAAAAGCAGGACCCTTAGCTTCAGGTCCTGTCTTTATCATATTCCATCAGTTGACTGGTTTATCATTTTTAGAGGTTAACAATGCCGTCTGTTTATTGATAGAAGATACTTCTGTATCGTGATAATAATGAGTCACTATGTCTTTATAACTGCTGCCGCTCTTAGCCATTCCATTTGCTCCATATTGGCTCATTCCTACACCATGGCCGTACCCCTTCGTCGTAAAAATGACGTGGTCCCCTTTTTGCTGCATAGAAAAATCACTTGAAGGCAGCTCGAAGGTTTCCCTTATCTGTCGCCCTGAGAAGGTCTGGTCCCCAACCTGTACCTTATCCACACGATTTCCCTCTGTCTTTGTCATGGTCATGTTCTGTACATTCCCTTTAAAATTTATGCCAAGGGCTGTTTGTACTTGAGAAATCGGAATAATTTTCTGATCTGCGAATTTAGGTGATTGTTGATCCCAGGGGCTTTCCACACTTTTTAAATAAGGAATCTCATTCTCCCAGTAGTCTTCAGCATTTTCAGTGTATCCATTGCTCGTTGAAAAGAAAGCGGCCGTAATCGGCTCCTGATTATAAGTGATTATTTCTCCTGCTGTCTCGTTCACAGCTGTGTTAATTTTCTCCATATTGCTCGTATATTGATCATGCCACTGAGCTCTCAGTTCTTCATCGTTCTTATACACCTGATGATTAACGGTGTCCGTCACATCAGCTTCCTGCGATACAGCCTCATCTTCAAGCAAGTGTCTAGTTATATAAGTTCGTGCTGCTAACGCCTGCGCTTTTAATGCTTCCAGTTCAAACTCAGCAGGCATCTCAGATGCAACCACCCTTGCGACATATGTTTCCAGTGGAACTTCTTCTATCTTCCCTGATTGGCTTCGTTCGACTCTAACCGCTATCGGAGAGAGGTCTTTTGATGAATCAGCGGCTTTTTCAATAGGATTTGGAGTCTCCTGGACTTCATGTGAAGCGCTGGAACCTGTAAAAGGAACCACAATTAGAGTAGGTAGTATAAGTATAGCCCCGAACAGGCCACCTGTTATGAAGAATGCCATCCAATTTTTTCTTTTCATTCTCACCCTCCTGATTACATTGTAGATCTCTCTACTAAAATGTATCCCTGAATCAAGGATGATAGAACAAAAAAAGCTTGGCTGTTTCAAAAAATAATGAAACAGCCAAGCTATAAGGATATATACATTATAAGGTCGATAAAGATTCGTTAGCTTCTTGTTCTTCAGAATAAGATTCTTGTTCGTTAACTCTTTCTATATCAGCGCCGAGTCCCGCAAGTTTGTCAGAGAAATCAACATATCCACGGTCCAGATGCTTAAGTTCTGTTACGCGAGTATAACCATCGGCAACAAGACCAGCCAGAATAAGAGCTGCTCCCGCTCGTAAATCAGTCGCGGCTACTTCTGCTCCTTGTAAAGATGAAGGACCCTCTACAATAACGTTGCGGCCTTCAATCTTGAGATGAGCATTCATCCGACGGAATTCTTCCACATGCATGAAACGATTTTCGAATACGGTTTCCGTAATCACGCTTGTGCCTTTGGCGTTTAACATTAAGGCCATCATTTGAGACTGCATATCAGTAGGAAAACCTGGATGCGGCATTGTTTTAATGTCTGTGGCCTTCAGTTGTTCAGGACCAATAACTCGAAGTCCATCATCTTCCTCTTTAATGGTAACGCCCATTTCTTCCATTTTTGAAATAACAGAACGAAGGTGTTCACGCATGGCACCTTTAACTAATACATTACCTCCAGTAATAGCAGCTGCAACCATAAATGTTCCAGCTTCTACGCGGTCAGGGATAATGGTATGAGTCGCTCCTATAAGCTTGTCGACTCCTTCGATACGAATGGTCTCAGTACCAGCTCCAATAACCTTGCCGCCCATTTTATTGAGATAATTGGCTAAATCTACAATTTCCGGTTCTTTCGCACAGTTTTCAAGGATGGTTGTTCCTTCAGCTAGAGCAGCAGCCATCATAACGTTTTCTGTAGCTCCTACACTTGGAACATCAAAGTAAACCTTGGCCCCCTGCAAACGACCTTTGACTTCTGCCTCAATGTAGCCATTTCCTACAGTAACTTCGGCACCCATAGCTTCAAAGCCTTTTAAGTGCTGGTCAATAGGACGTGATCCAATCGCACAACCACCAGGCAGGGCAACCTTAGCATGGCCATACCGGGCCAAAAGTGGTCCCAACACGAGGACAGAAGCTCGCATTTTCCTCACGTATTCAATTGGTGCTTCTGTTTCAAGATCTCCAGAAGCATCTACGGTAACTGTGTTCCCATCTACTTTAACATCCGCATTCATATGTCGAATCACTTCATTGATAGTCGTAACATCTGCTAAAGCAGGGACTTCGTGTAAAACACTTTTTCCTTCACTGGCAATTATACTTGCTGCGATGACAGGCAGTACGGCATTCTTGGCGCCTTCTGCTTTTACAGTGCCATTCAGCTGCCTCCCACCACGGACGATGATTTTTTCCAAATTTCATTCTCCTCCGCGTCCATATTCATTATTATTAATATTCAGCAGTAATAATGGGTGTGCCAATAGTGATGTTTGTCCGCCCGCCCAAAGTTCTTGTAGCGAACTGAACATTCATCTTTCCACTGGCTGTCGGGATTGCTTGTCCCCATTTTTCCGTATATCCGGAGCTGCTAGTCCAATCTTTTTCTGCAACTTGATCTAATGGTTTAATGTCGAATCTTTGTTTGAATTTTTTATACACTAAAACATCATCTATAATACCACTAGTTTCCGCTTTAAGACAAGAGAAAATTAGTACGTTTTTCGTGAAATAACGTTTCTTAGTTTCTCGTATCCGATCTTTTACTTCTGGTGTCAAGGAAATTGTACCCTTACCAGCTATATAGTAAACCAATTCCACATTTTCATCTTTATTTTTTGGCAGAATAATATTATAACTTTCGTCAAATTCTCTATTAATAAGACCGTCTTTCAGAATGATTTTATTTGAGTTCTCTTGATCCTCATAAGATACTTCAGCAGTTTGATAGAATTCGGAAATCTTTTCTTTCAATAATAATGAATCTGTTCTCGATATCGTCTCTTTGAGGGTGATCGACCATTCTTTGACATCCAGCTGCTCATTCTCAGCAAATGCTGCAAAATTTTCAATAGGTGTCTCCGCAGTCAGTTCCTGTGAATAAGCACCTGTACATACCATAATCAATACCGTAATCCCTGCTAGTAAACTTTTCATTTTTATGATGCCTCCCCGAGCATAGACTTACTATAAGTCTGACCGGAGAAGACAACAATCATACTGGACATTTTCAGACAAACTATTCAGTTAATAATAGTTTCATTGATTTCCGTTAAAATAAGTAGACCAGACTATTAGACCATGCAATAAAATCAAGAAAAAATCGGCTGACCGTTGTTCCGATAGCAATGGTAATAAATATGATTAAAACTCTTGCTTCAAAGACACGATGTTTCTTGAAAAACGCATCGAAATTGACCGACTGAAGGACTCTCCACGTTATGATAATGAAGATAATGTGCGAGGTCATACTAAGAATGGCTTCTTCAGCAAAATATTGATCCATACTATCCCCTCTCTTTCGTCACTACTCTTAGGAACATCATTCATCTACACAAAAATACCTTTTCATCCAATTGGTTAAACCCAAATAAAACAGAAGGTGACAAAGAAAATATTTCTCTCTCATTTCCCGGGCAATAATGACAAATATTTCTGCCGGGTTAATTATTATACGAGTCGCCTTGCTGCTCCTTTGATAATGGCTGGAAAATAAGCACCAGGATTATTATCAGGTTTCTTTAATAAAAAAACTGCTCTCAATATGAAAGCAGTTTAGAAGTTATTCTCATAAACATCTAAGCGATTAATGGCTCGCTTAAGGGCCAATTCAGCCCGTTTGAAATCAATGTCGGCTTGTTTGTCCTGGAGACGTCTTTCAGCACGCTCTTTAGCCATTCGGGCACGGTCTATATCAATATCAGTTGGCTTTTCAGCTGATTGAGCGAGTATAGTCACTTTATCAGGTCTCACCTCTAAAAAGCCACCGCTGACTGCGATACGATCCGATTTCCCCTCACCTTTCAGGCGTATGGCGCTGATTGTAAGTGGTGCCACCATAGGAATGTGACCGGGTAATATTCCCAACTCTCCACTTTCCGCCTTACAACTAACCATTTCAAATGCTTCTTCCAATACCGGGCCATCAGGAGTGACGACACTCACCGTTAGTGTGCTCATATACATTCCTCCTTGGCTGTTAAGTGAATAAACCGGGCGCTCCTAGGAACGCCCCTTTATCACTTGTGTTGACAGGTTTACTGCATTTGTTTTGATTTTTCAACAACATCCTCAATACGGCCGACTAGTCGGAACGCATCCTCTGGAATGTCATCGTGTTTGCCGTCAAGGATCTCTTTAAAGCCTTTGACTGTTTCTGCAACAGGTACGTAAGATCCTGGCTGTCCTGTAAACTGTTCAGCCACGTGGAAGTTCTGAGATAAGAAGAACTGCACCCGACGTGCTCGGGATACGGTCAATTTATCTTCATCAGAAAGCTCATCCATACCAAGAATAGCAATGATATCCTGCAGCTCTTTGTAACGCTGCAGTGTACGCTGGACTTCGCGAGCTATTTGATAGTGTTCGTCCCCTACTACATCCGGGTCCAGAGCACGGGAGGTAGAAGCAAGTGGATCAACGGCAGGATAAATACCCTGTTCAGAAAGCTTACGCTCAAGGTTAGTCGTTGCATCCAAGTGAGCGAACGTTGTTGCTGGCGCGGGGTCGGTATAGTCATCGGCAGGTACATAAATAGCCTGAATAGATGTAACTGAACCTTTGTCAGTAGATGTGATTCGCTCTTGCAGCTGTCCCATTTCAGTCGCTAGAGTTGGCTGGTAACCAACGGCTGATGGCATACGTCCAAGAAGTGCAGATACTTCAAGACCGCCCTGGGTGAAACGGAAGATGTTGTCTATGAAGAACAATACGTCCTGGCCTTGTTCATCACGGAAATATTCTGCCATTGTTAAACCAGACAGAGCTACACGCATACGAGCACCAGGCGGTTCGTTCATTTGTCCGAACACCATAGCTGTTTTCTTAATAACACCTGAATCGGTCATTTCCCAATAAAGGTCGTTACCTTCACGCGTACGCTCACCAACACCGGCAAATACAGAGATACCTCCGTGTTCTTGGGCGATGTTGTTAATTAATTCCTGGATAAGTACGGTCTTACCTACTCCGGCGCCACCAAACAGTCCAATTTTACCACCTTTTACATATGGAGCTAAAAGGTCTACAACTTTAATTCCAGTTTCCAGAATTTCAGTTTCTGTAGCTAAGTTTTCAAAAACTGGTGCTTCGCGGTGGATTGGATCACGACGTACATCATCACTTAAAGGTTCATCTAAATCAATATTGTTACCAAGAACGTTGAATACTCTGCCCAATGTCACTTCTCCTACTGGAACTGAAATCGGGCTGCCTTTATCGATAACAGGTGTGCCACGCATTACACCTTCTGTGGAAGACATGGCGACAGTACGAACGGTATTGTCACCCAGGTGAAGGGCAACTTCTAACGTAAGGTCGACGTTTTTTTCATCTTCGGATTGCGCATCATAACGTACGTGTAGTGCGTTATTGATATCTGGGAGCTGTCCGTCATCAAATGTTACGTCGACAACTGGTCCCATGATTTGGGTCACGCGTCCATTACTCATCGATTTCCCTCCTAACTTACTGTTCAAAAATCCAAGAATCCCTATTCGAGGGCAGCTGCACCGCCGACAATTTCAGTAATCTCTTGGGTAATAGCAGCTTGACGTGCACGGTTATAAGATAGTGTCAAATCACCAATAAGATCATCAGCATTATCAGTTGCACTCTTCATAGCCGTCATACGTGCTGCATGCTCACTAGCTTTACTATCAAGTAAGGCTCCGTAAATCAAGCTCTCAGCATACTGCGGAAGCAAGACTTCCAAAATCTCTTCTTGGTTCGGCTCATACTCATAAGAACTTGTGGATCCTACACTTTCGCCACCAAAGTCCGTTAACGGCAAGACTTTTTTCTCGGTTACTTCCTGTGTGATAGCACTAACGTAATGGTTGTAATAAATATATAATTGATCGATCTCTTCGTCTGTAAAGAGTTGGATCGTATCCGATGCGATATCTTTAATATCAGCAAAGTCCGGCTGGTCTGCCAGGCCAGTAATATCCATATCTACCGGTATATTACGTTTACGGAAGAAGTCCCGTCCAATACGGCCAATGGTGATCAGCTTGTATTCTTCAGCAGAAGTATGATGCTGGCGAATCTGCTGATAGACTCTTCTCAAGACACTGCTGTTGAATGCTCCTGCAAGACCGCGGTCAGAAGTGATCACCAGGTAACCTGTACACTTCACTTCCCTCGATTCAAGCATCGGGTGACTTGCATCACCTCCGCCTTGAGAAATACTCGCTACGACTTCTTGAATTTTTTCGCTGTATGGAACAAAATACCTTGCATTCTGTTCGGCACGATTCAATTTAGAAGCAGATACCATTTCCATTGCTTTTGTAATCTGTTTCGTCTTCTTGGTAGAGGTAATCCGGCCTTTGATATCTCTAAGGGATGCCACGCTGTTTCACCACCCTTTCCAGCTGTGTTTTATTTATTCAGAAATCACAAATGTTTTCTTGAATTCTTTCACAGCTTCTTTCATATCTTCTTCCTCTGCCAGTTTTCCAGTTTTTCGGATTTGCCCAATCAACTCTTTGCGATTGTTGTCAAGCCATGTGTGGAATTCTGACTCAAAGCGAGTAACATCATCCACTGGAATATCATCCAGAAATCCTTTAGTAAGGGCAAAGATAATCATAACTTGTTTCTCTACAGCCAGCGGCTGGTGTAAACCTTGCTTAAGAACTTCAACTGTACGAGCTCCGCGGTTCAGTTTAGCCTGTGTAGATTTATCAAGGTCAGAACCGAACTGTGCGAAAGCTTCCAGTTCACGATAAGAAGCTAAGTCGAGACGTAATGTACCGGCAACTTTCTTCATCGCTTTGATCTGAGCCGATCCTCCAACACGAGATACGGATAATCCGGCGTTAATCGCTGGACGTACACCAGAGAAGAATAAGTCGGATTGTAAGAAGATCTGACCGTCTGTGATGGAAATAACGTTTGTTGGAATATAAGCGGAAATGTCACCTGCTTGCGTTTCAACGAAAGGAAGCGCTGTTAATGAACCTCCGCCTTTCGCATCACTTAATTTAGCTGCACGTTCCAATAGACGAGAGTGCAGATAGAATACATCCCCTGGGAACGCTTCACGGCCTGGTGGACGACGAAGCAGCAAGGACAGTTCACGGTAAGCGGCTGCCTGCTTGGAAAGATCATCATATACAACCAGCACATGCTTGCCATTGTACATAAATTCTTCCCCTAGTGTTACACCTGCATATGGAGCAAGGTATAAAAGCGGAGCTGGCTGAGAAGCACTTGCCGTTACGACAATGGTGTAATCCAATGCACCGTGACGGCGCAGAGTTTCCACTGTACCGCGGACAGTTGATTCTTTCTGACCGATCGCTACATAGATACAAACCATATCCTGATCATGCTGGTTCAAAATTGCGTCGATTGCTACAGATGTTTTACCAGTCTGACGGTCACCGATAATAAGTTCACGCTGACCACGGCCGATAGGTACAAGGGCATCAATTGCTTTGATACCTGTTTGAAGAGGTTCATCTACGGATTTACGATCCATAACCCCTGGAGCCGGTGCTTCAATCGGGCGTGTTTTCGTTGTTTCAATTGGTCCTCTTCCATCTACAGGCTGACCAAGTGGATTAACGACACGTCCAAGCATTTCTTCCCCTACAGGTACTTGCATGATACGGCCTGTACGGCGTACTTCATCGCCTTCTTTAATATCTGTATACGGCCCAAGAATAACTAGACCAACGTTACTTTCTTCTAAGTTTTGTGCCAATCCCATGACACCATTTGAGAATTCAACGAGTTCTCCGGCCATGACGTTGTCAAGACCATGAGCACGTGCAATACCGTCACCAACTTCGATAACTGTACCCACATCATTGACTTCTATATCTGATTCATAGCTTTCAATTTGCTGTTTAATCAGCGCACTGATTTCCTCAGCTTTAATGCTCATGCCATTTCACCCCTATCATCTTTTGTTAGCAGAAACTAGCTTGCGCTCCATGCGGCTAAGCTTTCCACTGACGGAACCATCAAATATCCGATTTCCAATTCGCACACGAATTCCTCCGAGAATGCTTGGATCAACAATATTGTTCAGGTTCAATGAACGTTTGCCTACTTTTGGTGCAAATGTTTCTGAAATCCGTTTTTTTTCAGATTTCGAAAGTTCACGTACGGAGTAAACATCCGCTTCTGCTACTCCTTTTGCATCGCTCATCATCGTTAAGAAATGAGTGATCATTTCAGAGATAATGTCTTCTCTATGCCTGTCTACCAACAACTTAAGGGTGTTCACAACTTCTGCTGAATACGACAGAAACGATTTATGAATGAGTTGTTTCTTTTGGTCGACGGAAATACGTGGATGCTTAAGGAATGTATAAAGCTGCTCATTATTACGGAATACTTCTTGCAATTCTCGTAACTCTGTTTCTAATTGTTCTAATTTTAAATGTTCTTGTCCAAGTTGAAAAAGTGCGTCAGCATAGCGTCTCGCAATGATTGTTTGACTCATCGCTCTTCTCCTGCCTCGTCAATGTATTGGTGAATCAATTTCTCCTGATCCTTCTCCGAAAGTTCTTTTTCAATCACTTTGGATGCAATCATGACAGACATAGAAGCCACTTGATCTTTAAGGACCTGTACGGCTTTTTCTTTTTCTTGTTCAATTTCCTGACGGGCTGACTCTTTCATTCTTTCAGATTCAGCGCGAGCAGACTCAATAATATCGCGTTCCTGTTGACCGGCCGTTTTGCGTGCATCTTCGATTATCTTCTGTGCATCCTGACGGGTTTTCTTAAGTTCTTCAGAAGCTTCACGCTGCATAAGCTGTGCTTCTTCACGACTTTTTTCTGCGGTATTGATTTCGTTAGCTACGTAATCTTCACGCTCTTTCATCATATTCATTAATGGTCCCCAAGCAAACTTGCCTAAAAGAGCCAGCAAGATAAGGAAGAACACAAGTTGAATGATCATATCACCTATGTTAAGTCCTCCAGCTCCGAGGACAAGACTCTCTGTGAATCCTTGCACAGTTTTCACTCCTCTCCACACCATATCGTAACAGGGTTAACCCTCAAGCAAGCAAAAGCCTTAAGTATAAGAACTCAGCTAGACAAGAGAAAAACCCGGCTTTAGCTTATAAAAGCTTCAGTCGAAGTTTTCTTTCAAATCCATTTGGGTATCAAGTTTTCGTAAAGGTATAAAGGAAAGGCGAAGATCGATTGAGTTGAACTTCGCCATAAGCGTATTCGCTCGTCCTGCTTTACTGACCCATTACGATAAATGCGATAACAACGCCGATGATCGGAATCGCCTCTACTAGAGCAACACCGATGAACATAGTTGTTTGAAGAGCACTGCGCAATTCTGGTTGACGCGCAATTCCTTCTACCGTACGACTTACAATCAGACCGTTACCAATACCAGCACCTAGTGCCGCTAATCCTACTGCAATTGCAGCTGCTAAAAGACCCATAATGAAAATCCTCCTCATATTTTTAAAAAAATAATTTTTATTCTTTTATTTTAATGGTCATCGCTCACCTTGTGAGACATATAAACCATCGTTAACATTACAAAAATGAATGCCTGGATAAAACCGATAAATGTACTGAAGCCCATCCAAGCTATCATTGGAAGTGAAGCTCCTAAAAATCCACCAACGCCGCCTGCTGCCATAGTGACAAGCAAACTCAGTAAAATCTCGCCTGCGTAAATGTTCCCATATAGACGCAAACCAAGTGTAAGAGTATTGGAGAACTCTTCAATAATTTTGAAAGGTAGTAAAAACGGCAGAGGTCTTATGAAACCTTTACTGTATTCTTTACCGCCTTTCAGCTTAACCCCATAGTAGTGAGATAAGACGACAACAAGTGTTGCCAGGGTTAAGGTTATGCCGGGATCTGCGGTTGGAGATTTCCACCACAGTTCATGTCCAACAACTCCATTGGTGACGACTCCAAGCATATTAGCTACAAATATATAGGCAAATAAGGTTAAACCAAGTGGAAGAAAGAGCCTTCCTGTTCGCCAATCCATATTTGAACCGATAATGCCTTTAATGAAATCAATCAGCCATTCCATGAAGTTTTGAAAGCCGGTTGGAAACCGCTTCATGTTGCGTGTGGCTGCTACCCCTAGAATGAAAACGATTAATGAGGCCACAAACATCATTAAAACGTTGGAAAGGTTGAAATCAAGCCAACTAATCCCAAATGCATCATTCCACATCGGTGCTTCGTGATTCAATCTGTTCACCTACCTTCCATCGTGCTAAACTGTTGATTTATTGAACAGGTAATCTATAAAAATGACAATGTAGGCTGCCATTAAGCCCAATACTACGGAAATTAAATGAATGTGTTCTTCAAACTGGAGGGCAATGACTACAGCAAGTGCACCTGAAGCCAAACGGGTAAACGTACCGATTCCTCTAACAGATTTGTTCTCTGCGGAGGCTTCGCCAAGCTTGCGGATTTTACGCTGCATAAGCCAGAGGTTATAAAAACTCAAAGCGCTTCCCAGGAGGAGACCCAGAAAAATCGGCTGCCATGGGGTAAGGCCCCAGCCAAGAACGAGTAACGCCAGAAGGTAGAACATCCATTTTCGTTGACGGGCCATCATCTGTTGGTAGTGCTTCATGCTAATCGTCTCCCGTGTAAGTCCGTACTAAATGAATGGTCCCATATGTACCTGCTCCTAATCCTAGAAAAATCCCTATGATTAAGAATGTGGGCTCTGTGGAAAATTGACCATCTATCCATTTCCCAAGATATACTCCGGCAAGTGGTCCGCCGGCAAGCTGAGAAACGATAGCACTAGTTAATGCCATGGCCTGAAAAGGGGGTTTGGAATCTTTCATTTACAAGCCTCTTTTCACTTGAATAAAAAAGGTGTCAGAACCTTTGCAATTCGTTATGAAAACCTTATCATCCCACACTATGTAAGAATACATTAGGGGTTATATGATGTCAATGAGTTTGTGATTAAAAATACAAATGTATGACACTTTTCGATCACATTTTCGTCACATTTATGACAAAACTCACATGTACCATTTTACCAATTCTAAACCAAAAATATATAGACTTTTTGAGCCATTTTTACAAAAAACTTCCACCTCAGGTCATCCATTTTATGGATGACCTGAGGTGGAATGTATTGGTTATTATGAAGGTGTGAATTTTACTGGGAATGGATAGCTTTCTTTTTGGTCTCCATGCTCGAGAGTAAAGACAGCTATATAAGCCCCTTCAAGATCATTCACTTTAAATTCCCCTTGCACCATACCCGGCTGAGGGTCTTCAAGTTCAAATAACCTCCCATGAAAGAGCATGGTACCAGCTCTGTATAGATCGACAGTTATTTTATCTACGGATTCCGTAAGATTGAAGCGATAAGTGTATCGCCTTGAATCCGCCCACTTAGATGATAATTCCAAACCGGAGACCTTTTCATAATCAGACGTTCCGATCATGTATAGATAAGGAACGTGGAAGTCGTGCTCCTGATTTCTCAGTTTGATAAAGCCCTGATGAATCCCAGGTTTTAAAAAGGATTTCGTAAGATGGAGTCCAATTTCCACTTCCTTAGTTTCATTCGGTTCCAAATGGACAGTGGTCGGGATGTCCCATCTGCTCCCCTTTTCATGAACTGGGGCTTCAAGGTGTACTGTCTGACTCTCATTCGTCGGATTGGTAAGCTTCAATTCTGCTTTTTTATTTAACAATGGCTGATTCACGCGCCCGAAAGCAAGCGATCCAGGTTCGATTAGCAGAGTTGGGTTGAATGATTCTTCTGTATCAATAAAGCCTGCACCTTGTTCAGTAGGCAAATAAGGAAGTTTATCTTTTTCAAGAATATCTGCCGAACTCATGATCGTCCTTTTTATTTGCTGAGGTGCCCAATCTGGATGAGCTTCTTTTAATAAAGCCGCAAGTCCGGCAACATGCGGAGCGGCCATACTCGTTCCTTGAAGTGAAGCATATCCGCCGGGGACCGTGCTTAAAATATTCACCCCCGGCGCTACCACATCTGGTTTTAATCCCCATGTGGTCGTTACGGGACCACGAGAGCTGAAAGGAGCCATTCTATGATCAAGTGAAGTTTCGGTGGTCTCCAGCCATTGATTCTGCTGAACTCCCTGTTGAATCAGCCACTCCCCATCTTTTTTTGATACAGCAGCGACTGGAATTGGAATGGATAGGTTCTCTAATGAACCCTGAAATAATCCGGGTTCATTATTGTATATAACCACACCAGCAGCCCCAGCTTGATAAGCTTTAAAGGCTTTTTCCTGAAAAGGGATTTCCCCACGTTCAAACAAGACGATTTTTCCGGAAGCATCATTCAGTTCTTCTTCCCCTCTGCCAGCGTCCAATAAAGGATATTTTCTGGAAAGTTCCCATGGTACTGATCCGTGCAGTACTTGAACAGGAATATGTCGATCCTCTCCCGGAATTTCAAATACCGGAGCTTTTGAAGGAAGTGCCGAAGCTCCTACGGTTATGGCTTTTGATGAAGTGGCAGGAGATCCTACAGTCCAAGTGTCCGGCCCCGAGTTCCCAGCTGCCACTATAACGGTCACTCCAAGCTCTACCGCTCTATTAACAGCATGCGTAGTGGGCCAGTCCGGACCGTTCACATCATTACCAAGAGACAGATTGATTACATCCACTCTCTCCTTAACCGCTTCTTCCAGTGCAGCGATAACCTGCACGGAGGATCCGATTCCCCCTGGACCTAATGCCCGATAAGCGTACAGCTCAGCATCCGGAGCTATCCCTTTCATTTTCCCATCAGCTGCAATGACTCCCGCTACATGAGATCCATGCATGGTAGCGCCTTCCCCTCTGGTTTCCATAGGATCATTATCAAAGTCTACGGTATCAAAACCACCTTTATAGTTCTTCTGGAGGTCCGGATGAGAGTAGTCCATTCCTGTATCAATGACACCTACTTTTATCCCTTTACCCGTATAGGAAAGGTTATATTGATCACGGATTACTTGAGTAGAAAAGGGGCCCATTTCCTGCTGCAGACTTTTATAATTTACGACTGGGTACTGATTCACTACCATATCCATACGAACAAGCTTTTCAAGTTCTTGAGCTCTCCCTTTAACAGCCAGACCGTTAAAGATCGTGTCATACTGTGCAACAATCTCCAGCCGCGGAATTCTTGACTCAATTTGTTCTTTAAGAAGGGATGAGGACTCTTCCGTTTCAATAATAATGGTTACTTCATCTTTTTCATCCGGGGACTGAAAGCCTGTAAGAAGTAATAAAAGAATGAACAAGTGCAGCAAACGCATAGGCCCGTCTCCTTTTTAGTTAGTTTGTGATGGATAAGGACAGCTATGCACGAACGTGTTCAGGCAATTTATGTATAAAAAAAGACCAAACCCTTATGGATTTGATCTTTTAATCATTATTCAATTTCAAACGGCGCTGGTTTATCTTCCCGCTGATTAAAGAAATACCGGATCGCTTCAGCAATTCTGGCAGATGCTTTTCCATCCCCATATGGGTTGGAAGCATGCGACATTTCTTTATGTTTTTCTTCATCAGACAATAATTCATTGGCTAAATGGAAAATATGATCCTCTTCTGTACCGGCGAGCTTAAGCGTTCCTGCTTCAATTCCTTCCGGACGCTCAGTAGTGTCGCGAAGAACCAATACAGGCACGCCAAGTGAAGGTGCTTCTTCTTGGACGCCACCTGAGTCAGTAAGGATTAAATGAGCTCTGGAAGCAAAGTTATGGAAATCAATCACGTCAAGCGGATCAATTAATTTAATGCGCTCATCATTTCCCAGAATCTCATCAGCCGTTTCTTTAACGGCCGGATTCAGATGCACAGGATAGATCACTTGAATGTCATCATGTTCTTCCACAAGGCGCTTAATAGCTCGAAACATCTGTTTCATATTATTCCCAAGATTTTCACGTCTATGAGCGGTCATTAGAACTAACCGTTTATCTCCAATCTCATCAAGCACTTCTGAAGCATAATCGTCTTTAACGGTAGTTTGCAGCGCATCAATGGCTGTATTTCCTGTGACAAAAATCTGGTTGGTCGGCTTGTTTTCTGCAAGCAGATTATCCATGGATTTATTTGTCGGAGCAAAGTGTAAATCCGCCATAACCCCAGTAAGCTGACGATTCATTTCCTCAGGGTAAGGAGAGTACTTATTCCATGTTCGAAGTCCTGCTTCTACGTGTCCAACAGGAATCTGGTTATAATAAGCCGCAAGTGAAGCCGCAAAAGTTGTAGTTGTATCCCCATGTACAAGAACCACATCAGGTCTTGTTTCTTTCATAACTTCATCAAGCCCTTCAAGAGCACGGGTCGTCACTTGCGCCAGGGTTTGACGCGCCTTCATAATATTTAAATCAAAATCAGGCTCAATACCAAAAATCGACATCACTTGATCCAGCATTTCTCTATGCTGCGCTGTTACCGTGACAATTGGTTCGAACTGGTCGGAACGTTTTTTTAACTCCAGAACAAGCGGAGCCATTTTAATAGCTTCCGGTCTTGTCCCAAAAATGGTCATTACTTTTATGCGTTCTGCCATGAATGTACCTCCTTTATTGGAGCTTGAATAATTCTATTTATTTTGTACCATACAATCGGTCACCGGCATCTCCCAGACCTGGAACAATGTAGCCTTTTTCATTCAACTTCTCATCAAGAGCCGCGAGATAGATATCGACATCCGGGTGCTCTTCACGAACAGCATCTACACCTTCAGGCGCTGCAACGAGACACATTAAGCGAATTTGGCGGGCTCCCCTTTTCTTCAATGAATGGATAGCTTCGTTGGCAGAGCCGCCTGTAGCAAGCATTGGGTCAATGACGATAAGTTCACGTTCTTCAATATCACTAGGAAGTTTGACATAATACTCTACCGGCTGCAGTGTTTCAGGGTCGCGATAAAGTCCGACATGTCCTATTTTAGCGGCAGGAATCAATTGCACAATTCCATCTACCATACCTAGACCGGCACGAAGGATGGGTACAAGTCCAATTTTCTTACCCGTCAGTACTTTAGCTTTTGCGTCTGATGTGACAGGGGTGTCGATTTCAACCTCTTCGAGAGGCAGATCACGAGTAATTTCAAAAGCCATCAATGCGGCGACTTCATCAACTAGTTCACGAAAATCTTTCGTCCCTGTTTCCTTTTTACGTATGTACGTCAGTTTGTGCTGAATTAACGGATGATCCAGTACATATACCTTTCCCATTGCCGATCACTCCTTCTCATAGTTTGCATCCTTTAAATTGTACTGAAAAACAAGATGAACTGCAACCCGATAAATATGAATTTGCCCCGGCCACTCCATTCTTTCCTACGGG
Source organism: Halobacillus alkaliphilus (assembly GCF_900113125.1). Taxonomy (GTDB): domain Bacteria; phylum Bacillota; class Bacilli; order Bacillales; family Halobacillaceae; genus Halobacillus; species Halobacillus alkaliphilus. The sequence goes on along the minus strand of NZ_FOOG01000008.1, from coordinate 64,693 downwards.
TACATACTAAGACATAATAATAGCCGCCAGTACTAGGCTGACGGCTTTTTTCTATTAAATAGAAGAATAATTTAAAGTTTGATAAAGAGGGAAACGGGAAGTCAGCTCACGCACACGCTCTGCCGCTTCTTTCATTTTTTCTTCATTCTCGTGATGGTCAAGAGTGAAAGCAATTAAATCTGCTATTTCATCCATCTCGTTTTCTTTGAAACCGCGAGATGTGACAGCAGCGGTTCCAATCCGGATACCACTCGTTACAAATGGGCTTTCTGTGTCAAAAGGAATCGTATTTTTATTGGTTGTAATACCAATATCATCCAAAGCCTTTTCTATCACTTTTCCTGTAAGACCTTTCTTTTGCAGATTCAATAACAGCAGATGATTATCCGTGCCGCCCGATACAATGTCGACCCCTTTATCTACAAGGGATTCCCCAAGTCGCTTAGCGTTTGCAATGATCTGCTTTGAATAATCTTTAAACTCAGGCTGGAGCGCTTCTTTGAAGGAAACAGCTTTGGCAGCAATTATATGCATCAACGGACCACCCTGCATACCAGGAAACACATTCTTATCGATTTTTTTCGCGAACTCTTTTTGACAAAGAATCATACCGCCACGTGGACCGCGAAGGGTTTTATGAGTCGTAGTTGTAACGAAATGCGCATGCGGTACTGGGTTAGGATGGAGACCAGAGGCAATCAAACCGGCAATATGCGCCATATCTACAAGAAGATAAGCTCCCACTTCATCCGCAATTTCACGGAATTTAGCAAAATCAATTTCACGTGGATAAGCGCTCGCACCGGCCACAATCAGCTTAGGCTGAACTTCTTTCGCTTTTTTCAATACGGCTTCATAGTTAATTCGCTCATCATTTTCCTCAACGCCATATTCTTCAAAGTTGTACAGCTTGCCACTAAAGTTTACAGAACTTCCGTGTGTGAGATGTCCTCCGTGATTTAGATTCATTCCAAGTACGGTATCTCCGTGATCAAGAACGGTAAAATAAACGGCCATGTTGGCTTGGGCACCGGAATGAGGCTGGACGTTGGCATGATCCGCTCCAAAGAGCTCTTTCGCACGATCACGAGCCAGATTTTCTACTACGTCTACATGCTCACAGCCTCCATAGTAACGACGGCCAGGATATCCTTCCGCATATTTATTAGTCATAACGGAACCCATCGCTTCCATCACAGCCTCGGAAACAAAGTTTTCAGAAGCTATTAACTCAATATTATTCTGTTGACGATCTCTTTCATCCTGAATAGCTGCAAATACCTCTGCGTCTGTTGATTTCACTTGATTCATAATAAACCGTTCCCCTTTCCATTCCTATTCGTCACAAGAACCTTCTTCTTCCATTATTTCATAAACAGCCCGGACTCCTCCTATTAAAGGAGGCCGCGTTTTGGCAGCCGTAATGTGGGCGGCTCCAATCGTTTTCTGTTCAATACGCAACGGGACAGCCACCCGCTTCAAATGCATACCAATTAAAGTATCCCCTATATCAAGTCCGCCATCGGCCTGGATGGTTTCTACCAGGACTGGGTCATCCATATGTTTAAAGGCATAAGAAGCCATAGAACCACCGGCTTTAGGTACCGGAATGGCCGAGACCTCTGTCAACCTCTCTTTCTCAAAAACAGAGCGATCCACAACGATCGACCGATTTAAATGCTCGCAGCACTGGAAAGCTACATGAATATTCGCCTGATCTTCCATCTTTTTAAGTTCACGGAACATAACCTCTGCCAGAGACTCGTTTCCGGAAGTGCCAATCCGCTCGCCAGCTACCTCGCTGGTCGAACATCCTACCACAAATATACCATCTTTAATGGATCCCGTTTGCAAAAGTTGTTCCACTACAGTCCTGGTATCATCCTGGATGGTTTGGACATCTATCACGCCTGCCCCTCCTTGTCGTTTTATTTCTAAAAAAGGAGAAGCCTGTATGCTCCTCCTTTAATTATCAGCTTCCGCATTATTTAGCTTCCGCTTATCTGCTTTCATTGTATTATTTATTCTCATATTCGGCAATCTTAGTTACCCGTTTTTTGTGACGGCCGCCTTCAAAATCTGTCGTAACCCACGTTTTTGCAATTTCTTTCGCAAGTCCAGGGCCGATGACGCGTTCGCCCATGCAAAGAACATTGGAATCGTTATGTTCCCTTGTAACTTTTGCTGTAAAAAGATCATGAACAAGAGCAGCACGTACTCCTTTTACTTTATTTGCAGAAATGGACATTCCGATTCCAGTTCCGCAAATAAGAATAGCTTTATCAAACTCTCCATCAGCTACTCGTTCAGCTGCTGGAATACCATAATCTGGATAATCTACAGATCCTTCACAGTCACAGCCAATATCTTCAAAGTCAATTTGAAGTTCAGTCAAAACATCTGCTACTTCCTGTCGCAGATTCACACCGCCATGGTCTGAAGCAAGAATTACTTTCATAGCTCCTACACTCCCGTCTTCTTAATTATCAATCCTATCGTGCCAGTTTACTGAGCTGCTGTCAATTGAACAATAGGATTATGTAACATAAAAAAATAGAGCCGTTTTTCCGGCTCTATTCTTAAAATCAGAATGCGTTTATAATAGGGAGATTTATTGTTGACTAAAAGTCGTTACAAGTTACAACTCAGCTCGAACCATACATTTTTTTAAAAAGCAGCTGAAAACTATCTATCCTATGTAATTCGGCACCATTTCAAACCTAAATCACGGATATACCTAAATCTTTAGGAAGAGGTACCGTTCAATCTTTTAACGAGAAGTTCAATATACTTATCTAATTCGTCCCGTGTCGTTCTATAGGCATCCAAATTCCCGCCAAAAGGATCAATAATGTTGATATCAGGGATGCTGTTTTCTATTTCTTCAATCTGTTTAATCTCGGATTTTAAGTCAGTCAGCAGCTTTTCTTCCATCTCTTCATCACTTAAATTTGCCGTGTGACTCAATATGGAGGAACGTTTCTCTTCAAATTTAGCGTACAGCTCTTTCAGCTTCTGCCATTTATTTTCATCAATGAGTACATATTCTTTTAGAGTAAAGTATTTATCCTGATAATCCGGATATTGAATGGCCAGGGTTTGTTTGTGACGATCAGTCATAGTCAATACAAGGTCAGCCCACTCTAACAATTCTGCCGTTACTGAACTTGTTTTGTGAGCTATGTCAAACTTCCATTCTCTAAGAACAAGCTCTGTATTTTTGGACATCGGCTCTCCTTCACCAGCAAATATACCGGCTGAACGCGCCTCAATAGTTGAGAGCTTTGCTTTTAAGAGAGCTTCGGCCATAGGACTTCTGCAAGTATTTCCAGTACAAACAAATAATATATTCATAGCCAATTCTCCTAACCGTTTATCACTTTACTCCATAATATCATACGTACAGGGGGTAGTTAAAATGTTTGTCAGAAAATGGCATGCAACCCTAGCGCACAGAGAATACTTCCACCTAGTAATTCACTATACACCCCAAGAAGACCGCTGGCCCGCCGTCCAATAACAAAACCCGCCCAAGTCAGCAGCATACTAAACAGACCGAAGGAAAAAATTGATACAAAAACCTCCGATTCACGAAGTCCTAAGCTGAAGCCAACTGGAAAACTATCAATACTCACACTAAGAGCAAAAAGCCACATCCCCGCTCCCGCCAGGGTATAAGCCGCATTATGCTTGTCCGTGAATGATGCAAAAACGGTATAGCTTCCCAGACAGAAAAGCAATAAACCTCCTCCGACAGCTGCCCACTCACTTGCACTGCTTGAAAGCCATTGTCCAAGGGCCATGCCAAGCCCAGGCATAAACATGTGGAAAATACCCACAACAATCCCTGCAAAGAATGCGTGTTTTAAACGGACCGCTTGAAGTCCCATTCCGAGTGAAACCGAGAAAGCATCCAAACCTAAGGCTAACGAAAGCAAAACCAACCCCGTAACATGTTCCAAATATGAGCCCTCCCCGGACATACTATTTCATCGTATGCGGGAAGCAGATTCTATATGTCAGGGCTGTTCGATGATCTTAACAGAGGCTTTCGTTAATCGATTCATAACTGCTGCCCCTACGCCATAATTTGGAAAAGATTCACATAGAATAAGATCAATATCTGATTTTTTATATTCGCGCAGCACCTCGTAAAGCCGGTTAGCTACTTCCGTAAGATTCTCTCTGGATCCGCACGGGAGAACGAAGTCATGATGAAGTTTTTCAGCTAGTTCATTGCTTGCAATTACCCCAATCCGGTAACCCTCTTCTTGTAATTCATGCAGTTGGTTCCTAAAGAACTCATCCTCCCCCTTTATTAACCACAATGGAGACTCTGGGGCATAATGTGTGTACTTCATCCCTGGAGAAACCGGAGGAGTGTCTTTCCCAGTTAAGGCGGGGTCAATTTTTACTTCAGGCAATACCTCTTCAAGATCCTCTTTAGTTATACCTCCCGGGCGAAGGATAGCAGGAATTTCAGATGTACAATCCAGTACAGTTGATTCTACTCCTACACCCGTCGGTCCTCCGTCCAGAATACCTGCAATACGTCCTTCTAAATCCTGACGCACATGCTCTGCCTTTGTAGGACTCGGACGCCCTGAACGATTTGCACTCGGTGCAGCCAAAGGCAGCTCTGCTGCCTTAAGCAAAGCTAAAGCTAATGCATGATCCGGCATGCGAATAGCAACCGTTTTTAAGCCTGCTGTTACATTCTTCGAGGCTGTTCCGTTGCTTTCTAAAATTAAAGTAAGCGGTCCTGGCCAGAATCTTTCCATAAGTTTACGAGCTACCTGAGGAATATGAGTAACGAGATCCTCTACTTCTCTTATGCTTGCTACATGCACGATTAAAGGGTTATCAGATGGACGCCCCTTAGCTTCAAAGATCCTTTTAACGGCACTTTCATTGGTAGCATCTGCCCCAAGCCCGTAGACTGTCTCTGTAGGAAAAGCAACCACTTGTTGTTCTCTCAATAAGTTCGCAGCTTCTTGTATGGAAACATCTGATTCCTTTGGTTGTGCAGAGGGTTTCCACAACTTCGTTATCATATCCATTTCTATTACTCCTTTTTCTTCGACAATTCACTTGTTATAGTAACTATTCTACAAGTTTCCACAAATTCAGACATTATACACAGGTTGTCCTCAAGTTATCCACAAAGATACCCACATATCCAAAGAAACCGTTAGTAATTTTTACAATACTAAAAACACAATCCACAGGTTATCCACTGAAACGGCCGAAATTGTGCATAAGTAACCTGTTTGTACACAGTTAGTTGTGAATAACCTTATATACCCACAAGCATTTTTCGACATCTTGCCGTTCAAAACGCTGATGCTGCAGGATATGATCAAGGGCTCCCGAATGGCTGTCCACATGAATTTCATCCATCTTCTGTGACTGCGCATAATACTGAATCAATTCAAAAACACCCAGAATCTGACTGGGTGAAACCTGGGAAACTACATGCAGCTGCTCTAATTTGAATATCCCATTCCCTTGAGCACTCAGATGAAAATATCCAATCTTACGCTTTCCTTCTTTTAAATAGTAGAGTTTCTCGTCCATTTTTTCAATATACACGAATCATCCACACCCCTTTTCTTCTACATTATGAAAAAGGGTGTGGATGATATGCTAGGAAAATAGTTTATCCCAAAGTTTGATCACAAAGAATTTCACTTCTTTTTCATCCTCTGCAGGTTCAGCTTCTATTTTATCTGAATTTTTTTCCTCGGCTTGTGCTACGCTTGTGCCGTTGGAGAAGTCAAGAAAACATAGAGGCGGAAATAATACACACCACCAATTATCTCCTGTCCCTTGCCCCAGAGTGATTAAAATGGCTTCATATTCACCGGCCGGGTACATATATGTACCATACAATTTAGCAGGAAACGTAACGGAATCATTATAATCTACTTCAAAAGAGTAGTTTATACCTTCTTTCTCGAGGGTTGCTGCTACTACTTTTTCAATCTCAGGAAGACGATTTTGAATCATATCTCTAGCTTCTTCAATGGAAGTTATATCTTTTACCCACCTGTTAATTTCATGATTTACTTCATCCCGTACAAGTCGTTTAATCTGCTGATCCTTTTGATCATTGCTGTCAGCTAGTATGCGAAGACGAATAGCCTCATCAGGAATAACTTGATATTGTTTCCACTCAGCTCCTGTGCTTTGCCCCCAAGGTAATACGACAATTATAATTAATAATGCCAGTAATAAGCGTACGGTGTTTTTCATTTTGGTAAGTCCTCCCTGTCCCTCTGTTAGTTGCTAGTATAGGCAGAGGTGGAAGAATTTAAACCTATCAATCTATGAACCTATTCCCTGTAAAATCATAAGGGCACTCTTAACGTACACTTTGAACTGGAAGCTGAACACAATCCTATTATTTGGATCGAATGGATAGGTAGGAAGCCATTCGATTTATAAGATCTGAACGAGGCATTTCTAACAAAAGCAAACTTTTCCCCCGTTCAGTCATTCAGATTCTTGTAAAGGTTAGCTGGAAACACGGCTCGCAAACACCATTCTGTCTTTTTTATTAATGTCTTTACGAATCTCTACCGTGTACTCAGGAAGGCTACTTTGAATTATTTCTTTTACCGCATTCCCTTGGAGATGTCCAATTTCAAAAGCGATTAAAGAAGGACGATGGTCCGACTCCTTCATCTGTTTCATAATCGTATCGTAAGCTGCCAGTCCTTCCCTATCCGCAAATAAGGCAAGAGCCGGGTCAAAATTCACCACTGTGTCATCCATCAAATCCTTATCTACATGTGAAATGTATGGCGGATTGGAAACCACAATATCGACCGGTATCTCCTTGAACGGTGCATAAAAATCACCTTGAATAAACTGAATATCCGCTCCAAGCTTTTGAGCATTGCCGGATGCGGTTTGCAGTGCTTCCTCAGAAATATCGCTTGCATATACATCTGCTTGGTTCAGTTCGAGCGCCAGTGTTATAGCAATAATACCGCTTCCTGTACCTATATCCGCTATTTGAGGCTTGTCCTTCTTAGAGCTTTCCACCCATTTCAAGATACCTTCTACCAGTTCTTCCGTTTCAGAGCGTGGAACTAAAACATTTGAGTCCACTGAAAAGCTTCTGCCATAAAAGTCAGCCTCTCCTATTATATGCTGGACAGGCATGCCGGTTTCAGCATGAATCCGTACACTATCCACAAAGATCTCACGCTTACTTTCCGGAAAAGGGTCTTTTTCATAAGCTAATAGTTGTGCAAAAGACATGTTTAAGAAATGCTCCAGCAATAAATCCGCTACTCTTACTTCCCGCGTATGATTACCCAAAAAAACGGAAGCCCAGTGACGGGCTTCCTGAATCGTAGTAAAATTTGAATTCATGTTATTCACCAAGCTGCTCAAGCTTCTTCGTCTGCTCCTCAATAAGAAGAGCCTCAAGAATTTCGTCCATATTCCCTTGAAGAACTTGATCCAGCTTTTGTAAGGTTAAACCAATTCTATGGTCTGTAACACGCGTCTGCGGGAAATTATACGTACGAATACGCTCTGAGCGGTCACCAGTACCGACTGCAGATTTACGACTTTCATCGTATTCCGCTTGAGCTTCCTGCTGGAATTTATCATAAATACGAGCACGAAGAACCTTCATCGCTTTCTCTTTGTTCTTGATCTGAGATTTTTCATCCTGACAGGAAACAACGATACCGGTCGGCTCATGAGTCAAACGGACAGCTGACATGGTCGTATTGACACTCTGTCCCCCTGGTCCACTTGAAGCAAACGTATCGACCCTGATATCTTTATCATGTACTTCCACTTCTACTTCTTCCGCTTCTGGCATAACCACAACAGTAGCCGTAGATGTATGAATTCGTCCTCCTGACTCTGTCTCAGGTACACGCTGGACACGGTGAGCTCCGTTTTCAAATTTCATTTTAGAATAAGCACGTTCACCGTTCACGATAAAGATAATCTCTTTATATCCACCTACATCGTTGGGATGAGCTTCAATAACTTCGGTTTTCCAGCCTTGCATTTCAGCGTAGCGGGCATACATGCGGTAAAGGTCGCCAGCAAATAAAGCAGCTTCATCGCCTCCGGCCGCACCGCGTATTTCCATAATAACGTTTTTATCATCATTAGGATCACTCGGAAGCATGAGGACTTTCAGACGTTCTTCTAATTCCTGTTTCTTCTGAGAGAGTTCATTAAGTTCTTCCTTTACCATTTCTTCCATATCATCGTCAAGGTTATCATCAAGCATCGCTCTGGCATCGTTCCTTTGCTCGGTAACCTCTTTATATTCTCTGTAAGCCTCTACGGTCTCCTGCAGACCGGACTGCTCTTTAGAGTATTCGCGAAGTTTATTCGTGTCAGAAATGACTTCAGGATCACTTAATAGCTCGTTTAATTTTTCATAACGATCTTCCAATGTTTGTAAGCGTTCGATCAATGGTATGCACCTCTTTCTCCATAACAGTATAATTATATTATAGAGAACTCGCGGATACAACCTGAGCTCCTTCACTAATCTGAAGAACCTGGATGCTAGCTGCGAAAAAGGCCTGGGTCTTTCAAAAAAGAAGACGACCAGGCACATTCCTTATTTAATCTTCACATGAATATTGTAGCGTGGAACAGCTTTATATACGGCTTGCTTGATTTCAGATTTCCACTCTTCAATTTCTTCATCCGACATTTTATCTTCATTTTTCATATCAACCGAAACCCAGACTTGACTCGCTTCCAGAATGACTCGTTTCACTTCCACACCTGGCACTTCAGCGGCAGCTTCTTTAATAAGCTTTCGGTCTTGTTTCAGCCCCCATGAGTCACCAACATATTTAATTAAACGAGGGTTTTGTGTATCCGTCGTTATCTTCTCATTCATACCCATATTTTCCACGTCGTCTCTGCTTGTCTGCCCTTGATATTTATCCACTTGAAGTCCGCACCCTGAGAGAAACACTACGGCCGCAAGAACGACTATCGTGTACCGAACCATGACAATCACCTCTTCTCTTTTACCGTTATTGTTCTCTCAGACCAATGTGTTTATGTATGGTTTACAAAGTAAAAAAGGTGCCTCCCTTTTTGGGAATGCACCTTCCTGCTTTTATTCTTTTATAGTCAGTTTATACTTACTTGGTATAATCGCTTCTTTAGTAATAAGCTGTTTATATTTCTCTGCTTCACCGTAACTTTTGAACGTGATTTCTTTGTTATCTTTTCTAAATTCGATAACTGTATGATAATCATCTACACCAACAATGCGATAAGTCATTTCAAGACCCCTTTCTCTTGTCCATAAACAAGACGCTCACATTATTTTACAATTCAAAAAGACAAAAGCCGAAAAGGCCACTTATAGTGGTCTTTTCGGCTTTTGCCTAGCTCTATTCTCTAGTCAAACTTTACCGGAGGTATAATTTGAAATTGTAATTTAAATTCATATAATAGACAGCACTTATTTGAACTATCTCTAATTACTATTATAGTATAGAATCTACTTGAATAAAAGGGGACTAAAGTCAGGCTATATGGATTCTTTCCACTCTTTTTTTGTAGAGCGGGTTTGAAAACCCATAATTTTTTCACACATCTCTGCATACTTTAAACACATTTGATACGTATCTTCACTGAGAGAATCTTGTTCAAGTTTAAGACATTCTTCCGCACATGTCCGGCAGACTTCCGCACAGGACTTGCACATATCTTCCGCCATTCGGCTGTTATTCTGATGAACCTCTACAGCATAAGCATAAGCTTGACAGCAATTTTTTAACAAATCAGCTTTTTTTAGTAATGGGCTGGAACCAGTCACAGGCATCGTTATTCCACCTTTCCTACACGGGAATGTCACACATTTTGAAAAAAAGCTTTCTTTTCGACTCTTAGCTTTCAGGCTTCACGATAATAATAATATGACTAAAATCCGAATCAAAATCCCAATCCACAAAGATGTCTTCAACTTTACGCTGTAACACTTTTTCTAAAGACAGTTGATGAAGCAGTCTTTTCTCAAGATGGCGCTTGGCCATTCTTAGTTGTTCACCAAATCCTGAACGAATCATTTCTTTTTCAATAGCCACAAGTATACCATTACGTTCTACTACTATTGTCCGGTCGTTGATTTTAAAAGAGTTAACCGATTCCGGTACTTTTTCCGCTTGCTTGGAGACTTTTTTTATTTCTTCTTGAAGAGCCGCTTTGTGCTGATAATCCTTCACGGACGGATCTAACTCTTCATCTGATTGAATAACTCCAATTATCATCCCTGTACGATTTGTCAGCGACCAGTCGTAATAAAGGGAGTTCAATTCTATTCCCGCTGTGGCACGGAATGTCGCTTTAATATCAGGGATTAATTCCTGCATAAGTAAATCACGGGTTTCCTCTACTTTATCTTTATTATTCTGACCTACCAGGAGCTTTTCCATGGGAGCCAGAAAATCCTTCAAGTAAATAGTTACATACGGTTTTTGAATGGTAACGTAAACGGAAGCCGGTCCTTTTCCGAAGTTATCACGCAAAAGCTTACCAATATAGCTGGATATTTCAGATTGCAGTGAACGTTCCTCCATACATGTCATCCTTTTAAAAAGCATTTTTATAGTCTTTAAACAACTTTCCACTAGCATTGTTATATTAAACGTTCCCCAATACATCCAAAATTATAAATAAGACTAAATTTAAGAATATAGAAATTCTAATTGTTAAATGAGTTACTTTTCTAAAAAAACAAAACAGATGGATAGATCTCGCAGGCAAGAAGATTCTTATGAGGAATCAAGCGTCTTTTACAGGGCGTACTTCTACAAATTGTGTATTTCCTAAGCGGCTATAGAGATATTAATCAGAGCACCCTTTCACAGAGCTACTTATGCTTGCATCTCTAACGCCAGGCAAAATCATCATACTTCGTTTAATTACAGGACAGCCAATAATTAAAAAACCGGGTGTGTACATTCTACACATCCGGTTTTCCTGTTTCTATTTATTTTCTTTCAGCATAGGCCGCTTTTACTTGCTGCTGCCTGGGTTTATGAGGAACTTCATGGTGATGGCGGCAGCGCGGTTCGTAAGATTCAGATGCCCCAACCAAAATAATGGGATCGTGATAAGAAGCTGGTTTTCCATCAATTAAACGCTGTGTTCTGCTTGCCGGCGAACCACATATAGGACAAATTGCATTTAATTTAGTGATACTCTCACTAAGAGCCATCATCTCCGGCATCTTACCAAAAGGTTCTCCACGGAAATCTGTATCCAGTCCTGCAGTAATGACACGAATCCCCCGATCAGCCAGACATTCTGCTACTTCTACAATGTGTTCGTCAAAAAACTGTACTTCATCAATCCCAACGATATCAACTTCATCACCCACATCGCTCAGGATATCCAGCGATTCTTTCATAGGGCGCGCCATAACCGAAGTGCCGTTGTGAGACACGACTGCATCTTCTTTATAACGATTATCAACGGCCGGTTTATATACACGAACCGTTAAGTTGCCAAACGTTGCACGGCGTACCCGGCGAATTAATTCCTCCGATTTTCCACTGAACATACTTCCACAAATGACTTCTACCCATCCGCTTTGCTTCATTACATACACGTCCACTGTCGCTCCCTTCTTACACAATCAACATGTCACCAAGGTTTCATTAAAAAAGAGCCCTCCTGATTTCCGCTTCTGAACGACTGACCAATCGCTCATGGACCATCAAGGACAGCTCTTTGTATAAAAATTATAGAGACTCGAGTAACCAATCCAAACATACACAAAACTATAAAGTAGCCACTTTTCAGTTCCACAATATAGTTTCACTTATGTTAACCCTCTTGTTTTCGGTTCATTTCTGAAAAAAGGTTTTCTCCCCCTATTTTCAGTCATTTTTGACAAAAAAACAGGCAAACCATAAAGACAATTTGCCTGTTTTTGTTCAAAATGATGCAGCATCCATCCATAAGGATAGGCGCTCATTATTATGAAAGGTTATATTTTTTCTTGAAGCGATCCACACGGCCACCAGCTTTGTCAGCTTTCTGTTTGCCAGTGTAGAACGGATGAGACGCAGAACTAATCTCGACACGGATCAATGGATAAGTGTTTCCATCTTCCCACTCGATCGTTTCTTCGGATGCTTGAGTAGATCCGGTTAGAAACTTGAAATTAGAACTTGTGTCTAGGAATACAACTTTACGGTATTCTGGATGAATTCCTGATTTCATGTTCTTCCACTCCTTTTTGCCCTGATTCCTTTAGAAACAGAGTTATTGTAAGAGCCGTCGAAGGTTAGTTTAAACACCTTTTACTGAAACTCACATAGAAAGATTATAACAGGGTACACCCCCCATTGCAAGATTAGATCCTGCATGGTCTGAGGTTAAAATAGTTTCCGATTCCTAGGAACGTCTTCCTTGAGCTGATTTGCCCTGCATATCCTTATTCATCATTTCAAAAAATTCTTCATTGTTTTGAGAATTTCTGAGTCGTTTCATAAATCGTTCTGAGAAATCAGGCGCGTCAGACATCATTTTACGTATGGCCCATATTTTTTCTAAATGATCTTTTTTAAGAAGCAGTTCTTCTTTACGGGTCCCTGACCGAAGTAAATCAATTGCTGGAAAGATACGGCGCTCAGCCAGACTTCGATCCAGGTGAAGCTCCATATTGCCTGTTCCTTTAAATTCCTCATAGATGACATCATCCATACGAGAGCCTGTATCCACTAACGCAGTAGCCAATATAGTCATGCTCCCGCCTTCTTCGATATTTCTGGCCGCTCCAAAAAAGCGTTTGGGACGGTGAAAGGCAGCGGGATCAATTCCCCCGGAAAGCGTTCGTCCACTTGGAGGAATGACTAAGTTGTAGGCTCTAGCGAGTCTGGTGATACTATCCATCAGGATAATAACATCACGCTTATGCTCTACTAAGCGCATGGCACGTTCTAAAACAAGCTCTGATACTTTAATATGGTTCTCTGGAACTTCATCAAAGGTAGAGCTGACTACATCTACATCGGAATGGACGGAGCGTTCAATATCCGTAACCTCTTCCGGACGCTCATCGACAAGTAAAATGATGAGCTTTGCGTCAGGATGGTTAGTGGTTATACTGTTCGCCATTTGCTTAAGCAGCATCGTCTTACCAGCTTTTGGAGGTGCTACAATGAGTCCGCGCTGGCCATAACCCACCGGGGAAATAACATCCATCACACGTGTAGAAAGTTTTTTAGACTCTGTCTCTAATTTCATATGACGATCCGGATACAGAGGTGTAAGAGCAGGGAAATGCACCCTCTCTTTTGCTGAATCAGGATCTTCTCCGTTAACGGCATCTACGTGCAGCAATCCATAGTAACGTTCATTTTCTTTTGGTGGACGTACCTTACCAGATACTTTGTCTCCATTCCTTAAGTCAAATCGTCGAATTTGGGAAGCGGAGATATAGATATCCTCAGCACTTGGAGAATAGTTAATCGGGCGGAGAAAACCAAACCCTTCTGATGGAATGATCTCTAAAATTCCATCCATAAATAAAAAGCCATCTTTTTCGGCCTGCGCTTTCAATATAGCGAAGATTAATTCTCTTTTTGTCAGTTTTGCATAATAGGAGACTTTGTACTGTCGTGCCTTCGCATAAAGTCCCTTTAACGTCATCGTCTCTAAATTGGAGATGGTTAAATCTGCCACAAAATCACCACTTTTATTTTTATTTCTATTCGAGTCTGAACGGGAATTTTTTCCAATGTAAGCTTATTAATGTGGAAAGAAAATTGACTTCTCTGTAATGTCGGAATGAAAGTAAAAGGAGAAGTTAAGTGAAGTTAGTTTCTGAAGCTTACGGAGGGATAAACAGTCCATTCTCTTCTATCTCTATCGAACAACCTATATTGTACTCTTGTCCTCCTGAGGATTCAATCGTAAAGTTTGGGAACGTGCTGAGATGACGTGCGGAATCTTTTCGTAGAATAGGAGGAAGCCGGGAACCCGGCTTCCAGATTTTAAAGGTTTGGCTCAGTTACAGATGGTTTACCTGTCACAATTCTTTAGTCAATAAAAACGCTATCGTTACTTTCACTTGATGGACGCCGTTACTACCTTTATGCTTTTAGCTCTCTCAAGGTCTTCCTCTTTAGATGGTAGTAGCTTCCCTTGATTGTCTCCACCTAAACATTTGAAAGCAGCAAACAGGCAGCTTCCAATGGCCAATCTGAACCAATCAGAGGAGTTCTGCCTCGTTTGGTCAAAAGCCATAGGAATTACCACGGCGTCAGCACCGTGCAGGATCATTTAACTTTTGCTCAGGTTCACCGAATATCTAGGAATTCTGAAATTGTTCAATTTCTCTCTCTGACATTTCCTCATACCAGACGTTAGCACCGAGTTCAATCAACTTATTCGTAATGTTTTCATATCCTCGCTCAATGTGATCGACACCTGTGATTTCCGTGATTCCTTCTGCCATCAACCCTGCAATTACAAGAGCAGCACCAGCACGAAGGTCTGAAGCCTTTACCTTTGCTCCTTGTAATTTGGAAGGACCAGCGACGATAGCTGAGCCGCCTTCGACTTTTATAGCAGCATTCATACGTCGTAGTTCATCCACGTGTTTAAAACGGGCCTGGTAAATGGTATCCGTTACAATTCCTGTCCCTTCTGCTTTTGTAAGCAGAGAAGTGAGCGGCTGTTGTAAATCGGTAGGGAACCCTGGATATACAAGCGTCTTAATATCTACACTTCGCAGATGCTTCCCAGGACGTACATATAATTGTTCGTCATTTTCCTCGATCGTTACGCCCATTTCACGCAACTTAGCAAGTAAGGATTCAAGGTGCTGAGGAATAACATTATCAATGATCATTTCATCCCCTTGAGCCGCAGCCATAATCGTATAGGTTCCGGCTTCAATTCGGTCAGGAATAATCGTATGCAAGCAACCTTTTAGTTCCTGCACTCCCTCAATCCGGATAACATCCGTTCCCGCTCCTTTAATTTTGGCCCCCATACTTGTGAGTAGTGTAGCTACATCAATGATTTCAGGCTCTTTTGCTGCATTTTCAATTACCGTCTTTCCTTTGGCTCTCACAGCAGCAAGCATAATATTGATAGTAGCTCCTACACTTACAACATCTAAGTATATTCGCGCACCACGCAACTCTTCAGCCCGAAGATAAATTGCCCCTTGCTCGTTTGTCACTTCAGCCCCTAATGCCTCGAAGCCTTTAATATGCTGGTCAATCGGCCTTGGTCCTAAATGACAACCTCCCGGCAGGCCGATAACCGCCTTATTAAACCGTCCAAGCATCGCTCCCATGAAATAATAAGAGGCCCTCATCCTTTTCACTTTTCCATTTGGAAGTGGCATGGAAACCATTTGGGAAGGGTCGATGTGGATGGTTCGTCCATCTTTTTTCACCGTGCCTCCGATTTCTTCTAAAAGATCGGACAAAATCCCAACGTCCGAAATATCAGGAAGTCCTTCAATTGTGACTGGAGAATCAGCTAGAATAGCTGCCGGAAGCAAAGCAACGGCACTGTTTTTCGCACCGCTTACGCGGACTTGTCCACGCAAACGCGATCCACCTTCTACTAATAATTTATGCATGAGATACTCCTCGCTTTAAAGGTAAAAGTTGATGACCTTATTATGTGCAATTTTTACCATTTAACACGTTATTTTTGATTGTTCCAATCATTAAGAAATTTTTCAATCCCTTGTTCCGTAAGTGGATGCTGAACAATCTGCTCGAAAATTTTGTAAGGAACGGTCGCAATATGAGCTCCGTGAATAGCGGCTTCTGTTACATGTATTGGATGACGCACCGAAGCTGCAATGATTTCTGTATCAATTGCATGACGGTCGAATATTTCGGAGAGCTGTGCCACCAGCTCCATCCCGTTTTGACCAATATCATCCAATCGGCCAAGGAACGGAGAAACGTAAGAAGCTCCAGCACGGGCAGCCATTAATGCTTGGTTGGCAGAAAAAATGAGAGTGACGTTTGTTTGGATATTCAATCCACTTAAGATTTTAACAGCCTTTAGACCTTCAAGCGTCATAGGAACTTTCACCGTAATATTAGGAGCAATAGCTGCAAGCTCTTTACCTTCTTCAACCATAGACTCAGCATCTTCTGAAACGACTTCCGCACTGACAGAACCGTCTATTTCACCTGTGATTTCCTTCAAGCGTTCGTGGAAGGAAACTCCTTCTTTCGCTACGAGACTCGGATTTGTTGTTACTCCAGATAGTAAACCTAGTGATTTAGCCTCACGGATATGATCAATGTTCGCTGTATCAATAAAGAACTTCATATTTTAAATCCACCTTCCAAATATTTGATTTAGTGAAAATTGTCGAATGATTGCGTTTTCATTCATGTGGAAAAGGAAACCGCTACGATGTAACGGCTTCCTGTTCTTGAGTGATTATGCTTTTTGAGAGGAACCAAATTCACGCATTTTTCCGATTACTGTTTCTTTAATCGCGTCACGTCCTGGTCCAAGATATTTACGAGGATCATACTGCTCAGGCTGTTCAGCTAATACTTGACGCACAGCTTTTCCTTGAGCCATTTGGCTTTCAGTATTTACGTTGATTTTTGCTGTTCCGAACGAGATCGCTTTTTTCACATCGGCTGTTGGAATTCCAGTACCACCGTGAAGAACAAGCGGTTTGTCTACAAGACCCATGATTTCTTCCATGCGGTCAAAACCTAGGTTTGGTTCACCTTTATAAGGACCGTGCACGGAACCAAGAGCCGGAGCAAATACATCAACATTTGTTTCGTCCACTAGTTTCTTACACTCAGATGGAATTGCGTAAGCTGCTTCAGCATCATCTACGATAATATCATCTTCTTGACCACCTACACGGCCAAGTTCTGCTTCTACAGAAACACCATGGATGTGTGCTAATTCCACTACTTTTTTAGTTAGTGCGATGTTTTCTTCAAGCGGATCATGGGAAGCATCAATCATAACAGAAGTAAATCCTGCGTGGATTGCCTCTGCACATTTTTCAAAGCTTGAACCATGATCAAGGTGAATCGCTACCGGTACAGTTGTACCATAAGATTTCATAAGCGCTTTAACCATGTCAACCACGACGTTAAAGCCGCCCATATATCGACCAGCACCCTCGGACACTCCTAGGATTACTGGAGATTGCTCTTCTTCAGCAGCCTGCAGGATTGCTTGTGCATATTCAAGATTGTTAAGGTTAAACTGTCCTACTCCGTAACGTTCTTCCTTAGCTGTTTCTAGCATTTCTTTCATTGATACCAGTGGCATGAAAGATCCTCCTTTTATAAATACGATCTATACTCTACACGTATATTTCCATATGAAATTATACCATGCAAGTTTACTCACAGTAATAGAATACCAATACCCTATCCCAGGTGCAACACTCTAAAACCGGTATAACGCTTACATTTTAAAAATATTAGTTTATCTACTATGTGTTAAGGTTCCAGATACCATTTCTTTCAATTTATGGATATCAAAAGGCTTTAATATAATTTCCTGTACGAAAGAATATTCCATAGCATTTTCAATGGATTCTCTGGACCGGCCTGTAATAATAAGAACCGGTGCTGTAAAACCAATTCCATCCAGATGAGCCAACACTTCACTTCCATTCATGATCGGCAGATTGTAATCCATAATCACAAGGTCGATGCTTTGTTGTTCAGCTAGTTCACAAGCTTGTTTTCCTGTTTTAGCGCTTATCGTTTCATATCCCTCGCTTTTTAAAATTTCTTCAAGTAACAGCCTAATACCAGCCTGATCATCTACGATTAGTATTTTGTTCGACATGGTTTATCCCTGCCTTTCGAATATTAGTAAATATACACCTTATCTCCTAGTCCTCTTGTTTCTCTCTGCATGTTTAGTTCGATGATTAGAAGCAGTTCTCCTGCGCACACATGTTCGAACCCTGAATTTCTCTTGTTTTGAGATGAAGATAGTCGATTTTTGTAATTTAACACGGCAGGATATAAAAGCCTATTAAACCTTAAATTGTTTATGTACACATGACCCTATCATGCATAAAGGTAATTTTTCATTAGAGCTTTTTGAACAATCGGGCCGGTTACTGTAAGACTCAGTTTCGAGATATTGTGTGGAAAAGGGGCTCCAGGGAACGACTCGCTTTCCGCGGGCATGTGGTGAGCTTCCTCGGGCTTAACAGCCCTGCGGGATCTCACCGATCATGTTCATCCCGCAGGAGTCTTCGCCGTTCCCTTCCGCCCCTTTGCGATCATGGAGAGCTCAAAATGTCTGCATAATCGCGTTCCAATGAACCAGGATCATCTATGATCCATAGTGGTTTTTACGTGTGTTTACGTGTAGGAACCCTGTACTATAAGCATTTGAGGCAGATGCAGCATGGTTCCTTTCTGCTATAGCAGGGTCCGTTCGCAGCGTTATAGTTGGGTTGGTGGGGAAATGGCGAGACTCCCATGGGAGAAGGGACTAGGTGAGATCCCGCAGAGAGTGAAACGAGCGAGGAAGCTCACCGTTCCCCCATAGGAAAGTGTTCAAATGTGGAATCACCCCGAAAGACACGATCAGCATAAGCCGACCATCAAAAGGACGGTGGTCTTTCCGTCCGTTGATGAACGGCTTATGTCTCGAGTGTCTGGGTGATGGAACAAGACGAGTTATTTCCCCACCAACCCTCATCCCCATTTTAGTAACGGACCCATTTATCTGGAAACTGAGTCTTCAACAAACGGGAGCTTATCTGCAACAAGGAAAGTTAACACTTCCCATTATGTTTAGATAGCCTGCAAAAAAAGATGTTACAACAAAATTGTCGTAACATCTTTTTTATTACATATTTACTACTTCTGATTCATAGCTGCGCCTACAAAGCCATAGAAAAGCTCTTGAGGGCGAGTAGGACGAGATTTAAACTCCGGATGGAATTGGCTGGCCACAAACCAAGGGTGGTCCTCTACTTCAATAATTTCGATTAATCTTCCATCAGGGCTAGTTCCAGAGAAGTTGAAACCAGCTGCTTCCATCTGATCACGATAATGATTATTGAACTCAAAACGGTGACGGTGGCGTTCATATATAACTTCTTCCCCATAAGCTTCCAAAGCCCTGGAACCTTCCTTCAGACGGGATGGATAGATGCCCAGTCGAAGTGTGCCACCAAGATCCGAAACCTCTTTCTGCTCAGGAAGAAGATCGATGATCGGGTGCGGAGTAGATGGATTAATTTCAGCCGAGTGTGCCCCTTTCAGTCCCAGTACATTGCGAGCGAATTCCACGGTTGCCAGCTGCATGCCCAGACAGATACCAAGGAAAGGTACACGATGCTCACGCGCATAGCGAATAGCTTCGATTTTCCCTTCAATTCCACGATCTCCAAATCCACCAGGAACGAGAATACCATCAGCATCCTGTAATTGCTCTTGCACATTTGAGCTTGTGATAAATTCTGAATTGACCCACTTCACTTCAACATCCGCATTAAAGCTATAGCCTGCGTGTTTCAGAGCCTCTACCACTGAAATATAAGCATCCGGAAGCTCTACGTACTTCCCTACAAGGGCAATGGTCGCTTTCTCTTCAAGGTTCTTCACCTGATTAATAAGCTGATTCCATTCTGTCATATCAGCTGGCGGGCACTCCAGACCAAAGTGATCACAAGTAAGCTGATCTAAATTCTGCTCTTGAAGGGTAATAGGTACGTTGTACAAAGTATCTGCATCTCCCGCTTCGATTACAGCGTTTTTGTTGATATCGCAGAAAAGCGCAATTTTTTCTTTCATATCCTCAGAGATTTCCATTTCTGTACGCAATACGATGACGTCCGGCTGTATACCGAGAGAACGTAATTCTTTAACACTGTGCTGGGTTGGTTTTGTCTTCATTTCACCAGCAGCTTTCAAATAAGGAACCAGGGTGCAATGGATATACATAACGTGATCACGGCCAATATCACTCTTAATTTGACGAATGGCTTCCAGGAATGGCAGTGATTCAATATCGCCAACGGTACCTCCAATTTCTGTAATGACAACGTCTGCATTCGTTTCATGAGCAGCACGAAAGACGCGATCTTTTATTTCATTGGTTATATGCGGGATAACCTGGACAGTCCCTCCCAGGTAATCTCCTCGGCGTTCTTTCTTAATTACGTTTGAATACACTTTACCTGTGGTTACGTTACTAAATTTATTCAAATTAATATCGATGAAGCGTTCATAGTGACCTAAATCCAAGTCCGTTTCTGCTCCATCATCCGTTACGAATACTTCTCCGTGCTGATAAGGACTCATAGTCCCCGGATCCACGTTAATGTAGGGATCGAACTTCTGAATTGTTACTTTAAGCCCTCGATTTTTTAATAATCTCCCTAATGACGCAGCTGTAATTCCTTTTCCTAAGGAAGATACCACACCGCCAGTTACAAATATATACTTCGTCTCTTTCGCCACTACGATCCCTCTTTCTCTATTAGTCATTATTAGTTATTCACTATAAATAAACATTTGATGAATGGATTCAATTACCCATTCATCGCTACTCGCACATAAAAAACAAAAAACGCTCCCCACACTTGGGGAGCGTTCGATTATTTCGTGTCAGAAATTAAAGAGCCCAAATAAGATTGTACTTATATCGGTTTTGAAAGTCAACCGCCGTTTTTATTTATTGTCGTCCTCATCTTCATCGCCTACGAAGCTCACGTCGTCTTCTACGATCTCTTCTTCCTCTTCATCCAAGTCATCATCTTCATAATCTCCATCATAATCATCGTCATCATCGAGATCGAGATCTTCATCGGTAAGTTCTACATCTTCTTCCAGGTCATCTTCTTCGTTGCTATCATACTCAGATACACCCAGTTCATCTTCCAGAAGCTTGGAAGGCTTTTTCTTTTTCTTCTTACGTTTCTGAGGAAGATTAGCAATTTCTTCTTCCATTTGCTCTACTGGATACCATTTTTTCAGTCCCCATCTATTTGTACCAATGGTCATAAATCCGCCATCGATATTCATGTCAGTATAAAACTGCGCAATATACTGTTCTTTCTCAGCTTCTGTAAAACCTTTCAATTTGGCAATACGGTGGAAGATTTCATTAAAGTCGATCGCTTCTCTTTCCTCTTCCAAAATGATCGTTGCAAGTTCAATCATTGATGTTTCATTAATCTGATCTTTGCTCAGTTCTTTTACGCTCACGATCCAGCACTCCTTTATATTCACAAAATAGGATAAGTGACCTCATAGGCATACGAATCACATTTAATCATACCACCCATTATATGATTAGGTCTTTTAAAAATCAAATAGATTATCGCAAGGGTTCTCCTACCCTTTTGTATTCCTTTCTAACCAAGCATGTATGAATATAAACATCTACCAAAAACTATTTAGACAGGATATTTGGTGTTTGCCTCAAAATATTTTAAAATAAAGCTATGTTAAAATGTATATTGTTGATTTTTCATAAGAGAGTTATTCAATTATGGCATCGTTATCTGGAAGTCTCTCTTCCGTACCTTTTAGTTGGAGAGCGTTAGTCAGGAACTTTCTATCTAGCTGAAACCGCTGTTCAAGAATCAGGAGCTTACATGAAAAATCAACACGGAGATTTAGCAGGTCCTAAAATATTGTAGACATAGAACTATTAAAGGAGAGATTAACGTGAAAGCCCATCCTTTTAACTGGTTTGCCACCATCATAGCCGTCATAGCTGTTTCGATCTGGCTGTTTACCAGCTATGGTAAAATTCATTCTAAACACTTAACAGAAGCTACGATTTCAGAGAAGACCCATGAAGAGGACGAATACTACATTAAAGTCGATGGAAAGAAAATCAAAGTGAAGGACTCCAGCACATGGATGGTCCTTGAAGCTGGTGAGAATTATGAACTCACCTATGAATGGTACGGTATCAATAAGCCATACGTTAAAGAGATTAATCAGGCGCATGATGAGGATCAAATCGGTGGCGGCCACTAGCCCCACTCAAACGCCCTGCCTCTATTTAAGAGGCAGGGCGTTATTCATTTACATATTTCTTCTGTACTGTCCGCCTACTTCGTAAAGTGCGTGAGTTATCTGACCAAGACTCGCCACACGGACGGTTTCCATCAGTTCTTCAAAGATGTTTCCTCCGCCGCTCGCTGTGTCTTTCAAACGGTTGAGTGCTTCTTCCGTTTCGCTTTGATTGGCTTCCTGAAATCTACGAAGTTCCCGGATCTGATGCTCCTTTTCTTCTTTAGAAGCGCGGGCTAACTCCATGGAGTCAATTTCATCTTCAGAAGGAGGGGTAGGGTTTAGATACGTATTCACTCCAACAATTGGCAGCTCACCTGAATGTTTTTTGCCCTCATAATAAAGGGACTCTTCCTGAATCTTACCTCGCTGGTACTGACGCTCCATCGCTCCAAGTACTCCCCCGCGGTCATTAATCCGTTCGAATTCCTGCAGCACTGCTTCTTCTACCAAATCTGTAAGTTCACGGATAATATATGAACCTTGCAATGAATTCTCATTTTTGGTTAGACCGAATTCTTTACTGATAATCATTTGGATCGCCATAGCCCGTCGGACGGATTCCTCTGTAGGCGTTGTGATGGCTTCATCGTATGAATTAGTATGAAGCGAGTTACAATTGTCCTGGATGGCAATTAAAGCTTGCAGCGTAGTCCGAATATCATTAAAATCAATTTCCTGTGCGTGCAAGGATCGCCCAGACGTTTGAATATGATATTTCAGCTTTTGACTGCGCTCGTTGGCTCCGTACTTGTCGCGCATAACGATTGCCCATATTCTGCGTGCGACCCGTCCGAGAACGGTATATTCAGGGTCCAGTCCATTTGAGAAAAAGAAGGACAGATTAGGCGCGAATTTGTTGATGTCCATCCCGCGGCTCAAATAATATTCGACATACGTAAAACCATTTGCGAGCGTGAACGCAAGCTGCGTAATCGGGTTCGCTCCTGCTTCTGCAATATGATACCCGGATATGGAGACGGAATAATAGTTCCGCACTTGATGATCAATAAAATACTGCTGAATGTCTCCCATCATACGGAGGGCAAATTCTGTAGAGAAAATACATGTATTCTGACCCTGATCTTCTTTCAGGATATCGGCCTGAACGGTGCCTCGAACCACGTTAATCGTTCGGGCTTTCACCTCTTCCGCTTCTTCACGATTAGGTTCACGTCCTTGCTCTTCCCGGAATTTATCAAGCTGCTGATCAATCGCTGTATTGAAAAACATTGCTAAAATGATCGGAGCAGGACCGTTAATGGTCATGGAAACCGAAGTTGTCGGGTCGATTAAATCAAAGCCATCATACAGCTTTTTCATATCTTCCAGCGTACAAATATTCACACCGCTCTCCCCGACTTTACCGTAAATATCCGGCCGCTCATCTGGGTCTTCACCGTACAGTGTGACCGAATCAAAAGCTGTACTCAAACGCTTAGCTTCGTCTCCCTCAGATAAATAATGGAAACGACGGTTGGTACGTTCCGGTGTACCTTCTCCGGCAAACTGGCGTTTAGGATCTTCTCCTTTACGTTTAAACGGGAACACTCCTGCGGTAAATGGAAAAGCGCCAGGCACATTTTCCCTGAGCAGCCAGCTGACGCGGTCACCCCAATCTGAATACTTAGGCAGAGCGACTTTAGGAACTTTCAAACCGGTCAAGCTTTCGGTTGTAAGATCCATTGTAATTTCCTTTTCTCTCACTTTGAAGGTGTAGGTATCCCCACTGTAGCGTTTATGCAAATCATCCCAGTCGTCCAATTTTTCTTTTGCCTCACGGTCTATTGTTCGTTCATAATCTTCAATAAGCTGCTCAATACTCGCTTTTGCGGCTTCGTCCTCAAGCTGTTCAAGCGTTCCCTTCAATTGATAAAGTTTGCGGGCTTTTTCAGCCTGTGTTTTTGCGTTTTCGTGATAGTCGCGGACAGCGAGTGAAAGATCTCGTAAGTATTGTTTACGATCATTAGGAATAATTACATTCTGCTTCTCTACTTTGCTTACGCGCTCAAAAGAGGTGTCGTCCTGCCAGGAGAATTTTTCGTTCAACTGATCGACAATGGCTGCAAAAAGTGTATTGGTACCAGGATCATTAAATTGGCTCGCAATCGTTCCGTAAACAGGAAACTGTGCATTGTCTTCATGAAACAGCATGTGGCTCCTCTGATATTGTTTTTTAACCTGATTCATAGCATCTTCAGAACCTTTTTGCTCAAACTTATTGATGACAATAAAATCGGCAAAATCAATCATATCAATTTTCTCCAATTGAGATGGCGCCCCAAATTCGGAAGTCATCACATACATCGATAAATCGGTAATGTCGGTAATCGCCGCATCCCCCTGCCCGATACCGCTCGTCTCTACAATGATCATGTCCATGCCGGCAGCCTTCAGAACGTGAATCGACTCTTCAACGGCTGTAGAAAGCTCCGAACGAGCTTCCCTCGTAGCAAGTGATCTCATATAAACCCTTTGGTTGAAAATTGCATTCATACGAATACGGTCTCCAAGCAGGGCGCCGCCTGTTTTCTTTTTCGTCGGGTCCACAGAAAGGATAGCTATCTTTTTATCAGGAATTTCGTTTATAAACCGACGAATTAATTCATCGGTAAGGGAGCTTTTTCCCGCTCCTCCTGTACCTGTAATTCCAAGGACAGGGATCGTCTTCTCCTGGGTATTTTCAACGGCGGTTTCAAAAGCGGCTACTGCTTCCCGCTCTTCTTTCGGGGTATTTTCTACATAAGTAATAAACCGGGCTATCGCCTGGTGATTTCCCTCTGTCAGTTCTTCAATTCCTTTTTCCACGTTAAGCGGTGGAATAAAATCACATTCTTCGATCATCTGATTAATCATTCCCTGTAGACCTAACGTGCGCCCATCTTCCGGTGAGAATACTCGAGCGACGCCATAGTCATGCAGCTCTTTAATTTCCCTCGGAATGATTACGCCTCCGCCTCCGCCGTAAACACGTATGTGTCCAGCTCCTTTTTGGTTTAGCAGATCTACCATATATTTAAAGTATTCCACATGTCCGCCTTGATAAGAAGAAATAGCAATTCCCTGCACATCTTCCTGCACAGCCGCATTTACCACATCTTCGACAGAGCGGTTATGGCCGAGGTGAATCACTTCTGCTCCCGTAGATTGCAGAATACGCCTCATAATATTGATGGAAGCATCGTGTCCATCAAACAAGCTCGATGCTGTCACAAAACGGACGGGGTTTTTCGGTTGATAAACCGTTGGTTGTTCCATGTCCGAGTTCCTCCTTTAGTTAGGATCTTTCTTTTTCCTGGGTGTTCAGACCTTGAAGAAGCAATTGTATTTGTCCTTCAGTATAAGATTCCAGCGTAAAAGAACGCTGCAGAATCCAACGCCTGAATCCCCACATCTGTCCTTGAACAAATATATTATTGGCAATCAGCTTAACTTCTTCTTTAGAGTGATGTTCAGGTAAGCTGTTCAAAATCACCTGCTCAAGCATGGCTACCATATCTCGTTCTTTTTGAAGAACATAGTCCTGCGCCTCGCGTGACAATGATTTAACTTCCTGATACATCACAAGAACTTCGTCCTGCATATCGTCCATAAGCTGAAAATAGGATTGTATTGCATGAATTAGACTCTTTATACTCGTCTGGGTGGGATCAATAGAAGCTTCCATACGTTCCTTTACACGCTGGTAAATAGAATCACAGACGAGAAAGAGTACGTCTTCCTTTTTACGGATATATTCATAAAGGGTACCGATACTAAAGCCAGATGCTTTCGCGATTTCGCGAGTAGTTGTTTTATGGAACCCTTTTTCAATAAATAGCGTAACCGCTCCTTTAATCATTTGATTTCTTCGTTTTAATACCAGGACTTCATCTTTTATAGAAGAGGGAACTTGGTTTTCAGCCATCGTCATTCTCCTTTACTCATCCATTCTTGAAACCAGGAGTGTGCCAGCTGGTATGGATCTGCCTCCACGTCATTCAATGACTTGAGCTTAGCAGAATCCTTTTCGATGGCATCTCTCACCTCGCGCCACACTTCCTCACGAATCAATTCATAGACTTCAAGCGTCAGTTGCTGCTTTCTCCGTTTGAACCCTTGGCTTGTTTCATAAAGATAATCCTGATGCTCTTTCATGCGTTTAAATAACTCAGCCATTCCATGGTTCTCTGTGGAAATCGTCTGGACAATAGGAGGAATCCAGCCTTTAGGCTGAGCAATCATCATATACTCCTCAAGTGTCGTCTTCAGCTTTTCTACTCCTGGCAGATCGGCTTTATTAATAACAAACAGGTCAGCTATTTCCATAATGCCTGCTTTAAAGATTTGGAGCACATCCCCGCTGTTGGGAGTTAAAACGAGTCCTGTCGTATCCACAACTTTCATAATATCAAGTTCAGACTGACCGACTCCCACCGTTTCAACGAGAACTATATCAAACCCGTAAGCGTCACAGATACGGATGGCGTCCTTGGTGGCGCGCGCAAGCCCTCCCAGGCTCCCTCTTGTCGCCATACTCCGAATGAAAATCCCGGGATCCATGAAATGCTGGTTCATTCTGGTCCGGTCCCCTAGCAGCGAACCGCCACTGAATGGACTAGTGGGGTCCACCGCTATAACCGCGACACTCAGATCCAGACTGCGCAAATAGGTTAGTAGTCTGTTAATTAACGAACTTTTGCCTGCCCCTGGAGACCCGGTAATTCCGATGTAATGAGCAGATTTTTTAATGGAAAAGATATCGCTCATTAATGTTAATTTCTGGTCATCATCGTTTTCTACAAGAGTGATAGCGCGGGCAAGGGCTCGCATATCCTGTTTTTGTATTCGTTCTGCAAGTGGATGCATAGGGACAGCCCCTTTCCGCTTGAAGCTTTTTTCATTAACTGCTGACCATTCGGCCGATTACAAGACGCTGGATCTCCTGAGTTCCTTCATAAATCTGCGTAATTTTCGCATCACGCATATAACGTTCCACAGGGTAATCCTTGGTATATCCATAGCCGCCATGTACTTGTACGGCTTCTGTTGTAATTCTCATCGCTGCATCGCCTGCATACAATTTTGCCATGGCAGAAGCTTTCGAATAAGGGAGTCCTTCTGACTCAAAGTAAGCGGCTTGGTAGGTAAGCAGCCGGGCCGCTTCAATTTCTGTTGCCATATCAGCTAATTTAAAAGAAATGCCCTGAAGCTTCGCAATTGGCTTGCCGAATTGCTCTCGATCCTTTGCGTAAGCTACCGCTTCATCCAATGCTCCCTGTGCGATCCCTACTGCCTGAGCAGCTATTCCGTTTCGTCCGCCGTCTAACGTCATCATCGCAATTTTAAAACCTTCTCCTTCTTTTCCAAGTAGGTTTTCTTTGGGAATTTTACAATCTTCAAAGATAAGTTCGGTCGTAGGCGAAGAACGGATACCAAGCTTTTTCTCTTTCTTGCCAAACGAAAATCCTGGCGTTCCTTTTTCAACGATAAAACCGCTGACCCCGCGTCCTCCTGCTTCTGGATCGGTTTTTGCAAATACGATATAAATATCTGCTACTCCACCGTTTGTGATCCACACTTTATTGCCATTCAGCACATAGTGGTCCCCGTCTAATTTCGCTTGAGTTTTCATGGAGGAAACATCACTGCCGGCCCCAGGTTCAGATAGTGCATAAGCGCCCAGTTTTTCTCCAGTTGCGAGCTGGGAAAGGTATGTTTTCTTCTGCTCTTCATTCCCAAACTTATAAATCGGCCAGCTGGCTAATGAGATATGAGCAGATAATGTGACCCCTGTAGAAGCGCAAATACGCGACAATTCCTCAACAGCGATCGCGTAGCTTACGAAGTCAGAGCCGATCCCCCCATACTCTTCCGGCCACGGAATTCCTGTTAATCCAAGCTCCGCCATTTTATCGAAAATTTCACGATCAAACCGTTCTTCTTCATCACGTTCTGCTGCCGTAGGTTCTACCTCATTTTTGGCAAAGTCTCTTACCATTTTCCTCAGCATTTCCTGTTCTTCTGTCAGCGTAAAATTCATTCTCGTTTCCCCCTCAGTCTCTAATCAAGTGATTGCTTATTACGATCCGCTGGATTTCGCTTGTTCCTTCATAAATTTCGCAAACTTTAGCATCTCTGAAAAAGCGCTCTACAGCGTAATCTTCTGTATATCCATATCCTCCGTGAACCTGGACAGCTTCAATTGCCGTCTTGACTGCCGTCTTGGAAGACATCAATTTAGCCATTGATACTTCTTTTCCGCATTTTACTCCTGCTGCTTGTAAAGAGGCCGCATGATAGACAAGAAGTTTAGAAGCCTCCACTTCTGTAGCCATATCAGCGAGCTTAAAAGAAACTCCCTGGTGCTTGGCAATGGGGCGCCCAAACTGCTCGCGTTCCTTCGCATAAGCCACAGCGTGCTCATAAGCCGCTTCCGCAATACCGAGCGCCTGGGCAGCAATGCCGATTCTCCCCATATTTAAATTGGATAAGGCGATTTTATAACCTTCGCCCTCTTCACCAAGAAGTTGTGAAACAGGAACTTTGCATTGATCAAAATTTAATTCCACCGTGCTAGAACCGTGCATCCCCATTTTCTTCTCTGCTCTTCCAATCGAAAACCCTGGCGTATCCCGCTCAATAATAAAAGCACTTAATCCTTTCCCGCTCGGTATATCAGGGTTTGTACGTGCAAACACAATAAAGGTATCCGCATGGCCGCCATTGGTAATAAATACCTTCGAGCCATTTAAAACGTAATGGTCTCCTTTGTTTACAGCACGCGTTCTAAGACTGCCTGCATCAGACCCTGCGCTTGGCTCCGTTAGGGCAAAGGCTCCTAAATACTCTCCGCTTGCAAGCTTCGGAATGTATTTATCCTTCTGTTCTTCCGTACCGAAATATAGAATCGGATTTGTTCCTACAGACGTATGAACAGATAAAATGACACCAAGAGTTGCACTTACCTTAGAGATCTCATGGATAGCTATAATGTAAGATATATAATCCATTTCCGCTCCGCCGTACTTCTCCGGAATAGGAATTCCCATTAAGCCAAGCTCCCCCATCTTCGGAATCAGCTCGGCAGGAAATCGATCCTCTTTCTCCATACGTTCAACCGCGGGAGCTACTTCTCTTTCAGCAAAATCACGGACCATCTTCCGCATCATCTCTTGTTCATCTGTAAACGTTAAATTCATCGTCACCGTCTCCTTCACCTGTTATTCGTAGCTGTAAAAACCTCGACCCGATTTCTTGCCAAGCCATCCTGCTTTCACATACTTACGCAGCAGCGGGCATGGCCGGTACTTGCTGTCCCCGAACCCTTCGTGCAGGACTTCCATAATATACAGACACGTATCGAGACCGATAAAATCAGCCAAAGTCAGAGGCCCCATTGGATGGTTCATACCAAGTTTCATCACGGTGTCTACATCTTCCGGAGATGCTACGCCTTCGTGAACAGTATAAATGGCCTCATTAATCATAGGCATCAAGATGCGGTTCGAGACAAAACCAGGAAAGTCTTCTACTTCCACGGGCGATTTATTTATTTTTTTCGTTAAATCTTCAATCGCTTGATAGGTGTCGTCACTTGTTTGAATGGCACGGATAATCTCGACCAGTTTCATAACCGGTACAGGGTTCATAAAATGCATGCCGATAACCTGTGATGGACGATTCGTTGCTGCTGCAATTTCAGTAATAGGCAGAGATGATGTATTCGAGGCTAAGATGGCGTGCTCAGGCATAATTTCATCCAGACGCTTGAACACTTTTGTCTTTACGTCCATATTTTCAACAACAGCTTCCACCACAAGGTCACAGTCGGAGGCGTCATTCATATCTGTTGTACCGGCCAGCCGATCCAACGTTTCATTTTTTTCTGTTTCAGAAATTTTGTCTTTTCCTACTGCTCGCTCGAGTCTTTTCTTAATACCAGCGATTCCTTTGTCTAAAGCTCCCTGGTCCAAATCGTTTATTATTACGCTTAGGCCTGCCTGGGCAAATACTTGAGCGATTCCTGCCCCCATTTGCCCTGCACCGATGACCATGACTTTGTTAATTGACATTCAGTAGTCCCTCCTTTAGGCCTTTGGCACTTCGATTAATACGGCATCACCCTGGCCGCCGCCGGAACAAATAGCCGCAATTCCAAGGCCGCCTCCACGGCGCTTTAATTCATAAGCAAGAGTCAGTAAGATTCTCGCTCCGCTTGCCCCGATCGGATGCCCAAGGGCTACAGCTCCTCCATTTACGTTCACCTTCTCAGGATCAAGCCCGGCAATCTTGCCACTGGCTAAGGAGACGGCTGCAAATGCTTCATTCACTTCAAATAAATCAATTTCTTCTATGGATTTTCCTGCTTTTTTCAACAATTTATTAATAACTAGTCCTGGCGTTTGTGGGAAATCTTGAGCCTCTACCGCAATTTCCTCATGAGCAATAACAGTTGCCAGGGATTCCAGCCCCAGTTCGTTTGCTTTTTCATCAGACATGAGCAGCATCGCACACGCCCCGTCGTTGACACCTGGAGCATTTCCAGCCGTAATTGTTCCATTTTGATCGAAAACCGGACGCAATTTGGAAAGAGCTTCTACGGTTGTATTCTTCCTTGGTGCTTCATCTGTGTCGACCACCACCGGATCTCCTTTTCGCTGCGGCACTTCTACAGACACGATTTCTTCACTCATCGTTCCGTTTTCAATAGCCTGAGCTGCGCGCTGATGGCTGTTATACGACCACTCATCCTGCGCTTCACGTGTTAACTCGAATTCTTCAGCTGTACGGTTTCCGTAGTTACCCATGTGAACATTTTCAAATGAACAGGTGAGACCATCGTGTACCATCATATCTTTAACAGAAGCGTCCCCCATTCGTAATCCCCAGCGTGCTTTAGGCATGAAATAAGGAGCATTGCTCATGCTTTCCATTCCGCCTGCTACGATGACATCCTCTTCGCCTAAACGTATGAACTGATCAGCCATCGTTACACTCCGCATTCCAGAAGCGCATACCTTGTTCACTGTCTCTGTTTTCACATGCCATGGAATTCCAGCTTCCCGCGCTGCCTGCCGGGATGGTAGCTGTCCCTGTCCCCCCTGTAAAACGCTTCCCATGATTACTTCATCTACTTCTTCACTATTGTATCCAGCACGCTCTAAAGCCTCTTTAATCACGATGCCTCCAAGCTGGGAAGCTGTTAACGGAGCAAGAGCGCCCCCGAATTTTCCAAATGGCGTACGGGCCCCTGAGACGATTACTGTTTTACGCATTTTTAATTTCCTCCTCTTGTGATAACGCTTTCAAAATTGGCGATTGAACGCTCGCTCAATCTGTCTTCATAAGGAAAGTGTACCTAAAATAGTGTACACTTTCCACAATTTTCATAATATTTTTCTAAGAAACGACGATACATTCAAAGTACTTAAGCTGTCTTTTCTTCTTTTGATTCAAAAATGGATTTTGCTAGAATCTCTGCTATATCCATTGTGCTCACTTCTTCTTCCACTTCTTTAGCTTTAGTGCCATCCGATAACATCGTGAGACAGAATGGACATCCACTTGAAATCATCGTTGGTTCTACTTCAAGAGCCTGTTCTGTACGAGCTACGTTAACACGGTTCCCTGATTTTTCTTCCATCCACATCATGCCTCCGCCAGCTCCACAGCACATTCCATTGGATCGATTACGTTTCATTTCGACAACCTCTACGCCTGGAATCATTTCAAGCACTTCGCGAGGCGGCTGGTACACTTCGTTATAACGGCCCAAGTAACAGCTGTCGTGGTAGGTAATCTTCTCATTCACTACACCTTCCGGCTTCAGGCGCCCTTCTTTCAGCCATTCAGAAAGCATTTCCGTATGGTGATAAACTTCCGCTTCAAGCCCGAAATCGGGGTATTCATTTTTAAAAATGTTATAAGCATGCGGATCAATCGTGATGATTTTTTTCACATCATTCTTTTCGAATTCTTTCATATTCTTCTCAGCCAGTTCCTGGAACAAGAACTCGTTGCCCATCCGGCGTGCTGTATCTCCGGAGTTTTGCTCTTTGTTACCGAGGATCGCAAATTTAATGCCAGCTTTATTCATCAGCTTAGCAAATGCGACTGCGATTTTCTGACTGCGATTATCGTAAGATCCCATTGAACTAACCCAGAAAAGATATTCGAATTCTTCTCCTGATTTCTTCAGTTCTTTTACAGTAGGGATATGAGCTTCTTCATCAAGGCTCCTCCAGTCTTCTCTTTCCTTCTTGGAAAGTCCCCATGGGTTACCCTGGCGTTCAATGTTCATCATCGCTCTTTGACCGTCCGGATCCATTTTGCCTTCTGTAAGAACAAGATAACGACGCAGGTCGATGATTTTATCGACGTGTTCATTCATAACCGGGCAGGCATCTTCACAGTTACGGCATGTTGTACAAGCCCATAATTCTTCCTCAGTAATGACATCGCCAATTAAGTTTTTGTTGTTGACAGCTTCCATGGTTGCTGCCGCTTCATCCGTACCTTTACTGCGTGCCATTTGAGCTAATGTATTCCCCTCTGTGCCTGAGAAGGCGTAAGCAGGAACCCAGGGTGACTGGCCTGTGACAGCGGCCCCTTTTTCCGTCAAATGATCTCTCATTTTAATAAGTAAATCCATTGGCGACAGCATTTTACCTGATCCTGAAGCAGGACAGACATTGGTACAGCGTCCACATTCCACACAGGCATACAGGTCAATCATCTGCAGTTGGTTCAGTTCTTCTATCTTTCCGACACCAAAGGAAACGTCTTCTTCATCCGCTTCCTCATCTATATCGAAATTAATCGGCTTCAGCTTGCCCGGAGGATCCTCACGGCTTAAGAAAACGTTGACCGGTGCTGCCAGCAAGTGCGCATGCTTGGATTGCGGCACATACACTAGGAACGTAAGCAGGATAAGCAGGTGAATCCACCACATAATAAAGAATACAGTAGCAGCAGCTGCAGGAGGAAGCCATGCGAAAGCGCTTGCAATTAACGTCGCAACAGGTTCTGTCCAGGCCCCTTCATGGCCGTGCCAGATTATTCCCATCCCATTACCTACAAGAACGGTAACCATCAGTGTTCCAATAAAGATAAGTACAAGTCCTGCTTTGAAACTTCTCTTTAAACGAACGAGGTTTTCAATATATCGGCGGTAAAACGCCCAAATCACAGCTACAATAATCGTCAGCGTTACAATTTCCTGGAAGAATGTAAACCCTGGATAAAACGGACCAAGCGGCAAATGCGAGTCAGGAGCTAGTCCCTTCCAAATAAAATCAATGGCCCCAAATTGAACAAGAATAAAACCGTAAAACATCATAACGTGGATTGCTCCGGATTTCTTGTCTTTCAATAGCTTCTTTTGACCAAATACATAAATCCCAATCTTCTGCATGCGTCTTTTAATCTTTCCATCAAACTCAAATTTTTTCCCCATCTTAATATAAGCGATACGTGTACGGACAACGCTTACAAATAAGTATAATCCATAAATCGTAACGCCAAGGAACAAAATCCAGTTTGCAAGTAACAACGGATTCATTTGTTCTCCCCCTCTTGGTTGTTATCGCAGATGCGATTTTCATTTTTATCGGCCCAGAAACTTAAAAATTTCTGAATCTTATAGCTTTACTATAAATTATGAATGAGCATTCAGTCAACATGTTTTCATTTTTTTCCTATTTAAAAGAAATCATATGGGAAGACTAAGTGAACAGTTGGCAATGGGAGGCGGAAACATTGATAGTCGTAATCATACTGATTAGTATCACTACCTTTATTTTACTGTTAATTACAGATTTTAAAATGGGACAAATATCCCACAAAAAAACAGGAAATCCGATAAATATTGTGAAGACACACGGTCAATACGAACTTTTTTCTAATGGATTAACGCTTTTTGAAGCATTCTTTCAGGATATTGCCGAAGCTAAAGTAAGAGTCGACATCAGTTTTTTTCTCATCGATCAGGATGAAATCAGCAGGAAATTTTTAGATATTTTAAAGAAAAAGGCACAGGAAGGAGTACCCGTCCATCTGCTTGGTGATCGTCTGGGGTGCTACCTGATTAATAAAAAGACAAGGAATGAACTTAAAGAGGCTGGCGTTCACTTTGCATTCGCTGAAAAACCTCGATTCCCTTATTTCTTTTATCATTTAAATCGGAGAAATCATCGAAAAATTGCAGTGATTGATGGAAAAGCTGCCTATATTGGAGGGTTCAATGTGGGAAGTAACTATATTGGCCATAATCCTAAATTTGGAGACTGGCGTGATTACCATATGCGCTATACGGGCGCAGTTGTTGGAAAATTGCATGCTGTCTTCATAAAAGACTGGTATGCTTCCACCGGGAAGAAGTTAACACCCATAAATACAAAACATGCTGAAGGTAAGAAAGTATGCGTGATCGACTCGGATGGGATCGGTGTAGCGGAAGAATTCAACCGGTTAATTCAATCGGCTGCCAAAGAAATTATTGTGGGAACCCCTTACTTCATTCCGACACCTGAACTGCTTCAATCATTTAAAACTTCTCTCAAAAATGGAATTGAGTTATACATCATGGTCCCTATGAAATCGGATCACCCATTTGTTAAGGAAGCCGGTATCTTTTTTTTAAACGAACTTTATCAAAGAGGAGCCCATATTAAATTTTTTGATGCAGGATTTTATCATTCAAAAGTATTCATAGTGGATGGGGAATTTGCGGATATCGGTACTGCTAATTTCGACAGAAGAAGCTTTTTTTTAAATAAAGAAGTGAATACCTACGTTTATGACAAAACGTTTATCGCTGCCGTTCGTAAAGATTATTTTCAAGATATGAAAGATGCCGTGTCATTCGATGAAAGCTGGCTTAATAACCGCTCCCTAAGTACTAGAATCAATGAAAAAATCGCAGCCATGCTGCGACCCTTACTTTAATTTAAGCTTTGTTAAACTTCCGTGTTGATTTTAAGACAAAGCTCCAGTTTGTGTAAGACTCAGTTTCGAGATAAATGGGTCCGTTACGTTTAAACGGAGGATGGCTGGTTGGAAATAAGTCGCTTTTCTGCGGCCTAAACGACATAGGGTCGATCGACGTTGCCACAGGACGTGGCGACCTTAGTCGATCCTCCTTTTACCAGGAGCCTCCTCAGTCATTCACTCCTCGCCAAGCTCCTTCTCCCGCGGGAGTCTCCTTATTTCCCAACCAGCCCAGCGATTTCTTGTGAACGGGCCCTGCTATAGGAGAAAGGATCCATGCTGCATCTGCCTCGAATACTTATAGTACAGGGTTTCTACACTTAAACACACGTTAAAACCAGTGTGATCATAAATGATCCTCGTTCATTGGAAGGCGTTGATGCAGAGAATTTCGAGCTCTCAATGATCATAAAGGGGCGGAAGGGAACGGCGAAGACTCCTGCGGGGTGAACATGATCGGTGAGATCCCGCAGGGCTGTTAAGCCCGAGGAAGCTCACCACATGCCCGCGGAAAGCGAGCCGTTCCCTGGATCCCCTTTCTCGATCCAATATCTCGAAATCGAGTCTTATACAATCCGGCCCTATTGCGTAATAAGCCTCTTATGAATAATCAACCATAAACTTTAACAAAGCCTTAATTTATTTAAAAATTTCCGTGAACACGGGCCCCACCCACATCATAACTTTAAAACCTAAGTAAATACCAACGATTCCAGCTACTCCGGCTAGTGCAGGCGGGGCTGGAATCGGAAGTTTTAAAGCTGCAAATACAATGCCAACGACTAAACCAGTGACTAACGCTAAAATGATTTCTTTCACATGCTCGTCCTCCTTCTCAGCATCTAAATTTTATGCTTTCTTTCATTACCAACCTTTATTGTTCCTATTTTATCAATCAACAGACGGCTTCATCCATACATAAATACCGGGGCAAAGAATGTCACAAAAAAAGAGCGTCCTGCTCTTTTTTTATGCGAAGACGCCCTTTAGCCATTTTATGAACTTACATCTGTTCTGGTGCTGAAACGCCGATAATTTTCAGCGCATTGCTTAGAGTAATTCGAACAGCTTTCATTAGGGAAAGTCGTGAAGCTGTAAGTTCTGGATTTTCCTGATCGAGAACTTTCTCCGCATTGTAAAAACTGTGAAGATTAGATGCCAGATCAAATGCATACTGAGTCACACGGTGAGGTGTTCTTTTTTCTGCAGCATCTGCGACCAGCTGCGGAAATTCACCAAGCCTTTTTAGTAGATCTTCTTCTTTTTCAGCTGTTAAAAGACTTCCGTTAAACGTATCATCTCTCAATCCCTTTTCCTCTGCCTGTTTCAGCATCGTACATATGCGGGCATGAGCGTACTGCACATAATAAACAGGATTTTCATTAGATTCTGATCGAGCCAAGTCCATATCAAAATCCAGGTGTGAATCACTGGAACGCATGGAGAAGAAATAACGCATCGCGTCAATACCAACTTCCTCCATCAATTCACGAAGGGTAACAGCTTTTCCAGTACGCTTGCTCATCTTCACTTTTTCGCCATTCTGGAAGAGGTTGACCATTTGGATAATCTCCACCTCAAGCGTATCTTCATCATAGCCCAGGGCTTGAATTGCTGCTTTCATACGTGGAATATATCCATGGTGATCGGCACCCCAAATATTGATAAGGGTATCAAACCCGCGGTCCAATTTATTTTTGTGATAAGCGATATCCGGCGTCAAATAAGTGTAAGTGCCATCATTTTTAATGAGCACACGATCTTTATCATCGCTGAATTTCGTTGTCTCAAACCAGGTAGCTCCGTCCTTTTCATAGACAAAGTCTTTTTCTTTCAGAACCTGCAGTGCATTTTCAATCCGGT
Organism: Halobacillus alkaliphilus; assembly: GCF_900113125.1. Lineage (GTDB taxonomy): Bacteria > Bacillota > Bacilli > Bacillales > Halobacillaceae > Halobacillus > Halobacillus alkaliphilus. Next base: position 27,824 of record NZ_FOOG01000008.1, on the reverse strand, counting down.
CGCTTTCATATAGCGAAGTTTCTGAGAACCATTCATCAAAAGGAACCCTGAATTCTTCTAGATCCGTTTTTATCTTATTCAGTTCATATTGCAAACCGTACTCACGGAAAAACTTCAAGCGATCTTGTTCAGATTCTTCTGCCCATTTCTCTCCCTCTTCCGAAGCAAGCTTCCTTCCTAGTTCTACGATATCACGACCTTGGTATCCATCTTCCGGCATCTCCCATTCTTTCCCTAAAGCCTGCATGTAGCGTGCTTCTACAGAAAGAGCGAGATTAGCCATTTGGTTCCCGGCATCATTAATATAGTATTCTCTTGAAACATCGTAGCCTGCAGCATCCAGCACGTTGCATAACGAGTCCCCTACTGCTGCTCCCCTTGCGTGACCAAGGTGCAAGGTTCCAGTCGGGTTAGCGGATACGAATTCCACTTGAATCCTATGACCTTTCCCACTCTCGCTGCGGCCATACTGACTGCCCGCTTCCAGGATGGAAGGAACCAGTTCAGTCAAGTACTGATTGTTCATATAGAAATTAATGAAGCCTGGACCTGCAATTTCTATTTTTTCTATTGAGGCTTGTGATCGATCAAATTGTTCAACAAGTTCTGAAGCAATCGCACGCGGATTCTTCTTTGCTATTCTGGCGAGCTGCATCGCCATGTTTGTTGCATAATCGCCGTGAGCTTTATCCTTTGGCTGCTCTAATACAACCTCCGGCACTTCCTCTTCCCCCGCAAGCTCAGCTGAAAGCACGGCGCGGACGATTTCTTTCTTCAGATTATCTTCCATTTGTTCAACGATATTCATGATTCACTCTCCTCCTCAAACGTCAATGTTAAGCGATGATCCTGTGTTACTTCATGATTCAACGTCATCTGATAATGAAGAAATAATCGGCCGCCCATGGCTTCATCAAGGGAACTGAACTCCATTTCTTCTGTATAAGTTTTCATATGGAAATCACCATAAGTATGATGATATAAATTCTCTGTTTCTACTTCAGGCTGGAAAACCTGGCGCATATCTATACCGCCGCTGCGTTTTATGCTGACGTGCCCTGGCTTAACAGTGATCATCGTATTTACAGGATCTCCTTCATCAGGATGTTCTGTAAAAGTAATCACCTGAGTCTGGCCACGCGCAAAAAACTGACCAGCTTCGTTTACTTCCATCTTCTCTTTGCGATCCGTGTCTCTGATTTCCGTAACGAGCTGCACTTGGATGTCCTTAGCATTACTTGTCATTTCTTCGTCCTCCCTCCAAAGGGTTTACGTACACTATAACTTGTTTATTATAAGAATTCATTCACAAAAACGCAAGAGCATCCCCTGGCTTCGTTACTCTTGAACCAACGTGTCCACCTGATTTTGGATATCACTAATCTCCGTGATATGGGCCGGTACACTGTAACTTGCGTATAATACGACAAGTGCTGCGACAATCAGCGCAAACCAGGGGTAGGATAGTTGTTTCTTAAAAGGACGGCGGTCCGGAACAAACAATAACAATAGAAATGGCAGCAACAGTCCAATAACAATGACATCCATTCTCCACTGCTGATTTTCCTCGGAGATGGATAACGAAAAGCTGATTGCTTGATCTATTCGATCTTCGATAGCAATTTCAGTGGTTTCTTCAGAATATAGTCCTTTTTCAATTGTTAGTTTCTCATTACTAAGCGAATAACTATATCCTGAAGGGTTCCATTCCCCTATAAACGTTATAAGAATTAGACTCATCATGATAATGGCATACGTAAGCGTAATGCCTATAATCTTTTTATCCAAAAGTAGCGCTCCTTTATTCATCTCATATAGAAAAGCCCCTATGAAAAATCATAGCGGCTGTTTCATTCTATCATTTATTTTACAAACCCCAAAAGCATTTCGCGTAAGAATTTACTGGCTGCAATCGGAGTCTTTTCTGTCGGGTCATAAGCGGGAGCTACTTCAACAAGGTCGGCCCCTACCACGTCTAAATCGCTGCCTGCAATTTCATGAATGGAAGCAAGAAGCTCCTTAGATGAAATTCCCCCTGCTTCTGCTGTCCCTGTTCCCGGGGCATAAGCAGGATCAAGCACATCAATATCAATGGTGACATAAACGGGACGCCCAGACAGTTTCGGTAGAATTTGTTTCAGAGGCTCAAGCACTTCATATCTCGCCATGAACATGCCGTTTTCTTCAGCATATTGAAACTCTTCTCTCATCCCTGAGCGGATGCCAAATGAATACACATTTTCAGCTCCCATCAGCTCGCACGCTTTCCTAACAGGAGTGGAATGGGAGAGCGCCTCGCCTTCATATTCCTCCCTGAGGTCAGCATGAGCATCAATATGAAGTACAGCAAGCTCTGGATATTTCCTATACATTGCTTTTAAGACTGGCCATGTGACCAGATGCTCGCCGCCTAGTCCGAAAGGTATTTTCCCCTTGTCTAAAAGCTCATCCATATAGTCTTCAATTATATCGATACTTTTCTGAGGATTCCCAAAAGGAAGCAGCAAATCGCCAGCGTCGTGGTATTTGATTTCCTCTAAATGTCTATCCAAGTAAGGACTGTATTCTTCAAGGCCAATTGAGGCTTCACGGATGCGGCTCGGGCCAAACCGGGAGCCCGGTCGGAAGCTGACCGTCCAGTCCATGGGCATCCCGTAAATTACGGCATCCGCCTCCTGTTCGGAAGCCCGGCTCATGATAAACACTTTTCCGGAATAGGCTTCATCAAATCTCATCGAACTCACCCTTTCGTCAAGTTTTTAACGAATTTTGGCAAAGCAAAGCAGGCCTGGTGAAGCTCTTCTGTATAATACTTCGTTTCCATCTCTGCAAACCGATGAGCAGGAACCTGAAGAGGATCATAGATTTTACTCCCCATAGTAAACGTCCAGAGACCACTTGGGTACGTTGGAATATTGGCCGTGTAAACTTTAGTGATCGGGAATGTTTCTTTCACATCTCCATAAACCTGGCGAATTAAATCAGCCTTGAACCAGGGATTATCGGTCTGAGCAACGAAAATCCCGTCTTCTTTTAATGCTTTCGCAATTCCTTCATAGAAGCCTTTTGAAAATAGATTAACAGCAGGACCCACCGGCTCCGTAGAATCTACCATAATGACGTCATAAGTACGTTCGCTTTCTGCAATGTGCATGAAGCCATCTGCAACCTTAACCTCTACCCGCTCATCTTCCAGAGCACCAGCAATAGAAGGCAGATATTGTTTGGAGTATTCAATAACTTTGCCGTCAATTTCTACAAGTGTGGCTTTTTCAACACTTTCATGCTTCAGTACTTCACGAATCACACCGCCATCTCCGCCGCCTACTACCAGAACCTGTTTCGGACTCGGATGGGTGTGGAGCGGCACATGGGCAAGCATCTCATGGTAAACAAACTCATCTTTTTCCGTGGTCATAACCATGTCGTCGAGCACCAGCATGTTTCCCCACTCTTCTGTCTCAAGCATTTCTAACTCTTGAAAATCTGTTTTTTCATTATGAAGGGACTGTTTAACTTTAGCCGTAATTCCGAAATTTTCTGTTTGCTTCTCAGTAAACCACGTGCTCATCTATACATTCTCCTTTGTATATCCATAATTCTCTATTACATAATTCGTCATGAGAGGTTTATTTTACTACGTATTCTCCCATAATAATAGCAGTCTTTATTCATTCTTAACAGTTGGGAGTCTAGAAGAATGATCCTTTTTATCCGAACCACCTACCGCTGGTCAAAGCGAGCGTTCAAATGGACATTGATCGGCCTTGTGTTAACAGGAGTCGGAATTTTGTTTGTCTTAGGATTCGCAATTACCCAGGGTCCTCCTTCTCTAATGACCGAGCAGAATACGGTTTATTATAGTCAAGGCGAGAATATTATTGGAGAAGATCATGGAGCAGAAGAACGATACTGGATTACCGTAGACGAAATGCCTGATGCCATTAAGGAAGCGACGATCGCTATTGAGGACCGTCGATTTTACGATCATTTTGGCTTCGATCTAAAGCGGATTGCTGGTGCTGCTTTAACCGACCTTAAACAGATGAGAATGGTGGAAGGAGCAAGTACGATTACTCAGCAATACGCTCGTAATCTTTTTTTATCTCATGATAAAACGTGGAAACGAAAAATCCAGGAAGCTCTCTATGCCCTCAGACTGGAGATCTTTTATAATAAAGATGAAATTCTGGAAGGTTACTTAAACACCATCTATTATGGCCATGGAGCCTATGGAATTGAAGCAGCTAGCCGTTATTATTTTAATAAAAATGCAGAAGAATTAACGTTGACCGAAGCTTCTATGCTTGCAGGGGTCCCGAAAGGTCCTAGCTATTATTCTCCTCTGAACAATGCAGAGAACGCGGCCTCACGTCAACAATTGATCTTGGGAGAGATGGAGAAAAGCGGATTTATTACTTCTTCTGAAAAAAATGAAGCAGTAGAAGCCAGCCTTGTCTACTCGGAGCACTCTGACAGCTCAGACAAGGAAGCTGCTCCATACTTTCAGGACCAAGTCGTTGCAGAGGCTGCCAGAGTACTAGGTATTACGGCAGAGGAAGTTAAAACAGGTGGTTATCACATTTATACCACGCTCATAGAAGATCATCAGAACATTCTAGAAAAACAAATTGACCGCCATATTTCAGCAGAGGAAGATATCCAAATCGCTGCTGCTATTATGAACAGTCATAACGGCGCCATTACCGCTCTGATCGGTGGCCGTGATTATGAAACCAGTGCTTATAATCGAGCTACACAGGCTAAGCGTCAGGTGGGATCGACCATTAAACCATTTCTATATTACGCTGCGCTTGCTGAAGGCTATTCGCCGGTTACTATGATCGATAGTAAACCGACAGATTTTCAAATAGGAGATAACGAAAAAGTCTACAGTCCAACCAACTTTGGAGACCAGTATGCGGACAAACCGATTACAATGGCTCAGGCACTGGCGGTTTCTGACAATATTTATGCTGTAGCCACCAACATGGATATTGGGCCCGACAAGCTGGTAAAAACACTGGACACCTTTGGAATTTCGAGTCACGCTAAACCTGTTCCTTCTCTTGCACTTGGTTCCACCTCTATTTCTCTTTATGAAATGATGAGTGCCTATGGAAAAATGGTGAAAGGCTCTGAATCTCTTGAAGGACATACTATTGAGAAAATTACAGATCGGCACGAAAATATACTTTTTGAATATCAGCCGGTTTTTAATAAAGAGAAAGAAATTGACCCGAACCGTGCCTTTACTATTACTCACATGATGACAGGGATGTTTGACTCTTCCCTTGATGGATATGCCTCTGTTACAGGCACTCCTATTAAAGGAAAACTAACTCGTATGTATGGCGGAAAGTCCGGTACGACGGATTATGACAGCTGGATGATTGGCTTTAGTCCTCAATTTGTATCAGGGGTTTGGGTGGGCCATGATGAAGGCGGCCGAAAACTTGAAACATTCAATGAAAGAAGATATGCCAAAGCTGTTTGGGCAGATACCATGGAGTCGATTCATGAACCACTGCCATCTGCAGCCTTTATTCCAACCCCTGATGTAAAAGGTGTTTATATTGATCCTGAAACCGGGCACAGGTCCGGTCCTAATTGTCCGAAAGAACGCCTAATGTATATGGAGAAAAGCGATATTCCAAAAGAAGTTTGCGGCGGCGATGAGGATAAGGACAAAAAAGAAATCGAAAATGAGTTTAAAAATGATCCATGGTTCAAAGATGTAGTAGACTGGTTCTTTTAAATGACGGGCTTGCATGAAATAATTAAAAAAAGACAAAGAAAACGACCGGCGGCACCCGGTCGTTTTCTCTGTCCTAGTAATACATGTATAACCATGTGTTACTAAATATATTACCCATTCTGCCAGTACGTCAAGATTCCGAGTACCCTTTCGATCATTTTTAAGTGAACATTTTGTGAACATTTTTCCACCTAAATAATTGAAATATCAGTAAGATCATCCAGGGAAATTTGAAGTTTTTCTTTCGTTTCCCAGTGCACTCCATAAACTTTGCGTTTCAGTTTATGAATGTACTCCATTTTCATTGGAATCTCTTCATAGTCAAAACCATTATGGATTTTGACTCGCACCGTCAAATCGTCGTTCAAAGCCCGCTGCAGTAAAAAGTCAATCTCGATGGCCTTCTGCTCATCAATAATCCCTTTCTCTACACGCTCATCTTCCTTCCATAGTTTCCTTATCATCTCTACATGCTCCGGCAGCATCAGCGATGTCCACTTAATGGTACCCCGGTCCCGATTACGGCTATCCATAGTTGATCAACTCCTCAATACGAACGTTTGTTCTTATTGTAGCACAAAATCACCTTTCGTAAACTGGAATTTACAGGATAATCACTTTTCCAGGCTGTCCCCATCCAGCTTCCTTAACCATAAAATGAGTGCGTTATGTTTTCCTGGTGACTAGGAAGAGTGACCAAGCACTTTCCACTTTCCACTCTCCCCAAACCATCTCGAATTTAAATCTTCAACAATAGGACCGGTTACTGTAAGAATCAGTTTCGAGATATTGTATGGAAAAGGGGCTCCAGGGAACGACTCGCTTTCCGCGGGCCTGCACGACGCAGGGTCGTTCGACGTTGCCATAGGAAAGTGTTCAAATGTGGAATCACCCCGAAAGACACGACCAGCATAAGCCGAGCATCAAAAGGAGGGTCGTTTTTCCGTCCGTTGATGAACGGCTTATGTCTCGAGTGTCTGGGTGATGGAACAAGACGAGTTATCCCCCCCCCAGCCCTTACCCATCTAACGTAACGGCCCCATTTATCTCGAAACTGAGTCTTCAACAAACGGGTGCTTATCTGGAAGAATTAATACTAAGACAGATCCTGATTTTAAGAGAATTCCATAATATCGGGCAGTAAAAAAGCACTTTCTCTGAGGAAAGTGCTTTTTCATGATTTATTGGACCCCAAGGGAATCTTTTAGTTCTGGGTTTGTATTTTCCCAAAGTTCCGGCTTGAACTCGCGGAGATACTCACCGAGAATCGTTCTTGATTTTTTATCCATATGGTCGACAACGAATTTTCCTTTTAAGGACTTATCCATATGGTTCACATGCTCCGGCATCAGCTTGTATCCTCGTTTAATCGAACGATCAACGACAATTTCACTTCCCGCTACTCCGTAGTAGCAAGGCCTTCCTTCCTGATTATCCACTGTTACCCAGACAATCCAGTACAATAAACCATTCGCCACGACTTCACGGTCCGTAATAAATTTCACCCGCTTCTCCACCGCGCTGCGGGCATGCAGAGCACCCATATCGACAAAGGCCTTCTCTTCATTCGGATCCACGATCACCGGGGTCATGTTTTCAAGGCTAATGGAGCCTACTCCATATCCACCGTGCCCATCCGTCGAGTCATCCTTAATAATCGTGAACTGCTTCTTCTTTTTATCGCTCTTATCATCATTATTTTTAAATTGATCAAATTCTTTCATGACAAACTGAACCTCCTCTAGACATGGCTGATTTTTTCCTATTTTAACATAGAATCCACACTTTGTTTTAGCATAAGGAATTGGGTAAACCATTCATATATAAACAGCGATTCATGTGTTTAAAGCTATCTCCAAAGCATCCAGGGCTTTCATAACCTCCTGAATATCCTCTTCCCCGTTTCTTTCTCGGCGGGCATGAAGCAGCACCGGCCGAACGGACTCAACCGAACGTCCAAAATCATACATCCACTCATATCGCGGCACCATCCACGTGTGGAAGTGGTGGGTGGTATCCTCATTATAGAAATAATAAACATACTCAATACCTAATGTCTGCCGCTGCGCTCGTCTAATTTTTGTTAATACTTGAATATAATCCAGCTGCTCCGCTTCTGTTAGTTCATCAAAGCTTTTGATATGACGTTTAGACGCTAAAATAATTAAACCTTTAATGGGATAGGCGACGTCCTGATGAGCGTGGAAATGCTCCGTCTCGTAAACGACACCCCCATCTGGTTCGATTAAACCACTTGTTATTGCACAGCTTAAGCACTCGACTTCTACGCTTTTTCCATTGGATAACTTAATCGTCCTCAAAGCCTCTCTCCTTTTGCCCGTTGCTTATCCCCCATATTATACCCTTAATCAAACGCTTGTTTAATACCTTTACTTTCCTTTTATAACGCCTTTAATAGCCTTCTCCGAGGAACGATGTTCGCTATTTATAAAAACAAAGCTTTCATCTGAGGGGTCACCCGCTTGTCTACTTGCAGGTTTGCTTTTACGGAAAAACTTCTTCCACCCCATTGGGTTAGAAACGGGAACACCTACCCGTTTATGCTGAACTTCCTTGATTCCTTGAATAATGAGCTGCATAGACAGGATAATCCCCATAAAGCAAAGAAGGGCCGGGATAATAAACCACCATCTCCCCGTCATTATCGAGTCTTTCGCTGCTCCAATCAGTCCAGACCATTCATACGTAGTACTCGTCGGTGGATCAGCCTGCATGGGGGAGTAATCTAAATTTGTTCCGCCAAAATAGATATTAAACACGCCTAGATGGATAAAAATCAGCAGTGTCTGAATAAACTGCTGTCCAAACACGATCCCCATCCGGGCACTCAAATGCGGAAGCAGATGCTTCCTAAGTAAATGAAGCGAACTTCCTCCAAGCACCTTCGCACTTACTGCATATTCCTCTTGCATCAGGAGCTTCATTTCACTGCCAAGCAACGTAACAATCAAAGGTACAGCAAGTAATACCAGAATCACTCCTTGATAGATGATCCGTTCCGTCTGGGTCGTGGTAAAACCGCCCGGTGGCATCCGTAGAACCGGGGTCAACAGTAAAAATGCAATAATAGTCATAGGCAGGAAGTGCATACCATCTACCAGTTTTTCTACCCCGCGCTGAATGCGGGAAGGAAGGAAAAATGTATAAGGAATCGCGAATAAAAAACCAATACTCATTCTTAAAAAGGCTATGACTAGAGCAAATAGAATCGTATATTTGGCTCCTGCCAGCAGCTGATCGAAAATACTATATCCGAGTGCATCCGTCCCAAGAAACACATATTCAGGAGAATGAGGAGCAGCGCTTACCAGCCGTCCTTCCTCATTCGTAATGTGATAGAACTTATCTACTAAAGGATCCGCCGTGATACTATAAACCACACTCACACAGACCGTCCCCGAAATGACAATAAATCCAATCAAAAATTTCCGGTTCTTGAAATGTGCCCCTATTGTTGCGAAAGTCTGCTTCAGCCACTTCCCACCTGGATTATTAATGTTGAAATCACCTATGAAACGATTCATGCTCAAGCTGGTCTCTTTAGAGATTTTATGATCCTTGAAAATGAATAGCTCTGTCCCCTGATAAATGATAAAAAAAGGGGTGAAGATCATGAATAGAATCATTGCCGAGACGATTGGTCTAAAATCTTCAATAAAGAAGCTTGTAATTCCATTCATATTAAAAATATATTCAATAATCAATAGACTGGATAAAGACCCCCAGAGGATAATCTTAGAATGAAAGAATATACTTTTTACAATATTCCTTATCACATGTACGTTAAGAATGACAGCTTTCTCCAACCCCTTACTCTTAGCCATCTGTACATAAGACTTTGTCATCTCCTCATCCATCAGCATAAGAATGATTTTGTACATCGTCACTAAAGGTAACACCGCAATCGCAATCATAGGCAGAATATATACCTTCTCCTGTCTTAGCGCCGTAAAGGAGACGATTTGAATATCTGTTTGTTTATAGAACCATACGATGAAGAGTTGTAAACAAAAAGCCAGTAATAAATCAGGTACCGCCTCTAAAATATTAAGGATTCTTCCGATGATCCATTTTATCCATCCAGGGAGAAACATGGTTCCAAGAGCTAGCAAAAAGGCCAGTACAAACCCTAGCAGAAGACCTCCCACGAACACCATCATAGAGTATTGATAAGGTTCCCACAGAAACTCAAGCAGCGGCTCTGGGCGGTCTTTATACACATATACCCATTCAGAAGGATTGAAAATAGCAGCCACCAGTTGCTGAAGTTCCGAAAAGTAATTGAATATATCAAAAAAACTTCCCTCTCTGAACAAAGCCGGGGACGCACTAATAAACAAAATACCTGCCAGCCCCGTTATGTAATAGATCATGAACTTAATGATTTTCATGCACTTCTCTCCCCATAATTATTCTCTTTTCCGTAAATTTTAAAAATAATCAAAAAACGGTTGATAAAAAAAGATATACTGACACCCAGTACATCTCTTTTTATCAACCATACTAATGAATTCCTCTTAATTTTTCAATAAATTTCCATCCGTCCTGGATGTCTTCCTCTGTGTAATTCTGAGTACTCTTTACGGCGTAGACTTTTTCAGTGATTTCTTCACGAGGCAGACCCTCAAAGAAGAGCATGGTAGAGACCAACTCTAGAAACCTGGAACTTCTGCCGTTCATTTCGCGGATATGGTCATGCAGCGGAGGCAAATCCATTTCATAATGATTCAGAAATTCACGGCCGCTTTCCGTAATCTGATAGCGATACTGATAGTAATTTTTCTTTTCTTCTCTTTCCTCACTGATAAATCCAAGGTTACACATTTCCTCAACTCTAAGCGTTAACTCCTCTGAATAGGGTCCGTAAAAATGAAATTGATAACGTTCTTCAAATGGAACTTCACACTTTTTAAGTATGTAAATCATTTTCTGCAGTTTTTTACGACCTACGATCTCTTCCGTACTTGAGAAGAATTGCATCAGCTTCGCATGATTTTCCAACATGGAGCTTCACTCCTTATCCATACAATATTTCCATAATCCGCTTCTTCGTCTTACTACGATTAGACATTTCCTCCAGACGGTCCAGAGGAATATATAGTTTATGGTCTGTCCGTTTTTTACCTGAAATAGCCTCAACAATATCAGAGAGCCGTGACAACTCTCTTAATTCCTGACTCGGCTGCAGCAGATGAATTGGCAGACGCTCTTCCTCTTCCCCCGGACGGTAGAAGTCATAAGGGAGATCAGAACTTGAATCGACCACCAGATAGTAATCAGGATTCAGCCCTGCTTTAGAAAATAATTTATACAATTCCATCCATTGGTTCATCTGAGAATTGGGATTAAATTCAATATATTTAAACAGTTTTCGATTTACAAAACGGTCACATAAATCACTCAGAACGGGGTCGTCTTCCTCCATCCATGTTTGGAAGTAATACAGCGTTACAGCTTCATCAAGTGCTAAATACTCCTTGAGTGTGGGCTGGCCCGCAAAGAAAGAAAAGAAATGGGTCGGTTTCAGCTTGAACGTATAACCGGACTCATAAAGTTCTTTCGCTCGATGAAGAATCTTGGATAAAATAACCTCAGCGCTCCGCGTCACAGGGTGAAAGTAGACCTGCCAGTACATTTGGTAACGACTCATGATATAGTCTTCTACCGCATGCATACCACTCTCTTTCACAACAACCTGATCTTCCATAGGGCGCATCACCCTTAGGATTCGCTCCATATCAAAGTGGCCATAACTGACCCCGGTGAAATAGGCGTCCCGTTGCAGATAATCCATCCGGTCAGCGTCGATTTGACTGGAGATCAAACTGACCACCAGTTTATTCGCGTACGTTTTATTGATGACATCGGCTACTTTTTTTGGAAAGCCTTCTTCTACCTGGGTCAGAATCTTGTTCACTTCCGTGTCCCCAAGTAAAATTTTTTGAGTATAATCTTCATGATCCAGCTTAAATACCTTTTCGAAGGAATGGGAGAATGGCCCATGGCCCAAATCATGCAGCAAAGCCGCACATAGACAAAGCAGCCGTTCATCATCGTCCCAGTTCGGCCGGTCCTTAAAGTTCTCAATAATCCGGCGCACAATTTCGTAAACGCCTAATGAATGGTTAAAACGGCTATGCTCTGCCCCGTGGAATGTTAAATACGAGGTGCCCAGCTGCTTGATCCGTCTTAACCGCTGAAATTCCGATGTTCCGATCAAATCCCAGATTACCCGGTCCCGCACGTGGACATAGCGATGGACGGGGTCCTTAAAAACCTTCTCTTCACTTAATTTCTCATCACGATAGCCCATCAGTTTGTCCTTTCTTCACGACATTTTTAACTATTATATACCTTTCTTTATGACAAAAAAACATCTTGACAGACAAAAAATGACAGGAACACTCTTTCACTCCTGTCTTTGAAGGCTTCAAGACATCCAAACATTTTTATTATCTAATTAGCGAGTTACATCTTAATCCTTTGAAGATTTTACAGCCGTTGCGCCATTCATGCAACAGGTTTCTTCTGCTATAATGAAGAGTGGTGATTGCAGATAAAGGAGTACAGCTTTATGAAAAACATACATTCGTTATTAACACCTCAAAAATATCGCTTCATGGACCAGAGCAATTTAGGGCCATCTTTTTCCGCCCTCCAGTCTTTCGCTATAGATGATGCCTTATCAATGTCGGTAGGAGAAGGAATGAGCCCGACTGCGGCAAGGCTTTGGGTTCACCATAATACAGTAGTTCTTGGAATTCCCGATGCCCGGCTGCCTTACATTAAAGATGGAATAGAATACCTGAAGTCGGAAGGATACCAGGTCATCGTAAGAAATTCCGGCGGTCTTGCCGTTGTATTGGACGATGGTGTCCTCAATTTATCACTTATTTTTCCAGACTCTAAAGAAGTAAACATTCACGAGGGCTATGAAGCTATGGTTTCGTTTACTCAACTGCTGTTTGAAGACCTGACCGATCAAATTAAAGCCTATGAAATTACACGTTCCTATTGTCCAGGCACCTATGATTTAAGTATAGGGGGGCAAAAGTTTGCGGGAATTTCGCAACGCAGGGTAAAAAATGGCTCAGCCGTCCAAATATATTTGGATGTCAGCGGAAGCGGGGCTGAACGAGCGCGGCTATTAAAGCAATTCTATGAACTTGGGAAGCGTGAAGAGGAAACACGCTTCACCTATCCCTCCATTGACCCGAAAGTTATGGCTTCTCTCAATGAACTATTAGGCACCCGCCTCAGTGTATCTGACGTACGCGACCGGATACTTAAGAAAATCTACGAGCTATCTGGCGAAGTCACCGTTGATCCCCTGGAAGGCCAAGAGGTTGAATGGTTTAACAAACGTCTGGAACAAATGATCCAACGGAATGAAAAAGCGCTCGAAAACCTTACATAGAGGATCGGGCGCTTTCTTCATGCACAGAAATCCCCCGCTCTCCATTCGAAAGAAGTATTTTTTTTGAAGAATTGAACCTTAATAATAATGACATGAACCTATTTTTATCCATAAGTGTCCGGGAAGCTCACCACATGCCCGCGGAAAGCGGAATCGTCCCCCTCCGGACCTTCCCAATAACTCCATATCTTGAAATCGAGCCTTAAAGTATTGGGAGGTTTACTGTAAGAGCAATATAATTCAATAAAGCCATACATAGAAAAAAGCCAGCGATTAAATCGCTGACTTCTTCTGATCATTATAGTGATTGGGCAGCGGTAATGATCGCAAGTTTGTACACATCATCAGCATTACAACCTCTTGAAAGATCGTTAACTGGCTGGTTCAAGCCTTGCAATACAGGACCTACGGCATCGAAATTACCAAGACGCTGAGCGATTTTATAACCAATGTTCCCCGCTTCAAGACTTGGGAAAATAAACGTGTTCGCTTCTCCTTTAAGTGGAGAGTCCGGTGCTTTTTTCTCAGCCACTGAAGGAACGAAGGCTGCATCGAACTGAAATTCTCCATCAATAACCAGATCAGAATTCTGCTCTTTCGCAAGTCCAAGCGCTTCCGTTACTTTTTCTGTTTCTGGAGATTTTGCTGAGCCTCTAGTAGAGAAGCTTAGCATAGCAACTCTCGGATCGATATCAAACAGCTTTGCCGTGTCGGCACTAGCCAAAGCTATTTCAGCCAGATCCTGACTGTCAGGGTTAATGTTGATCGCACAGTCAGCAAAAACATACTTTTCTTCATCGCGTACCATTACAAATACACCTGACGTCTTCTTAATTCCAGGCTTTGTTTTAATGATCTGAAGAGCAGGTCTTACGGTATCTGCTGTGGAATGAGCAGCACCACTTACAAGACCATCTGCTTTACCCATGTAAACAAGCATTGTACCGAAGTAATTCTCATCCTGCAGGATCTCTCGTGCTTTCTCTTCAGTGGCTTTTCCTTTACGGCGCTCCACGAAATTAGCCACCATTTCGTCAAAAGCATCATAATTTGCAGGATCCAGAATTTCAGCCGAAGAAATATCCACCCCGACCTCAGATGCTTTCTGTTTTACTTTTTCTTCATTTCCGACTAGTACAGGTGTCAGTAAATCTTCTGTACCAAGCTGACTGACAGCTGTTAAAATACGTTCGTCCAACCCTTCCGGAAACACGACCTTCTTGCCTTGTCCGTTTATCTTAGATCTCAATGTATCAAATAGGTTACTCATGTTGAACCCTCCAATTTTCATTTCTGTTATACATGATAAAAGGTTTTGTGTATAAATGAAAGTCATTCCTATCGATTTTTACAATGAAGCGATTTCATTATCATTACCCTCTTTTGCCTGAGTATATACGTTCCAGTTGCTTCTTATTTCTTCTTTCCCTATCCTTATCCTTTCTCTTTATGTTCAAAGTCATTCCCATGATGTAACGAAGCAACTGTGTTATATTGAGAAAGGAAGTTTTCAATAAATAAACCAAATCATAAAGGAGCGATCGATACCATGCCAGAAGCAGTAGTAACCATGGATGGATGGTATTGCCTGCACGATTTCCGTTCAATTGACTGGACCTCTTGGAAATATGCCTCGAGTGAAGAACGCGAGCAGGCCATTCACGAATTCCAAAAGATGATTTCCAATTGGGAAGATACCGAAAAAAGTAAACAGGGCAGCCATGCTCTCTACACCATCATGGGACAGAAAGCTGATTTCATGATGATGATCTTACGCCCAACAATGGAAGAACTAAATGAAATCGAAACAGCTTTCAACAAAACTAAGCTCGCCGAGTTTACCACCCCTGCCTATTCTTATGTATCAGTTGTGGAACTCTCTAACTACATGGGAAATGCTAACGAAGACGATCCTGAAATTCAGGCGCGTTTGAAACCAACCCTTCCGAAGTGGAATCATATCTGCTTCTATCCAATGGACAAGCGCCGCCAGGGTAACGATAACTGGTATGTACTTGAAAAAGACGAACGAGCTAAACTCATGTACGCGCACGGAATGACTGGACGTCAGTATGCCGGAAAGATCCGTCAGATTATTACGGGTTCCATCGGCTTTGATGACTGGGAATGGGGCGTCACCTTATTTGCTCACGATGTTCTTCAGTTCAAAAAGCTTGTGTATGAAATGCGTTTTGATGAGGTTACGTCCCGCTACGGCGATTTCGGTTCCTTCTATATTGGAAACCTGCTTAAACCGGATGCTGTTCCTCAATTCTTACATGTATAACTCTACAAAGGACTCTGCCCTGTTAAGGCGGAGTCCTTTTTTATTTAAGTTAGAAAATCAATTTAACTTAAATAAAAATACTTCACCCAAAACCTTCCACCTCAGGTCATCCATAATTTGGATGACCTGAGGTGGAAGGTTTTCCCGCAATACAGTAGAAGGCTTGATATTTTATTCATATCATCATGGTGGACTTACATATAGTGTTAAAGAGCAATAACATGTCTGTATTAAAGCGAGGTGACAGCGTGGCTGTTATTCCTTACAACGAAGCGGACGTTAAGCTTCTTGGAAGACTCATGCGTGCAGAAGCAGAGGGTGATGGGCAGCTGGGTATGCTTATGGTCGGAAACACGGGCGTTAATCGTGTACGGGGAGACTGTATTGATTTCACAGATATTGATTCGATAAGGCAGATGGTTTATCAAAGTCCTGGAGGTTTTGAAGCAACACAAAAAGGATACTTTTACCAGCGCTCCCGCGAAAAAGACCGAAGGCTGGCAAGGAAAGTTATTAA
Organism: Halobacillus alkaliphilus; assembly: GCF_900113125.1. Taxonomy (GTDB): domain Bacteria; phylum Bacillota; class Bacilli; order Bacillales; family Halobacillaceae; genus Halobacillus; species Halobacillus alkaliphilus. The sequence continues at coordinate 11,824 of NZ_FOOG01000008.1, read as the reverse complement.
CGGAAAGAGGTATCATCCGGCCAGCAACTCTCTCTGGTTCTTCATGCCTGGAGGCAGCTGTCCGGCCCAGTGGTTTGGTCAATGGAATACAGGAAGGTTTAAGTCCCACTGTTTTTATTCTCCTACTAGATCTGCTTGTCCAAGTGTGTACTAATTTATTGAAGGAGTGAGTGAATTGGCTCAGAAAAAACCATCTATGGGAGGCGCCCAGCAAGGGCAGCAGCAAATGTATAATCAACCCACCTCCCCTTATTACGCGAGTAATCCATATATGTATTATTATCCAAGCGCTCCAGCTTCCAATCAGGGACAGGGAGGTTTTCCACCTGCATATAGCGGTGGTGGGCAGGTGCCTCAAATGCCTCAGGGACAGTCTGGCGGTATAAATCCACCGAATATGCTCCCCACAGAACAATCATATATTGAAAACATTTTACGGTTGAACGCCGGAAAGCAAGCTACAGTGTACATGACATTTGAGAATAATGCCCAATGGAACGCTAAAGTTTTCAAAGGTATTATCGAGGCTGCCGGCAGGGACCATATCATTTTAAGTGATCCTGAAACAGGAAAACGTTATTTATTGCTGATGATTTATCTTGACTATATTACATTTGATGAAGAAATTAATTATAGCTATCCGTTCAACGGTGGAGGATCAGGCTTTGCTCAGTACCAGCCACGATAATCAGTCTGAACTCATAAAAAAACTCGCTAAAATCAGTTAGCGAGTTTTTCTCCTATCAATAGAAAAGGGTGAACCCATGAGACATCCTTATGAAAATTTTTATAAAGCTCAATTAGGAACACTGGCATTCGCTGTGCTATTAGCAGTTCTCGGGCTCTTTAAGCTAGAACACCAGTGGATTATCCTGCTCATGTTTTATGTCTTAGCCGCAAGCTTTTTATTTGAGGCTTTAATTGAACTGAAAACCCAGAATATGCTCAACGCGATCATTCAACTTCTCCGCGTGTTAATTATTTTCTTATTTACTACCATTCTTTATTTTTAAAGGTGTTTAATAACCGCATAACCAAGCAAGATCCAGCCGATTAGGAAGGATAGTCCTCCGAGCGGGGTAATCATAGCAAACGTTTTAATACCTGTAGGCGCATAGATATACAGACTTCCTGAAAAGAGAATGATGCCTGCTACGAAAAACCATCCTGCTCCCGTCATCAATCCGGTCTGGATTTTGCTCATTAATAAGGCGGTCACAAATAAAGCCATTGTATGGAACATTTGATAATTAACTGCTTTCCCCCATTGCTCCAAGCCTTTTTCAGACACTTTCCCTTCTAGTCCATGGGCCCCGAAAGCTCCAAGAGCAACTGAAAGAAAGCCATTAATAACCGCTACAATTAAAATTAGTTTCATCGTTTACCTCCTCCTAAAAATCGAAAATTGATGATCCGTTAGCATCATCATCCTCCAGCCGATTTTCTTCTTTCTTTGGTTTAGAATCTGGAGTCTTATCTGCCCCCATCATCTGCCGTATTTCATCCGCCGTCGGTTCATGCATCTTCTGACTTCCTTGTTTAGAAGGGGTTGTGTCCTCCTGGCCCTGTTCTAAAAATAGATCCGCTAACAACCTTACAGAACGTATATGTTCACGAACCTTTTGCTCGTCACTGTGCTGAAGCATAGCTTCCTGTATTTCACTGGACATTTTTTTGAGAACGCTTTGATTTGGTATCGCCATATGGTCAGACTCCTTTATCTCATACTAAAGAAAATAGTGTTCTGTCGTAGTTTAACACGCCGCCTGTACTTCTGTCTTATGTTCCTTTTATCGTTCACAAAATAATGATTAATTAAGGAAAAATGCTTCTTCCTCCAAGAATAAAAGAGATCCCGATGATAATCATCAGGATCTCTTTCCAATTTATTAGATGGAAGCATTTAAAAGATAATACCGATTTTGTTTAAGAAAATCAATACTATAAGAACGGGAGCCATCCACTTCACGATGAAATACCAGAAGCCTCCAATTGAAGAAGAGGACAAGTCCGCAGACTCAAGAGCTTCTGACTTTTTAAAGTACCATCCAACAAGAAGGGCCATGGACAGACCGCCTAGCGGCAAGAGAATATTGGAAGCGATATAATCCATGGAGTCCAGGATATTTCTTTCTCCAATCGGCGTAATGCCTGACCAAATACCGAATCCTAAAGAAACAGCGATGCCCATGACGAACATAATAGAACCCATAAGCACACTTGTGGAAAAGCGCGTCCATCCAAATACTCGCATAAAATAAGCTGTAGGTACTTCCAGGATGGAGACGGAGGAAGACAGAGAAGCCAGAATCAAGGCAAAGAAGAACACTAGTCCAACGATCCCTCCAAACGGCATTTGTTCAAAAATACTTGGAAGTGTAATAAACACGAGCGGAGGGCCTGAACTTGGATCTATACCGAAGGCAAAAACCGCCGGAAAGATTACAAGCCCTGAAATCACTGCGAAGAACGTATCCATTAATCCAATACCTAAAGCCGCACTTGGAAGTTTATTCTCTTTCCTTAAGTAACTTCCATATGTCAGCATCGCCCCCATTCCTAGACTAAGCGAGAAGAAGGCCTGCCCGAGAGCAGCAATATAAATAGAAGGCTCACTTAATGCCGACCAATTCGGCTGGAATAAAAACTTAACTCCCTCTGAAGCACCATCAAGCGATAAACTGAATATCGCAAGGGCTATGAGAATTAATGCCAGCAGCGGCATGAAAATTTTATTCGCTGCTTCAATCCCTTTTTTAACACCACTTAATACAATAATAATCGTTAAAATCATGAAAAGTGCGGTCCAGGCAATTGGATGCCATGTATGGCTGATGAATTGGCCAAAAGCTCCTTCATACCCGACTGCCGGCTGTGTAAAAAATGATCCATTGATATAATTCCAGAAATAAAAGATAGCCCAGCCTGCAACGACGGCATAAAAACTCAAGATAAGAAATGCACTGATAATACCGAAAAAGCCTGTTAAATACCAGGGCGTTCCTTTAGCAAGTTTTTGAAAAGACCCTACTACATCGCTTTCTGCTTTCCGTCCAATACTTACCTCTGTAAGTAATAGAGGAATTCCTATAATAAGCACGAATAACAGATAGAGTAACAAGAAAGCTCCTCCACCGTTATTACCGGCTACGAATGAGAAACGCCATATATTACCCAGTCCTACGGCTGAGCCCATAGCGGCCAGCATAAAACCTAGTTTTGTTCCCCATTTCTCTCTGTGCATAAAACTCTCAACTCCTTTCCTGCATTTCTCCCTACTTTTGTAGGGTAAAGCTGTCAGATGACCTGGAGGCCATACTAAATATCCATCAGCATACCATAGAATAAAAGGATTTCCATATGAATTCTGAAAATTTCATATTATTTACAGTCGTACATCAAAGGTTGAGGAGATAAATGGCTTTTTCTCCCTTTTCTCAGATTGTTTCGGCTCAAATTCCATGCATTCAATTCCAGTCACATGAAACACCAGCTGTGAAGGCATCTCCTTAGCTTTAAAACCATAGGCATCGCAAGCTCTAGGAAAAGCTGGATTCCAAGTAATGTGAAAATGTTTACACTGAAAGCAATTAACCTGTCTCTTCATCTCCTGCCTCCTTTCACCCGGCAAACGTATGGTAAAATCATCATAGCACAGCGAAATCTGCTTCACTAGGATGTGTACCTAATGAAAGATTGGTTCGGAACAGGAAGCCGTTATCCCTTTGAAATACTGGGGGCCAGTCACATAACCATGCTTTTTATCTTCACGTTTGTTCTTTTCAGTATTGCTCTGGCTTCTAAATGGTTTCATACACATGAACGGTTTCGTCAGGTTATGAGGTATTCTTTACTGGTTCTTCTCCTGCTTTCCGAGATCAGCTATCAGTTATGGGCTTATGTAAATGGGGTCTGGAGTCTGAGTGGTCATGTGCCCCTGCACTTATGCGGAATCGCTTCTTTGATAGGGATCTATACTCTTATTACCTATCAACCGACGCTAATCAAAATCAATTTTTTCATAGGCATTCTTCCTGCTCTTATTGCACTGATCACCCCTGATGTACCCTTTGACTTTCAACATTATCGTTTCTGGAAGTTCTTCCTGCACCATATGGCTATTCCTTGGGCAAGCTTGTTTCTTGTGGTGACCTCTTCTGTCCGTATTACTTGGAAGGATATGACCACTAGTTATCTACTATTAGTGGGCTATGCCTTAATTATAAGCTTTCTTAACCCTCTTATGGATGCAAATTATTTATATTTGGAACACCCCCCCACTGTCTTTACTCCCCTCAGCCTTATGGGAGAAGGAATGATCTATTATCTTAATTTATCTGCAACTGCGTTCATTGCATTTGCTTTTATGTACGGATTTTATAAATTGGGAATAAGAATTAAACTTCTCTAAAAAATATAGTGTTCTGCAGCAGACCTTCCTAGCCGGTATGAGTTTCTACCAGCATGGCTCAATCTCTGTTAACTACCCGTGTTGATTTTAAAGAAAAGCTCCCATTACTTGAAGACTCAGTTTCGAGATAAATTGGGTCCGTTACGTTAGATGGATAAGGGCTGGTGGGGAAATAACTCGCTTTCCTATGGGGGAACGGTGAGCTTCCTCGCTCGTTTCACTCCCTGCGGGATCTCACCTAGTCCCTTCTCCCATGGGAGTCTCGCCATTTCCCCACCAACCCAACTATAATGCTGCGAACGGACCCTGCTATAGCAAAAAGGAACCATGCTGCATCTGCCTCATATGCTTATAGTACAGGGTTCCTACACGTAAACACACGTAAAAACCAGTTTGGATCATAGATGAGACTGGTTCATTCGAAGGCGTTGATGCAGGGAATTTCGAGCTCTCCATGATCGCAAAGGGGCGGAAGGGAACGGCGAAGACTCCTGCGGGATGAACATGATCGGTGAGATCCCGGAAGGCGAAGCCTGAGGAAGCTCACCACATGCCCGCGGAAAGCGAGTCGTTCCCTTCCGCCCCTTTCTCCACACAATATCTCGAAACTGAGTCTTCAACTATTCGGCCCGTTTGTTTAATAAACCTTTTATGAGAAATCAACAACGGAGTTTAACCGAGCCTAATTAAAACAACTAAGGCGCATAAACAATAAGGATAATCATTACCCAAATGACATCCACAAAGTGAAAGACGAATTTATATTTACTTCGTTTTCTCAGAAGGTTGGAGTGCCTCCGCCTCTCATATGACAAATTTGCTCCCACATTTAAAATAAAAAAACAGCGTCCCTTCTATTAGAAGAGACGCCGGTTATTACCGTTGATTATATAAATTTTCAAGTCTTTGAATTCTTGCTTCAAGAAGTTCATATTCTTCTTTTGATACAAAGCCAAGTTCTTTCATACGATCCTGAAACTTCGCTTTTGAGTGGTCAGACCATTCTTTATCCACGTTCTCGCCTTTACTGATCCAGGAGTTGATCATCGTTTTCGCCTGCGCCGGACTCACATCCCCATGTTTCACCATTTCATTTACCATTTTCTCGAATTTTTCTTTTCCGCTGATAGCCGCTCCCAGCCCTAAATGAAATCCTTTCTTCAGTAAATCGCTCATACTTCATTCCTCCTATTATGATGTATTCGTTTAATCATTTTGAAATGACTCATGACACAGCTTATGAATCCTATAAGACCTAAGCAAAGCAGTGAAACTCCTACCCAAATGGATGGCAGCACCGTTTGGATTACTGTAAGATACAATGCTGCAGCACCAGAACTGATGAAAACGAGTGATAAACAGGCATAAAATAAGTAAAATTGATGAAATAAATGGTTTCTCTGGTGATAACTCTTCCACTCTCGCTCCTTGTCACCATCTTCCAAATATTCGACAAGCGCTCTTGGTAAGGATAAAAGCGGACGGGCGGTTTCTTTAGCCACTTCTTTAAAAATAGAGTAATTCGAGTCTTCTCCTGACACCCATTCCTTGATTACCGGACGCCCCCATTGAATCAGATCCACTTGAGGGTACACGCTGCTTAGAACTCCGACGATAATCGAGGTAGCTCTGCCCAGAAAAGCATAATCAGCAGGAAGCTGGATAGGCTGGTCTTTAACAAATTGCTGAATATCTGTCATCACATCATTCATCATATTCGCATCCAGCTTGTCAAAGTTCCCTTCTAGATACATATTGGTCGTTTGCTTGATCAGTTTCTTCACACGTTCCGTATCTGCGTTTTCCAATAAAAAATCCATGTCCTGTAAAGCGGCGACTACCCTATCGTAGTCTTCCAAAATAAAGCCTTGAACCATAGCCCGGATGGAATTGGTGTCCTCCTGCCGTATCTCCCCTACCATCCCAAAATCAATCACAACAATTGTCCCGTCTGATTGAAGCATTAGATTTCCTGGATGAGGGTCCGAATGGAACATTCCCGCATCGAGGAACTGTTCAACGCTTAAATCAAATAATGTTTTTGCAATGTGCTCCCGGCTGATTTGATGTTTCTTTATAAAAGATAAATCTGTAATTTTGGTTCCTTCAATCCACTCCATAACAAGCACACGTTTAGTAGACAAATCCGTGTAGTAATCCGGAATATAAACGGAAGGAAAATGGCTGAATTTCTTTTTGAATTGATTTCCGTTCTCAAGTTCCATCGTAAAGTCCAGTTCATTGCTAATCACCCTGACGACCTCACGGTACAAGGCTGGTAAATCAGCTTTCTTCCCATAAGATGTAAAACGGTCGACCAGCCAGAAAACAATTTTCAAAGCTTTGAAATCCATTTTAAAAATATCCTTCACACGGTATCGCTGAACTTTAACCGCGACAGCAGTTCCATCTTTTAAAGAAGCTTTATAGACTTCACCAATGGAAGCTGATGCCACTGGATCTTCGTGAATGTTGGATAAATGCTCTTCCAGAGGCGCATTCCAGTCTTCTTCCATAATTTCTTTTGATCTGTAAAAAGGCATAGGTTCTACGCGGTCCACAAGCCCTTCTAATTCTTTAATAAAAGCCCGCGGAAGCAAGTCACCTCGTGAACTTAAAAACTGTCCAAACTTAATAAGAAGTCCGCCAAGCGCGATGGCCTTTTTACGGTATTCGCCTGCCTGCTTTTCCAGCATGTCTTCCCATTTTCTTTTGGTATCCTGATCCCAAATGCGGTGTTTCTTTTGAAACCAGAAAATTTGAACAAGGAACTTTATAGACATCCAAACAATAATGGAAATTCTATAAATCGATATGTATTTTAAACGATTTTTCATCCTTCTGTCTCCCTTTTCAACAGTCCTAATCTTCCATTTCCCCTGTCTCACCCATGTCAATCATGTAAATGACAGGAAGATCTGTCCACTCTTCATACTCTAACTGCCCCCCTCCCTCAGGCTTGAATTTTGATTAACGGTTGTGTCATGCTTTGTTTAAAAAGAAAAGGTGATTCTATGAATATCAGCGAACTTGAAGTCAAGAATCTACATAAAGTTGCCAATTGGCTTTATCATATGAACGAAATAGACCACCACTATGTCGCCTGGCTGGCATCGGATCCTAACGAAATCTTCGAACAAATCTGGACGCTCACTCAGTTCAAGGAACCTTTGGCTTACGTGGCATGGGAAGGGGAAGAAATCATTGGATTTCTAGGAATCCTGCCGTTTTTTGAACAAAAACTTTGCCGTTTGCTCGGTCCATTCGCTACAAAAGAACACCAGGCAGTAATTGAAAGCATGTGGGAGAAGGCTTCGGTCACTATGCAGCTACACTTCGATGTGGTGAAGGTTGCCTGCTTTGAAGCTAATCATCATCTGCTGGCTTTTACAAAACGTCACGCTTTTGAATTATACAATGTTGAAAAGACGCTGGCTGTCCATCGAACGAACTTCGACCCTTCACATAAGGAAAGTCGTTCCATTACAGAGATGCATCAAGATGATTTTGAGGCTCTTGATAAGCTGCACCCCAAAGCATCGTATTATACGACAGAAGAAATGATTCAGTTATCCAGGCATTCGGGGAACCAACTTTGGGGTTACCAATTAGATGGTGAAATAGCAGGTTACTTATATTTTGAAACGATTCTTGATGGTCATGAAGGCGAAATATGTTTTGTGAACGTCAATAAACATGAACAGGGCAGCGGAATCGGAACAGAGTTGATTGAACACGCACTTCAATATGCTTTTCACGCTCTCCATTTAGATGTAGTCACCCTTTCCGTTCGCACACAGAATGAACAGGCGGAAAACCTTTATAGACGCTTTGGATTTAGAGAAATCAATACCATTCACGCCTATCAAAAGACCATCGAAAAACAAAAACCGCCGGTACTTAACATTTTCCACTAAATATTTTCTATATTCTTTAAGGAGGGGAAACTGTCATGGAGAAAGTCATTAGAAACGCTTTACATTCAATTGGAGATCAGACTCCGATTGAATCCATGAAGCAAGTGAGCGGTGGCGATATCAATCAGTCGTATTACATTAGGACGAACAAACAACCTTACTTTATTAAAGGAAACGAAGGGGTTCCTTCTCACTTTTTCAAAGTAGAAGCTGATGGGCTCGAGCGAATCCAAAAAACTCGTACCATCCAAGTTCCGCAAGTTCATTACTATGATGAGCCGGAAAATGGTGAAAAAGGTGTGCTCATTATGGATTGGATCCAGCAAGGCGGTCAAGCATCCCCTGAAGAGTTGGGCAGGAACCTGGCCTTAATGCATAAAGAAACGGCTGAGCAATACGGACTCGGGCATTCCACTTTTGTAGGGGAACTGGACCAGCCTAATGATTGGAAAACGTCCTGGCTTGAATATTACAGGGACTACAGGCTGGCTCCTCAGCTTCAATTAGCCATCCAAAATGGACGAGCTTCCGCAAAACGACGTTCGAAACTCGAAGCGTTGTTAGAGAAACTCGATCAGTGGATACCAGAAAAACCTGAGTCCTCGCTCCTTCACGGAGATCTTTGGGGCGGGAACTGGATGTCAGATGCAGAGGGCCGCCCTTACCTTATTGATCCTTCCGCCCTGTATGGAGATCATGCATTCGAACTCGCCTTTACAGAATTATTTGGAGGCTTTCCTTCCTCCTTTTACAAGGCTTACGAGCAGACATTTCCGCTCCCTTCCAACTACGAAGAGGTCAAACCGCTTTATCAACTCTTTTATTTGCTCGTTCATCTTAATATGTTCGGGGAAAGTTACGGTAGCAGCGTTGATCGAATCCTAAACCGTTATACAGACTAAAACAAGCTTTGATTTCACGTTAGCCTAACTTAAAAAAGATGAAAGATACGTTTGTTGCAATAAATATTTCTTATCCAAACGACTGGCCCAAAAGGCCAGTCGTTTTTTCAACACTGACAGCCCCACTTTCCCTTCCTTGTAAAGGACAAGCTGCTTATTAAATATTTCTTTTTCTGATGAAGACCAATCGTTTTTGAAATAACCGGCGATATGCTGACAAACATTGACATGGGATCCACGATTCGGTTTATCATTCAGAATTTTTCTCAAATTAAACTCATAGTCTTCCAGCAATCGAGCTTTTGATTCATGCGTATGATTGGCCGCTATTCTCCCCAATTCCTTTAACAGCTCAGGTTGAAAAGCCATCAATACATATTTTTGACGTGCGTGAAAAGTCTGGAGCGAGTATCTCCCCATTTTCACTTTTTGGTAATCATCTAAGATAAAGATTGTAGTAAACAATCGTTCATCATAGCCCCGGTGAATAGCCGAACTTCTCTCTCTCACCAGTTGAATACATGGATCCGACCCAATCACAATATCCCTCCTAAATCTTTCTATCCCTCACAAGGATTCCACCTCTAAATTGTCGAATTAACATATATAAGGAACTAATCCTCCCTCTGATTGCCTATTGGTTTTTATCGCTATCCGTATTAAAATATAAAATGCTGTATATTTATTCTGATTACCCGTTATAAAATAAAGCTCTGTTAAGTTAAGAATGGTTACATAGGATGAAATCACCTGTATTTAAACACCTACAGAATCAGAAAGAGATTCAGGGTACTCCCCACTTTCGTTGGAATAGCGGTGAATTCCTGCCAGCAATAAACCGTCACATTTTCAGAGTTAAAACTAATGAACGACAGGAGAGACATTGGATGAAAGCAAGAAATTTCAAACCATCATCACATTTACTTTTCATCATTCCTTCTCTGATCGGTATTTTTCTATTCATGTACCCGATCGTGGATATTGAGGATGGAGCCGTTACTATTCCGATTGCCGTTTTGGCTACATGGCTGCAGGAGCTCCTCGGAAGCTATTTATCCCTCATTATGATGATAATTATTTCAATTACAGCTATTGCCACCGTACTGGCAAAAATAGCAGGGCCAAATTCATTGGATAAATATCCTTTTTTCAAATCATTATTCCATGTACCTCCCGTTTGGGTAGTAACAAGAGTGCTGGGAATGATATTTGCTATTATGGTCTACTTTCAAATCGGGCCGCAGGCAATCATTTCTGAAGATACAGGCGGGCTGCTGCTGGACTCATTATTGCATGTATTATTCGCCGTCTTCTTATTTGCGGGCTTATTTTTACCCCTTTTATTAAATTATGGACTATTGGAATTATTCGGTACATTATTAACTAAAATCATGCGTCCTTTATTCCGATTACCTGGTCGTTCTTCCATAGATTCCCTTGCTTCCTGGCTTGGTGACGGAACTATTGGAGTTCTGCTTACCAGTAAACAATACGAAGAAGGCTATTACACGAAAAGGGAAGCAGCAGTTATTGGTACCACATTCTCTGTTGTTTCCATTACCTTCAGTCTGGTAGTCATCGAACAAGTCGGTTTAGCTGATATGTTCATTCCCTTTTATTTAACCGTTGCTTTAGCTGGTTTCATTGCAGCTCTAATTATGCCGAGAATTCCGCCTCTTTCACGCAAAATGAATACCTATGTGACAGAGGAAGCGGGTGACATCAGCGAAGAAGTTCCTGATGAGCACAACATTTTCACCTACGGATATACTCAAGCTGTTAAGCGTGGAAGTAAAGCTAAAGGATTAACCGACTTCTTTAAACAGGGCGGGCAAAACATTCTGGATATGTGGATGGGTGTAGCTCCAATTGTAATGGCGCTTGGAACTATCGCTCTTGTGATTGCAGAATTCACTCCGTTCTTCACATGGCTTGGAATGCCTTTTATTCCGTTATTGGAACTTATGCAGATTCCATCAGCTCAAGCAGCTTCTGAAACGATTCTTGTAGGCTTTGCTGATATGTTCTTACCTGCAATTATTGGAGCTTCCATTGAAAGCGAGATGACTCGATTTATTATTGCTTGTCTATCGGTCACTCAGTTAATTTATATGTCAGAAGTCGGCGGGCTGTTGTTAGGTTCAAAAGTGCCCGTTAACTTAACAGACCTGTTCATCATTTTTCTAGAGCGTACAATTATTACACTTCCTATTATTACACTTGTCGCTCACCTTCTTTTTTAATTAAGTGGCATCCCAATCGAGTAGGAGGAGGTGACTAACCTCCGTCCTCTCACACCACCGTACGTACGGTTCCGTATACGGCGGTTTCATAAAATTCAACGTGCATTCAATGATTTCAAACCCATACGTTGCCAATAATGGTCATTGAGTGTGCGATGGAGAATTGGGCTACTGGCTATACGCCAGTAGCCTTTTCTTGTATTTCCCCATTCGAAGGCTTTCGCCTTTGTCACTCCCAATGCTATTAAATTATTCACTTTTGTCTTAGGCAATTTCCATTCTTTCCATCGAATCATCCGGAGCCTTCTCCTCAACCATTCCATCATTCTTTTGAAGATCGATGGCGTTTCC
>NZ_FOOG01000009.1 GCF_900113125.1 Halobacillus alkaliphilus | reverse complement strand
CACCTCTATGCTCGAATACAAAGCCGAATGGTACGGAAAACAATTGGTACCCGTATCAAAAGTTTTTGCGAGTTCTCAGCTGTGTTCCAAGTGCGGATACCAAAACAATGAGGTAAAGAATCTCACTGTTCGAACGTGGAACTGCCCGAATTGCGGCTCCCGCCACGACCGCGATCTAAATGCGAGTTTCAATATATTGAAGGAAATTAAAAGAATCCTTCCAACCGTCGGTGCGACGGGGCTAGCCTAATCATTTGAACGAACCGTTAGGTTCGTGCTCTTAGGAATCCCCCAACTTCAAGGAGCGTCAGCGAGTAAGTGGGGGTAGTTCAAAAAAGATTACTAGCTTCTTTCAGCCAAGTTCCTTTTGAGCCTTGGCTTGTTTTTGGGACAAGGAACCATAAAGTTATAGTAATAAAAGAAGGTTAAAGATCCTTAGCAATATATGCACATCAATAAAAAGACAACAGGTGGGTATGTGATTCACTCCATGTCTCTGTAGCTATTGTTAACCTATTCAAAAGCCCCGTTAGAGTGAGTGGAGGTTGGGATAATATTCTAAAAATAGGCTATACATTCCGTTTTTACATACATATAGTGATTATGAATTACAGACAGAATGTAAAGGAGCAGAAAACCTATGGTAGAAGAGTTTGGTGATTTCACTAACAAATATACCGATCATCATGACGGCGAAGAGCATTGGGAGGGAGGTCCTGATGAGCAAGGTGAGTTGTGCTTAGGAGACGCCAGTGAGCAAGAAAAATCAGACAATCAAGATTTTCCTGAAACTGATGAGGACTGTGTGCACGATCTTGATAAGCATTATTCAAACATGGGTTTTGACGACCTCTCTTGTAAATCCGTTGGAGAGGTTTTGAATTTAATGTTCCAGTTTGGAGATCACCTTGAAGTGTTCTTTGAGGATGAAATGGTTGGCCGTGGAGGGACATTTGTGGAAACTATCGACAATATTATCATTTGGATGGATTGTGAAGAAAATTGCAATATCACAGACTTGCGCGGTCCGATCAGTATAAAGAAAATTGGCACCAAGAGAAACCCGAAACACAAAAACGAAAAAAATACTAACCACACCTGTGATAATCAAAACGATAAAAAGAAAAAAGACAAAGCGGAAAATAAAGAAAAAGGTTCACGGAATAAGAATGTAAAGAATGATCAGTCCGGCGTTAATGAAGAACTGCTGAACTTCGTAAGGCTTGAAAAAGAAGGAGAAATCAATTTATATATTGAAGAATCCTCTAACGATTCAGAAGAGGGAGAGAAGTACACCCCGCAATTGGAAACAGAGGAATTTCAATCTGAGGAAAAGAACTAAACCTAGACATTGAAGAGGATTCATGAGTTTACGCAAGCGATAATTTCGTTGTATGGACTGATGATATTGGCCAGATGAACACATCTAACATTGATAATCTTACTGTTCGTAACGTTTAGTTATCGTTATTTATGCGCAAAAAAAAGACTGGATACTATTCAGTCTTTTTTAAATTGAAATTGGCAGGTAGTAGCCCTATCAATTTTCATATTTTTTTATATAAATATATAAACGGTTGTGCGTAAAAGAGAAGGGAGAAGGCATTATGGGATTTTCTAATATGCTAAATAAATCATTTAAGCTTGGTGATAAAATCAAAGTTATTTCTGGAGCAAAAAAAATAGACTGCGATGGAACATTTATAAAGGCTGAAGATTACTATTTAGTATGGTCTAATGGTAGAGGTGACATTTTGTTCACTCACTTGGATAGAGTAACGGTGAAAAAAGTCTAATCATTATTATTAATAATAAATTCCTTTTAGAGATAGTACTTTTTATATGAGTACTATTCGTTTTTTGCTTTCAGGGGCTTGTACTAAAACCTTTTTAAAAACATTCTCTCCTTGATTATAGGAAAGAACGCTCTTGATTCTATGATATATCAGTGAGGAACTACTTGTGTTTGTTCCAAGCATCATGGAGCTCAGGATTTAACTTCTTTACATTTTTCAAGAACTCGCTTGTTAAACCAAATTTTTTCATTCCTTTTAATAGCTTTGTTGGAACAGGTGAGTCAGATGTAAACGCTCGCTTGTGATCAATTACTTTGAAGCCGCCATTTTCATCTAATAACATGTGTCGAACCTCCGTATCCCATCGTGTAAATCCTAATCTCTTGAATTCTTCTAAAACGAACAAAATTTGTTTAGTCATTTCTTCATCAATATGGCCGTGTCGTTTCATATGACGGGCAAGAGATATTCCTTGAACAAACTCCATGACAATATAGTTGTTACCAAATTCATAAAGACGAGGCATAATGACAGAAGTCTGCCCTATTTTCATAGCTTCTAGCTCCCGTTGATATGTTTCTTCCTTAAAGAAGTACTTAACAACCTTGTCAGCTGCTACCTTGTAGATTTCCCCATCTTTCCCATCACCTATCACTTCAAATGCTTCCAAGTCTTTCTTTGAGATTTTCCCGTTAAAAAAACTCTCCATTGATCATCATTCCTTTAAACGGTAGACTTTAATTCTTTTCTTATTGTATGGAAATATTTTAGGTTTGTAACCGAGCCAAATGCTGAAATTTCAAAGAAAACGGGTGACGTAAATCATCGTACCTGGTCCCCATCACGTTAACGCTTTGTAGCGGGGGCAGGCACCAGGTAAAGAAAAATTTTACAAATGTCATAACCACAGTATTCTTGTATATAAATCATTCTCAATAATATTCTTTAATCATGATTGGCAGTGTAAAGGTCGTTTAGGTGTTTCCACTTTATATAAACATACTGGCTGCACGGGAGCGCAAAAAAGCTTGTAGAAAAACGCGGGGTTTTTCTACAAGCTGAAGGCTCTCTTTGGAGGCCTTATTTTTGTTGCAAATAGAACTGGTTTTTTCCCTCATACGGCGTGCTTTACTTGGTCAGAGTTACGATTAAGCTTATGCAGCTAAAGTTAAATGGAGGATTGTTATATTGAGTTAGACCTTCTTAAGTATGATTTCTGTTCTGTTGAGCTATCATAGCTAGTTCCTTCGGTAAGGTTAGTGACAAAAAAACGAAGAAGCAGAGACAATTGCTTCAGAAGACTCAGTTAATTTCAAGCCTAATAATAGAAATTTTAAAGTTTATAAAAGAGGTTGTTCCTTTTGAGGGGGAACTTGGAAGGAGTTTTACTCAGAAGAAACTATTTTTTTAGTATGCATGTCATGTCATGTGATCACTTTCTTCAACTGTCACTACAGCCCGACTCCCCAAGCATACAGTTATGGGATTTTCTTTTTTTATATCATTAATTCCCCATATTATGAATATTTTTCCTTACTCTTACAGAGTCTAATAAAAAAGTAAAGGATCCTTTCAAATATGAGGGCTGGACAAATTAGTTATGTACAATTGATCTTTTTAGTCATGATGTCTTCTGGTTTTTATAATCACGTTATTTTGACACCGCCCATTTTGAATGTGGCGAGAAGAGATGCATGGATTTCTGCATCAATGACTTCGGTTTCCTTTTTCGTTGTCCTTTTCATTATTTACATCATTCATAAACTGACGAAAGACCGTCCTCTTCTTCAATATTTAGAAGAAGGTTTCGGTAAAGCAGGTAAGTGGATCTTTATGATCCCTCTCCTGACTTATTTACTGCTAAGTGGGTTTATCACGTATTTCGACACGATTATGTGGACGAAAGTATCTTATTTACAGAGCACCCCAAAAATCTTTTTAGCTGTTCTAACATTAGCTGTCGTTTTATTAATGTTGAAAGAAGGGGTGCAGACTTTAGCAATTTCAGCTGGAGTGCTGCTGCCTTTCGTCGTTCTATTGGGCATATTTGTAGCGGTTGCCAACCTGCAGGATAAAGACTACTCTCTACTTTTTCCTGTGGTGGCTGAAGGATGGGAGCCAGTATGGAAGGGGTTTATCGTAGGAAGCAGCGGTGCCATCGACTTGATTATTATTTTGTGTATTCAACATCAAGTGAAAAAGAAAATGGCGTTCTGGAAGTATTTAATATTTGGAGCATTGCTTCTAAATCTGTTTGTATCCCCCATTACCGGGGCTATCGCTATGTTCGGACCAGAGCATGGAGCTGAACTGAGGTATCCGGCATTCGAACAATGGCGGATGGTATCCATAGGTTCTTATATTACCCATGTAGATTACTTAACAATCTATCAGTGGCTCTCTGGTGCGGTGATAAGAATAGCTCTTATCATATACCTTCTTCCTTCTTTTTTTACGATTAAAAAAGTAAAGGCGAAAAGATGGATTCAGTTAGGTTATGCCGTTATTTTAGTGCTTAGTTTATATACACCTTTATCCGATATGCAATTCTATTATTTATTGAAAAAGTTTGTATTGCCCGGTTTTGTTTATGGAATGGGGGTATATCTGTTCCTATTGCTCGGAGCCGTAGTATGGATTTATAGGAGGCGGACATCTTGAAAAAGAAAAATAAGATACAGGAAAATACGGAACAAGCTGTCACGTTTACTGAAAAATCCTTGAGAGAGCTGTTTGACGGCTGTGCAGATGTCAAGTTTCATCAAGCGGAAACTTCTGTTGGAAAAATAATTGTGGTTTATTGTAAAGGGTTGTACGATCAGACCGCTTTATTCCATTATGTATTGCGCCCCATTCAGCAAAACACAAGAAAAAGAGCAGATCTGAAGGAAATTCTTCCAGCAAATGTAACAGAGCTTGGTACTTCAATTACGAAAGAAAAGATGGTAAACATTGTTTTTAAAGGGAAGGCTGTCATTCTACATGAAGATGACTCCCAATTATGGAAAATCGAATCCGTTGACCATCCCAAGAGAAATGTAGAGGAACCAAGTACAGAAGTATCGATCAGAGGTTCGAAAGAAGGCTTTGTTGAAGAAATTGTCATGAATACAGCTCTCATACGTAAACGCCTAAGGACTTCCAGTTTAAAGGTCGTATCTTTTGTTGTAGGTGAGCGAACGAAAACAATCGTGGAATTGCTTTATTTGGAGGATGTAACCAATCCGGAAATGGTTGAAGAAGCTAAGTCCAGACTTAAAAATATCGATATTGACGGTGTAGAGAGCAGCCTTCAAATTGAGGAATTGATTGCAGACCGCAAACATCCTTTGTTCCCTTTATTTGTTTATACAGGAAGGCCGGACTTTGTGGTGGAAAGTTTAATGCATGGTCGGTTTGCCATTTTGGTTGATGGCACGCCGACAGCTTTAATCGCACCTGTTAATTTATTCTTCGTGTTAAAAACAGCGGAGGACAGTAATGTTTCTTCCATTTTTGTTCTTTTTGAAAGATTTATACGTTTGGTGGGGCTGTTCATCGCTTTATTTGTTCCTGCATTTTGGATAGCATTGATTTCTTATCACCCTGACCAACTCCCATTTACTCTATTAGCCACCGTAACACTGTCGAGAGACGGTGTTCCATTTTCTGCTCCTGTAGAGTGTTTTTTGATGTTATTTTTGTTTGAATTATTTCGAGAAGCAGGCATTCGCTTACCTATGGTTATTGGACAAATCTTGTCAGTTGTGGGTGGATTGATCATTGGCCAAGCCGCTATTGCTGCCGGCCTTACAGCACCTGGGATTCTTGTCGTCAACGCAGTCGCTCTTGTAGCTACCTTCACGTTGATCAATCAATCATTAACAGGCATTGTAGGTATCTTACGCCTGGTCATTTTACTGTTCACATCCATCTTTGGAATGTTCGGTTTTTTCATTTGCCTATTTGCAGTAGTTGGTTATTTAGCAAGTATGCGATCGTTTGGGGTCCCGTACCTGGCACCTTTCGCACCGCTTAAACCAAAAGACTTGAAGGATTCCATTTGGAATTCGTCTGATGATAAATACCGGAGACCAGACATGTTGGACCCTATTGATACTACGAGAAAAGGGCAGTGAATAAATTGTACAGAAAATGGATACTTGTCTTACTTTCTCTCATATTATTGACAGGCTGCTGGGATAGTACAAACGTCGAGCAAGTGAACTATATTTCCGATTTAGGTGTAGATTATAAAGATGGAAAATTTTATGTCTATACGAGTTTTCTTCACTTTGAAAATGTGGGTAAACAAGAAGGCGGTAGTTCTAAGGAAGAATTACCAATATGGGTTGCAGAAGGAGTGGGGCAAACCTTCGATAGTGCTACTGATCATATCTACTATACTGCTCAACAACCCATCTCGTGGGCCCATATCGGAGAATTAACCATCACGACCAGGGCATTGGAGAAGGACGGAATTCTAGATGAAGTGATGGATGTTCTGAACCGTTATTCGGAGACGAGAAGTGAAGTGATGCTTTATGCTACCGATGAGGAAATCCCCCGTCTAGCACAAGGGGGACCAATTTTAGGGACTTCCCCCTGGTATTCAAGAGTCAACAATCCCTACCCTGTATTTAAGCAATATTCTCTCATTACACCTATTACTTTGCGAAATTATTTAATTGACCAAAAGGAACCTGGTAAAGTCATAAAGATCCCTAAGTTTGGCATCAACGAAAATATGTGGACGAAACGTAATGAACCTCATCCTATTCCTGAATTTGGAGGAAGTGCTTTTGTAGATAAAGGGAAATACAAAGGCAGTCTATCCGTAGAAAAGATACAAGGAGTTCGGTGGATGCAGAAAGAATCAGAAAGGATCCCTCTTTACTTATATAAGAATGAAGATGATTACGCCTCTATAGTTTTTACCACCCCTAAAATTGATATTAAGCCTGAAGTTCAAGGTGAAGAGGTGACGGTTTCTGTGAAAGTAGAACTGACAGGAGAAATCATTGAGAATCCCTTCCATAAAGATGATCAAACACTGATGAAAGAAGCCGAACAACAAATTAAAGAACAAATAACGACCACCTATCAGGCAGGTTTAGAGAAAAACATTGATGTCTATCAGTTCACAAATCACATATACAAAACGGATCCCAAAGCTTTTAAAAAGCTCAGTCTTGAAAATAAAGATTGGATGAAACCTGAGACGTTGAAAGACTTAAAAGTAAAAGCAAGCATCGTTTCCTCAGGAAAACTAAAAATAAAAGAATGAGCAACTTTTCTATGTGATTCATTCATATTTACAAAGTAGACATCAGTATTTTTGGGAGAATACTTCTTCTCGAAGCTAATCTAATTATTCTGAATTATGAAGGTTATCGATCCAAAGAGGTTGTCGAGATGTTGGAATGTTCACCGGTCAACTGTTTAATTAGGCCGTCTTTTTGTAGTGTGATTTTTTCTTGGGGGATTTTCTGCATAAGATTTGAATCCTTTTCAGTCAGCGCCCTTTGTTGAGTAATCGTTTATCAATAGTAATAAGTCGAATATACTAATGCTTGTTAAAAAGTGTAGCTTTCTATTTATCCGGGAAAAGAAAGAAGAAATCGTGATAAATGTTAGACTGGTTTGTGCTTATGGAAAAAGAGAGAAGCAACGGTTAATTATCAAAAGGAGGGAAGCGTAAATGGCTGACCAAAATTCAGAAAACCAGAAAGCCCTCAAGAAAATTAAAGATTTGATTAAAGATGAGAAAGTGGCAATGCTGACCACGATATCCCCAGAGGGAAAACTAATGTCCCGGCCCATGCATACACAGGAAGTAGCAATGGATAAGGAAGAGTTCTGGTTCATTACAGAAAAAGATACAGATAAATATAGGGATATCGGCCGCAATCCTGCCGTTAACCTGGCCTATTCAGGAAGTTCCTATGTATCGATCAGCGGTACGGCTGAATTTGTTCAGGATGAAGATAAGAAGAAAGAATACTGGAATAAGATTGTCGAAAAAGTGCTGAATGCTTCAGCTGATGACCCGAATGTTATTCTGGTCAAAGTGACCCCCGAAGTTGCTGAATACTGGGAGTCCGGCGTGAACGTCAAGACCGTTAAGGAATTTGTGAAAAAGATGGCGAGCAGTAATTCAATAGAAGAAGAGAATAAATTAAAAGATACCGTCCACTTTGATGAAAAGTAGAAATAAATCAAGGAAGCGGTCTACTTTATGAAGTCAGCTAAAAATTATGTAACCCTGCCAGAGTTCCTCAGAACTATGGTGGGGTTTATTTTTCATTTCACTACTGTTTTTGGAACTGGGCTCGTATAGTGATTTCTCTTTTCCATCAATCAGGAAGCTCGATGACAATTTCATCTTTTCCTGGGCTCGATTGGGGAGTAGCGTATTTATAGGAGTTAAGGTAGGATGAGTATGTTTTTACATAAATTTTGTTTTCGTTCGATTTAACCTTTAATAATCGCATATAGCCTTGTCCGCCTTCTGGCTCGTTTTGATAATTAGTCATCATCTGATACACTTTCCGATCTGGTTTACCATCTTTATTATCGTCAAGTTCCTCAATGCGTGTTTCACTGCCATAGTAGTGACCGCTCAAAGTGGCTACAACATTTTTATTGGGTTCTACGACTTTCTTAAAGATTTCCTCTCCGATCGGGCTGTGCTTTCCTGAAGCTAATAAATAATCGTGAAAGCTGAGAAGAGCGATGTGATCAGGGTACTTGGCTAATACACGGTTTATCCAGTCGATTTCGTCCTTTGAAATTCCCCACCCCATATAGACCATAATATAATCATCGCTATTCTCACTGATTAGATCAAAATGACCCTGATTATCTTTATATGATCCGCCGTATGATGGCTGCTTTTCAAAACGAGTTTGTCCAAAGTACTTAGAAAACTGTGTGTATTTATTGCTGCTTTTTAAGTCGATGTCATGGTTACCGGCAAGAATTCCATAAGGGATGTTCACTTTTTCTAAAACTTTCATATACGTATCTGCATACTGCCACTGTGCTTCATTATCCCATTCATTTACGACATCGCCGGTGTGAAAGACATAAGGAATATTAAGATAATCTTTGTTTGCAGCAATCCAATCGACCATACTTTTGTATATGTGGGGATAGTTTTTTGAATAATACTGGGTGTCTGACATCCAGACAAGCGTGTAATCATAGGGTGAGTTCTCTTTATTACTGTTAAATGTGGTGGAAGGGTGGAGGCCGGCTCCAAAAACATCGGTCCCCTCATAATTGAAAACCGTAAGAAAGCTAATACATATGGTGGCAACGAATATTTTTTTTAGGATCTGCTCCATAACTATCCCCCTTTACATGTGAATTTTAATAAAACATAGGGATTGCTGATCATTGAGTTTAGTTTAGCTTCAGAGGGAAGTTATTATACGGTAGAAACGGGACAAAAGAGAGGAAAAATTAAAAACAGAAATAAAAAAGCTAAACACATTACTCAAGCGGGATAGGGGCCTCTTTTTGGACGTGAAAAGCCTTCTGATCCAGGGTGATGGTAATTTTGACCATACATTGAATCAATGGATGAAACGGCAAGGTATATTGCCCAATTGAAAGGGGATTATTATAAAATGGGGAAAATGACAGAAGCTAATGAAATGTTGAAAGTTAAAAACTAAAAATTCTCTCCTATACCATAATTTAAAATATCGTCTTTATTGAAATCGATTTTCTTAAAAATCGTGCTTTATAACTTCCTACAGTTATCCCGTTTCCTTGTTAGGTCATTATTCCAATTCAAAGGAATACATTAAAGGAAAGGAGGAATGGCTGTTATGATTTTAAAAATGATAGACTTAAGTTTAATGGCTGAGCACTTACCTGTTCATAAAGCGGAATTGGATAAATTAGCGTTATTTATTTGCAGTATTCAAGACCCAGAGATCAAACAAGTCGCAACAGAGCAATATATGATCATGCAAAATCATGTGAAAGTTATGATTGCACTTATGAACCCAGTTCAAAATGAAGCCATCGGGGTCAGTGACTTACAAAAGTGGGAACCTGTTACGTTTAACTGTAAGCAAAATTCCATAGGAATGGCTCAAGAGAATATCTTAATAGAACTTAAAACTTCCGCTGAAACGATGGCCAATAAGAATTTCAATTCAGGTTTAAGGATGAAAGCTGAAAATGTTCGTAATATACATATACAAATGGCCCTGCAGCAAACAATGATCCTCAATCGTTACAGTGACTTAATGAATAAACTCATTAAAGATACAGCTCCGGAAAGTTCACGGGAGGAGCAGGAGGAAACTGTTCAGACTTTTAAGAACTTGTTTAATATGTGAGGAATGCAGTTTTATCTAGCTGTACTATCTCCTGGTATATTTTTTTCAATAAATGAAAATAACTCAAATATGAGGTTTAATCACCTCTTATTTGAGTTATTATTATGTATGGAATTGTTTAATTTAACGCACGATACAAGAAAGCACTGAATTCAGCTCTTGTTGCTTCTTTGTTAGGGCGGAATGTGTCGTCATGGTATCCTGAAGTAATACCGTTAGAAGCTAAAGCATAGACATCCTCATAGGCCCAATGAGAAGAGCTTATATCTTCAAAACTATAAGAACTGTTCATATTGCTTAATTCGAAAGCTCTATTAACCATTGCTGCTATTTCAGCTCTGGTAATATCTTCATCTGGTTTGAATGTACCGTTCTCATAGCCCGTGATCACCCCGGCACCGCTTGCCGCATTTATGTATTCGTATGCCCAGTGAGAGGAAGAAACATCCTCGAAATGGCCGGACGAAGAAGGCTGAAGATTTAATGCTTCGCTCACCATTTTGGCTACTTGTGCCCTGGACACATTAGCCGTAGGTCCAAAACTTCCATTAGATAAACCGTTAATGATCCCTTCGTCATTTAAATACTTAATTTCGTCATAAGCCCAATAGTCTGGCGATACATCGCTAAAGAAACTGTTATCTATGAATCTTTTGGCTCCTGTATATTTATCTCCCCAAAAACCAGAGAAGACCGGATCGATGGCAACTCCGCTGCTCTTGGTGGCAGAGATCATGTCCCCGTTTCCGATGTAGAATCCTACATGAGATATACCCGTTTGGTGGGTGCCAGAGAAGAAGACCAGGTCTCCTTTTTGAAGATTGGATGCTGTTACATATGTACCTTGCTTATATTGATCATAGGAACCTCTTTCAAGATCTATCCCAAATTGATCCATTATATAGTGTGTAAATCCTGAACAATCAAATCCATCCGGTGACTCTCCACTCCATTGGTATGGAGTGCCAAGGTGCTTTTTTGCTCGTTCAATCACTTCCTCGCCTGAAGCTGATGATGCGTATGTATGTGGTATAAATAAGAACATTACCATGAAATTAGCTAGTACGACACTGACAAATTTCTTTCCCAAAAAAAATACCTCCTGATTATGTATGGCTTGCTAGCTTGCTCTTATATAATATCGTAGCATATTACAATTCGACACGAATTTACAGTTGTATAACAAATATGCTAAATTTCTATTTCAGTTACTTATTAAACTAATACTAATAAGTCGAATTTTTAAGTAGAATTCCTGTTATATTCAAGTGACAGTCAGCATTTAAAGGTTATGAGGGCTACAAGGTTTCTTGTCTATAATCCATTTTTTATGTAATCAAACTACAAATTAAAGGCTGCTTATATTATTAAAAGTAATTTCTTGTTAAAAAAATATGACTTGGAAGCATGGTTGAGTTCAGACGGCAACAATTAATGTTCTCTTCGACTAAAGGGCTGCCGCATATGAAGGCCATATTACCAATAATCATAAATAAAGCCGGGCTCTTATAATAAATAAGAGCCCGGTTTTTTTATGCATTTATTTTACCCATTCATCGACTAGATCTTGATTCTCTTCCACCCATTTTTCAGCTCCATCGAGAGGATTTTCCGTACCTTCTACATATTCGATAAGCTTACCGATTTGTTGATCATCCATCTTCCAGTTTTTAAACCATTTGCTTACTTTTGGATAATCTTCTTCAAATCCTTGTCTTGTAGCATGGTGAATTTTTTCTACACCACCGTACGTGTTTTGTGGATCTTCGAGGAATTTCAAGTCATATTTGGAGAACACCCAGTGTGGGCTCCAAAGTGGTGCTACGATTGGTTCTTCATCTTTTACAGCTTCTCCGATTTCAGCTAACATCGCAGATTCTGAGCTGGATAGTAGTTCGAAGTCGAGATCATAATCCTTAATTAGTTGTTCTGTTACTTCCATTGTACCTGCGCCAGGTCCAAAACCAACAATTTCGCTATTGAACATTTCTTTATGTTTATTTAAGTCTTCTACACTATTCACTTCCTCTAAGTAGGAAGGAACTACAAGTCCTACTTTTGCGTTGTCATACCAGGTTGCATCTGAGAAATTGACGGTATCTTGATACTTCTCCAAATAATTAGCATCCTGTACAGGCAGCCAAATTTCTAAACTAGCATCTAAATCGCCGCTTTCTAATGCCTTCATTGTACTGCCCATATTCAAGTTATTTAATTTCACGTTATACCCTTTATCTTCTAAAATGACTTTCCACATATTTGTTACAGCAATGTTTTCAGCCCAGTTAACTTGACCTATCGTTAATTCTTTATCCTTTGCTTCTGATTCTGTACCTGTCTGTTCACTGTTTGCTTCCTCATTATTGTTTCCGCATGCGGCCAGTACAGCAACCATTAGAATCGCTAAAATAAAACTAAGTTCTTTTTTCCACTTGTACATGTTGAAAACTCCCCTTTGTTGTTATTTATTTTAATTTTTACAGATTGTAAAAAATTAAATACGTTAAGAATTTTTTTAACATAAAGATATGAAAAATCCATTTCTTTCTTAGAAAAGAGTGGAGGATTCCTATAACCAGGCAGTCCATAATGGTTTTCTATAGACTGCCTGAGATTTTGCTTGCCCTTAGTCATGTGGATCCTTCGGCAAAAATTCAAATATCTTACCGCTTCTTATACTGTCCACTAAGTCATTCAGCCAGTGATAATATGTTTTCGATTCTTCTAATTGATCATAGTATTTCTTTGCATTTGCAACAATATCTGGTGTACTGCTGGAATCTTTTATAACATCGATAAAATCTTCCTGCGCTTCTTCAATGGCTTCCAAATTCATTTTCGCTTCGCGTTCCCACATCTGACAATAAAACGCCATAAAGGAACGGAAGAAGTTTTTCTCAGCTGCATACGTATGTTTCCTTGAGCCACGTGTAAAGGTTTTTTTCACCATTTCTATTTCCTGAAGACGGCGGACGCTGGTACTCATACTCGGTTTACTCATTCCGAGTTCTGTGCGCATTTCATCAAGCGTCATCTGATCCTTAAAATACATCGTCGCATATAAATTTCCAGCAGCTGGTGTTACTCCATATAAATCCATAGTCTCTGCAATGGCACCAATGACTTTATCTTTGGCTTCTTCTATTTTAATGCTGGGTTTTTCGGTATCGCTCATAAGGTCGCTCCTTCAATATAAAATAAACCTCGTTAAATATTTATCAAACATTCTTTATGAACTACATGTTAACGTGTTCAGCTAAAATGTCAAATGAGGATTTAATTTTTATCAACTTGATAAGTTGAAACTCACAGTCTTTATAGGCGTTATGCTTCTTTCCAAATATTACTTCATTTTATGATTGACATTATTTTGACAGCCTTAATAATACGTGTTAGTGTTTAAAACGTTAAATAAATTCTTAATAAAGTTAATTTTACTTCAGAATTGGAGTTGATAGATATGGATTTGAAACTACAACAATACATCAATGGAGAATGGGTGGATGCGAATTCAGGAAATAAGCGCCACATTATTAATCCATTTAATCAGGAAATTATTGCTACGGTCCCTGAAGGTGATGAATCAGATGCAAAAGCAGCCATCGCTGCAGCAAGAGAAGCATTTGATAATGGGGAGTGGGCTTCAACCCCAGCAACTGAGCGCGGTACTGTCGTAACGAGAATTGCTGAATTGATTGAAAGAGACAAAGAAGAATTGGCGTATTTAGAATCCTTGGATACTGGAAAAACAGTAGAAGAAAGTCGTGGAGACATGGAAGATATCGCTGGAGTGTTTCGTTATTATGGAGAACTTGCAGATAAAGATGGAGGAGAACTAATTGATTCTCCTGTGCCGAATTCCAGCAGTAAGGTTGTACACGAGCCGGTCGGTGTTTGTGGACAAATCACACCCTGGAATTACCCTTTACTGCAAGCGTCCTGGAAACTGGCTCCAGCGCTTGTAACTGGAAATACTCTCATTATGAAACCAAGTGAAATTACACCGCTTACTACCATTAAAGTATTTGAATTAATGGAAGAGGCAGGCATCCCTGCTGGTGTCGCTAACCTTGTACTTGGTGCAGGTAATACGATTGGTTCTGAGTTGTCCGGCAGTACAGATGTAGATCTTATTTCTTTCACAGGTGGCATTGCGACAGGGAAGAAAATTATGCAGGCGGCAAGTGTGAATGTGAAGAAGCTCGCGCTTGAACTCGGAGGAAAAAACCCGAATGTCATCTTTGCAGATGCTGATTTTGAATTAGCTGTAGATCAGGCGTTAAACGGAGTGTTTTTCCACGCGGGACAAATCTGCTCTGCTGGTACAAGACTGATTGTAGAAGAAAGCATTCATGATGAATTTGTCAATGCTCTTGTGGAACGAGTGAAAAAATTCAAGCTGGGCAGCGGATTTGATGAAGATACACAAATGGGACCGCTTATTTCAGCTGAGCACCTTGAGAAAGTGGAGAAGTATGTGGAAGCAGGGGTCAAAGAAGGAGCAACTTTAGCCGTTGGCGGCAAGCGCCCAGAAGATCCAGAATTGCAAAAAGGTTTCTTCTATCTGCCTACAATTTTCACAGACTGCACCACAGACATGCACATTGTTCAAGAAGAAGGCTTCGGTCCAATTATCACAGTTGAGAAATTTAGTACAGAAGAAGAAGCCACTAAGCTTGCAAATGATTCCATTTATGGTCTTGCTGGCGGTGTCTTTACAAATGATATTGCCAAAGCTGAACGCTGTGCAGCGAAAATGCGTATGGGTACGGTATGGATCAATGAATTCAACCTATATTTCCCGCACGCCCCGTGGGGTGGATTTAAACAGTCCGGTATTGGACGCGAATTAGGCAGATTAGGTATAGAAGAATATACAGAAACTAAACATATCTTCCAAAACCTGAAGCCCGAACCTATTAACTGGTTCTAAACTTAAACTACTAATCTATAAAAAAGTATCGGTATGGTAGAGAAGCTCAAGTCTGAAAAAGCTCAATCTATTTTATAAATGAATACAAAAAACAAATTTTTAATAAAGGAGAAGGGTTTTTGAGCGGTGTGTCTTTATTGCTTCAAAACCTTTCTACCCATTACAACATCTAAGGAGGAACTGACATGACAGAAGCATATGACATTGTAATTGTAGGAGGCGGTAGTGCGGGTTCTGTACTCGGTGACCGTTTAAGTGAAGATGGAAAAAAGAGTGTCCTAGTTTTAGAGGCGGGACGCAGTGATTATTCATGGGACTTATTGATTCAAATGCCGGCAGCATTGCCGTTCCCTTCTGGAAAAAATCTTTACGATTGGCAATATGAATCTGACCCTGAACCATATATGAATGGACGTCGCATCCCGCATGCGCGCGGAAAGGTGCTTGGGGGTTCCAGCTCCATCAACGGTATGATTTATCAGCGCGGAAATCCGAAAGACTATGAACGCTGGGGATCCGACAAAGGTATGGAAAACTGGAATTGGGCGCACTGCCTTCCATACTTCAAACGTTTGGAGAATGCTTTAGGCTCACCAGATGACGATCTTCGCGGTCACGACGGGCCAATCAAATTGGAGCGCGGACCAGCCAAAAACCCTCTATTCCAAGCCTTTTTTAACTCAGCTGTAGAGGCCGGTTATAACAAAACTCCGGATGTCAACGGTTTCCGTCAAGAAGGGTTCGGACCATTCGATAAGCATGTGTACAAAGGTCAGCGGTTGTCAGCTTCACGTGCTTACCTGCATCCTGCAATGAATCGTGAGAACCTGACGGTAAAAACTCGTGCTTTCGTTACGAGTATTGACTTCGATGGTACTCGTGCCAAAGGGTTGACCTATAAACGAAACGGGAAGATCCACCAAGTCAAAGCGGGTGAAGTCATCCTCTCAGGAGGGGCTATCAACACGCCGCAGCTTCTTCAATTGTCAGGGGTAGGAGATGCAGAACATCTTCGCTCTCTTGGGATTAAACCTGTTGTTAATCTTCCTGGTGTAGGTGAAAATCTTCAGGATCACCTTGAAGTTTACGTTCAGCACGCGTGCCCGATTCCTGTTTCTGAACAGCCTAACCTGCAGAAGAGACGCATGCCTTGGATCGGATTGCAGTGGATGCTTGGGCGTACAGGACCTGCAGCCACGAACCATTTTGAAGGTGGAGGCTTTGTCCGTTCAAATGAAGATGTTGATTATCCTAACCTGATGTTCCACTTCCTTCCGGTAGCGGTACGCTATGATGGACAAAAAGCACCAACGGATCACGGCTTCCAGGTGCACATTGGACCTATGTACTCTGATGCACGTGGATCATTGAAAATTCGCTCTAAAGACCCGAAAGAGCATCCGAGCATGGTTTACAACTATCTGTCTACGGAACAAGACAAACGTGAATGGGTGGAAGCGATTAGGATTACGCGTGAAATTATGTCTCAACCTGCCATGAAAAAATACAATGCAGGAGAAATCTCACCTGGACCTACTGTTCAGACAGAAGAAGAAATACTGGAGTGGGTAAAAGAAGATGCAGAGACTGCCCTTCACCCGTCTTGTACAGCTAAGATGGGACCGGCATCAGACCCAATGTCTGTAGTAGACCCAGAAACCATGAAGGTTCACGGACTCGACAATGTACGAGTAGTGGATGCATCTGCTATGCCTTATGTTACAAACGGCAACATTCATGCACCTGTATTGATGTTGGCGGAAAAGGCAGCAGATCTTATCCTTGGACGTAAGCCGCTTGAGCCAATTGATGCAGACTACTATCGTCATGGAGTACATCCAGCTGATGCAGGTACAGTAACTAAATAACATTCTATCAAGAAGGCCTCTATCCAAAAGAATTTGCTTATGAAGCAAACCTTTTGATAGAAGGCCTTTTCTTTTTTCAAAAGAATTATTAAACTAAAGGGCCGGTTAATTGGGCTCGAATTCGAGGTATTGTGGGTCCGTTGCTAAGAAAGAGAGTGGGATGGCTGCGGAAACAACTCGCTTTCCTGCGGGGGAACTGGCAAGCCTCCTCGGTCGCTTCACTCCCTGTGGGGTCTCGCCTCGCTCCTTCTCCCGCGGGAGTCTCGTCGTTTCCTCCGCCATCCTATGTTTGAGGAGTGAACGGACCCTTCTATAAGAGAGGTAATCGCTCTGGATCAGCCTTAACCCCTTATATATCAGGGATTGCATACTTAAATAAGTTAGATACTCTTTCGCTCTCCAGTTAACTTTAGCAGGCATTTTTGGTGGATTTCGAGTTTCTGATTCAGCCAGGTCCGGAGGGGGATGATGTATACTCCTGTGGGATGAACATGATCGGTGAGATCCCGGAAGGCGAAGCCTGAGGAAGCTCACCTCAAGGGATGTTCGACTAAGATCGCCACGTCCTGTGGCAACGTCGAACGACCCTGCGTCGTGCAGGGCCGGAAAGCGAAATCGTCACCCGGAGGACCTAATTCTCACAAATGTCTCGAAATCGAGTCTTCAACAAACGGGAGCTTTACTGGAAGATCAACACGATTTAATTTTTACTCTTGAAGACAAAAAACTCCGGAAAAACAGGATGATATTTGAACCTGTTTCCGGAGTTTTCTTGTATATAAATATAAAGAGTTTTTACTACTAGTTTCTAATCAAGTAATCAAATGCACCAAGAGAGGCATTTGCACCATCACCCATAGAAATAATGATCTGATTGTTTGGACAGTCGGTTACGTCACCGGCAGCAAACAGACCAGGTACATTCGTAGAACCTTGCTTATTGGTGATGATTTCACCAATGCGGTTGGTTTCTACATCTGCGTCTAACCATTCTGTATTCGGCACAAGACCAATTTGAACGAAGACGCCCTGAAGGGCAATGTGCTGTTCTTCACCAGATTCACGGTCGATATACGTAATACCATTTACGTTTTCGTCACCGGTGATTTCTGTAGTTTGGGCATTTGTCTTCACATTTACGTTTGGAAGACTATTTAGTCGTTCTTGGAGAACCTCATCTGCTTTCAGCTCGTCGGCAAACTCAAGCACAGTAACGTTTTGAACAATTCCTGCAAGATCGATAGCTGCTTCAACGCCGGAGTTTCCACCGCCGATGACCGCTACGTCTTTGCCTTCGAACAATGGACCGTCACAGTGAGGGCAGTAGGCTACACCTTTGTTCTTGAACTCTTCTTCGCCTGGAACACCAATTTGGCGCCAGCGCGCACCTGTAGAGATAATGGCACTCTTACTCTTCAGAACGCCACCGTTATCAAGTTCAACTTCGAACATGCCGTCATTCTTTTCCAACCCTTTGACACGTTGAAGGTTCATGATATCGATATCATAGTCTTTCACGTGTTCTTCAAGGCTTGCTGCGAATTTCGGTCCTTCGGTGTTTTTAACACTGATAAAGTTCTCGATGGTCATGGTATCAAGGACCTGACCGCCGAAGCGCTCGGCCACGACCCCTGTGCGAATCCCTTTACGTGCAGCATAAATAGCAGCACTGGCACCTGCAGGGCCACCGCCGACAACTAACACATCGTATGGGTCACGGTTTGTAAATTCTTCTGGAGATGGACCGTCACTGATTTTTGCAACGATTTCTTCAAGGGTTATACGACCGCCGCTGAAGAATTCTCCATCAAGATAAACAGCTGGAACTGCCATTACATTATTTTCTTCTGCTTCTTCTTTAAATGCAGCGCCATCAATCATTGTATGAGTGATGCCAGGGTTTATTACGCTCATGATATTCAGAGCCTGAACCACATCCGGGCAGTTATGACAGCTTAAGCTGACAAACGTTTCGAAGTGATACTCTCCGCTGATATTTTTAATTTGTTCAATCATAGTATCATCAATTTTTGGAGGTCTTCCGCTTACTTGAAGCAAAGCAAGTACTAAAGATGTGAATTCATGACCGAGCGGAACACCGGAAAAGGTAATCCCTGTTTCCTCTTGGGGACGGTTCACACTGAAGCTGGGTGTGCGTTTAAGTTCTGCATTTGTAACTGTAATTTTCGGTGACATGGAGGTAAGCTCATCGGTGAGAGCCAGCATGTCGCGGGAGACATCATCGTCTCCCGCGCTGACTTTCAGTTCGATGTCACCTTCTAAAAGCTTTAGATATTCTTCTAATTGCGCTTTTATTTGTGCATCTAGAACCATTTATTTCACTCCTTAAATTTTGCCAACTAGATCAAGGCTTGGCGTAAGGGTTTCTTCGCCTTCTTCCCATTTAGCCGGGCAAACTTCGCCAGGATTGTTGCGTACATATTGAGCAGCTTTAATTTTACCTACAAGATTATCTGCATCGCGTCCGATTCCGCCTGCGTTAATTTCTACAGTTTGAATAACGCCATCTGGATCAATCACGAATGTACCGCGTTCAGCCAGGCCATCTTCTTCGTTCAATACGTCGAATTGACGGGAAAGCTGTTGGGATGGATCCCCGATCATTGGGTACTTGATTTTGTTAATTTTTTCAGAGCTATCGTGCCAGCCTTTGTGTACGAAGTGAGTATCTGTAGAAACAGAGTATACTTCAACACCAAGTTCTTTCAAAGTTTCGTAGTTATTTTGAAGGTCTTCAAGTTCAGTTGGGCAAACGAAAGAAAAGTCTGCTGGATAGAAACAAACAACGCTCCACTGACCTTTGAAATTTTCTTCTGTTACATCAATAAAGTCTTCACCGTCTTTGAATGCTTTTGCCTGGAATGGTTGTACTTCTTTTCCGATTAGAGCCATAGTAGAATTCCTCCTGTAATTGTGATAAGATTTCTGCTTTTCTTAAGCAGTTTTTTATAATAATTCTAATCCAGTAACTATTATTATATAGAATGCGTTTTTTGTCAACACATCCACAATTCCGTCTAATAATCAATTCTTCAATGGTTGAGCAGGTGGAGTTAAATCACCTGTTAAGGACTAAATAATTCCTTATACTCTACCTATAACAAAGACACTAGTGACTGTCTAGGTAAAAGGGTTAAGAGGTGCTCTCCAGGAAGTAACAGATCGTGATTTTAGTTTGGCTTAAGATTCATACAAGGATACAGTTACAGCCCGCATTATCAATGACTCATTATAATTGAAATTAGTGCCATTAGAGAAAAAGTGGTCATGGAGACATTTCATATAGAAGTAAACACATTAAACAATCACCTTATTAGGGAGATTATTTAATGGGCAGTTTGAAACTTAAACTCCTTAATAAAGAAAGTAATTGTCATTTTACGTTATCTACCTTCCGAGGCAAGAGAAGTGTTACAACTATTATTCCTGCCGCGATAAGAGTAAAGCCAATAAAGAATTGCATTTCCATCGATTCCCCTAATAATGACTACCAAAACAGGGCTCCTTCTAGAGGCTTGATCGCTCCGTGCATAAATAGAAGTAGAGGATTCAACAAACTGTGGAAATGAATGGAAAGTCCTAAATAGTATTGACATAGATTTTCACTTGCAATAACATGATTACAGATGAAAATGATTCTCAATATCAAAAAGGAGGAATACATATGTTAAACCATCTTTTACATAAAAAATGGGGACTGCTTTTAATTGTTTTACTTTTGGCTACATTGCTTGCAGCTTGTGGTTCGGACGGGGCTTCTTCAGAAAGTAATTCATCCGATGAAGGTAGTGATTCATCAAGCGAAGCATCCAATACAAGAGAAATTGAACACGCCATGGGGACGACAACGATCGAGGGAACTCCTGAAAAGGTGGTAACTCTTTATCAAGGAGCAACGGATACAGCTACTGCATTCGACGTAGAGCCGGTAGGAATTGTTGAATCATGGGTAGAAAAACCTATTTATAAGTATCTTCGCGATGACTTGGAAGGTACGCCATTAGTAGGAGAAGAAACGCAGCCGAATTTAGAGGAGATTGCCCAATTAAATCCTGATGTTATTTTCGCATCGAAACTTCGTCACGAGGATATCTATGAGAAATTAAATAAGATCGCTCCTACTGTAGCTATTGATCAGGTCTATGAATTCAAGGAAACCGTTAAATTGATGGGAGAAACATTAGATAAGCAAGATAAGGCAGACGAAATCCTGACTAACTGGGATGAGCGAATTGAAGATTTCAATACAAAAGCTTCTGAAAAGCTAGGGGATGAGTGGCCGCTTAACGTATCTATCTTGAATTTCAGAAGCGATCATGCACGCATCTATTTCGATAGTTTTGCTGGGACAATCCTTAGAGAGGCAGGATTTACTAGACCAGAAAACCAGCAGTCAGATGAATGGGGTATGAAGTTAACGGATAAAGAAAGCATTAATGAAATGAATGCTGATGTCTTTTATATATTTATGAGTGATGAGCCAGCGATTAAAGATAATTATGAAGAGTGGACTAATCATCCTCTTTGGAAGAACCTGGACGCTGTGAAAAATGATGAGGTTCATATGGTGGATGAAGTTACTTGGAATATGGCTGGAGGAATTCGAGCGGCCAACTTAATGCTGGACGACTTGTATGACCGATTTGATTTAGAGAAGTAAATTCCAAAGATAGGAGGAGATCTCCTATCTTTGTTGCTTTGGGGAGAAACCTAATGAGCAAATTTATTATAAACAGACATTTCAAATGGACAATCCTGCTTGGGATTATTGT
The DNA here is from genome assembly GCF_900113125.1 of Halobacillus alkaliphilus. Taxonomy (GTDB): domain Bacteria; phylum Bacillota; class Bacilli; order Bacillales; family Halobacillaceae; genus Halobacillus; species Halobacillus alkaliphilus. The sequence goes on along the minus strand of NZ_FOOG01000009.1, from coordinate 96,212 downwards.
TATATTTTTAACCGCTGGATTTTTAAGTATAGCTATAGGAAAAACCTCTATACCTCTATCTACGGTTTGGGACGCCTTCATTCATTATGACCCTTCCAGCACGAATCAGGTCATTATTCGGACGTCGCGTATTACCCGGACATTAATAGCTATGACCGTAGGTGCCAGTTTGTCCATAGCCGGAGCTCTTATGCAGGCGTTAACGCGCAATCCTTTAGCATCTCCTGACATTTTCGGAGTCAATGCAGGAGCTCTTTTCTTTATCGTAGCTGCAGCCACGTTCTTTTCGGTAGAGTCCTTAAGCGGGTATATGTGGATTGGTTTTGTAGGGGCTGGTGTTGCCGGAACAATTGTATATTTATTAGGTTCTATGGGTGAAGACGGTTTGTCTCCTATTCGGATTGTGCTAGCGGGTGCTGCAATTAGTGCACTTTTTATTTCATTCACTCAAGGGATGCTCGTGTTAGATGAGCAACGAATGCAAAGCGTGTTGTTTTGGCTGTCCGGTTCTGTAGCAGGGCGGGAATTAGACATTCTTTTACCGGTTCTTCCTTTTCTCTTAGGAGCCATTGTCCTTTCCTTTTTCATTGGTAAGCCTTTGAATATTCTAATGTCAGGGGATGATGTGGCTAAGAACTTGGGTCAAAACACCGGATTGCTCAAACTGGTTATTGGAATAACGATTGTATTTTTAGCCGGAGGGTCTGTAGCTGTAGCAGGGTCGATCGGCTTCATTGGGCTGGTTGTCCCGCACATCGTAAAAGGAATCACAGGACCTAATTATCAGTGGATTATACCGATCAGTGGTCTGTGCGGAGCTACGTTGTTGCTCGGGGCGGACATTGCCGCACGGCTTATCATTGCACCCCAGGAAATGCCAATAGGGGTCATGACAGCTCTTTTCGGAACACCATTCTTCATTTATATAGCTAGAAAAGGGGTGAAGAAAAGTGGGTGAATTTTTCACAATCCGAAGTAAAGGCGACCAATTTTCGCTGCAATTTCATAAACGTTCATTATATATTTTAATTTCCTTGATGTTAGTGACGTTTATTGTATTTCTCATCAGCCTTTCAGCAGGCAGCAGTTATATTCCTTTAGGAGCGGTATTTCAAGAGCTTATTGGTGAAAGTGAGCACGCTTTTGTTCTCAATGAACTCCGGATGCCTCGTGTAGTTATGGGCTTCCTGGTCGGAGCAGGACTGGGAGTGTCTGGCTTAATCCTGCAAGGTATGATTCGTAACCCCCTTGGTTCTCCAGACATTGTGGGAGTTACCGGCGGGGCTTCCGTAGGTGCTGTATTGTTTATTGTTTTTTTGCTGGGCGAAATGAGTGTGAATTGGCTTCCCCTTGCTTCCATAATGGGAGCGGCCGTCACAACCGCAATCATCTACTTATTGTCATGGAAAAATGGAGTTACACCTATGCGTCTGATTCTTATTGGTATTGGCATCTCTGCTTTAACTAATGCCATAGTGACCATGTTTATGGTATCGAGTGAATCTGCTATTGCTTCTAAAGTATATCTATGGTTAACCGGAAGCTTATACGGGGCTAATTGGCAGGAAGTAACCATTCTTCTTCCTATTATTCTCACCCTGATCTTTATCTCGATTTTTTTTACGGGGGTTGTGGATGTCAAGCAGTTGGGGGATGACGTAGCCACTGGCATGGGCGTCCGAGTGCAGTTGTTCCGCTTCCTATTACTTGCCTTAAGTGTGGCTTTGGCTGGAGCGGCTGTGTCTTTTGCAGGCGGGATCGCTTTTGTGGGGTTAATCGCTCCCCATATCGCTCGGCTTATTTTGCATAACTCGTTTGCCAACTTAGTAGTTGGTTCTGCCTTAATAGGATCGTTAATCGTGATGGGTGCTGATATCATTGCTCGAACGGCCTTTTTACCATCTGATATCCCTGCTGGAGTGTTTACAGCCGGAATCGGCGCGCCATTTTTCATCTATTTACTATACCGCAATCGAAAGGTGATGAGTGAATGATTCCCATACAAGCCTTAACGGAAGAAGCAGAATGTATTGATTTCCTAAACCATCAACAACAACGGATTTTAGCTCCCAACTTAAAGGTTACAGCGTCCATGATGATGAAGAAGTACGCTCAGGTTCTGCCTTCTTATGTAATGGACTCTATGTTGTGGGAAGAGAGAGCGAGAATTATCCCTCTCGATTCGTGCAGTATTAGCAATGAGTTGGATATTAAAATCGACGATTCACGAATTAAATATACCGATTCACGAGAAGAGGCCTGGGAAGAGCTTTTTGCTTATAACATCCTGCCTTTGCTGGAATCGTTTCATCAAGTCACAAATCTTCCTGTCTTTATTTTGTGGGAAAATGTAGCTGTCCGGATTAATTCTTACTTTAGAAAAGCAGTAGAGCGATACCCGGATGCTCACCAGGCAATCGTTCAGCTGGCTGAGGAATTTAATCAACTGGGGGGAAGCTGCTTCAACTGGGTGGAGCACCCTATGAAGAATTACCTCACAGCTCCCAAATCTCTTAGAGAGCAAAAAGTTCGGCGTACATGCTGTTATTTTCATAAACTGGAAAAAAAGAAGGAAGCACTAACTCATTGCCTTGTATGCCCGCTTTCTAATAAGAAGTGCTCTTCTTAACTACCATGTTATGTTTATATCGTTCTCAGTTTTCGGGGGAAGCAGTTTTGCCGGACTCAAATAATGTAAATGGAGGTAGCGCCGCATTTTTCTCCACCTTCGTTATGGACGCAGTTTACACTTCACATCATACATCTAAAGCCATTGGGTACAAATCCTTGAACCTATCATACATAATGATCCTCTAATAGAATAAATTTACACTTAATGAGCGTGGAACAGTTAATTCTGTCTCATGCTTTTTTCGTATAGAAAAAATCCTCTTGTAGATAGGGTCTCCTAAGATTAGGTGGCATTTTCAATTGTGAACAAATAGATAACTTTCATGAAATATAAGGAAGTAATAGTAATTAAATGGTAATATATTCTTTGTATCCTATTGTTTTTGCGGTAGTGGAAAAATCTTTTTTAAAGCGTTTTAATAAAATTAGAAGAGGTTGATGAAAAGTGACAATACCAGTGAAGGAACCCTCCATTTTCGACCATACGGGGCATAAAATTATTACCGAAGACCGTGAAATAGCAATTATCGCTAAGATGGATAATCCATTGATTGCTGTCCTGGGTAATGTGGTGAGTAAGGAAGAGTGTGACGATCTCATCCTCCTGTCCAAAAGCAAAATGAACCGATCAAAAATTGGATCAAATCACGAGGTGAGTGACATCCGGACGAGCAGCAGCACGTTTCTCCCAGAAGATGATCTAACGGCCAGGATTGAAAAACGTGTGGCACAAATCATGAACGTCCCCGTCGAACATGGAGAAGGACTTCACATTTTAAATTATAAACAAGGCCAGGAATATAAAGCACATTATGACTACTTCCGTTCAAAGGCTAAAGCAACTAACAATCCAAGAATCAGTACGCTTGTCTTATACTTGAACGATGTGGAAGAGGGAGGAGAAACCTACTTTCCGCATATGAATTTATCCATCTCCCCTCATCAAGGGATGGCCGTCTATTTTGAATATTTCTATTCGGATCCCCTCCTCAATGAAAGGACTCTCCACGGTGGCTCGCCGGTCACTGCCGGTGAAAAGTGGGCTGCGACGATGTGGGTAAGGAGAAAACATTACAGGTGAGAGAACGTCTCTCGTAGGTAAGTAGGAACACCTTTAAAGCGGATGTATAACCCTTTGAAGGTGTTTTTTCTATACAATGTTTTACCATAGTGTATTTCAATCATGATAACGAAGAAGGTAAATCCAATCCTTTCTCCTAATCCCTATAGCTCTTGCGGGCAAAAAACACTTAGAAGGGTTCAAATCTGAAAGACCGGTGTCTATATGTTATAATATCGTAAGTGTCTTAACAGAATAATAACCGAAAATGTCGTCTTTATATAAAGTGTCGACAGCTACATAAACGAGTTAAAAATTTTAAGTTCGGGAGAGATTTACATGAGTTCAAAATCTGAAATGAAGCTATTTACGTTAAACTCCAATGAACCGTTAGCGCAGGAAATATCTGAGATATTAGAAGCGCCATTAGGGAAAAGCTCCGTTGTTCGTTTTAGTGATGGCGAAGTACAAATTAATATTGAAGAAAGCGTGAGGGGGGACGATATTTATCTCATTCAATCCACCTCTCAGCCGGTAAATGAACACTTAATGGAATTGTTGATTATGATTGATGCAATGAAGAGGGCTTCAGCAAGAACCATTAATGTGGTCCTTCCGTATTATGGATATGCCCGTCAGGATCGAAAGGCTCGTCCACGGGAACCGATTACAGCAAAGCTCATTGCTGATTTACTTGAATCAGCTGGGGTTTCAAGGGTCATTACCATGGATATGCATGCGCCTCAAATTCAAGGTTTCTTCAATATACCTGTTGATCAGCTGCTTGGCACATCTATTCTGGGTAAATACTATAAAGAAAAAGATATGAAAGATATCGTGGTGGTAGCACCGGCTACAAGTGGGCTGAGCCGTGCCAGAAGAATGGCGAATTTGCTAGACACCCCGATTGCTTTTGTAGATAAGCGCAGACCTGAACCGAATGCTGATGAGGTTATGAATGTGGTTGGCTCCATTGAAGGGAAGACAGCTCTTATCGTAGATGACATGATTGATACAGCAGAAACGGTGGTCCAGGCAGCATCTGCTCTAATTGAAAGCGGAGTGCACGACATTTATGCCTGCGGTACCCATGCGGTATTATCAGAACCCGCCGTTCAGAAGATTGAAGAATCTCCGATCAAGGAACTGGTCATTACTAATACAGTTTTCTTGCCGGAAGAAAAGCAGATTCAAAAAATCAAATCACTTTCAGTGGCTCCGTTGTTTGCGGATGCAATCGTACGTGTTCAGACGGACCATTCAGTGAGTGAACTTTTCGACTAGAAAAGAAATAAATATCTTGAAAAACTATATAGTGAAACTTGTGAAAAATGATCTCTGAAAAAAGAGATCATTTTTTTGTTGGAAAAAGTTATAGTGTACAGCCTTGTAATAAATAATACATATAAATCTGGGGTACCTTGCCCATACTATCTATATTCAGCAATCGATATTACAAAGCTGTTCTATTTTAGAGAGGTCAAGTGTATGAAGGAGTTCCCAATTATACATACAAATGTTTGGGAGGTGTTAATTGCTGTTCCTGTGGTAATCATTGTTACGGAAAATCTTAGTACCTGGAACCGCTGCGTTAATGGGGTTAATCATCGGTGTGTTTTTTGCACACCCAAACAACGTGTGAACAGGTAACTTTATGGGTTTCTTCTATAGGAAATAAAGCTGTTGGAGGATGTGCTTCTATCAAAACTTCTCTCGTCGCATTTAGGAAGAAAAAAGCTAAAATCCAGCCTGGGTAAAAAAAGCAAAATTAGAACGATATTGGCAAGTTTCCTGTGAAGCGGTTAAGGCAAGTTTCTAGACATCTTCCTGTTTTTTCATCTACGATAATAATATGGATCACGCAATGAATTCAGATTGTAAATTAGAAAGGATGAAGAAATGATGAAAGTACTTGTTGTAGGAGCAAACGGTCAAATTGGTAAACACCTGGTATCCACTATTCAGGAAAGCGACAAATTGGAAGCTAAAGCCATGATTCGTAAGCAGGAACAGGCGTCCTTTTTTGAAGATAAAGGGGCTGAAACAGTGGTCGTTGATTTAGAGGATGACATTGAAACGATTGCCAAAGCGGCTGAAGGAGTAGATGCTATTGTATTTACTGCAGGATCTGGACCTCATACGGGGCCGGACAAAACTGTTCTAATTGACCTGGACGGGGCTGTGAAGACGATCGAAGCAGCTAAAGCAGCTGGTGTGAAACGATATGTGATGATCAGCTCGTTTGATACGACCCGTGAAGCCATTCAGAGTGCCCCTTCATCCTTTGCACCATACGTTGCAGCGAAACATTACGCAGATGAGTGGTTGAGAGGAACAGATTTAGATCATACCATCATCCATCCTGGTATGCTGACGAATGATGCAGGAACCGGGCAGGTAGAAGCTGCTTCCAAAGTGGAAAGAGGGGAAGTGCCAAGGGAAGATGTGGCAAACGTAATTGCTGCCGCTTTAGAAAATGATTCAACGATTGGTAAAGAATTTCAGGTTGTGAGCGGAACCACTGCGATTAAGGAAGCTATACAATCCCTTTAAGTTGATAGTGTTTAGGAAAGGCAATTCACCGTTATGGTGTCTTGCCTTTTTTAATTTGCATCTAGTGAAGAAGAAAGGTCAGGGGTAGACTTTAAGTTTGTCCAGCTTGCGAATAATCAGGTGAATGATAATAAATCCACCGAAGTACATGAGGAAGGTGTAGAAGATGTTCCATTTTTCATGATAGGTCAATAGGTGAATAGAAAGAGCTATGAATTCAACTCCAGTCATCCCAAGTACAAACATTAAGTACATCCACGCCGGTTTTCTCTCCTTATAGTAAAGAAAATACGTAAACCATACAGCCGATACCGTAAAAATTCCTAAATCAAGAAATAACGTATTTAAAAGGACCACATTTGAAGACGTGTGGATCGCCCAGAGGTCTGTCTGGATTCCGAGCTGATTCAAAATGAGCGCAATTAAAGCAGCGAATGGTGCAACTGTAAAGAAAATCTTAGGTGCTCTCTTATAAACATATCCTGTGGTCAGCCAAGGAATGATGAAGCCTAGAACAATCATTAACAACATATGAACCACCTCCTTTGCTACCATCTTTTCTAATAATGAATAGGAAATATACGTGGAAATAAAATGGTAATTGTCGAGTGCTGTCTTTTTGTTACATAGAAAAATAGTTAGAAGGTAATGGATTGGTAGTTTAATTTGTCTGTCAGGTTTGTCTAAACATCTAACATGTGGAGGGATATATGAAAATTGCCAAGGTTTTAGATGAAAGGAAATGTTTATCGTTTATCCAAATAAAGGTTATTTCATAATGCTGGAGAATCTAATACTTGAAAGAGTAAAAAATAAGTTAGTGAGGTGAATGTAAAATTAAAAAGGGCAGTCAATTTTTAATGGAAGAGTACGTTAATCATCATTCACGTGATCTTAATAACAGTATCTTAATGAGTTCCCCATCACTGATTTCTTTTATGGATAAAAGCAAAAATATGAATTGGTATTCTCCATTGGAAAATGAAAATTATAAAGAGTATCGTAATGAATTTCTCGAATTGGATGATGAGTGGAAAAGTGCTAAGTCTCAAATGGAACTTTATTGGCCTGCTCAAGGTCCGAGGTGGGACGGCATCGCAATGGTTCAAGGTAAGGATGGTATGAAGGGGTTAGTGCTAGTAGAAGCTAAAGCTCATGTGCAGGAAATGAGGTCAAAACTGAAAGCAACGGATCCCCAGAGTGTAGATCTAATCGAACGAACGATAAGAGAGATAAAAGCTGTTTTTGGGTCAGAGTCCTCGATGCATCCATGGTTAAATCAGTACTATCAGTTATCCAATCGTTTAGCTTACATGTATTTATTGAATGAAAAATTAAAAATCCCTACCTGGCTTGCGCTCGTGAATTTCGTCGATGATGGCAGTCATAAGCCAACTTCCGTTAACCAATGGATGGACCATTACCAGGAGGTATTTGCAGAGTTGGATATAAATTTTGATTCTTCAAGCCTGCTTAATCGGTTAGTAACTATATATCCGAACAGTGTAGAGAAAAATTGAGGGATGAAATATCTTCGTATATCCTTAAAGCTGTATAATAGTCTACTACGATATCCAGTGAAATATCATTTATCTGCAAACTTATGAAAGTCTACTGTTTATAGCAAACTATAAAAATCCCTTATAAATCCTTTTCCTTTTGTCCATACTGATCCTAAAAAGGGTGATAAAGATGACTTATATGGAGAAGACCAATCAGGTGATCATGGAGCTGAAGAAAGAAGAGCGAGCTCAGTTCGGCAACTATTCTTATAGTTCAGCCGGTTTTACAGATGGAAAACAAGATGTGCCTGAGTGGGAAGTCCGGCAGTTTGTGCTCAAATATTTCTTAATTCTCGAAAACTCAAATAAATACCAATACAAATAGACTCCCTTTTTGGGAGTTTTTATTTGGAAACTTTTTTAATGTTCTCGTTTCCTTGTAAAAACGTTTTATTCAGGGGGGAAAAGGAATAATATGTATCATAGCTGTTTTTGAAAAGGAGTGTTCCTATGGGCAAATTTATTTTGAATTTACTTGCTTATTTACTTGTGGTTATCGTTAATGGACTCGCCAATACGCTGCCACTTAATGGTCAGACGACGGGCGAAATTTCAAACAGGTTGAACGTCCTGTTTACTCCAGCTGGGTATGTGTTCAGTATATGGGGCTTAATCTATATCCTGCTTGGCATCTGGGTGCTCCGCCAGTTTCCTGAAAGCAGACGAGATCTGCCTATTTATCAAGCGGTAAGTGGACTCTTCGTGTTAAGTTGCATTTTGAACAGTCTTTGGATTTTTATGTGGCATTACAACTTCTTTGGACTTTCGGTCATCGTCATGATTCTTTTACTTCTCACTCTTATTCGTCTTTATGTAAAAGCAAAAGCGGTCGATGCTTCGTTTCTGGACCGGCTGCCATTTTCCGTTTATCTTGGATGGATCAGCGTAGCTACTATTGCTAATATCAGCTATTACCTGACATACGTGGAGTGGAGCGGATTTGGGATTTCTGCTTCTATCTGGACGTTCATCCTTCTCATTATAGCGACTCTGCTTGCTTTCTATATCTTAATAACGAAAAATGACCGGGTGTATCCTCTCGTGTTTGTCTGGGCGTTCGTCGGAATAGGGGTTAGAAATCAGGATGCAGATGTGCCGCTTGTGGTGTATTCCTCATATATTTTAGCCGCTTTGATTCTGATGGTTACGATCTTTTATGCCTTGAAGCAAAGAAAATGACAGGATGTTCAGTCTAGGAACAGAGAGTTTTGGCGGCTTCTTGTCAGGATTCTTTGATAAAGCTCTCTTTACAGGTCAGGCCGCTGGGGATTCATGGGCTACGGGCTGGACAACCTTTTATTGGTCAAACTGGATGGCCTGGGCCCCTGTAACAGCCGTGTTTCTGGCGAGGATTGCCTATGGTTACACGGTTAAAGAAGTGATCATGATGAACTTTGTTATTCCCGGGTTGTTCAGTGTCATTTGGATGACTGTGCTAGGCGGTACAGCCATCAACTTCCAGATGACAGGAAAAGTAGATATTGCCGCTATTATAGATGCCCAGGGCACAGGAGCAGCCGGGTATGCTGTCTTAAGCGAAATTCCGTTTTCCGGCATTCTGATTGTTCTCTATTTGTTAGCTGTAATGATTTCCTTCGTAACAGCAACCGACTCGACAACCAACGCGATGGCGAGTATTAGTGCTACCGGGATAACGGAAGGTGCTCAGGAGGCTCCGATCTTTATTAAGATTACCTGGGGACTGATCGTAGGAGCTGTGGCTCTTATCTTCATATCGACTCTTGGGATAAATGGGATCATGACTTTGTCCTACCTGGGAGGATTTCCAGCTCTGTTCTTAGGAATCCTCAGTATATTATCTCTGATTGTAGTGATGAGAAATCCAGCGAAATTTGACCGGCATTCGAAAAAGCAAAAACAAAGGGATTCAGCTTAAAGGAGCTAGTAGAGACTATACTGCTTTTATTTTTTTGGCAGTCTATGTACTTGATTAGCAACTAGTGAATTCTAACTTAATAAAAATAAGAGCCCCTCCTAGAGCGGCTCTTATTTTTTTACCAGAAGAAAGCTGAAGCCAGAGCAACACCGGTAATTGCTCCGATTGCAAATGGAATACCGAACCCGTACCCTCCGTAAAAGAAAAAACCATATCCGCGTGGACCCGGGGATGGACGCAGCCATACATGGTTGCGAGTCACTCGGGTTATTCTACCGTAATGAACACGACCATCACGACCGGTTAGACGGACATCTCTACCATGATAACGGCAGCAGAGACCATAAATGTTGGATTGAGACAAGTAAACACTTCCTTTCTTTCCTGCATAGAGGACTATGATTATAGAATATGTTTACAGACGAGTTTTGCTTATACGAGAGTTGATATTCCGCCATAGTTTAAAAGAAAAATGTTTTTTGCCCTAAAGTCATAGAATGAAGGAGAACTTACTTAGAAAGGGTGCATGGATTGGGAATTGTAGACACTTCACGTGCATTGGAAGCTTTTAATGAAAAGTGTAAAAGAAAGGCTCCTTTTCAATCTCCTTATATCGCCCAAAGAGAAACGATTTGTCAGCCTGCCCAACATCCCTTCAACGGACTGCAAGAAGAAGAAATTCAATATCTCTTGTTATCCTATGGTTTATTCAAGCCGGATGCTTGGAGAAGAGCGGGGAAATTGGTGAAGAACTGGAAAGAGGAAGGTCTGTACGAAAAGTTGGAAAAAGAATACCGGTATTTAAAAACATTGTGGAAGGGTCCTGAGGTCCCTGTATATCTTTATCCCTTCCAAGAGGGCGGTTCTTTCTTGAGAGAAAGCAAAGATAATAAAGGAGGAGTAGCGTTCAAGGAAGGTTTATACCTTTTCTATGGAGACCCAGTAAAAGAAGATGATTGGAAAGCAGTTCTGGCTCACGAGTATAACCACGTCTGCCGCTTAACCGAAAAGAATGTGGATATGGAGCGCGTAACATTACTGGAGACTCTGGTAATTGAAGGTTTGGGAGAGTACGCAGTTAATGAGGTTTATGGAAAAGATTATATATCTCCGTGGACGAATCAATACACTGACAAGCAATTGAATAAATTATGGCTAAAAAAATTCAGGGTCAATCTTTCAAACCGAGAGCGTGATAGTCAAATGGATTTTCTTTACGGAAACAAAAAGAGAGCCATTCCCAGGTGGGCAGGGTATCAGATTGGTTATAAAATTATTGAGTCTTACCATAAAGCCCACCCAGACCAAAGTCTGTCACGGATGATGAAGCTTGAGGCAGATGATTTGGTTAAAGGATCTTCTTTTCCGTTGCCTGAGAACGAATGAATTGAAGTAAACAGGGACAACTGCTGATACGTCCTTCGTGTCATTTTCATAGAATACTTAAGAACTCTAGGAAATGACGAAGGAGGTTTACTCGTTGTTCGATAAATTTGAGAAAAAGACCGGCGTTAAAATGGATGAAGTTTTTAAATTAGCAAGGTCGCTGCAGGGTGCGAACTTCAAAGATGAGAAAACAGTCAGAAACGTAGTAAATAAAGTGTCCGCATTGGCAAACCGCCGAGTTTCCAAGCAGAAAGAAGATATGATTGTGAAGGCAATCCTTGATGGAAAAGTACCGAAAGATCTTTCATCGATAGAGAAAATGATGAAAAAGAAGAAATAATATAGAGCAAAGACTCTTCGTTGGTGGACATGATCGAAGAGTCTTTTTTATATGAATTACTTTTTATGAGCCTTTAAAATGGAATCCCTGAGATCATACAGATCTTCATTTATATTTGGCGAAGGTCTGTAACTTGGGTCTCTGCAATTGGTTTAACGTCGTGTACCCGAGATACACTCTTTGACTGTAACCGTTCGAGTGCTTTTTTCACCATAACGGGAAGATTGTCTATAGCGGTAACTTTACAATCTAAGTGATCGGAGAGTATTCGGCTTTTTGACCGGTTCCGCAGCCAATGTCTAATACGGATGATGAGGGAGGAAGATGTAAGGATGACAACACTTCTTTGGTTAGAGGTAGACCGCCTGGATGGGCGCATCCGACTCCGAATTCCGCTAGTAAATCAAGATAACGATTGCCCATAATTAGTTGCTGATGTACTTGGCGAAAAACAAAATAATAAATAATGGAAAATCCCTGGCTCTGCTTATTTGCGAGTCAGGGATCTTTTATATTTAAAAGTAATTATTTATCCTCATCCTCATAAGGGTAAAGCTCTTCAGAAGCTTCCGTACTTAATTGAGGTGCTGGGCTCATCTTTTCTGTACCTGCTTCCTCACCATCCAAGTTACGGGCAACAGATTGGTGGAAGAAGTATTCAAAAATAGTGAGTGAAATAGTCGAAATCAGTGTGGCTGAAAACACATTATCTCCAACGGTAAGTGCATCGGTCATCAAGTAAACCACCAGAAATGTGAGTACGAAATCTGAAATCGTAGCTGTGGTATTACTGGATCGGGATAGGATTAATAAGTCGCCGATAGCATACGAAACGGCCCCCAAAACCAACGTAATTAAGAACACATTCCCAAAGGATACGTCAAATCCGCCTCCTAATATGATAAGAAGGATGGGGAAAGTGAACAAAAACTTCATAGCGATTAATTTCAAATGTTCCATGAATAATCACCTCCTGCGTCTATAGCTTCCTTCAAAACCATTCGGTCTATACCTTATTTACATTTAATTTTACAAATGTATCGAAGGAAGCAGTGCTGTAAGTAGCTTTATTCAACTCAACAAATGAGAAAAAAGCAAGCATGCCAGATATGCTTACTTTAATTATTTAGTGAATCGTATCGTTCCGCATATCAATATATAAGCTTCCATCTTTTTGGACTTCTGCATAGAAAACTTCGGATATGGACGGCACGCCAGCTGATTTAAGCTGTTGGTGAAGCCACTTCTGATCCAGATTTAAGTTTTGCAAGTTACCATCGTTTATCTTTCCATCCGAAACGACGGTTGTAGGGATGGGGTAAACTGCGGGGCTGTTTGAAACGACATTCCCGTCTTTTTTAGTAAACGGCTGATCTCCTGTTTTTTTCAAAACAGACAGGGTTCCGTCGGTTTCGAAAATAGCATAACTTACTTCATTTAAAGAAAACACATTTTTCTTTCGAAGTAATACGTGCAGGGAATCCAGGTCAAGTCTCGCTTTGCGTAGTTCATCCTCAAGCACTTTCCCCTGTTTCACAACGATGAGAGGCTGGCCGTCAATAACAGAGCGGACATCCTTGGATTTAATATCCAAGTACCCTAAAAAAACAGTAAAGACAGTCCAGCTTACTAATGCAATCAATCCATTCCGAACGCTTAAGGAAGCATCGATAGCAAGTGATCCTCCGATCGTACCGATGGATATAGCGGACACGAAATTAAAAAACGTCAGTTGAGAGATTTCTTTTCTTCCCATTGTTCTTGTTAAAACTAAAAGAACAGTAAATGCGAGTGCCAGTCTTAACTGCAATTCAGTAACATCCATGCTTTAGATCCTTTCTGCTGCATCTCTATTTGTGTAATTTCTTACTTTTATTTTGATCTAGAAAAAGGTTACTTCAAGAATGGTTTTTCTGAATTTACTACAACGTTTCTCCAAAGAAGTTTCTAAACGCTTCCAGGACTGATTTACGGTTTACAGCTGCAATAGCCGTGGTTAATGGTATGCCTTTCGGGCAGGATTGTACGCAGTTTTGTGAGTTGGAGCATGCTTCAATTCCCCCTTCTCCCATAACGGTCTGCAATCGCTCGCTTTGATTCATTTTTCCGGTCGGATGAGCGTTTTTTAACTCTACTTGAGAAAAAATAAATGGACCAATAAAATCGGACCGCACGTTAACAACCGGACAGGCTTCCAGACATACGCCGCAGGTCATGCACTTGGAGTATTCATAAGCCACCTGCCGCTTTGGTTCTGCCATTCGGGGTCCTTCTCCTAAATCATATGTACCATCAATAGGAATCCAGGACTTGCTTCGTTTTAACGTGTCGAACATATTGGTTCGGTCGATAATTAAATCCCTTACAATAGGGAAGGATGACATGGGTTTTAAACGAATAGGCTGCTCTAACTTGTCGATAAGTGCTGTGCAGGCTTGTCTTGGAGTTCCGTTAATAGTGACAGAACAAGATCCGCATACTTCTTCTAAGCAGGCTGCGGTCCAGGCAACGGGAGTGGTTTTTTCTCCATTTGCATTAACGGGATTGCGCTGGATTTCCATTAGTGCTGAAATAACATTCATAGTCGGCCGGTAAGGGATCATAAATTCTTCTTCGTATGGTTCCTTGTCCGGATGGTCTTGTCTTTGAATAATAAAATGTACTTCTTTCATACACGACCTCCTTCTCTCTAAATATTTCCAAACAGCTTGAGGCTTATACGAAAAAAGTTCTTAAAGCAAAAAACCCAACCCCGATTTTACTCCTGCCTAAAGCTCTATCTGTTTATTCAAAAAATCAGCAGCATAGGTTGATGAGATCAGCTTGTTCAGTTCTGTAGCATACCAAGTGTTGCGATTGAGACAAAAAAAGTGAAGGATTTTATCTGCGGCTGGTGTGGATTTATAAATAAATTCATTGCTAAATGGAGTAGTGATGAAGGTGGAAACGCTTTATAAATATAGAGATACATATTTATGTGAACTTTCTTAACATAAGAGTTGTTTTAATATTTAGAATTTGGTAAAGTATAATATAACATCTGATGTTAGAAAATATCACATAGAAGGGGATAGCTATTATATGGATGCAACTTTTTTAATGAATAACTTATGGATTGTCGTTTGTACGGTTCTTGTTTTATTGATGCAGGGTGGGTTTATTTTACTTGAAGCAGGCTCCACACGAATGAAGAACGCGGGCCATATTGCGGGTAAGACAGTGTTTACGGTAGGAATTGTATCCCTGGTGTTCTGGGCAGTAGGTTATGGATTGATCTACGGAGAAGGAAATGCATTTATTGGATTTTCTAATTTCTTTTATGGTGATGCGACCACAATGGGAGAGGGACTTGCGGGTTCCGTTGACTTTATGTTCCAGCTTGCGTTTGCGGCCATTGCCATGACGATTGCATTTGGTGGTTTTGCGGAACGTGCAAAGCTAGTGGCTTATGTAATATTTGCTATTTTATTTTCTATTGTTATTTATCCTGTCATCGCCCACTGGATCTGGGGTGGAGGCTGGTTGGCCGGCCATGGTAAGCAGGATTTCGCTGGGTCGACCGTCGTACACTTAACAGGTGCAGCGGCTGCCCTTGCTGCTACCATGATTTTGAAACCACGTATTGGTAAATATAATAAAGATGGATCTTCTAACGAAATTGCCGGTCATAACCAGGTCTTTACTGCGTTAGGTGTACTTATTCTATGGGCAGGCTGGTTCGGTTTTAATGCAGGTAGTACGTTTGGTGTAGCAGATGCTTTCTTCGGTTATGTAGCGCTTAATACACAGCTTGCTGCAGGTGCAGGGGCTGTTGGTGCCATGCTGATGGTTTGGGCTGTAACCGGTAAAGCTGATGTACCTACCACGCTGAATGGTGCCCTTGCAGGACTAGTTGCCATTACTGCATCTTGTGCATTCGTTGAGCCATGGGCTGCAGTTATCATTGGGCTTGTCGGAGGAGCCTTTGTATTCTTCAGTATGAGGTTCTTTGATAAGAAAAGAATTGATGACCCGATCTTTGCCTTATCTGTCCACGGAACGGTTGGAATATGGGGAACACTTTCTAACGGATTGTTTGCTACACCGGAGCTTGCTACAGTAGGCCGTCCAGGTTTATTTTATGGCGGTGGTTTTGAGCAGCTTGGTGTTCAGATTTTAGGTGTTGTCAGCAGTGGGTTGTATGCTTTTGTTGTATCGTACATCATCCTGAAGGTTATGGATAAAGCCATGGGAGGTCTTCGAGTAACAGAAGAAGAAGAAATTATGGGTCTTGATTTGAGTGAGCACGGAGGCTATGGCTATCCAGAGAACTTTAATTCGCCGGAAAAGAACCCAGGAGCGTAAACATATACAAAGGGATGGATCGTTATGTTTGAAACTTATGAGGAAATCAGGCAGTGGCGGGAAGAGACCATGGCGTCTGTTGTTGACGATCATCGCCAATTAAACGCTTTTCACGACCAGCTAATGTATCAAACGTTGCGAATTGCCAAAGAAACGATCGAAAGTGAGCAGGGTCCGCCTCCTGCTCCTTTTGCGTTTTTTTTAATGGGTAGTGCAGGACGTTCTGAGCAGTCGGTTTGGAGTGATCAGGATCATGGTATTATTTTTGAAGGCTCGTCTCCCTGTCAGGAGTATTTTTTAAATCTCGGGGCGGAAATCAGCCATGGTTTAGCTATCGCAGGCTATGAAAAATGTGAGGGCAATGTTATGGCTTCGAATCCTTTGTGGTGTCGTTCAATTGAATCTTACAAAAAACAAATTCATGATTGGCTTAATGAAGCCAGCTGGCAGTCGCTGCGAAATTTTTCGATATTATTTGACTCGCGAGTGTTAGATGGAAATGATGATTTTTTATTAAAGGTGAAGCGTGAATCTTTTGCGGTCTTAGAAGATCATACGCACCTTTATTCACGGTTGGTCGACAATTTTGAGTTTATTAAAAAAGGGGTTGGAGTGTTTGGTCAGCTGCTCCCGGAACAGCGGCAAGGAATGAAAGGGGAGATTCATTTGAAGGAAACAGCTTATTTCCCCTATGTGAATGCCTTGAGAATTCTGGCCTTGAAAAAAGGAGTGTCAGCTGCTCCTACATTAGACCGGTTTGAAATTTTGTCCTATTCCTACCCATTCATTGAAGCTTATGAGAACGATTTTCGGGAACTGCTCAAGTTTCGTCTGCGTTATAAAAAGCAAGCGGAAAGCTATGAAAAAATTCACTTACTACCGCTGGATCAATTGTCGAAACAGGATAAGCAGCAGCTTAAATATTTGATCAGACGGGGGCAGCAGCTGTTTGCTAAATCAAAATCAGTTCTTAAAGAAGAGAGTTCCCTATGAATCCATTTATACAATTTGTAAAGGATGTGTCCGGTCGCCTGGGGAGCGGCTTTTCATCCTTAAATCAGAATGATCCTTCTAAAGAAGCTTATATAAGAAACTTAGAGCGACAGTTAAAAAATAAAGATGACTTGGATGTTCCTTTTGATGAATTGAAAGTTGTGGTGTTTGATTTGGAAACGACCGGGTTTTATCCTTACAAAGGTGATGAAATTTTATCCATAGGCGCTGTAAAAGTGGAAGGAACTAACATTCTTGAAGGAGAAACATTTTACTCTCTCGTCTATAGCGAATCAGGTCCTTCGAAAGAAATTGAGGACCTGACTGGAATCACCAGCGATATGCTGTTAGATGCGGAACCCCTTCGAGATGTACTGCATGAGTTCTATTCTTTTATTAGAAGTGATGTGCTCGTGGCTCATCATGCGAACCATGAGAAGCAGTTTATGAATCATGCTACATGGCTCGCTTTGAGAAAAAATTTTCAGCACCGCATTGTAGATACCACTTTTTTAACCAGAATTGCTCACCAGGAAAAAAATCTGGTCAGTCTGGATGAATGCTGTGAACATTATGGCATTGATATTAACCAGCGTCACCATGCTTTGGGTGATGCTTGGGCGACAGCGAAACTATGGGTAAAAAGTATTCAGGATATCAAACAAATGGGTTACACAGATTTGAGAGACGTTTACACACATCTTGCGACTTTAGAGTAGGATCCCTTAAAGAAGCTTTGGCTGATGCCAGAGCTTTTTTAATGAGTTAAGTTTGAGATGAGATTATACAGGATACAGTCATATAGATTTGAGTAAAGGAGGCTAATTAATTATGGGAATTATATTATATTTAATTGTCGGAGGTTTAATCGGCTGGCTTGCAGGAGCCATTATCGGACGTGATATGCCGCTTGGTATTATAGGTAATATTATTGCTGGAATCGTAGGGGCATGGATTGGCGGCGAATTACTAGGATCGCTCGGACCGAGTTTAGCAGGAATAGCAATTATACCTGCATTAATAGGGGCTATAATCTTTGTCTTCATTGTAAGTTTAGTTATGAAAAGCACTCGAAAAAAGTAATGGAAAGCAAACAACTCAAGGCCGGATAAGCTTTGAGTTGTTTTTATATAGGAGATTAATGTTTTAAAATAAAAAGAAAGCGTTACTTAACAAAAGGGTCTTATGGGCAGGTATAATTAATTTGAAGAAGAAAAGATTAAATAGATACGGTTGGTCTGGTTTAGGTATAGATGATCGTAAATTGATCAAATTGTTTGTAAATGTGTATTACAGAAAAGGAGATGCGGTGATGACACAGCGAAAAGAAAAAGTAGAAACTGAATGGAACTTCGATCATAGCTATGCACGTCTGCCGGAGCTTTTATTTCAGAGTTCTGAGCCGGAACCTGTTCGTTCCCCTCGTTTAATTCTGGCGAATGATACGCTGGCGGAATATCTGGGATTAAACGCGGAATGGCTTCACAGTGAGGAAGCCACAAAGATTTTGGCTGGTAATGTAGTACCTGAAAGTGCGTTTCCTTTAGCCCAAGCTTATGCGGGTCATCAATTCGGACATTTTACGATGCTGGGCGACGGGAGAGCTTTGCTTTTAGGTGAGCAGATTACCCCTCAGGACGAGCGGGTAGATATTCAACTTAAAGGATCAGGTCGCACCCCATTCTCTCGTGGAGGAGATGGCCGGGCACCACTTGGGCCGATGCTTCGCGAATATATAATTAGTGAGGCTATGCATGCGCTTGGTGTTCCTACGAATCGCAGTCTGTCTGTCGTTGCCACAGGTGAGTCCGTGATTCGGGAAACTGAACAACCAGGAGCTGTCCTTACCCGAGTAGCCAGCAGTCATCTGAGAGTTGGGACTTTCCAATTTGCAGCAAGATGGGGAACGTTAGAGGATCTGAGAGCTTTGGCTGATTACACTGTGCACAGACACTTTCCGACTATAGAATCGGATGAAAATCGCTATCTTTCTCTGCTTCAACAAGTAATTGAACGTCAGGCGAAACTGATTGCTAAGTGGCAGCTGATCGGATTTATTCATGGAGTAATGAACACAGACAATATGGCGATTAGTGGAGAAACTATTGATTACGGTCCCTGTGCCTTTATGAACACCTATGATCCGGCAACGGTGTTCAGTTCTATTGATATTCAAGGAAGATATGCTTATGGCAATCAACCGGATATTGCGGGCTGGAATCTCGTGCGATTTGCTGAAACCCTGATCCCCTTGATCCACGAGGATCAAGATGAAGCGATAAAAATAGCTGAGCGCGAACTTTCACATTTCACCAGTCTCTACGAGGCAAACTGGCTGGACGGCATGAGAAGAAAACTCGGTATTTTTAATCAGGAAACAGAAGACAAAGAACTCGCAGAAGACCTGCTCCATATGATGAAGAAATATAAAGCAGACTTCACAAATACGTTCCGGGCTCTTACATTTGACCGAATGGAAGGTATATCTTTATTTGAAGCCCCTGAATTTAAAAAGTGGCTGGAACAATGGCATAAAAGATTGGACAGGCAGGAAGAATCGAAAGACACTTCATACCAGTTGATGAAGAATAATAATCCTGCCGTCATTCCCCGGAACCACCGGGTAGAAGAAGCGATTGAAGCAGCGGTTAAAGAAGAGGACTATAGCGTGATGGAGCGACTCCTTGGAGTTCTTTCCAACCCTTATGCCCATTCCTGTGAACAGGAACCCTACACTTCACCTCCGGAACCATCTTCCAAACCTTATCGTACGTTTTGCGGAACCTGAACACTCTTAAATGAATAGAATGATCCTTCTCCATGTCAGGGGGAGGATTTTTTTGTGGCTAACGATTGAAGGATACGCTTATTTTGAAGTATAGTTTTAATGATTCTTTTATGACTAATTAGAAAGAAATTTTATTAAAGAGCGTAAGTGTTAAAATGTAAAGTCAGGAAAAATCACTGCAATTTAGAAGGGCGAGTATATATGGGGCGTCGGGTCTATGTCTTTTTCACAATTATCATTATTATTCTCACCATTTATGGAGCAAGAGGCTGGATATTCTCAAGTGAGCAGGGAGACTGGGTGGGCGCATGGAGCACAAGTATGATAGCTCCTTATACAGATGGGATCTCCCAAGAGGGATTTGAAAATCAAACCATCCGATCGATTATTCAGCCGCATATTGATGGGAAGAATATGCGCATACGGTTATCGAATGAATTTGGGTCTTCGCCTATCACCATTGAGGAGGTAAACGTAGCTGTTTCCAAAAATGAAGCAGCTACGATTACGGGCACAAACCGGAAAGTCACATTTGACGGGGAAGAAAATATAAGTATCCCTCCTGGTGAAAAAATGGTGAGCGATCCCGTCTCACTGAAGGTAAATCAAATGGAGGAAATAGCGATCAGCCTTTATGTTCGTGAACCTACCGGCCCTGCTACGTGGCACCCTCTCTCCATCCAAGAGTCGTATATTTCAGCATCCGGCAATCACGTTTCTGATTCTAGTGCATCTGCATTCAAGAAAAAAGAAGAGGCCTGGTTCTGGCTGGACGGAGTCGATGTTATAGCTGATCCTTCAGTAAAAGGGTCTATCGTAGTAATGGGCAGTTCCATTGCGAACGGAAATTATTCAACAGTCAACGCTGATCATCGCTGGCCTGATTATTTGGCGCAACGAATAAATCAGGGATCTGAAAAGAACAAGTTATCTGTATTAAATGCCGGAGTTTCGGGTAATCATTTGATCAATAGCGGAGTAGAAAGAGGAGAAAATGCGTTAGCAAGGCTAGAGAGGGATGTGTTTAGCGAAACCGCAGTTACGTCTTTGATTTTTCATCAGGGACTAAATGATATCCGACATCACCCTGAATATGATTCGGAGAAAATAATTGAACGCATAAAAGAAATTATCCAGGCCTGTCATGAGGAAGGACTTAAAATTTATGGCGGTACGTTAACGCCTTATAAAGGTTCAAGTATGTACACCAAGGAAGGAGAAGAGACTAGGCAGGAGGTTAATGAGTGGATCAGGACCAGTGGAGCGTTTGATGGTATGATTGACTTTGACAAAGCTATGCGGGATCCTGATAATCCTAAGCGTTACCTCCCTAAATATGATTCCGGGGATCATTTGCACCCTAACGATTTAGGCTATAAGAAAATGGCCGAATCGATAGATCTCTCCATGTTTAAATGAAATTCATTCAAAGTAAGCAGTTTTGCATGATTCGGGAAAATATCTAATTAATTTCCCGGGGAATATTTTTTTCAACATAATCCGCATGAATTATATTGCTACAGTAATCGACGTTAATAAGAAGAAAGTCATAAACTCTGTAATATAAGGGAGGATAGTTATGAGTGAAACTTCAATATTAGTCGTAGAGGATGAAGAGAAAATTGCTAGAGTTTTAGAACTCGAACTTGAGTACGAAGGGTATAAAGTAGTAAAAGCTAAAGATGGTTTAGAGGGATTGCAGTACATCCGGGAACAAAAATGGGATCTGATATTGCTTGATGTCATGCTTCCTGGTATGAGCGGTATCGACCTTTTGCGGAGGATACGTACGGGTGATGATCAAACACAGGTAATCATGCTGACAGCAAGGGATGGCCTGGATGATAAGGTTACAGGACTCGACCTTGGAGCAAATGATTATGTGACCAAGCCCTTTCAAATGGAAGAATTACTGGCACGAATTAGAGCTACTCTCAGAGTGGGTGGAACGAAACAGTCAGCGGACTTCCTGGAACTAGCTAATCTAAAAGTAAAAGAAGCGACGCATGAGGCCTTCCGGGGTGAAAAAGAACTCCAATTGACAGCGAAAGAGTTCTCCCTTCTCGTCTATTTCATGAGAAATCAACGTCAGGTGTTAAGTCGTGAGCAGCTTTTAGACCATGTGTGGGGGTATGATTACTATGGGGATACCAATATCGTAGACGTGTACGTGCGATATGTACGAAATAAGATCGATAAGGGATATGAACCGCACCTTCTTCATACTGTTAGAGGCGTCGGATATGTATTGAAGGATCCACGATGAAGCTTGCTAATAAGATTCACATTTATACGACCGTATTATTTGCAGCTCTTCTGCTGTTGATTATTGCCACGATTTATTTTTCCTCTAAAAACATCATGTTCAACAGTGATGTAGAACAAGCCAGGGCAGAAGCGGAGCAAATCTTATCAGGAGTTGGTGATAATCAGGGGGAGGCTAAGGCAAGCGACCTACTTCGCGCTTATGTGCCACCCGGGGGGATGGTCGAAGTTGTCTCTCCAAATGGACAACCTGATGTAACCGTTATAGGGGGGAGTGGTGAGTTACTGGCCAAGCAGGAGTCAGAGTTTCATCAGGGAGAGGTTAATAAGGTTCAAATAATAAACGATACTCCTTATGCTTTTATCTCTATTCCTATTGTTTGGACGAATGGAGAAGTAGCAGCCCTGCAGCTTACTGAGTCGATGAAGGCCACTTCTGATAATTTGGAAGTGCTTGGCATCGTACTAGTTGCCGTCAGTATTTTGACTGTTATTCCCCTGTTCTTTTCAGCTCGCTTGTTAAGCAATTTAATCACTCGGCCTATCACCTCGCTGATACAAACCATGAACGATACTCAGAGCAGCGGCCGTTTTCAACGTATTGAACTTCCTAGGAAATCCAAGGATGAATTGTATCAAATGACAGAGACCTTTAACCAGATGATGAACCAGCTTGAAGCCAACTATGAGAAGCAGGAAAGTTTTGTTTCCAATGCATCTCACGAATTGAAAACGCCTCTAACGGTGATTGAATCATACTCCAGTTTGCTAAAGCGCAGAGGTAAGGAGGATGAAGATCTTTTTAACGAATCTATAGAAGCTATCCATTCAGAAACACAAAGGATGCGGAAGCTAACCCAGCAAATGCTTCTGCTTGCAAAGCAGGATGAGAAGTGGAAGCTGGACATGGAAGTTCACTCTTTAACCACCATTCTTCAGTCAACGGCAAATTCGTTTGAGAAAGCTTACCAGCGAGAGGTCTCTATAGAAGTCGTGAATGAAATAGAACTAATGACGGATCAGCAGAAACTTAAACAGCTTCTTTATATATTTATGGATAATGCTCGAAAATATAGTGAGGACCAGATAGATATTCGCATCAAAGAAGCTCAGGGGAAAGCGGTCATCCAAATTACAGACCACGGAATAGGGATCTCAAATGACCATTTGGATAAAGTGTTTGACCGTTTCTACCAAGTAGATGAAGCGAGGTCCCGCAAGTCTGAAGGACTTGGTTTAGGGCTTTCCTTAGCCCGGGAATTGGCTCAAGTTTTAGAGGCGGATATTTCATTAACCAGCGAGCGCGGGAAAGGTACAACAGCATCCATTCTTCTGCCTATTTCTCAGTGAATTCTCATAATCACCTATTATAATTATAGTAGAGGTGAAGATCTATGGATAACAAACTTAAAAAGAGGGTGCTCATAACCATTGGAATATGTGCAGCCGTTGCTTTTATTAGCTGGGCGAGCGTACGTTACTGGATGGGACAGAATGTTTTGTCAGCAGAGGAAGTTCGTGCTCAAATCCAGAGTCAATATAAAGGTGAAATTACTAATATAGAGAAGGTAGAGGATCGTTACCTTGTAGCTCTTCAGCTAGAAACAGGAACGTATCGATTGGAAATGGCTGAGGGGGACGGGCGCATCATTCGTATGGACAGAACAGGAGAGCCTTCTCCTGCCAATGATGAACCAGCCAATCCAGAGTCCCCTGATGAAACAGAAAACAAGCAGCCGATTACCGAAGAGCAAGCAAGGGGGATTGCTCTAGAAAGAGTAAATGGTGAAATAGACGATGTCGATTACGAGTCCTCTGAAGAAGGGCCTTATTTCTTAATTGAAGTCGAACTGGATGATGACCGTGAAGCGACTATTCAGGTTCATGCTATTACAGGGGAAATTATGACTGTCAGCTGGAATGATTAAATGTTTTCTCATCAAATTCTCATTTTTATCTCCATGGATTCTCATCTTTCCTCGGTAAGCTGTAGATAGAATCAAACAAAGGAGGAAACAAAAGGTGAAGAAAAAACTGGTTGTTGGCGGTATAGTAGGAGCAGTCGTTCTTGGCGGAGCTTTTGGAGCTAATGCGATGACGAATAACGGAAACGATTGGAATGGACAGACGGCAAGTCTCTCACAAGAGGAAGCGGAAAAAGCGGCTAAAGAAGAAGTGAGTGGCTTGACCATTAACAAAGTCGAGAAAGATGATGACGACGGTCGACTGATTTATGAAGTAGAAGGAACTACTGAAGATGGCAAAGAAGCAGATGTCGATGTCGATGCGAATACAGGTGAAGTGATAGAGACAGACAGCGATGATGATTCAGACGACAATCAAAATAGCGCTGATGTAAAGATCACCAAAGAAGAAGCTGAACAAGCAGCAAAGAAAGAAGGAAAAGGTAAGATTGAAGAGATTGAAGTGGATGACGGTCACTATGAAGTAGAAATGTCTGACGGTCAAGATGAGTATGAGATCAAGATCGATGGCCAGACTGGAGAAGTTATTGAATCAGAAAAAGATCAGGATGACGATTAATTTTACTTAAAGGCTGCAGTAGGTGCAGTCTTTTTCTTTTATCTATATATAGCGTATTATATTAGGAAAGAGAATAGTCTTATTTAAAATTTCTACATTGTTGTATAGGGAAAGGAGAACAAATCATATGTATAAAGGTCTTCATCACGTTTCTCTGTTGGTTACCGATATTGAACGAGCCAAGCATTTTTACGGTGAGGTGCTAGGTTTTGAGGAAAGCAGCGAACGTCCAGACTTTGGATTTCCCGGTGCCTGGTATCAGGTGGGAGAAACACAGATTCATTTAATTGTACATAATGAAGGCAAAACTCTACGTGGAACATCAGAAATTGATTCAAGGGACGGTCATTTTGCTGTGAGGGTAAAGAACATAGAAACTTTCCTTGAAAGAATGGAAACCTATGGCGTAGAGATATTAAATAAACCTCACAATAAAACGGACTGGCATCAAGTATTTATTTGTGATCCTGATGGAAACGTTATTGAATTTAACAAGTAGCAATCAGGGAAAGAATCACCGTTGATCAAACTGGGTGCATAATCAACCAGAGCTTACTTGGATAAAAAACAAATCATACAAGTAAAAGAGAGATTCCGTGATTTTGGGAATCTCTCTTTCAGGTTCAATTCCCTCTTTTTCCTCTCCTGCATAACCTGGTAAGGCCTGTACATATAGTGAATAAGACCATTAAAGTCTTAATCTTCCATCAAAGCCAAGGGGGCTGGCTATGGATTCAAATGTTATGGTAATGACTGCTTCGGCTTTGGTTACAGGACTGGGAGCTATCCCTGTGTTATTTATTCGCAACATTTCCCACAGAAGAATGGATGCTATATTAGCTTATACGGCAGGGGTGATGATGGCGGCTTCAACGTATGGTTTAATCCCTGCTTCCTTAAAACTAACGAACTTATATATTCTTGGTTTTGGTGTACTTGCTGGAGCTCTGCTATTAAATATGCTTGAATATTTTATTCCCCATACAGACATGGATCATGAGAGGGATGACATTATTCTTTCTTCTCAATCCTGGATGCTGGTTGTGGCGATGACCTTACATAATATTCCGGAAGGGCTATCGGTTGGGGCTAGTCTAGCCAGCGAAATAGAGAACTTGGGTCTGGTAGTAGCGCTGTCCATGGCTCTTCAAAACGCACCGGAAGGGTTCCTGGTGGCCATATTTTTAGTGAATCAACGAGTTTCAAAACTTATAGCCATCACGTTTGCGATGGCCACAGGGGTTACTGAGTGTCTTGCGGGGTTTGCGGGGCTGTATTTGGTTCAATTCGCAATGTTTCTTGTCCCTTATGGCCTGGCATTTGCGGCAGGAGCGATGTTGTTCATTGTTTATAAGGAACTTATTCCTGAAAGTCATGGCCATGGATATGAGCGACTGGCAACATTTTCTTTCCTTCTTGGTTTACTCAGTATGATTGGATTAGTTGAGTGGTTCAGATAGGGAGAGGATTCGGAGACTGAAAAAGTAATAAGTCTTTTCGATAGAGAAGGATAGTCGCCTTTTTTGTCGAAATAAATGATGAAGAGTTTCAATTTTGATTAATGAAAGGGGAGATTGTTTTGTTTAAGAAGCTGGCCAGTGATGCTTTAGGATTAAGTGATATAGGTAAAATTATTAAAAAAGAAGACTTTGATAAAACACAGTCGGATGACTTTGTACTGACTGAGGATGGGGAGAAAATTTTCTTCCTCATTAAATCAAAATCTGACGAATATTGCTTTACAAACAGAGCGCTGATCCATTTGGATGGAGAGAAGGCATCCAGCAGTAAACGAAATATTTTCCGATATGATTATTACCAGCATCATATCAGTAACCCCTCGATCGAAACGGCAGGGACGATCGATTTGGATTTAGAAATTAAATTCACAATGGGAAATAAAGTATTCAGTATTGATATTGCTAAGGATGAGGGTGAAGCGATCGCTGATTTGTATAAGTCACTGGTAGCGATTTCTCATATCCAGGAGGAAAATCGCCTGTATTCGGATTTTGCCAGAGATAGCCTTGGCACAGCAAGCTCGCTGATTAAAGATAACCGCTTCCATGATAATGATATCTCAAAGGAATTCGAGCAGGCAGCTAACTTTGCATATGGCTGGTATGAACAAAAGCATCGCGAAAATACACAGAAGGATTTTAAAGAGGTATTTGAAAAATATATTCATAATTAAACGTAAAGGAGAGCCTTTCTAGATGCTCTCCTTTTTTTATTTAAATATATGGTTGAAAGGGTTAATATTTACTTCTCTCTATATGTAAGGCTCAAGCTCGCTCGAAAACAGAAAAATTGTTAAACTTATAAATGGTATTTTTATCGCAAGTTTCATCAAGGGTTATGCACTTTGTTTCTTTAATGAATCTTTGGAGCAAAATGATCTTAGCTTGCAAAACTGTTTGAAGAAGTAACATTTAATCACATTTTAATATTTTAATATGTCCATTCTAGGAGGAAACTGTACTTGATTATTGCTATTATCTTTTTGTTATTTGTCTCACTCTTCTTTTCGGGGAGCGAAACAGCTTTAACAGCTGCGAATAAAATGAAATTACAATCAAGAGCAAATAATAATGACAAAAAAGCAGAAAATCTGCTCCAGTTAATCTCAAAACCGAGTGAGTTCATTACCACTATTTTAATCGGAAATAACATTGCGAACATTTTATTGCCCACACTTGTTACCACTCTTGCGATTCAATATGGGTTCAGTGTAGGGTTAGCATCAGCTATTTTGACGGTGACGATTATCATCTTCTCCGAAGTCATTCCGAAATCAATAGCAGCTACATTTCCTGATCGTATTTCTCTATTGGTTTCACCTGTCATTCGTTTTTTTGTATTTGTATTTAAACCAATTACCATTGTACTTAATAAACTGACAGGTGTGATCACTAAGGCACTTGATAAAGGTCAATCTAATGAAGTTTCCATCTCTAAGGAAGAGTTGAGGACTATGGTTGATATTGCAGACTCTGAAGGAACCTTTAACGAAGAAGAATCTCTTCGTATCAAAGGTGTATTGGATTTCTACAATCTGAATGTAAAAGACGTCCTGAAGACCCCGAGGGTAGACATGATTGCTCTTCCCGCAGATGCTTCTTTTGAAGAAGTGAGAGATATCGTAATTCAGAACCCTTACACACGATATCCTGTGTATAGAAAAGACGTGGATGACATCATAGCTGTTTTCCACTCGAAGTATTTGACCTCCTGGTCCATGGATCCTGAAAAACCATTGGAAAATTTTACTTACAAGGAACCATTAATCATTTACGAGTTCCAGAAAATTGAGTGGGTATTTAAAAAGATGACGAGAGAACAAAAGCACATGGCTATTGTCCTCGATGAATATGGCGGCACCGAAGGGATTTTATCACACGAAGATGTTATTGAAGCTATGATTGGGCTGGAAATTGAAGATGAAATGGACACTCAAACGGATACGATTATTGAGAAAGTTTCAGAAAATGAGGTTATCTGTGATGGAAAAATAACTCTACGCCGATTGAATTCGATCTTCGATACTGAGATACCTGAGGAAGAAGATGTACTAGCAGGATACTTATTAGAGGAGTTTAACTTGTTTCCAGAAGAAGGAGATGTATTGGAGAGAAACGGCATTTCATTTAAAATACTTGAGATTCAAGGCAGGAAGATTAAAAAAGTCCAGGTAGTCAAATAACTTTGTGAACCAGGGAGTTCAGAAGAAACTGATCAATGATAACCTTGCCCGCTTAAAATGATATTCCCTAAGATTTAGAGGAGCGATCTTATAAGGTCGCTTCTTTTTGTCTGTTTAACCCAGCTTTCTTTAGGGCATTCTTGGCTTCTTTGGCATAAGGTGAATCTTTTTATGCATACTAAGGGAATCAAGAATTCTTTGGAGGAGTCAGCATATGAACATAGCAATTATGGGATCCGGTTTAGCAGGACTCTCGTGTGCATTAACCCTTGAAAAATATGGGTATCAAGCGGATGTTTTTGAAAGACGGGAAGAGGTAGGGGATCGATTTGTCATAGCGGAAGCCATGTTTTCCATGTTTCACACTCCTTATGATGACGCGATTAAGTTTCTATCGGAGACACACGATATACACTTAAAGCCCTCCAGCAACCTGCAAAAAGTCTATTTTTATTCAAAGAATGAGTCTTCCTTTATTGATGGACATCTGGGGTTCACCAACATGAGAGGGAAGCACCCTG
Organism: Halobacillus alkaliphilus; assembly: GCF_900113125.1. Classification (GTDB taxonomy): domain Bacteria; phylum Bacillota; class Bacilli; order Bacillales; family Halobacillaceae; genus Halobacillus; species Halobacillus alkaliphilus. Next base: position 67,625 of record NZ_FOOG01000009.1, on the reverse strand, counting down.
ATTCTTTTGAGAAGCAAATGGAAAGTCAGATGAAAGGAAAAATTAAATACAACCAGAACGTTACTTATGAGGAACTCTCAAAGGAATACACGCATATAGTTTTAGCTACAGGTGATCCTCTGGATACTAAAAAAATTCAGCCCTATGACGTGGCTTTTAAAGCAAGTTTTAAAGGGGCAGTTATAAGGGGAGATTTTAACAAGACAGAGGCGCATGTGTTTTTTAATCACGATTATGCTCCTAAAGGAATGGCTTATTTACTGCCTCATTCTGATTGTGAAGCTTCGCTTGTACTGGTTTATCCACAATATCCAGAGAATGAGCATTTAGATAAAGACGAGCTGTGGAAGATGTGTCTGGAAGATGCATGTAAGCAATTGGATCAGGAATTTACGATTGTAAATGAGTATTCCGTTAAAGATTATCGCATTGGAAAGTCGGAAACAGATCGAATTGGAAATACATTTTTCGTCGGGAATTGCTGGGGATCTATCACGCCTGTATTTGGCTTTGGGCAATTTGAATCAATCCTAACAGGGATCTATGCCGCCCATGACATCGCGGGCGTTGGCGATTACACGAAGCTCGTTAAGCCACTTTCTCAGAGTTATCATGATTCTCTTACCTTACGTAGAACCATGGAGAAATTAAATAATAATCAACTGGATTTAATTACAAAGTCAATTAACATTCAGTTAATTGAGAGTATGATTACGAATAAAGATTTAAATTTAATGAAGATCTTGAGCCGCATCATTCATCCGTTTAGTCGAAAAGCATAGGACACTTCTTAATCATACTTCTCGTCTTATTAACTAAAAGCATTGGTCATTCCAGTTTTCCAGGAATAGACCGATGCTTTTGTATTTGCGTGAACGGATTGAATAAATGATAATTTCCCTGAGGCAAAGTTGAATATGATAAGCTTATAAATAATAGAGGAGGGGAATAAGAATGAGTGAACGAACAGCTGCAACCGTACAATCTGTAGACCGGGCTTTATCTATTCTTCAGCTTTTACAGGAGAATTCTGATGGGCTGGGAGTTACAGAAATTGCTCATCGTCTAGATGTGGCGAAAAGCACGGTTCATAGACTGCTGGCTTCATTAAAGCAAAAAGGTTATGTAAGACAAGATGACATGCTTGAGAAGTACCGACTAGGATTAAAATTGCTTGAACTTGGAGAGACCGTCTCGGAAAACTTGGATATTCGAACAACTGCGAATCCTTATTTGGTGAAGCTCGCCCAGGAGACAGGCGAGACCATTCATTTAGGAATAAGAGAAGAGGCCGAAGTCATCTACGTGGATAAAGTAGAACGATATGCGCCGATTCGTATGTACTCTTCCATTGGCAAGCGCGCCCCGCTATATTGCACGGGGATTGGAAAAGCCTTGCTTGCCTTTATGTCTAGTGAAGCAGAAGATAGTCTAATGAGTACTCTCACACTAAAGAAATTCACGCCCCATACAATTACGGATAAGAATGAGTTGAAGAAGCACCTGGGCCATATACGTGAACAGGGTTACTCGATAGATAATGAAGAGCATGAAGAGGGGATTCGTTGTACAGCTGCACCAATTTGGAATCATCGCGGCGAAGCGATAGCGGCCATTAGCGTGGCAGGTTCCATTTCAAGGATGACAGAAGAAAAAGTTGAATCTTGTACGGACAGTCTCTTGCGTACATCCCTTGAGATTTCACGTATGCTTGGGTATTGAAGGAGAAGAAGCCAGTTGACAAAAACATCTGGAATACTTTAGGTTATTAGTAGTTGAACTTTTTTTAATTATAAAGTGGAACGATGTTCCGTAATAAGGAACAATGCAGAGAGGAGATTTTGATGACAGTACTAGAAATGGTCGAAAAGGAAAAACTGGTAGCCATTCTGCGACTTCAGGATACGCAATTTCTTGAGTCTATAGTGAAAAGCTTATATGACGGTGGGATTCGTATTCTTGAAATAACGATGAATACACCACGTGCACTCGAAACCATTCAACAAGTGAAGGAGCAGTATCCTGATATGACTGTTGGAGCAGGGACTGTGCTTGATGGAAGTTCGGCCCGCGATGCTATTCATTCAGGTGCTGACTTCATGCTGGCCCCTACTTTAAAGGAAGAAACAATTCAAACTGGAAACCGTTACGGCGTACCAGTTATTCCAGGAGTTTTCACTCCAACTGAGGTGTTAACCGCTTACGAGTACGGAGCATCACTGGTAAAGGTTTTCCCGGCAACTCAGGTGAATGCCGGTTATATAAAGGATCTTAAAGGCCCTATGCCGTTTATTAATGGAATGGCAGTCGGAGGGATTTCAGCATCGAATTTGGAAGAGTACCTTAAAAGCGGCTGGCACTCCGTAGGTCTTGGAAGTTCGTTGGTTCATCCCAAATGGGTGGAGCAAAAGGAATTTCATAAAATCGAAGAAGCGGCGGGAGAGCTGGTCGCCATTCGAGATCAAGTCTTTAAAGATTGAGGAGGGGATACTTTATGGCTAAGATAATCATCGATTGTGGAACGACCAATTCTCGTCTGCGACTGGCAGCAGGAGAAGAAGGTCAGCTGACCGATGTTCTAAAAATAGAAGCTGGTATCCGCAATACGGCAATGGATGGAAATACAGATCGTCTAAAATCGTATTTGCAAGAAGGTATTCGGTCACTGGTCGAGCGTAATGGATTAGAACTATCAGATGTTGATTATATGGCCGCTTCGGGCATGATCACATCAAATATCGGTCTTTTCGAAGTTCCGCATGTGACTGGACCTGCTGGAGTAAAAGATTTAGCTGCTCAAGCAAAATTGGTCAAGCTCGAAGAATTTTTTCATATTCCCTGCTTGTTTATTCCTGGTATGAAGAGCATCAGCCTCGAAGGTACTACAGAAAGTAGTTCGATAGATGAGTATGATGTGATGCGCGGGGAAGAGGTGGAATCAATAGGACTCTGGAATCAGCAGCGGCCGCATGGTAAAGGACTAATGGTTCTGCCAGGCTCCCATACGAAATTCGTATTTGTGGAAGAGGGTGGGACTCTGAAGAAAAGTTACACTACACTCGCTGGTGAACTTTTGAAAGCGATTCAATCGGAAACGATTCTGTCCGGTTCGCTTAAGGAGGAGCTGATTGAGTCTTTCATCTCTGGTTACTTTGATGAAGGGTTTACATCGTGTGAGAAAGTCGGAGTCACACGTGCTTTGTTCCACGTTCGTCTTCTGGATCTGCAAGGTAAAGTTAATGCTAATGAACGAGCCAACTATATGGCTGGGGTCCTTTTTCATGAAGATTGGAAAGCTCTTAAACTTGCACTCTCAAATCTGGATAGACTTGATTGGGTTATGGTTGGAGGTTCCAGTCCGCTCAGAGAACTGTTTGTTTATCTACTGCAAAAGCATGAAGAGGATTGGGAAATTCATGAAATGGATGAAAAAAGCAGTGATATGGCCGCGTTTCACGGAGCGCTGGAAGTCATAAAAGCTTATGAGGAGGAACAGATATGAAAATTAGAAGTTATGAACTATTTCAAGTACCACCAAGGTGGTTGTTCTTAAAAATTGAAACGGATGAAGGCATTGCCGGGTGGGGAGAGCCCGTAATTGAAGGAAGAGCTCACACGGTAAAGGCAGCCGTTGAAGAACTAATGGAGAATTTAATCGGTAAGGATCCTTTCCGCATTGAGGATCACTGGAATATGCTTTACCGTTCTGGCTTTTACCGGGGAGGCCCGATTCTGATGAGTGCTCTTTCCGGTATTGACCAGGCGTTATGGGATATTAAAGGGAAATATTACAACGCTCCCATCTATCAATTGCTAGGAGGAGCTTGCCGTGACTCTATCAAAATATATTCGTGGATCGGCGGCGACCGGCCATCTGACGTAGGGCAGGCAGCCAAGGAGGCAGTAGACACAGGGTTTCAGGCCATCAAAATGAATGGAACGGAAGAAGTACAGTATCTTGATTCGTATGAAAAAATTGATCAGACGGTAGAACGTGTAGCATCTGTACGTGAAGCGGTTGGAAAAGGAGTGGGGATAGGAATCGATTTCCACGGGCGTGTTCACAAACCTATGGCTAAAGTACTGGCCAAAGAATTGGAACCATACCGCCCGATGTTCCTTGAAGAACCTGTACTTGCTGAGAACAATGAAGGACTGAGAGAAATTGCCCAGCATACCCATATTCCTATTGCTACAGGTGAACGAATGTTCTCTCGCTGGGACTTTAAGAATCTATTATCCGATGGATATGTTGATGTCATCCAGCCGGACATCTCTCACGCAGGAGGAATTACGGAAACCAAGAAGATCGCCTCGATGGCGGAGGCGTACGATGTAGCTCTGGCTCCGCATTGTCCACTTGGACCTATTGCTCTTGCTTCCTGCCTGCACGTGGACGCTACATCTCATAACGCAACCATTCAAGAGCAGAGCCTGGGGATTCATTATAATAAAGACAATGATCTGCTGGACTATATAAAAGACCGTAGTGTGTTTGATTATGAGAATGGTTTTGTGAAGATTCCGCAGGGGCCTGGGCTTGGCATTGAAATTGACGAAGAGTACGTCAGAGAACGAGCAAAAGAAGGGCATAACTGGCATAATCCGATATGGCGTCACGATGATAACAGTATAGCTGAATGGTAAGGGGAAAAGGAAAGCCCTGTTAAACAGGGCTTTCCTTTTTTAATGAAAAATTTTTTATTACAACTTGAAATGAATGGTAAATCCTTATGGTGGGAGTCAGCAAGGGATACAATCGCGATTCTCATGAAAATTAGTTTCATAAACAGGGTTGAATTGAAAAAAATTTTATGTATAATCATTAGTGAAAGAAAAAAATTTCGTTAGCAAATCCAGCTTTTAAAGATATTTTTTTCTGCGAATTGAAAGCGTTTACCGTTTAACTTATCAATCTAGCACATGTCGTGGAGGAAAATGATATGAAAAGAGAACTTATTGTAGCCATCGATATTGGTACGACCAGTACGAAAACATTAGCTTACGATCAGGAAGGTCGTATATATGCGGAGGTAGAAAAAGAGTATCCGCTCTATTCTCCTGAAGCGGATCGCAAAGAACAGGATCCCGATGAAATCTATGAGGCTGTTATTTATACACTGACAGAGGTTTCACGCACGGTTAAACAAAAAAGCAGAGAGATTGCAGCTGTCAGTTTCAGTTCAGCTATGCACAGTCTTTTGGCTGTAGACGAAAATGGACGTTTGCTGACCAACGCTCTTACATGGGCTGATCAGCGTTCCGTTAAAGAAGCGGAAGAGCTGAAAGCGGGCAGAGGGCATGAAATTTACCTGCGGACTGGAACGCCGGTGCACCCGATGTCTCCACTTACAAAATTGATTTGGATGAAACGGCATGAACCTGAACTCTTTGCTCAGACGTCTAAATGGATTTCCCTTAAGGAATACGTTTTTTACAAGTTATTTAACCGTTTTGTCGTCGATCATTCCATTGCATCTGCAACAGGTCTCTTTAACTTAAAGGAACTGACCTGGGATCAAGAAGCTCTGGAAATAGCAGGAGTATCAGCGGAACAGCTGTCTGAACCTGTACCTACGACAGAAATCATTCGCGGACTCTCCAGTGAACATGCTGAAGCACTGGGCCTTGACTCTGAAACACCCTTTGTAATAGGAGCAAGTGATGGAGTACTTGCGAACATAGGTGTTGGGGCGATTACTCCAGGATCAATTGCCTGTACTGTAGGAACAAGTGGAGCTATTCGAACTGTAGTGTCTGAGCCAGCGGTTGATCCCAAAGGCAGAACGTTCTGCTACGCGCTTACGGAAGATCAGTGGGTAATTGGCGGGCCGATTAACAATGGTGGAATTTCATTCCGCTGGGTGCGCGACCAATTGTTTCCGGACTTACAAGAGAAAGCAGCTGCCAATGGTGAGAGTGCTTACGACGAATTAACCAGACGTGCCTCCAGTGTAAGTGCCGGGTCAGGCGGGTTGTTGTTCTTACCTTATTTAACGGGAGAGCGCGCTCCATTCTGGGACGCAGACACAAAAGGTGTCTTCTTCGGATTGACGCTTGATCATGGAAGAGACCATATGATTCGCAGTGTTCTTGAAGGAGTCATGTTCCAAATGTATTCGGTAGCGCTTGCGTTGACAGAAGCGGGTGTGGAGCCGGTAGAATACCGCGCAGGCGGCGGATTCGCACGCTCTGAGCTGTGGCGTCAGATTATGACAGACATGTTTGAAACGGACATGATCATTCCAGAAAGCCACCAGGGCTCATGCTTAGGGGCTGCCTGGCTTGCTATGAAGTCACTGAACTGGATCGATGATCTCTCAAGTATCCAGGACATTCTTCAAACGACAGTGAAACATACGCCAATTGAAGAGAATGTTCACACGTATCGTCTTCTAAAGCCTATTTATTTAAGATTAGCTCGGAAGCTGCCTGAAGAATTTAGTGCTATTTCAGATGTTCAGCGAGAGCTTATGGATCACCATAAATAAACATTCAATAAAGAGAGGAGAAGATTAAAATGGAATCGACAGCGGGGTTAGTGATTGTAGCCGTATTAGCGGTTGTGGCCTTATTATTTTTAGTTATGAAAACCAAGCTTCAAGCCTTTGTAGCGTTACTTACAGTTAGTATTTTAGTCGGTTTGGCCGTAGGAATGAATCCAGGAGATATCATAACAACGATTGAGGACGGAATGGGAGGTACTCTTGGTTACGTAGCCGTCATTATCGGTCTTGGTGCCATGTTTGGTGAAATTCTTCGTGTTTCAGGAGGAGCGGAACGTCTCGCTCTTACACTAATTGATAAATTTGGAGAAAAGAATATTAGCTGGGCCCTCGGCCTAACTGGTTTTATTGTATCGATCCCGGTTTTCCTTGACGTGGCACTCGTGATCTTAGTTCCAATGATATACAGTTTAACTCAGCGTACGAAAAAGTCTTTATTATACTTTGGTATTCCCTTACTTGCGGGTCTTGCGGTTACCCATAGTTTCATCCCGCCGACTCCTGGGCCGATCGCCGTAGCATCCTTGCTTGGCGCAGACCTGGGCTGGGTCATTCTATTCGGTTTCTTAGCTGGTATTCCGGCTATGATTCTTGCTGGACCAGTCTTTGGTAAATATATTTCTAAGAAAATTCATGTTGGAGTTCCAGAGTATATGCTCGAACAAGTGAAGAATGTGGATTACGATCAAAAGAATCTTCCTAGCTTCAAAAGTGTTGTAGCTATCATCACCCTTCCTCTTGTGTTGATCCTTGTCAATACGTTGTCTGGTCTTGTGCTCGCTGATGACAGTACAGCACAGAGCATTCTTACATTTGTGGGTCACCCATTTGTTGCCTTAACGATAGCGGCATTGTTGACGTTCTACTTCTTCGGGATTAAACGTGGTTATTCTAAGGAGCAAGTACAGGAAATTACCACGAAAGCCCTTGAACCGGCAGGAATTATCATTCTAGTAACTGGTGCCGGTGGCGTATTCGGTGAAATGCTGATCCAATCTGGCATTGGGGATATCCTTGCTAATGCTATGGAGCAGACACAGATGCCGATTCTCGTATTCGCCTTTCTTACCGCTACAGTCGTACGTATCGCGCAAGGTTCTGCTACCGTATCAATGATCACAGCGGCTGGACTAGTTTCTCCACTGCTTGATACCTTTGATGTAAGTGAACCGATGCTTGCTCTATTAGTTATCGCGATTGCATCCGGTGCAACGGTTGTATCTCACGTTAACGACTCTGGTTTCTGGCTGGTAAACCGTTACTTCGGATTGACGGAAAAAGAAACGCTTCAATCCTGGACGGTTATGGAAACCATTATCGGTCTTGTAGGATTTGGTGTTGCCTTGATTTTAAGCATTTTTGTATAAGAACAATGAAGAGACTTCCTTTATCAGGAGTCTCTTTTTTATGTTTCGGCTCTATTAATCTCCAAATATATTTATTACAGTAAAGCTCCCATTACTTGAAGACTTGATTTCGATTATGTCTCGAGTGTCTGGGTGATGGAACAAGACGAGTTATTTCCCCACCAGCCCTCTTCCACATAGAGTAAAGGATCCAAGATATCTCGAAAATGAGTCTTACCGTAACCGGCCCTGATTGTTGAAGACTTCATGATGAAAGACTAAAATAACTTTTAACATTTTTTTGTTTTTAATAGGGGACGTTCATCTTAAAAATAATCCGTTGAATTTTCAGAAAACTAAAGATATAGTAAAAGTATTGAAGCTGTTTTACTAAAAAGAAATGGCTTTTTTATTAGGGGATTACATACTATCCGGTTAGTATGTGAAATTTTCGGAGGTGGATGATTACATGGGAATGATAGAAACTGTAATGGGCCCGTTGGACACAGAGAAGTTAGGGAAAACCTTGATTCATGAGCATTTCTACTTTGGTTATCCAGGATTTCAAGGTGATATGACACTCGGAGGATTTGACTTTGAAGAGAAAAAGCATCAGGGCATAGAAATTGCTGAAATGGTCCAACAGCAGGGCGTTGAAACAGTAGTGGATCCGACGCCCAATGAGTGTGGGCGTGACGTTCGGCTGCTTCAAGCTGTTTCGGAAGCTACCGGGCTGAATATTATTTGCGCAACCGGTTTTTATTATGAAGGGGAAGGAGCAACCCCATATTTTAAGTTTCGCCAGCAGCTAGGTACGGCAGAAGAAGAAATTTATGAAATGTTCATGGAAGAGATCACGCATGGAATTGAAGGGAAAGGTATTAAACCAGGAATTATTAAACTTGCCTCCAGCAAAAACGAAATTACATCTTATGAAAGTATGTTTTTTCGAGCAGCGGTAAGGGCACAGAAAGAGACAGGCATTGTACTTTTAACGCATACCCAGGAGGGGACAATGGGGCCTGAGCAGGCGGCGTTTCTAATTGAAGAGGGAGCGGATCCTTCAAAAATTGTTATTGGCCATATGTGCGGAGCAACCGATATAAACCAGCACTTACAGGTACTCAATCAGGGAGTTTATATGGCGATGGACCGATGGGGATTACAGGGCATTGTAGGAGCCCCTATGGACGAGGAGAGGAAGGCTGTACTCGCAGGTTTGCTTACTTTAGGTTATGAAAAGCAATTGTTCCTCTCTCATGATACGGTCAATGTATGGTGGGGGCGTTCTCCCGTCTTACCCGATCAGCTTGTGAATTTGCTTCAAAACTGGCAGCCTGATCACTTATTTAAACGAGTGGTGCCAGAGCTTAAAGAAAAGAATGCTATAACGGAAGAGCAGCTGGCACAAATATTTATTTCGAATAGCTTTCGTTTGTTTTCATAAGGATCAATCTGATCTACTATACAAGTAAAAGCACATTCGATTGTTGAACATCGAATGTGATTTTTATTAATATACGAATGCGGTTCTTACGATGATAAGGAGAATAAACAATACAACAATTAAAGCAAAACCGCTCGCGTAAAGGTATTCTCCATAGCCCCGAAACGGCCATACTCGAATCCCGTAAAAATCACTTCTGTTTGATAGTTGAGGCTAGCTGCCTCTTTACAGAAGGAATAGTGGCTGTGTTTCTGCCTGAGGTAGAGTAAATTGTAGGCTGAATGACATAACCGGCTACTTTCTTTGAATTCAAAATAACTGAATGTTATAGTTGTTTTGTACCAACCGGTTGGTTTTGAGTTTTATTGTATTGGGGAATACAGATAAGTGATCGAACGTCAGGGCAATTCACCTAGCAGATGGCTGTTCCTTTCTTGAATAAGATCAAGGAGGGAGGCTGTCGTGTTTCTGTACCGGCCAGTAGGTGTAAAAATACGGATTGGGTGATATTGTGAGTGAAAAGAAAAAAGAAATCATTAGAGCTGCAGCTGAGTTAATCCACACTAAAGGTTATGAGCCCACAAAATTGAGTGATATTATGAAGGCTTCCGATATAGGAAAAGGTCAGTTCTATCACTATTTTTCTTCAAAAAGGGAGTTAGGTTTAACAATCGTGGATTATTATGCTGAAATGTGGGATCGGGAATTGATTCAAGGTATTTTCCAATCATCTTTTTCTGCAGAAAAGAAAATGGAAAATATGTTGGAATGGGCGGTGAATTATCATGTGGGCACTCAAGGATTGAGTGGCTGTCCCTTTGGAAACCTTGCTATTGAAATGAGTGAACATGATGAAGAATTCCGTCTTAAAATCAATCATCTGATCGATCAATGGATTTATCATCTTGCTCACGTAATGGAAGATTTACGCGGGAAAGATCAAGCTTTACAGCAGGCCCGTGTTATTGTAGCTCAGATTGAAGGTGGAATCCTGTTAATGAAGAGTTATCAGGACATTTCAATTCTTAAAGATGTTATAGAGGCAATTCGATTAAATTATTTAAATGAAGGAGAATGATTGAAATGGCTAAAGTGAACCAAAAAATTTCTGCAGTATCTAAAGGAATGAAAACAGATAGTACAGCTCGTAAGCACCAGGTTGTTATTGATGAACCGGCAAATATGGGCGGAACTGACGAAGGTGCCAACCCTCTGGAAACCTTACTTGCTTCACTAGCGGGTTGTGAAAATGCCGTAGCCAACTTTGTGGCTAAAGAAATGGATTTCGATCTTCAAGGCATCGATTTTGAAATCAATGGTGAAATGGATTCCAGAGGGATGATGGGAGAAGAAGGTGTACGTCCTTACTTCCAGAAAGTTACGGTTAACGCTACAGTGCACACTAGTGAATCCGAAGAGCGCGTAAAAGAGTTACAGGAAACAGTAGATTCCCGCTGCCCGGTATATACGACACTTGAAGCGGCAGATGTTGAGCTTACACCGAATTGGGTTAAAGCATAATTGCAGTTAAATAAAGCTGGAGCAGAAAGAAATACCTTTCTGCTCCAGCTTTTTTAGTGTATCTAAGTTTTTTGACTTGCCAGAGTCCCACTCTGTTTCAAGTCGCATCGATTTGGTAGTCAATGGCTCCACTTATACAGCACAGCGGTTTGGACCAACTTCCATCTCGCGTTTTTCGTCTTGGTCTGGATCTTTTTTGCCCATATTAATTTGACGGATTTCTTCGTGACTATTGGGCTGTGGAGGAAGTCCATCCGTGACGAGATGCTTGAATTCCTCCTCGTCTTCTACGTTTAAACGGTCATTGTGCTCATACAGCTCGGCAAGCTTCGCCTGAACGGTACCGTTTTGATTAATTTCCTTCATAGCACCGAAGTGAGCTGGAAGCACCGTTAAGTCCTGAGAAAGAAGCTGATAGCGCTCATATAGTGTTTTGTGCAGATCATCTACCCAGTCATCTGCTTTTCCGGCCAGATCCGGACGGCCGATAGAGTCTAAGAACAGAATATCGCCTGTGAGCAAGTACTGATTATCTACAATAAAGCTTGTACTTCCGATGGTATGACCAGGTGAATAAAAGGCAGATATTTTAGCGGTATTGCCCACTGAGATCTCGGTTCCGTCCTCAAGCTTATTATATTTGAAAGTTAAACCTTCATCATCTTTAGGCGGGAAGTAATAATCGGCTTCTGTTTGATCAGCTAATGTTTTTCCGCCTGAAATATGGTCGGCATGAAGGTGAGTATCCAGTACATATTGAATCGATACACCTTTTTCATCCGCAAAATTCTTATAAGTGTCTGTCATACGGACGGCATCCACTACGGCAGCTTCACCATTGGAAATAACCATGTAGGATAGGCATCCTTTACCGAGACGAAGGAATTGATAAAGTTCTCCTCCTCCAGAAAGATCACCAATTTTCATAGGTTCTAAATGTTCGCTCCAAGACGTCATACCGCCTTCCACGTAGGTGACGTCCTTGACGCCAGCCTCTTCCAGCATTTCTACGCCTTTTTGAGAGGAAATTCCTTTTGCGCAAACTACGTAAATGGTCTGGTCTTCAGGAAGCTGCTCTTTTACAGACGATGGATCATTTTCCAGTTGTTTATAAGGAACATTGAGACTGCGTACATTATCTCCTTCAATGGACCAATCGTTAAAGTCTTCTTCTTTCCGAATATCAAGAATGAATACTTCTTTGTTTGAGAGAATTTTTTCAGCCAGTTGTTTAGTTGTTAACGGTTGTAATGCCATAGTTACCCCTCCAATTTAAAATCGTTAGAATAAAATATCTGACCATACTTTAATAGCTGTTCCTGCAATTAACGCTGCTAAGATCCATTGTAAAACTTTCGTGTTCGCGCGTTGTCCTGCCTTAGCTCCAAGCTGGGAAGTGAGGATACTTGCCACGGCAATGACTGCGGCAGGCAAGAATGGAACGTCTCCAGAAAAAAGCTTGCCTGTTACCGATCCTACTGAGGAGATGAACGTTATTGCCAAGGAAGAAGCAATCGTGATTCTTGTCGGTATTCGAAGCATAACGAGCATGATAGGGACAAGTAAGAATGCTCCGCCTGCTCCCACAATACCGGCGCCTATTCCGACAATAAAAGCTGAACCAGAGGCAATCCATTTATTGAATGAGATATTTTCCGGCTGCTCATTGCTGGCTTTGGCAGGGATGAACATCATAACGACAGCTATCAAAGCTAATATAGCATAGATCAAATTTATGATGTGTTCGGATAGATACTGTGCTCCAAAACCGCCGATCAGACTGCCGATCAAAACAGCAATTCCCATATATAAAATCAGCGGTTTATAGAGTTGGCCTCCTTTTCGATACCCGAGCGCTCCTCCAAAAGAAGCGGCTAATACTTGCACAGCTACGACTCCCGCCGCTGTATGGGGACCGAATCCGCTAAACCCAAGTAAGGGCGGGATATAGAGAAGCATCGGATAATTGACAATAGCGCCTCCTATACCAACAAGTCCAGATAGGAAGGATCCTGCCAAACCAATAATAAATACTGTGATTAAAAAAGCCGCACTCATAACCATCATCACCTCACCCAGCATAACTTACATTTGTTAATTTACTTATCCCCTCACATAATATGGGTACCACCGCAGGTATTTAGTTAAACGGAAAATTTAATGTAAAAACAGCAGGTCTTTAAACACTCCCTTTATTTTCCACCTCAGGTCATCCATTAAAAGGGATTTTTTGAAATGTACAATCTGGTAGTTATATTTATTCTTCACAGGTATCCTGTGAAGTAACCAAACTAACTATAGGGATGTTAAATAGTTAAAGGAGCAATTCTGCTTAGTCGAAAAATTGACTGTTATCTGTGCATGCCAATTGAACTAGAAGTATTCTATGGAAATAATGTAAAAACCGGTAAATCGATAATTTACAACTAATCTTCAACATCCTGGCTATTTAATAATCGCAATTCATTATTTAGCCCTTACTACTCGCCGAACACTGACCTGCCTTCTGAATAACATAAAGATGAACGTCTTTGCGCGTTTTTTTGAAAATTTATAAAAGGTGGGAAGATCCCTTGAAAAGAGATGCCTTTCACACAGCTCGAGCCTTTATTGATTCTTATTTTCCGGATTGCCAGAGCGCTGTACTTTCAGGAAGCGTGGTTCGCGGTGAGGAGACTCCTTCATCAGATCTTGATATCGTGGTTATTGATCGGGAACCTTTCCGACAATCGTATTATTATTGCAAATGGCCGGTAGAAGTGTTTGTGCATAATAAAGATTCCCTGGAAGATGCGCTTTTTATTGAAACCCAGCATGGGATTCCTTTGATGACCCGCTTGTGTGCAGAAGGGATGGTCATCAAAGGAGGCAGGGAAGCAGAAAAGATGATAGAAGAAGCTAAGAAAAGCTTAATAGAAGGTCCATGCGCTTTACCTCTGAATAAGCTGAATGAATTACGGTACGCGATTTCCGACAATCTGGATGATTTGGAAGGATCGGAAAGGCCGGAAGAAGATATCTATTCGGTAAGTTCGCTGACCGAAAGTCTTCACCAGTTTATTCTAAGATCCAATCAAAAGTGGGCAGGTGAGGGTAAATGGATGTACCGCTCATTGAGAGACTATGATGAAGCTTTGGCTGTCCGGTTAACAGAATGTCTGCAATCCTTTTATACACGGCAGGAAAAAGGCGAGTTAATCAGGTTTGTGGATGAAATTCTGGCGCCTCATGGGGGCAGGCTTTTTCATGATTATTATGCCAGGTTTTAAAACAAGTACGAATGGTGTAATTTTATAAGGCTTAGACAGCATAATTCTCTTCGCTGTTTAAGCTTTTTTAAACGGAAAATATTAATTTTACTTAAATAAAGATTGTGAGAAGGATTTACTGAAAATTTGGCAGTGGTGATCTTTTTACTCGCTTACTCTTTAAAAATAAATACTTTTAATTCGAAATAAGTTTGAAGTTGTATATGAATGGGGAAGTGTTTTGGAATTGGAAAATTTTCCAAGGGTTTATCTGTGAAATTGCCTGCCTGCTTTTGTACATAAAGGAGGGGTATTCCCTAAGTTAACTTATTAGCCATCCATAAGCTTGAGGTTCATTTTTGACTAAAAATGAAAGCGCTTTACGAAGGTTTTAAATATTAGAGGAGGCTGTAATAATGGGAACTAACAATCGTGCGGTAGCTTACGCAGGTAATGGTGGAGTAACGGTAAAGGATATCGATTTTCCGGAATTAGTTTTGAGGGACGGGCCGGGAGTTAACCCGCGAAATGTGGGAAGAAAGTGTGAACATGGGGTAATTTTGAAAATAGTATCTACTAATATATGTGGAAGTGATCAGCACATGGTGCGTGGAAGAACAACAGCGCCTGAAGGACTGGTCCTTGGGCATGAGATAACTGGGGAAGTTATTGAGACAGGGCGTGATGTGGAATTTGTAAATAAAGGCGACCTTGTTTCAGTTCCATTCAACATAGCTTGCGGACGTTGCAGAAATTGTATCGAAGGAGCTACTCATATATGTTTAAACGTAAACCCGGACCGTCCCGGTTCAGCATATGGATACGTGGATATGGGAGGATGGGTCGGCGGTCAGGCCGAATATGTGATGGTTCCGTACGCAGACTTCCAAGTTTTAAAATTTCCTGATAAGGATCAGGCCATGGAAAAGATGCTTGATTTAACTATGCTTTCAGATATTTTTCCTACTGGTTTTCACGGAGCATATACAGCAGGAGTAAAAATAGGGTCAACGGTCTATATCGCTGGTGCTGGTCCTGTCGGGCTTGCGGCGGCACACTCCGCCCAGCTACTTGGAGCTTCAGTAGTTATTGTTGGGGATCTTATCGAGGAAAGGTTAAAGCAGGCGGAAAGCTTTGGTTGTGAAACGATCAATATCAGTAAGCATGACAATATATCTGAGCAAATTGAACAGATTCTCGGTGTGCCTGAGGTTGACGCCGCAGTGGACTGCGTTGGTTTTGAAGCACATGGCCACAACCATCAGGAGGCCCCGGCCACAGTGCTCAATTCTATCATGGAGGCGACACGTGCTGGAGGGGGGTTAGGCATACCTGGTCTCTATGTAACAGAAGATCCAGGCGCTTCGGATGAAGATGCCAGACGAGGCGCCTTGAAGCTCGATTTCGGCTTGGGCTGGGCAAAAGCTCAAACCTTTGTAACAGGGCAGACACCTGTTATGCGTTACCATCGAGGTCTGATGCACTCGATATTAAAAGAAAAAGCTGATATAGCTAAAGCTGTAAATGCCACCGTGATTGGACTTGAGGATGCGCCGCGGGGATACGATGAATTTGACAGCGGAGTAGCTAAGAAGTTTGTGCTGGATCCTCATGGATTGTTGAAAACGTAAAGGAATAAGAAAACGCAGCCTGCTGGCTGCGTTTTTAATTTTTTTGAAAGTGTACATATCAGATTCTTTTCAATTTTAAAATTGTGCGGTAAGATTCACTATAAAATCTTTAGTAGTGTGATAGAATGATACTGCATCGAGTGAAAGTGGTAAAGTGAAAAAATGACTTATTTGGAGAGGAGTGGTGATATGAGCAGTGGAATGGGTTCTGGTTTATGGAAAGACTGGAGGCTTCATGCTCTCGTATTGATAACCGTATTAGCAACAGAAGCAATTGGCACTTACAGCTTTACTATTGGTCCGGGTGTTGTGTTGTTGCTGCCAATGCTGTATGCATTAATTATTGGTCTGATTTTATATTTTACTCCTATTGTTAAAGAAAGGCAGTCAAAAAACGCTGAACCGATTATTGTTCTCGGGGTAGCCCTTCTTCTGGCTAAGATTGGCGTTATCATTGGTCCATCTCTGCCTCAGCTGATTGAAGCGGGGCCTGCATTATTACTGCAGGAGTTAGGGAATCTGGGCACGATTCTTCTCGCTTTGCCGGTAGCTGTATGGCTCGGGTTAAAACGTGAAACGATTGGTATGACGCACTCGGTAGCCAGGGAACCAAACGTAGGACTGATCATGGACAAGTACGGGATCAGTTCAGCGGAAGGTCAGGGCGTGATGGCGGTTTACATTTTTGGAACCGTTTTTGGAGCCGTATTTATGGGGCTTATTTCTGGTTTTCTGGCTACAGTGACCCCTCTACATCCGCTTTCTTTTGCAATGGCATCTGGAATAGGGAGCGGCAGTATGATGGCAGCGGCAAGCGGCTCGCTGATTGAAGCTTTTCCTGACTTAGAAAACCAGATTGTAGCGTTCGCTGGTGCAAGTAATCTATTGTCTCTTTCAACAGGCCTTTACATTAGTATTTTTATAGGGCTGCCTTTAACAGAGAAGCTTTATGGCGTCATGACTCGAAACAAGAAAGGGTAAAGGAGGAAGAGGTTGCCATGTTAAAAAATATTCAGGAATGGTTATTATTATTAATTATCTTTGGCGTTACTTCACTGCTTGGCAATTGGATTGGATACGATATTATGCCATTGGCTGCGGCACCTGGAATGCTTGTTCTAGTGCTTGTCTGTCTAGCGGGATTTATCCTGCACCGGCTAATCCCTATTGAATTCCCCAGTGTCGCCTACATAGCGATTATTGGTGTTCTTATTTCCATGCCATGGATGCCTGGATCGGATTATATTGTAGCCTGGACCAACGAAGTTCAACTGCTGGCTCTGACCACTCCAATTCTAGCCTATGCCGGAATTGCGATCGGCCGTTCATGGACCGATTTTGTGCGACTGGGCTGGAGAACGATCGTAGTCGCCAGTCTTGTACTAATTGGGACTTTTCTTGGATCTGCATTGATTTCTGAGTTGATCTTAAGTCTTCAAGGTATTATTTAATAGGGAATAGTTAACTACCTTGGAGAACTGCATGATTCTAATCCCGACATTTCGCATATTAGAGAATAAAGATAGAATTGTAATGGTTATGAAAGAAGGTAAACTATATACAAATACAATGGAAAGCGAGGGATCATGTGAGTTCACAATGGGATTTACATCAAGAGCTGATCAAGGATTACGATAACCGTTATGATTATAATGGTGTAAACGGAGACCGCCTGGCCAGGCGGCTGCATCTTCTGTCTGAGATTGGATTAACAGAAGATAAAGGAAGCATGCGCATTGGCTTTTCTCAAGAAGAAAAGCAGGCTAAAGAGTTGGCCATCGAGTGGATGAAGGAAGCGGGGCTTTCGATATCTAAGGATGGGGCTGGGAATGTATTCGGTCGTTTAGAAGGTAAAGATCCTTCGAAACCCGCGGTTTTAAGTGGCTCTCACCTGGATAGTGTACCTAACGGCGGTCACTTTGATGGACCTCTCGGAGTTCTTTCAGCACTTGAGGTGGTAGAGGCGTGGAAAGCAAATGGTTATCAGCCTGATGTGCCATACGAAGTGGTTATCTTTTCCGATGAAGAAGGATCCCGCTTCAACAGTGGTCTTACAGGGAGCCGTGCTATGACAGGAACAGCTGATATTGAGCTTCAGGGAGAACTCACAGATCAGGAAGGGAAAAGCTTTGAGGAAGTCATGAATGGCATTGGGCTTTCTACTGAAACCTTTGCTGGTGCTGTGCGGAATTTGGATGAGATCGAGACGTTTGTGGAAGTTCACATTGAACAAGGAAAGAGACTGGAACAGAATAATCTGCCAGTTGGTATTGTCGAAGGAATTGCTGGACCGAGCTGGCTGGAATTTGATTTCATTGGAGCAGCTGGTCATGCCGGGAACACGCCTATGACGGAGCGTCAAGATGCGTTAGTGGCGGCTGGAGAGTTCATTCGAAATATTTATGATCTTCCAAAGGGATATAGTGAATCAGCCGTAGCAACCGTAGGAAAGCTGAATGTATATCCGAATGGAATTAACGTTATTCCTGGAAAAGTTGCTTTAAATGTCGATGTTCGTGATATCTTCGAAGAAACGAGAAATCAATTGATTGAACGGATTGAGAAAGAAGCGGCACGGATTTCTAAAGAGTTTGGGGTTAAATACCGCTTTCGTCAGACCTTGAAAGTAGATCCTGTACTGATTCCTGATGACTTAAAGGAAAAGCTGGGTCAGGCTTTAGAGCAGCACGGTATTGAGCCTATGGAATTACCAAGCGGAGCCGGGCACGATGCTTTGATTGTTGGTCATTATTTGCCTGTCGCTATGCTGTTTGTTAATAGTAAAGACGGGGTCAGTCATAATCCGGACGAATGGTCTTCGCTGAATGATTGTGTTCAGGGAGTACACGTATTGAAATCGTATATTGAATCATTAACTTAACCAATTACGGAAGTTCCCTTGAGGGGGACTTCTTTTTTTATAATCATGCCTAAATAAACTAAGGTCTCCGTTGGTTCCATCATGCACATTTATTTTTTAACAATCGGTAAATAAATATCAAAGTGCGGGTCATCCGGGTCATGATCAACGGGATAATGCTCATGTTTGATTGGCATATAAGGATCATAATAATTTACACCGTCTTCTCTAAGTGCGGTGAATTCACTATTAACCAGCCAACGTTGTAATTCCGTGTATGTCTTTTGTACATCTGTTCCTTTGTGATGGGTAGTGTTTACATACGTCCATTCAGGAACCCGTATTTCAATCATCCCATCAGGAATCTCCTGCTCCTCACTCACTTCGTATACAGCGTAATGGACAAACCCATTTTCGACTACATGATAAGATAGCCCTAACTGAACCATGGGGTTCTTCTTATACTCTAATTCATCTGCTCGCTCTTCACTTTGTTTAATGACGTTTTTTAAGTTTGGTATGATTTCAGAAAAAGTTCCCTCCCATTTTAATCCTACTGCCCTATAGGCTGGTAACGTTAAGATTTCATAACTCATCTTCTTCCCTCCCTAATCTATAAAATTTCATAGAGTACATAATTATAATTTTCGCTAACTATGGATGTTACTCCTTCTTTAAATATCTTTCTCTCATAGTGTTATCGTGACTTCATTTCTAAAATGATGATGTTCTCTGATAATTAAAACAAGAGAAATATTATTCTGTGTTTAACACGCTTGCGAGCTCAGCTGTTACAAGCAACGGGGAGATTTAACAGAAACAATAGTCAAAATATAATATCCATTCGAATCGAAAATAGGACAAAAATTCCAATTAGTAGGTTGTGATTCCTACGTTATCGTTAGAATTTTGATATAATATCTACTATTAAGATGGAATTTGTCCTATTTTGTCTAGAAGGAGGCGTCTATCGATGAAGTGGCTAAAGGTGATGATCTTTTCCCTTGCGTTCATAGGTCTGGCGGGCTGTTCTGAACAGCCGAGTCCGGAAGAAACATTCAAGGCCTATATGGCAGCGTGGGAAGATCAAGATTATGAAACAATGTACGGACTGCTGGGAGAGGATTCTAAAGCAAATACTAGCGAAGCAGAGTTTACAGAGAGGTACAATAAAATTTACAAAGATATTAATGTAAGTGACTTAGAAGTTACATATAGCCTGCCTGAAGAAGATCAGGAGTATGATCAGGAGGAAACTCAAACGTTTGCCTATGAAGCAAGCATGGATTCAATGGCCGGAGCGATTAATTTTTCGCATGAAGCTGAACTTGTATTTGAAGAAGATGATGATAATGTGCCGTGGGCAGTAAAATGGAATCCTTCCATGATCTTTGCAGGAATGGAAAAGGGAGATACCATTTATCCGGAAACCGTCTCTCCTGAACGTGGAGAGATCTTCGATCAGGATGGAGAAGGACTTGCTGTAAATGGTACTATTCAAGAAGTTGGACTTGTACCGTCTAGAATGGAAGGTAAGGAAGAGGAAGCGAAAGAAGGGCTGTCAGAGATTTTGAACATCTCTGTGGAAAGCATCGAACAAAAGCTAAACCAGTCCTGGGTGAAGGCTGATTCTTATGTACCTATAGGGTCGGTGGCTAATGATGATAAAGAGAGAATTGATGCCATTAAAGAATTAGCTGGGACCCAATTTAATGAGATTGATAATGCACGTGTTTATCCACTGGGCAAAGCCGCCGCTCATCTGACCGGTTATGTGGACGATATTACAGCTGAACAACTGAAGGAGCGGGAAGGTGAAGGCTATACTTCCAATGATCAGGTTGGACAGACTGGCCTTGAAAGAGTAATGGAGCAACAACTGAGAGGTACACCAGGTGGAAAGGTTTCGATCTTAGATGAAAATAACGAGGTGAAAGAGGTACTTGCCGAAAAACCTGCTTCAGATGGAAAGGATCTTACCCTTACGATCCAAAAGGATGTACAGAAAGCGGTGTATGACGAATTAAAAGGAGACTCCGGTTCTGCTACTGCCATCAACCCTTCTACTGGAGAGGTGAGTGCTCTAGTGAGCGCTCCGTCCTATAACCCTAACCAATTCGTTTTAGGGAAGAGTCAGGAACGAAAAAAAGAGCTGACAGAAAACCCTGATCGGCCGCTTGTGAATAAATTTACTAAAACCTATTCTCCCGGCTCGACCTTCAAACCGATTACAGCATCGATCGGTCTTGAGTCCGGAACAATCAATCCAGTAACAGAGATGTCGATCCCTGAGCGAACTTACAGCGAAGAAGGATGGGGCGGATATTCGGTGACGCGGGTTCCAGGAGCCAATGAAGAGAAACAGGTGAATCTGCGTGATGCGCTCATACGCTCAGATAATATTTATTTTGCGCGTTCCATTTTAGATATCGGCGGAGAAACCTTTTTAGAGCAGGCGAAGGATTTTGGTTTTGGAGAAGACATTCCGCTAGCCTATCCAATAAGTTCTTCACAGATTCTGAATGGAGATTCGTTTGGAAGCAACGAACCGCTGCTTGCCGATACAGGTTATGGTCAGGGAGAAGTCCAAATGAGTACATTGCACTTGGCCATGACTTATACCCCTTTTATTAATGAAGGTACGATGCTGAAGCCCGTACTAATGAAAAATGAAGAAAATGGGCAGGCCTGGCACGAAAATATCATGAGTCCGGAAACAGCTTCTACCGTACGCGAATCACTGCAAGCGGTAGTGGAAAATGAAAATGGCACTGGGTACGAGCCGCAGGTGGAAGGGCTTGAACTTGCCGGAAAAACCGGAACGGCCGAGTTAAAACAATCTCTTGATCAAGAAAATGCGCAGGAGAACGGATGGTTTATTGCGTGGGATACGGAAAATCCTGATTTGATGGTTTCTATGATGATCGAGGATGTTGAGGGCGGCAGTCACTACGTCGTTCCTAAAGTGAAAAATGTATTTAAGGAAATGCGCTGATTTTAGCTGTTTCTTACGTAAGATTCCCTCGTGCTGCATGGCGAGGGAATCTTTTTACTTTTGCTGCGGTCATCGATTAGTCATCGCCTCTACCAGAATTTCGGTCAATATCTATTTCCCCATCCATGTCGAATGATTCATCACTATCAGAAGACGGGTATTTAGCACTCGGTTATCCTAGAATCTGGTTTTAGCGGTGAATTATTAAACAATTTACGTTCATTTGCTAAAGTGAAGAGAAAAATATGGTAAATTTATAGTATAGATAGAAAAAGACACTACAGGTCTTTTTACCTTTTTATGAAATGATAAGGCCTTGAAGTGTACTTCACAATGGAGGGCTGGATATGTGGTTATCCAATACGGATAAAGAATTGCTTGAGGAAGAATGGAATACCACTCTTATGGAATTGGAAAATGACCAGTTTGTAGGCCGAGGTAGAGAACTGCAGTATTTTCGCGACTTTATTGAAAGTAGTAAGGACACCAAACGCATTTTACACGTTTATGGCATGGGAGGGATTGGTAAAACTTTCTTGATTCATGCGTTTCAACGCCTGGTAGAACGTCTGGATGGAATGGTTTTCCTAGGGTTGGATAGTGAAGATTTTGCACAGTCCCCTTCTATGTTTGCCGAGCAGTTATTATTTCAATTAGATTCCAAGTTGTCCCTGAAACTCTCCAAATCTCATGAAACCCCTCTTAATCAGTGCCTGGATGTGTTAAAAGAATCTTCTAAAAACCACCGAATTATTATAGCTGTAGATACTTATGAAAAGATAGGTTCAATGGACCGATGGTTCCGTGAAGTCTTTCTCAGATCCCTCCCTGAATCGATATCGATCATACTTGCCGGCCGCCACCCTCTGACAGCTGGCTGGATGGAGTCGCCAGCTTGGCGGTCCATCGTAACGCAAGTGAAATTAACAGCCTTTACCTATGACCAGACGCGATTGTATTTGAGTAAGGCAGGCGTAACGAAACATTCGGATATCCAGGACTATTGGCGCTTTACGAATGGGCATCCACTTACCTTGTCCCTATCGGCAATGGCTTACGGCAGTAAAGAAAATACAGATCATCACCCTCACGAAAAGCACGAGATTCTCACCTATCTCACCTCAAAGTGGCTGAGTGAAGTAAACGACCCGGAGCTTCAACGACTGTTAGAAGCTGCTGCAGTGCTGCGTCACTTTGACCAAGCTACCCTTAATTTCATTTTAGATGAAAGAACGACCACCACCGCTTTTACTAGACTCACCTCTCTTTCCTTTGTGAACCGCACCAATCATGGATGGGGCATCCATGAAATTATCAGATCAGCCATTGTATTAAATATACAGGAGCGTACACCTGAACACTATCAGTCTTTAAAGAGGCGGAGTGCTTCCTATTACCTTCAGCAAATTAATCGAAATCAGAGTTCTACCTGGGAGATTGCCGAATATTTTTACCACCTTGGTGAAGAAGTGATCCGATCTGCATTTTTTCAGGATAAAGACCAACAGAAAAAATATATTGAACCTGTCGGGGCTCATAACTTCAAAGAAGTAGAAGAATACTTTGAGAAAAGGAATCGCTATGATCAAGACAGTGTAGCTCATTACTATAACCGAGAGACAGACACAACTTACCGCTATTATGTATCCGCAGAACATAACCAAAAGGAAAATGACCTTATAGGAGCTGAGTATGTAAGAAAAATGGGATACAACGTGGGTAGGATTGTAAAAGATGAGGAAGGAGAAATGATTGGACTTTCCCTTATAGTGCCGATTAATAGGCAAACCATTGAACAATTAAAAAAAGAGCCGGTTTCCCGGGCTTACTTCAGGCAGTTATCCAGGGAAGAGGAAGAAGAATACCGTGTAGGTGAAGATTCTTATTCAGGGTGGTTTATTCGCATGCTGGATTGTTTAAATCCGGAAGATAGTCATACACGGTCTTTTCTCTTGTACAGTTTATTTCCACTTTTATTGTCCGGGGGCAGAATCATTACTTCTACCCCCATTCCTTTCTTTCAGCAATTAACTCAGGCTTTTGGATTCGAAAAGGTTCCGAATGCTACTCATTATGATTTTGGCCCAGATCAGCCTTCTCCAACATTTCTACTGGATGTGAGAGGGCCGCGTTTAATTCAGTATTTAAAACAATTTTCACAGACTGTTTCTCTTGAGAAAGATCATGTGCTTCATGTCGCAGAGCGTCATCAATTAACAAAACGCGAAAAAGAAATCCTGCTGAGTATTCACGGGGAACTTTCCAATAAAGCCATAGCTGAGCAACTGCATATTACTGAAATTACCGTAAAAAAACATGTGGGCAGCATTCTGAAAAAGTTTCAGGTCAAAAACCGAACCCAGCTTATGAAAAGAATTATGGAAATGTCCCCTTATCTTTAAAGATTCTCAAAGACCTTAATTAATGAGATTCCGGAGGCTTAATAATCGTATATTTTCCTATGATAGGTAGGGATTTCTCTTCCCCTTTGGAGGCATTGATAATTCCCATGATCAATAGAACTAAAATTAAAAGGTTTCCAATAGGAAGAATGATCAGCCAGCCGAGGATTGGGACCACGGTTCCCACTGTATTAACCGCTAAAAGCAATAGAAACAAAAGAAACCCCTGGTTTCCATGATACATGGCAAATCTTGAGTTTTTAGCGGCCAAGAGAGGGAGAAAAAATACAAGATAAGCTAAGATGGCAATGACCTTATTGTCTTCAATATCCTTTGCAACTCCGCTGTTATTTTTAACATTTTGTGAATCCATCATTTCGCCCGCCTTTCTGTTTAATGTAAATACTGTACTTTAAAAGTAATACGGATGTTTACCAAAAGAAATTATACCTAGGTATAATTTTTTCGGTGGATCCATAAAAACTATACTGGGGTATAATTTTTCTTCTCTTATGTGCTTGGTAAGCTTAATGAGAAAGAGACGGACTGGTAAAGGCAATTAAAAAGGAGGGCGTCTTAATGAGGCTGTCGATATTCATTCGTTTTATCTCAATCACCATGATGTTTATGTGGGTACTTTCTGGATGCGGTGGATCGGACAGTACGGATGAAAAGGAAAACAATGATCAAGCCGTAGAAGAAGCCAGTGGAGAGGAAATGGATGAAGAAAACAGTACGGAGGAAGTAAGTGAAGTGACAAATACTAATGCAAACAGCAGTGAGGGGGAAGGGAGCGAAAGTAAGGAAACCGAAGCGGAGTGGGATGTGAGTAAACTCCAGCAAATCAAAGGGTTTACGGATATTATGGATAAGTTCTCGCTTATCTCCTATTCTTTTAATTCCCCTGGAAGCAGTTTAAAGATTACGATGCAAAGAGTGGGCGAAGAAGAAGTGAATGGAGAGTTAACCAACCATATTAAAGTTAATATGGAAGAAGACGGAGGGTCAGGAGAGGCTATAGAGCTATGGGTAACCAGTGAAGGTGAAACGAAACGTATGGTTGCCGGAGGAGAGCGAATGGAAGGCGAAATGCTGCAAATGGCAGGACAGTCATATGTGATGATGCTCTTAATGCCTTTTAACATGACAGATCGCACGGAAGTGACGAATATTCTTAAAAACCAGACCGAATATCCGGGTGTGAAGGTATCAAAACTCAGTAAGGATCAGAAGACAATTGGAGACGTGAAAATGGATACTTACACATATGAAGTGACAAGTGAAGGAGAAAAATCAACCTGGGAAGTCGGGGATTTAGGAGACTATCAAGTTATGACCAGCTGGAAGGTACAACAGGAAGAGGGAGATGCCAGCTTTCAGATTTCAGATTTAGAACTTCGAAGGTAACGATAAAGGTTAAAGGTAGAGCCCATCTATAATAAAGCATGCTTCTATAGGATTTTACGGTGTGGTATTCAACGTTGTCTACGCTCAGTGAAGTAAATAGAAAATCTAATGGTATCGAAAAGAGACTTCCTTAATAAAACAGGAAGTCTCTTTTTTGTGAGAGCACAAAGACTTACAATCGTAAAGCTTTAGAAAATCCTATCCCACATGTTCACATTTCATATAGGAACACGGTAAAAAACGTCCCCGCACCTGTTTAAGGCCTTTTTATCAAATTTACCTAAAATAGTTCAAATGACCTAGAGACCATGCGTGCCAAGGGTTTTCCGAAGTGTTTTTTTAAAAAACAGAGGATAAGGACTTATGAGGCGCTTTGCTAAAGCAATAACACTAAAAATTACCATTAAGTACGTGTCATCGCCTCATTGTCCAACAAAACGCTATTGAGCGGCTTTGACTTATTTGTGCTCCTTTATTAGTGTCTAATTGTGCAGTTGCCAGAACTTTCAGAAAAAATAAGTTTTTGAGGTGATTTCAATTCCAACAACTACAAAGGAAGTAAAAAAATATCAATTTTGTGAACCAGAGAAATCAGATGGAGCAGAAGTGTATGAAATGATTGAAAATATCCCCATTCTTGACTTGAATTCCTCTTACAGCTACCTGCTGTGGTGTGAATTTTTCAGCGATACCTCGGTAGTCGTAAAGGATGAGGGGAACACGGTTGGGTTTATTTCAGGATTTATTCATCCGTCTTCACCAGATACCTTATTCATCTGGCAGGTGGCGGTAGCTGAAACGGAGCGAGGCCAAGGGCTTGCCACAAGGATGATTGATCATGTTGTGGAGCGTCATGAAGGTGTGGACTATATAGAAGCGACAGTATCCCCTTCAAACAAACCTTCTCAACAATTATTCAAGGGTTTTGCCAAGAAAAAAGAAGTGCCTTGTGATATCAGTGTGTGTTTTGAGGAAGACGATTTCCCTGGGGAGGACCACGAGCAAGAGAATACGTTCAAAATCGGACCACTAAAAAACTAGGAGGACCTACTTTTAATGACTAATTCTAACCAAAATACGGACATGAGTGTTTTTGAAAATCTTGAATCAGAAGTTCGAAGTTACAGCCGCAGTTTTCCGACTACGTTTGAAAAGGCCAAAGGCTATCAAATGTGGGACGGGAATGGAAAATCCTACATTGACTTTTTTGCGGGCGCAGGAGCTCTGAACTATGGACATAACGACGATGCAATGCAGCAAAAGCTGATTGACTATATACAAAGTGATGGATTGCTTCACAGTCTGGATATGGCAACAAATGCCCGGGCTGAATTTTTGAAAAAGTTTAATGAGGTCATTCTTGAGCCTAGAAATATGAGCTATAAAATTATGTTTCCTGGTCCTACAGGAACCAATACCGTCGAGAGTGCGCTTAAAATTGCCAGAAAAATAACTGGACGTGAAAAGGTGGTTACCTTTACGAATGCCTTCCACGGCATGACAATCGGTGCGCTTTCCGTTACAGGTAACTCCTTTAAACGTCACGGAGCTGGAATTCCGTTAACCTACAGCATGGCGATGCCATACGACGATTACATGGATGGCTATGATTCCTTGGATTACCTTGAAAGAATGATTCAGGACGGCGGAAGTGGTATTGATCTTCCAGCAGCGATTATTCTGGAAACCGTTCAGGGAGAAGGCGGAATTAATGCAGCAAGCTTCGAATGGCTGAAAAAAGTGGAAGATTTATGCCGTCGTCTGGATATCATGCTGATTGTAGATGATGTGCAGGCAGGATGCGGGCGTACAGGGACATTCTTCAGTTTTGAAAAAGCAGGAATTTCCCCTGATGTGGTCTGCCTGTCCAAGTCAATCAGCGGAAGCGGACTACCCATGGCCATTACCTTGATCAAGCCGGAGTATGACCAGTGGGGCCCAGGTGAACACAATGGTACATTCCGTGGGAACAACCTGGCCTTCGTTACAGCAGCAGAGGCATTAAATTATTGGAAAACGAATGAATTCAGCGAATCAATCGAAGAGAAGAGTGAACTTTTCCTAAAACGCCTATACCAGTTTGTAAAAGATTATCCGGAACTGGAAGGTGAGGTTCGCGGGCGTGGGTTGATGCTCGGGATCGCCAGTAAGAAAGAAGGACTGGCAGGGCAAATTGCCGCTGAAGCCTTCAAGAAGGGTCTGATTATTGAAACATCCGGACCAGACGATGAAGTCCTTAAGATGCTGCCTCCGTTAATAATTAACGAAGAAGGTATCTCTAAAGGTTTAGATATGATTGAAGAGAGCATTAAAGCCGTGCTCAGCAAGGAGGAAGCAAAAGTATGAACGTAGTAAAACTCGAAGATTTAATTGGAACAGAACGCGAAGTAAAAGACGACAATTGGAAAAGCAGAAGATTCCTTCTAAAGGATGATAATGTGGGTTTCAGCCTTCATGATACGGTGCTTTATGCGGGTACAGAAACGTATATTTGGTATAAGAATCACATTGAAGCGGTGTACTGCATTGAAGGGGAAGCCGAGATTGAAACGTTGAAAGACGGGAAGAAATATCAGATCAAACCAGGTACGATGTATTGCCTCGATGGACATGAAAAGCATTATTTACGTGCGAAAACGGATTTCCGTGTTGTTTGTGTATTCAATCCCGCGCTTGTAGGAAATGAAGTACATGATGAAGAAGGCGTCTATCGTCTGCCGGATGAAAGTAAATCATAAAAAAAAGAGCGCTTGGAAGTAATTTCACTTTCAAGCGCTCTTTTATATGATTTTAGGTCTATACTTTTTTCATTAAGAACAAACGGGTGAACCAATTTTATCCTTAAGCAGATCGTATTCATTTTCCAAGTTTTGCAAAGGCATATTTAATAGATTGTCTCGCTTATATTTGTAATTACGAGTTTGACTTAATTGGCAGATTAGATAGTTCCTGCGCTGAATCACGGCATCTCGAAGTCTGGACACAGGCGAATCCTCCTTTTAACATAAATTAAATTTAAAATTACCTGGATCTATAAACGATTAAAATATATCAACAAAATAAAACCTCTTCAGGTCAGAAGAGGTTGGGCGTTCGTCGTCCTCTCCTTATCTTTCAGAGCATTGTCTGCTGGAATGAGCACCTTCTATGACTTGATAGAGGTTGCTGCGGGATCTAAAGACCAGTTTCCTCCCCCGGCTCGTTATAAGGAATTGGGTTGTAAAGTACATATTTATCTGTACCACGTATCAGAAACTATTAATCATATTTTGGGTGATCCATAAAACCATGAGGCGAAAAATGACGAATTTGAATAAAAAACTTCGAAATAGCACAACGCTCGCAATCCTTTCGGAAAACATATCCAGAATTTATGCTATAGGTGTTGTATTTTCCGAAAATTTAAAATAATATAAAACTAAACATACTAACCAGTAGGTATGTTGATTATCCATCTTTTTAAAATAACAAAGATTGGGGATAGGGATATGCATTTACGATTAACAGAAGAACAGGAAATGGTTAAAAAGACCATTCGTAAATTTGTAGAAAAGGAATTAATTCCTTTAGAAAATGAAGTGCTTCGCAACGAGCGGGAAGGAAAGCCAAGCCTGCCTGAAGGCAAGATGAAGGAGCTCCAGATGAAGGCGAAGGAAGCCGGCTTCTGGGGGATTAATACTCCGGAAGAATACGGAGGGGCAGATCTTGGCCAGATGATGATGGCGATTGTATTAATGGAAGTTTCACGAACTTTCGTCCCCTTCCAGTTCGGTGGTTCAGCTGACAACATTCTATATTACGGAAATGAGGAGCAGAAACAGAAATACCTGATCCCTACGATCAACGGCGAGTTAAAATCCTGCTTTGCGATGACAGAGCCAGGCGCAGGTTCTGATACACGTAATATCCGGATGACTGCGGTTAAAGACGGAAATGAATGGATTTTAAACGGTGAAAAAACATTCATCACCGGTGGAAACGAAGCGGACTTTGTAATGGTCATTGCAGTTACCAACAAAGAACTTCATCAATCCTCAGGTGGGAGAGAAGGAGTTACCTGCTTTATTGCTGACCGTTCGATGGGATGGAAGTCAGAATATATCCACACCATGGGCGAGTGGGGCCCGGCAGCGCTTGTTTTCGATAATGTAAGGGTTCCTGAAGAAAATATTTTAGGGGAGATTGATCGAGGATACGAACTCGGACTTGAATGGATTGGCTTTGCCCGGTGGGTTGTCGGGGCAAGGGCTGTGGGAGCAGCAGAACGATTGCTAAATATGGCGATCGATTATGCCAACGAGCGTGAGACGTTCGGAAAGCCGATTGGAACCAGACAGGCTATACAGTGGCAGATTGCCGACTCAGCGGTAGAGATCGAAGCAGCCAAATGGCTCGTCCTGAATGCAGCATTTACGCTCGACAACGGAGAGGATAACCGACACTATGCTTCAATGGCAAAACTTTACGGAGCAACCATGGGGAACAACGTGGTAGACCGCGTGCTTCAAATTCACGGAGGTATGGGGTACACAAGAGAGCTTCCGATCGAACGCTGGTACCGCGAGGCAAGACTATGGAGAATCTATGACGGTACAGACGAAATTCAGCGATTAATCATTTCCAGGAATCTATTAAAAGGACATGTGAAAATCGGCTAGATACTAAGGGAGGAAAATGGACATGGGAACTCAGTTTGAAGGTAGAACCGCATTTGTAACCGGAGGAAGCCGTGGGATCGGGAAAGGAATTGCCCGCCGTTTCGCGGAAGAAGGAGCTAATATAGCAGTTATTGATGTAAATGAAGAGGCTTTGCAGGAAGTAGAGAGTGAATTTAAGGAAGCTGGTTTTGATATTTATTGCAAGACAGCCAATGTCGTAGACTTCAGTCAAGTGGAAGCGGCGGTCCAGGAGGTACATGAGAAATTCGGATCGGTAGATATTTTGGTTAATAATGCCGGGGTAATTCGTGACAATATGCTTTTTAAAATGACGGATTCCGATTGGGATACGGTGATGGATGTCCACTTGAAGGGGTCGTTTAACGCGGCACGGGCCGTTCAAAAATATATGGTTGAAAATAAGTATGGCCGGATTATTAATATTTCTTCAACATCGGCACTCGGAAATCGCGGGCAGGCAAACTATGCAACAGCAAAAGCCGGTCTGCAGGGCTTCACCAAAACCCTTGCGATTGAGTTGGGTAAGTTCGGGATTACAGCAAACGCTGTAGCACCAGGGTTTATTGAAACCGAAATGACAAAGGAAACAGCTGCCCGGATCGGTATTTCGTTCGAGGACCTGGTACAGGCAAGCGTGGAGAAAATTCCGGCAGGACGGAGCGGGAAACCAGAGGATATTGCGAACGCTGTTGCTTTTTATGCGGATGAGCGCTCATCGTTTGTAAACGGCCAGGTCATTTATGTTGCCGGCGGTCCTAAGGACTAATTGAGGAGGAGGAAGCTGACTATGTTTGAGCATACGATTGGCAAAAGGTCCGAAAAAGTAAAAAACAGAGTAGAGCGAGGAGCCGTGAAAAAATTCGCAGAAGCTATCGGAGATTTGCATCCTATTTATACGGATGAAGAAAATTATTCCCGGAATATAGCGCCGCCGACGTTTCCAAGAGTATTCGATTACGGATCCATCGAAGAGCTGAACCTGCCGAATAAAGGCTTGATTCACGGAGAACAAAACTATCATTATGAGCGGCCGCTTTTTGTAGAAGAAGAGATTATTTGCTACGCCGAAGTAGATGATTACTACGAACGCAGCGGCAAAAGCGGCAATATGGGATTTTTAAAAGTGAAAAGATATGGCGAAGACCCTGAAGGCAGACTTATTTTCTCAGAAGAGCAGGTGGTTATTATCACGGAAGCAGTGCGAAAGGGGATGACGGTATGACTGGATTGAAAGACTTGCAAGTGGGCGAGTCGCTGGAAGAGATTACGCTCCCTCCTGTATCCAGGCTTGATCTGATTAAGTACGCGGGCGCTTCAGGAGACTACAATCCGATTCACACGATTGATGAGGAAGCAGAAAAGGCTGGTCTCCCAGGAATTATAGCTCACGGGATGTGGACGATGGGAAACTTAGCGAAGCTGTTCACTCCTTATTATGAGGAAGGTTTTATCCAGGACTATTCGATCCGTTTTAAAGGAATGGTTTTCCTGAATGATGTGATTACGCTTCACGCGGTTCTTGATGAACAGGGTGAAGAAGAGCTGTCGTTCTCCGTCCGCGCATCCAATCAGGATGGAAGAGATGTCATCAAAGGAAATGTGGTATTTTGTAAGCGTTTGATCACAGCAGCTACATAAAACGGGATAACGGAGGGACAATTTCATGGATTTTGAGTACTCACATAAAGTGAAAGATCTTCAGAAAAAATTGAATGCCTTTATGAACGACTATATTTATCCCAATGAAACGGTTTATGAAGCCCAGTTGAATCAGCAGGACCGTTTCGCCGACGTGCCGCCTATTATGGAGGAGCTGAAAGAGAAGGCGAAAGCGGCCGGATTATGGAATTTATTTTTACCGGATAGTGAATGGGGAGCGGGTCTTTCCAACCTGGAGTACGCCCCTTTATGCGAAATTATGGGGCGCTCAAGCATTGCGCCGGAAGTCTTCAACTGTGCTGCTCCAGACACGGGTAATATGGAGGTTTTGGAGCGATATGGAACGGAGGAGCAGAAGGATCAGTGGCTGCGTCCTTTATTGAATGGGGCAATCCGCTCCTGCTTTTCCATGACGGAGCCGGACGCCGCCTCCTCTGATGCCACGAATATTCAAACGAGGATAGAACGAGTCGGGGACGAATACGTGATCAACGGAACGAAGTGGTGGTCATCCGGAGCGGGAGACCCTCGCTGCAAGATTAGTATTGTTATGGGAAAAAACGATCCGGATGCTCCTAAGTATGACCAGCAGTCGATGATTCTGGTTCCTCTTGATACCCGGGGAGTGACGATTAAACGGACACTTCCGGTTTTTGGTTACGATCATGCACCGCACGGGCACGCGGAGATTGAGTTTTCGGACGTTCGAGTTCCTGCTTCCAATTTGATTTGGGGAGAGGGGAAAGGTTTTGCTATTGCTCAAGGCAGACTGGGTCCGGGAAGAATTCATCACTGCATGAGAACGATTGGAGCGGCAGAACGAGCGCTTGAAGAAATGTGTAAACGGGTGCAGGAGCGTGAAACGTTTGGGAAAAAGCTTGCTGATCAGGGTGTAATTCGTGAATGGATTGCGGACTCAGGAATTGAAATTGAGCAGGCGAGGCTTCTTACGTTAAAAGCAGCTTATATGATGGATACGGTCGGAAACAAAGAAGCGAAGGCAGAGATTGCCATGATCAAAGTGGTGGCTCCGAATATGGCGCTGAAAGTCATTGACCGCGCGATTCAAGCGTTTGGCGCAGCGGGCGTCAGTCAGGATACGATTCTGGCATCGCAGTGGGCAAATATCCGGACGCTGCGGCTGGCGGATGGGCCAGATGAAGTCCACCGACGCGCGGTTGCTAAATATGAGCTTAAGAAAACGCAGGATCGGAGTGGCGCATATGCACGCTAAACAGCTTTTTGATCTTACGGATAAAGTGGCTATTGTGACCGGAGGGGGCCGGGGCCTTGGTAAACAAATCGCAGAAGGCTTTGCGGAATCAGGTGCCCACGTTGTGGTTTGCTCACGTAAGCTGGATGCGTGTGAGGAAGTAAGCAGCCAGTTAAAAGAACTTGGCGTAGACTCCCTTGCTTTTGAGTGCGATGTTACGAATCCCGATAGTATGCAAAAGGTCGTGGACGAAACCGTCAATCATTTTGGACGCATCGATATTTTAGTAAACAATAGCGGTGCGACCTGGGGAGCTCCTGCAGAGGAAATGCCGCTTGAAGCCTGGCAGAAAGTGTTTAACGTAAATGTAACGGGGACATTTCTCATGTCTCAAATCGCAGGAAAAGTTATGCTCGAGCAAGGGTCAGGCAAAATCATTAACATTTCATCTGTCGCTGGCTTAAAAGGATCGGATCCAAAATATATGGACACGATTGGTTATAACTCAAGTAAAGGAGCTGTTCTTACATTCACCAAGGATCTTGCGGTCAAGTGGGGCCCGAGGGGAATATGTGTGAATGCGATTGCTCCAGGGTTTTTCCCGACAAAGATGTCCAAAGTACTTATGGAAAGAGGCGGAGATACCTTTCTGGAAGGCACACCCTTACGGAAATTCGGAAGTGAAGATGATTTAAAAGGAGCGGCTATTTTCTTAAGCTCAGCGGCTTCTGACCATATTACAGGTGACGTCATCATCGTGGATGGCGGCACACATGCCATGTAAAAAAGCTCTGTTAAGCGCTGTTTTTGATTTCTCATGAAGATCATTATTAAGCAATAGGGCCGGTTACTGTAAGACTCAGTTTCGAGATAACTTGGGCCCGTGGCCTAAAATCGATGAGGGTGGCTACGGAAACAACTCGCTTTCCTACGGGGGAACTGGCAAGCCTCCTCGGTCGCTTCTGAGGAGGCTCCGCGCATTCCCACGGAAAGCGAAATCGACCCCCGCAGGACCATCCTCGTCAACCAATATCTCGAAACGGAGTCTTAAACAAACGGGAGCTTAACTAGGAAGATCAATACGGAATTTTAATAGAGACAATTAATAGAGGAGTGACATTATGAGAGAACGTGATGCGGTGATTGTATCAGCAGTACGAACAGCTATAGGCAAACAGGGAGGAACACTAGCCAAAGTGCCAGCCCATGTCCTTGGAGCAGAAGTTATTAAGGAAGCAGTCAAACGAGCTGGTGTCGATGTGGATATGATTGAAGATGTGATTATGGGAAACGTGTTAAGTGGTGGCGGCAATGTGGCTCGTCTATCGGCTTTACAGTCCGGTCTGTCTATTAATCTTCCCGGTTTAACAGTGGACAGGCAATGCGGCTCCGGTCTCAATGCGATTTATCTCGCTGCTCAAGCCATTCGGGCAGGCAGCGGCGATGTTTATGTAGCGGGCGGAACGGAGAGTATGAGTCAGGCCCCTTACTTGATGGAGCGCCCGGAAAGAGCTTTCAGCCCTGTCCCTCCTAAGTTTAAGAAATCACAGCTGGCACCAAAAGAGATTGGTGATCCTCCAATGGGAATTACGGCTGAAAATCTTGCGGAGAAATACAGCATTCCAAGAGAAGAACAGGATCAATTCGCTCAGCAAAGCCAAGAAAGAATGGGGATGGCGATAGAGGAAGGGCGGTTTGAAGAGCAGATCGTATCGCTTGAGATTCCTGTTCGAAAAGGAGCACCGATTGAGTTTAAGGTAGATGAACATCCGAGACCCGGTTCAACTGTCGAAGGCATGGCTAAATTACGTCCGGCTTTTCTGGAAGAAGGAACGGTAACTGCTGGAAACAGCTCTGGTTTAAATGATGCTGCTTCTGCTCTGATGGTTATGTCGAGAGAAAAAGCCGAGCAATCAGGCCTGACTCCATTAGCCACCGTGAAGGCTTGTGCTGTAGCCGGGGTAGATCCAAATATTATGGGCATTGGTCCTGTGCCTGCCACTCAGAAAGTATTGGAGCAGACAGGTCTTGGCTTAGAGGATATGGACATTATTGAAATTAATGAAGCGTTTGCTGCGCAGGTGCTGGCTTGTAATAAAGAAATGAAGATGGATCTTGAGAAAGTGAATGTTAATGGAGGAGCGATTGCTCACGGGCACCCTCTTGGCGCGACAGGAGCCATTCTTGCGACAAAAGCCATTTATGAACTGAAACGAAGAGGCGGTCAACATGCTTTAGTTACAGCTTGCATCGGGGGCGGCCAAGGAATTGCCATGATTCTTGAACGTGGATGAAATCCGTCGTTTTCGTGAGATTTAGGAATGTTATAATAACGTATCATCCCTAAACGAGAGGACAATGCAGTGATGAAACAGAAAATGATTGATGTCAGCATTCATCTATTTGACAAAAAAGGCTTCACGGAAACGTCAATTCAGGAAATCGTGGACGAACTGGGAGTCACCAAAGGTACCTTCTATTATTATTTCACTAATAAACAGGAATTGTTAACGACGATTCACTTAAACTTCATTGAATTTCTCCTTAAAAAACAGGAGGAAATCCTTCAGGATGAAGCCAAGGATTCAAGAGAAAAGC
Source organism: Halobacillus alkaliphilus (assembly GCF_900113125.1). Lineage (GTDB taxonomy): Bacteria > Bacillota > Bacilli > Bacillales > Halobacillaceae > Halobacillus > Halobacillus alkaliphilus. The sequence goes on along the minus strand of NZ_FOOG01000009.1, from coordinate 32,113 downwards.
TGCGTGCGATGATTTATATGGTTCTGCAAAGTATTAATGAGCGGAAAAAAAGCGCGAGGATCTTTTTCCGTGAAATGCGTAATTTGGGACCCAAGTACCTGGAACAGAACGTTGAAAAAAGAGATCAGTTCCGTAAAAATCTACAGCAACTTGTGGAAGAAGGTATTCATAAAGGAGAGTTTCAGGAAGACCTACATGCCGACATGGTTACGCGCGGAATACTAGGAATGACAAACTGGAGTTATTACTGGTATAACCCTGAGGGAGATGTATCGGCTGAAGAACTCACAGACATTTACGTAGAGATCCTGTTAAATGGAATTAATAAAAGCGACTAACGTGATCGCTTCCCTTATTAAAAGGGTTTTTTTAAAGGATACTAACCGGTTAGAAGGGAGGGTGACACTTGAATCATCAAATACGAGTGAGAGTCCGTTTCTGTGAAACGGATATGGCGGGACACGTAAATAATACGAGTTATTTCATTTATCTAGAGGAAGCCAGGGGGAAATTCTTTCAAGAAGTGATTCCAGAGGAGCTGAACTCAGCTGGGCAATTCATTTTGGCATCCACGAAGTGCGATTTCGTCAGTCAGGCTTATTTTGGGCAGGAATTGATCGTGTCTTCCTGGGTATCACACATTGGAAACAGCAGCTTCTACTTTACTCACAGCATAGAAGCAGCCGACACAGGAGAACGGATTGCAGATTCGGAAGCCGTAGTCGTTCATTTTAATTATGAAGCGCAGAAAAGTGAAACTATCCCTCAACATTTACGTGACGCGCTTGAAAGTCATCTTGTACAGAATTAATTAGAAGAAAGGAGAGGGTAATCATTTCTAGATTTAAAGGTGCGATAGCTGTGGTAACGGGCGCTGGCAGCGGAATCGGCGAACAGACGGCTGCTCGGCTTGCCTCCGAAGGGGCTCACGTTATTCTGGTGGGACGGACTGTATCCAAGCTTGAGCGAGCAGCTCAGCAGATTAATGAAGGTCTGAGTGAACCCGCAGCGGATATTTTTCAAGCGGATGTGACGAAAGAAGAGGAAGTACAGGAGCTGGCTGATTTTATTGAGCAGAAGGCAGGAGACCTTCACATTCTTGTAAACAATGCGGGAACCTCAGGGAATTCTACCATACTTAATATGGAAGAATCGGAGTGGGACAGAATTCAGAACACGAATTTAAAAAGCGTTTATCTAGTCTCGAAAGCACTTGGACGTATCATAATCAAAGGTAAGGAGAAGGAAGAAACAGATGTCAATCGGTCAATCGTAAACGTGGCTTCCTTATCTGGACATAAAGCAGGAGCTAAGATTCCTCATTACAGTTCCTCCAAAGCTGCGGTCATTAATTTTACCAAGTCACTGGCACTGGAGCTTGCGTCATATGGAATCCGGGTGAATTCAGTTTCCCCTGGCTTTGCGGAAACTCCGCTGACAGAAGAAGGACTGAAGAATAAACGATTTGAAGAAGCCATTCAGCGCAATACGGCGCTCAGTCGAGTGGGGCGTCCTGAAGAAATTGCTAAAGTGATTACTTTTGCTGCCTCAGACGAAGCCTCCTATATGACGGGATCAGATTTATTAGTTGATGGCGGATGGATGATTACTTAAGTGCTCTTTGACTTAATAAGAAAACGCTTACAATAAGCATTTGGATCTGAATTGAAAAAGGAGAGATCTTCATGAAAACGAAGCACTATGATTTCTGGCCAAAATTAACGAAAACGATTACCGTGCCGGAAACGTCTATTTACGACAATCTTAAAGTATCGGCAGCGCGTTACCCCGATCACGAAGCGATTTATTATTATGGTGCAACAATGACATACCAGGAACTTCTGGCAGAGGTCGATAACCTGGCTGGTTATCTGCAGCAATACTTAGAAGTCACCAAAGGGGAGAAAATTCTATTATTCATGCAAAATTCTCCCCAATTCATTATTGGCTACTATGCCATCTTAAGAGCAGGAGCTGTTGTTGTACCGATTAATCCGATGCTGAAAACAAACGAACTCGAGTTTTACATTAAGGATGGTTCCATGAGAAATGCCTTAATTGGACAGGAATTCATGGAAGTAGTCGAGCCGTTAGTAGAAAGTACATCGCTTGAAAACCTGATTGTGGCTGCTTATTCCGATTATAAAGGAAATGAACTTGGAGATTATCTTCCCGCGGAAGTTTCTGCGGAACGAGCTTCCTTAACAGGAGAGCATCTGCATATATGGGGGGAGGCTCTTAAACACAGAGCAGAACCGCAGGATCAATTGATTGCAGCCGACGACTTAGCTGTACTTCCTTATACATCTGGAACGACCGGCCTGCCGAAAGGGTGTATGCATACGAATCGTACCGTACAGGCGAATACCGTGGGGGCTTATCACTGGTCTCGTGCTACTACTGATTCAAGTACATTAGCGACCTTGCCATTATTTCACGTGACCGGCATGATTCACAGCATGCTGATGCCGATTTTCAGCGGGAATAAAATTGTCGTTATGACCAGATGGAACCGCGAAGCTGCACGCCAGCTGATTCGCGATCAGCAGTGCACACACTGGGTGACGATCAGTACCATGTTGGTTGATTTCCTTGCTAACCCTGCTGTTAAGTCGGATGATCTGAGCTCGCTTTATGCCATATCCGGCGGAGGAGCATCTTTTCCAAAAGCTCTTGGCGAAAAGCTCTATAATCTGACAGAGCTTGAATTTGTGGAAGGATACGGGCTGTCTGAGACCATTGCTCAAACCCATTTCAATCCACCTGATCGGCCGAAACTTCAATGCCTTGGCATCCCTTCATTTAATGTGGATTCGCGGATTATTGATCCGGCCACTAATGAAGAAGTTCAGACTGGTGAGATTGGAGAAATTGTTGTAAACGGACCTCAAGTCATGCTCGGCTATTACAATCGTGAAGATGAAAATGAAAGCGCTTTTATAGATATTGATGGCAAGTCTTTTTTCCGGACGGGAGATATTGGACGCTGTGATGAGGAGGGCTACTTCTTTATTGTCGATCGAGTGAAGCGGATGATCAATGCCTCTGGATTTAATGTCTGGCCGACCGAAGTAGAATCAGCTCTGTATGATCACCCCGCCATTCAGCAAGCTTGTGTAGTTGGCGTTCCAGATCCTAGGAAAGGTGAGAATATTAAAGCGTTTGTCATTTTAAATGATGGATACGAAGGAGAAGTGACAGAAGAAGAAATTATTACCTGGTCCAAAGAAAAAATGGCTGCTTATAAGTATCCAAGAATGGTGGAGTTCAGAGAAGAATTTCCTACAACCAATAGTGGAAAGATCTTGTGGCGGAAACTGCAGGAACAGGAGAGGGAGAAGGTGCAAGGTAGTTAACAATTGATTGAATTGGTCTGGGACCCCGGGTGTTTTTGTACCGTTATTCTCGGGTCCTCCCGGGCTTTAAAATCTGGTTAAAGGGGAAGTTCAATGGATATTTTAACGCAGCAGCTATTCAATGGGCTAACAATTGGCAGTGTGTATAGTCTGGTTGCTTTGGGACTGACACTCGTTTACGGCATCCTACACATTCCTAACTTTGCCCACGGTGCTCTTTACATGCTTGGTGCCTATATCACTCTGACCTTGATGCTGTTATGGGGGATTCATTATTGGATAGCAATGGCCGTTTCTGTTCTTGTAGTAGGACTTCTCGGAGTTCTTATGGACCGTCTGGTTTTCCACCCGCTTCGAAATGCTCCTCCGATCCACGATAAAATAGCGGCGATCGGTATGCTGTTGTTTCTCGAAGCATTTGCTCAATTGATTTGGGGAGCCGACTACCGCACTATGACCACACCTTACGGACAAGTCATTAACCTTTTTGGAACGACCGCCACAATGCAGCGGGTGCTCATTAATATTGGAGCCATAGCGGTCATGATTCTACTCTACCTGTTTTTGAAAAAGACGTATATTGGCGCCACCATTATTGCCATGGCGCAAAACCGTGAAGGAGCCCATTTAGTAGGCATCAATACAAATAAAGTCGCGATGCTTACGTTTATGATTTCAGGTGGATTGGCTGCCATTGCCGCCTCTTTATCGGCACCGATCAATCTTGTCTTTCCGGGAATGGGGCACCTCGTTATTCTAAAAGCCTTCGTCATTATCATTCTTGGCGGAATGGGCAGTATTCCTGGAGCTATTCTCGGCGGTTATATTCTCGGCTTTACGGAAAGTCTTGGCGCCACCTATATTTCTAACGATTATAAAGACCTCATTGCTTTTTTACTTCTCGTGATTATTCTATCTATTCGTCCTAAAGGTCTTTTTTCCAGGGAGGGTTTCTAAATGGGAGCTTATCTTAAGAAAAGAGGCTGGATGATCGGTTTCATTTTACTGGCCGTTGTGTTTCCTTTTCTCTCGCAAAATGACTACTTTCTGCATGTGTTAACTCTTGCCTTCATCTGGATGATTGCGGTTTATGGGCTGAATCTTCTGGCAGGTTACACCGGATATTTGTCCCTTGCGCACGCTGGTTTTTTCGCCATTGGAGCTTACGCTTTAGGATTGCTGACGGTTAAAGCAGGGCTGAACTACTGGATTGCTCTCGTACTTGCTTGTGTGATAACAAGTGCCATTGGTTTTGTCGTAGGGCTGGTTGCGTTGAGGACCCGGGAACACTTTTTTGCCATCTACACACTGTGTGTCGGGTATATCATCTATTTGGTGATAGATAAATGGGACAGCCTCACCGGCGGTGTGCGGGGATTAATTGGAATTCCGGCTCCAACAGCAATTGGTCCCATATCGTTCGAAACGCCTCTCTCTCAATATTACCTGATTCTCTTTTTCTTGCTGGCTACCATTCTCATTATGTATCGGATTATCCATTCTCTCACAGGCCGTACCTTTATAGCGATTCGAAACAGTGAAGACCTGGCTCAGACGATTGGGATATCTACGATGAAAAACAAGCTGCTCGTCTTTGTTCTTTCTACGTTTTTTGCGGGTCTGGCGGGAGCCTTGTATGCTTCATTTATCAGGTTCATTGGGCCTGACATTGGATACATTACAATTATTTTTGATTTTCTTACCTACTTGTTAGTTGGTGGTCTGGGAACTCTCGCTGGCCCGATTGTAGGCACCTTTCTTATTGTCAGCGTCTCTCAATCTCTTCAATTTTTGCAAGACTATCGGATGCTTATTTTCGGTCCGCTCTTAACTATACTGATCATTTTCTATCCGAGGGGCATTGCAGGAGCGTATCTTGATTTTCGTATGAAGAGACAAGCGAGAAAAAAGAAATCCGTTCCGTCAAAGCAGACTTCTTATGTTCAGCAGTCGCAGGAAGATGAGGAGAAAAGAGTGAAGGAGGGATAAAACATGTTTATTGAAACCAGACAGCTTACGAAGAAGTTTGGGGGACTAGTCGCCGTTAACGAAGTAGATTTTACAATTGAAAAGGGTAAGATCAATGCGATTATCGGTCCGAATGGAGCCGGGAAATCCACGTTCTTTAACCTGGTAAGCGGATCGTACACACCAAGTTCAGGGCAGGTGTTTTATAAGGGGAAGGACATTACGAAGCTGCCCCCGAATAAGATCGCTACTCTTGGGGTAGCCCGTACGTTCCAGACCACAAACCTTTTCGAACAGTCCACGGTTCTTGACAACGTGATCGTTGGACACCGGCTCAGGACACGGTCCAACCTGCTCGATGCAGTACTCAGAACCAAACGTTATAAACTAGAAGAGAAAAAGTGCCGCGACAAAGCGATGGAGGTTCTTGATTTCGTTGAATTGACGCATGTAAGGGGCGAGCTTGCGGTTAATATCTCCCAGGAAGAGAAGAAGAGGGTTGCTTTCGCACTTGCGCTCGCTACGGATCCGGAGGTAGTTTTTCTGGATGAACCGACTGCGGGGATCAATCCAGGAGAAACAGAAGGCCTGGCAGCATTGATGGAAAAAATGGTCAAGCGGGGCATTACCGTATGCTTAATTGAACACAAAATGAAAATGATTATGAAGCTTGCCGACAAGATCATGGTCTTAAATTATGGGGAGAAAATAGCAGAGGGAACTTCTGAGGAAATCATGAACAATCAGGCGGTTATTGAAGCATATTTAGGTGGTGACGCGAGTGCTTGAGTTATCGAATGTATCTGTGAAATATGGAAGCTTTGCGGCAGTCAAAGATATTGATATTGAGGTGGAAAAGGGAGAGCTGGTCGTTTTACTTGGCTCAAATGGAGCGGGAAAAAGTACAACCTTTAACGCTATCAGCGGACTTCAAAAACCGAGCGCCGGGGATATCTTTTTTGAAGGGAAATCCATCACAGGGTTATCACCAGATAAGATTGTACAAGCTGGAATCGTGCAATGTGCAGAGGACCGCAAGCTGTTTCCTCAAATGTCTGTTCATCAAAATTTGATTATGGGAGCCTATGTTCACCGAAAAAAGCGGAAACAAGTAAAAGAGTCCATTTCCGAGGTATATGAGCTTTTTCCAATCCTGCGCGAGAAAAAAGAGAACGCGGCTGGCTCGTTGAGTGGAGGGCAGCAGCAGATGCTCGCAATTGGCAGGGCGTTAATGTCCCGACCGAAAATGATGCTTCTTGATGAGCCATCCATTGGACTTGCTCCTCTCATTGTAGAGCAGATGTTTGAGGTCATTCAGAAAATCAATAAGGATGGTACAACAGTTTTACTGGCCGAACAGAATGCCTTTGCTGCATTAAAAATTGCGGATCGGGGCTATGTCTTTGAAAGTGGATCCATGGTGGTGAAGGGATCATCGGAAGAGTTGTTAGCAAATGATACGGTTCGCAGGGCTTATATTGGTGCCTGATGATAAGTGAGTGGAAGACGTTGGAGCAGCGTTCGGTCAAATAGAAAACACCTATCCTTAAGGAGGAGATCTAATGAAGGTTTTCAGATTATCTGCTTTTCTGGTGATGCTTTCGTTTCTGTTTATTTTAGGGGGATGTATTGATAATCCGTCCAATTCAGCGTCTGGTGATGGGGGCGGAGAAAGTCAAACGGAAGAAACGAAAGCAGAAGAGGGGGAAAAACTGGTCAGCATCGGTTATACGGGACCTTTAAGCGGACCGGCAGCCTATTATGGAGAACGATCGTTGAATGGTCTTAAGATGGCTGTCGAAGAAATCAATAATAATGGCGGATTTGAGATTGATGGACAAACGTATAAATATAATCTCGTGTCGCTCGATGATAAATACCTCCCTAATGAGACCGCAGCTAATGCCAAACGTTTGCTTCAGGAAAATAATACACCGATTATTTTCACTCCTCACAGCGGAGGCGTAAAGGCTATGCAAGTATTCAATGAAAAGGAAAACTTCCTCATTGGAGCTTATACGAGTGAACCGGCAGTGACAGCAGAAGGTAACGAGCTGACGGTTCGAATTCCACCGAGCTATGATGGCTACATCGAACCATTCACTAATTATGCAATGGACAACTTCGGTAAGAAAATTGCAGCTCTTCCGACGTCTTCGCAGTACGGAAAAGACTGGACAGAAGCCCTGCTGCCGCATTGGAAAGAGCAAGGCGGAGAAGTAGTCTATAACTCTTCTATCGATTTCTCGAAGGATACGGATTTCTTCACATTAGTTACTAATGCCTTAGAAGGGGATCCAGATGTATTATTTATTGGCGGTCCATCAGAGCCAACGGCTAAGGTAGCCAAACAGGCTAGGGAATTAGGTTTTGAAGGCGGGTTTATTGTCATGGATCAGGCCAAGCTGAATGAAATGAAAACCGTCACAGGTTCTTTTGAGATGCTGAATGGTGCGGTCGGTGTGACACCGCTTGTAAATTCAGATTATCCAGGAACTGCTGAATTTATTGAAAAATATAAAGAGAAATATGGGGAAGAACCGGGATCTGAAGCTGGTTATCATTACGTAGGGATGTATGCCTTTATGGAATCTATGAAAGCCGCGGGAACGGTTGATGATCCAGAAGCTATCCGTTCTCATATGCAAGAGGGATTGGAGGCGATCCCTGAAGAGAAAGAAGTTTACACGATTAAGAGAATTGAAGAGGATGGAGGCTTCACGACTGGTTTACGGATTGCAGCAGTCGAAAACGGTGAAATAGTCACGATTAACGTGAACGAGTAAGTGGATTAAGCCAGTTGTATGAAGAGACTACACCATATAACTGGCTTTTTTATACATAGACATCCCTGAAAGGAAGGATGAAGTAAACGTTGCGGTTCATTAGCAGGTTATTACATTAAAGGGGCGGATAGTTGAAGATTCAGTTTCGAGATATTGGTTCACAGTGAAGGTCCTGCGGGGGATGATTCGCTTTCCGCGGGCATGTGCTGAGCCTCCTCGAGCTAAAGCTCTCCGGGGTCTCACCGATCATGTTTATCCCGCAGGAGTCTTCATCATCCCCCTCCGGACCTAGCCAAATCAGATGCTCGAAACCACTTCAGACATCACATGCGTAATAAGACATTAGACCATGTGATTGTGCAGCTATTTTCAGGATGTAACGACCCGCAATAGCCTGACATAAAAGCATTTAATCCAGATTAAGGAGGAGGATCTTTCTCTTCTAGAAGGGACCGTTTTCCATAATCATGTTGGGATGGTGGGGAAATGGCGAGACTCCCTGGCTAAAAGCGGAAGCACCTTGGTCAGCGGCGTATGGACTGGACGTTCAAATGTGGAGGTGCCTTGCTCAGCCTCGACAAGCTTAAGAACGACCATGAAAGGAAGTGCCCTCCTTCCTATCATGGTTGGACTTAAGACCTCGAGAGGCTAGGCACCGAAACTAGCCTGGAGCTGGCGGAGATAAAGGAAACACGAAGAGCGGAGCGATTCGATGTTGACTTATCGTACAGAAGTGAGGGAAGTCTCACTAGCGGCTAGGTGCTGGAGCTGGATAGCACTCATCGTCGTTTATGTCCTGATTTACGCTTATGACTTATGAGCGTGTAAGAGCGGGAGAAGGGACTAGGTGAGATCCCGCAGGGAGTGAAACGAGCGAGGAAGCTCACCGTTCCCCCATAGGAAAGTGTTCAAATGTGGAATCACCCCGAAAGACACGACCAGCATAAGCCGAGCATCAAAAGGAGGGTGGTTTTTCCGTCCGTTGATGAACGGCTTATGTCTCGAGTGTCTGGGTGATGGAACAAGACGAGTTATTTCCCCACCAGCCCTTACCCACCTAACGTAACGGCCCCATTTATTTCGAAACTGTGTCTTCAACAAACGGGAGCTTTTCTTTAAGAATGAACACGGAGATTAAATGGTAATGTGCCTGTTGAATTAGAGGTTTATATGAATAAATTAAGGAGGAGATTTGAATGATGAATTTTGAATTAACGGAAGAGCAGGAAATGGTTAGAAAAGTGGTTCGTAAATTCGTAGATCAGGAAATCAATCCTTACATTCAGGAATGGGATGAAAAGGGTCACTTTGAATCCTCAATTATGAACCGTCTCGCAGACCTGGATTTGATGGGAGTTTGTATCCCTGAGCAATACGGGGGCAGTGGAATGGATTACAATACACTCGCGATTGTCTGCGAAGAATTAGAGCGGGGAGATACAGCCTTCCGTACAGCTGTCTCCGTTCATACAGGTCTTAATAGTATGACACTGCTCCAATGGGGCAATGAAGCCCAGAAGCAGAAATACCTTATTCCGCAGGCAAAAGGAGAAAAAGTAGGGGCGTTCGGATTAACGGAGCCGAATGCAGGTTCCGATGTCGCCTCCTTGCAAACAACAGCAACAGAAGAAGGAGACTTCTACATCTTAAACGGTCAGAAAACGTGGATTTCCTTATGCGATCATGCCGATCATTTTCTCGTTTTTGCTTATACAGACAAAAGTCAGAAGCATAAAGGCATATCAGCTTTTATCGTAGAAAGGACCATGGAGGGGTTCTCTTCCCAGGCTATCAAAGGCAAGCTTGGTATTCGGGCAGGGAACACGGGAGAACTATTTTTTGATCATGTAAAGGTACCGAAAGAAAATCTGCTTGGAGAAGAAGGAGAAGGATTTAAGATTGCTATGGCCGCTCTCGATAATGGGCGCTTTACGGTGGCTGCCGGCGCATGCGGTCAGATTCTTGCGTGCCTTGAGGAAAGTGTGAAGTATTGCCACGAAAGAAAAACGTTTGGGAAAGAAATCGGCAAGCATCAGCTGGTCCAGCAGATGCTCGCTAAAATGGAAGCGGGCTATCAAATGTCCCGTCTCCTTGTTTTCCGCGCGGGGGAATTAAAAAATCAGGGCAGACGGAACACACGGGAAACGTCACTTGCGAAATGGCAGGCCTGTGATTATGCGAATGAAGCAGCGAATGATGCTGTTCAAATTCACGGAGCTTATGGATATTCACATGAATACCCGGTAGAACGATTTTTAAGGAACTCGAAAGCTCCTGTCATTTATGAAGGAACACGTGAAATTCATACGGTCATGCAGGCGGAGTACGTACTTGGCTATCGGTCAGATAAGACTTTATCACGTTCACTCCCGGCATGGCCTTATGATGAGGTGAAGGAAGAAGTGTAAAGAAGGAGGACTTCATGTGACGGACTTAAAAAATCGGCCGTGGTATTCATCGTATTCTCCAGAAATGAAGACAGAAATAAACCTTCCAGAAAGGTCTCTCTATACATTGCTTCAAGAATCGGCTCATGAATTCGGGGAGAGAATGGCCATCCTGTATGAGGATTGCCGGATAACCTATCGGCAATTGAAAGACAATGTAGATCGGTTGGCGGGAGCCTGGAATGAACAGGGCTTAAAGAAAGGCGAACGAATCGGACTGATGATTTCCAATCATCCGGACTATGTCATCGCTTATTATGCTGCTCAAAAGCTCGGTCTGATCGTGGTTCAAATTAATCCGCGTTATACAGCAAGAGAACTGTTTCACATCATCGAAGACTCCGGAATGAACTATCTGGTAGCTGAAGAGAGCAATCGATTACTCATTGAGCAGGTAAAGGAAGAGAGTGGCATTTCTCTTGTCTTTTTCTCAAAAGAAGATCGGGATCTTCCTGAATCGCTGGAAAACCTTATCAATAATGCGTATCCACTGAAAAAGGATATTCCTATCACTGCTAAAGAGGATGTAGCTGTGATTCAATACACAGGCGGAACGACCGGTAAAATTAAAGGGGCCATGCTCACACATTACAACTTAGTGGCGAACGTTATGCAGAGCCACGCGATGTATGGAGAGCTAATGGTGAAAGGAAAGGAGACCGTCCTTGCCGCTACTCCGCTTTATCACGTGTATGCCATGACAAGTGCCATGAATCTCGGAATCTATCTTGGGGCTTCCATTCTCTTAATTCCAGAGTTCAAGGTGGCTGAGGTAGCGGAAAAAATTAAAAAGTATCAGCCCACCTTTTTTCCGGGCGTGCCAAAGATGTATAGCGCTTTTGTCCAGTACCCCAATATAGAATCCTATCGCCTCGATTCTCTTAAGTTTTGTTCAAGTGGATCCGCTCCACTACCTGTAGAGATTATTAGACGGTTTGAACGTTTGACGGGGGCCGTAATTGGTGAGGGGTTTGGTCTATCAGAAGCATCCCCTTCCACCCATCGGAACCCTGCTGGCGGAATAAGAAAAATAGGGAGTATCGGTTTGCCTTTTCCTGGGACGGACTGCCGGATTGTAGATGATCTTGATGAGACTCTTCCGGTCAATAGTGTAGGAGAGCTCATCATTAAAGGCCCCCAGGTTATGAAAGGTTATTGGGATCAGCCAGAAGAGACCAGTCACACGTTAAGAGATGGATGGTTATACACGGGGGACCTCGCCATGTGTGATGAGGATGGATACTTTTATATAGTTGGAAGAAAAAAAGAAATGATTATCAATGGCGGATTTAATATTTATCCGCAGGAAATTGAAAGCGTTTTATATGAAAATCCCGCTGTGAAGGATGCAGCGGTGGTAGGAATTCCAGACAGGGATAAGGGGGAAATCGTAAAAGCCTATGTAGTTTTGAAAAAAGAGCCCAGCGTGGACATAGATGATTTAAAAGAATACTGTTCCACCCGTTTAACCCAGTATAAAGTGCCCAGGCAATATGAAATTCGTGAAGAACTTCCGAGAAATACAGTGGGAAAATTATTAAAGCGAAAACTGATCGAGGAAGAGAAAGCGAAAACCAGCCAATAAATATAACCTATTGCCTTAAATATAGATTCATCTGGGGATGTAGAATTCTTAAAAATTTGTATCCAGGGAGTGGTGAAAATGGATTTTAATTTTGACGAAGATATTCAAATGTTGAAGAACAGCGTGCACGATTTTATTCAAACGGAAGTAGAAGCGGTAGCCATGGAGATTGAGAGAGAGAATAGAATTCCTGAACATATCATTGAGATGTCTAAAGAAATGGGATTGTTTGGTCTAAGTATTCCAGAAGAATATGGAGGTCTTGGAATAGGGATGGTGGGAAAGTGTGCTTTATATGAAGAAATTGGAGCTACACATAATGGCTACACCACACTGGTTGGCGGTCACACAGGAATTGGCACAGTCGGTATTGTAGAAATGGGCAATGAAGCTCAGAAACAAAAATATCTGCCGAAGCTCGCGCGCGGAGAGTCGATCGGAGCTTTCGCCCTTACTGAACCAAGTGCTGGTTCGAATGCTACCAACCTAAAGACCACCGCGGTTAAACAAGATGATAAATACATCCTTAACGGGACGAAGCACTATATTACGAATGCCACAGAAGCCGATATCTTTACGGTAATGGCCGTGACAGATGCGAGTAAAGGGGCGAAAGGAATCACTTCATTTATTGTGGAAAAAGATTTTCCAGGTTTCCAGGTCGGAGCTGTGGAACCTAAAATGGGGCTCCACGGTTCTCATTCAGCCGAAATCATCTTAGAAGACTGTGAAGTTCCTCTCGAGAATGTACTCGGTCAAGAAGGGGAGGGCTATGTGAATGCTCTGAAAATCCTTGCGAACGGACGGGCCGGCTTGGCTGCAAGAAATTTAGGGTCCTGCCAGAAGCTGCTGGATTTATCGATGCAGTTTACACAGGAACGAGAACAGTTTGGTGTGCCGATTATCGAACACCAGGCGGTTGCCCATATGGTTTCTGAAATGGCGGTAGAAATCGAAGCGCTTCGATCCTTTACGTACCGGATTGCCTGGATGGTGGATCAAGGTCAGAAAGTAATTAAAGAAGCGGCCATGCTTAAATTATATGGATCAGAAGTGTATAACCGAGTAGCCGATAAAGCTGTTCAAGTTCACGGAGGTATTGGTTACATAGCCGACTACCCGATTGAACGATTCTTCCGTGATGCACGAATTACGCGAATTTATGAAGGAACATCTGAAATTCAGAAAAACATTATTTCCAGCCAATTGAAAAAGGAATACAGCTTGTGAACGGGAGAGGGTGTTATTGATGAAGGAAGCGGTTGTCATTGTCAGTGCTGTCCGAACGCCAATAGGCCGATATGGTGGCTCCTTTAAAAAGCTGTCCTCGGCTGATTTAGCTTCCATCGCTATAAAAGAAGCAATTTCAAGAGCAGGTCTTTCCCCGGAGCAAGTGGATGAAGCGATTATGGGAGAAGTCCGGCAGACCACTCAGTCATCTAATGTTGCTCGAGTCGCAGCATTACGGGCTGGCATTCCTGAAAGTTCTCCCGCTTTTACGATTAACCGTCTATGTGCGTCAGGCCTGCAGGCCGTTGCTTCAGGCGTTCAGCAAATTGCTTTTGAACAAGCAGAGGTCATTGTGGCTGGGGGCACTGAAAGTATGAGTCAATCTCCTATCTATCTAAGAAACTCGAGATTTGGAGGGGGTCAGCCTGTTTTAATCGATTCGAATAAGGAAGCTGGTCAGCAGCCGAAGGAAATCTATGGAGATGATCTTGGAATGGGGATAACGGCTGAAAACGTTGCCGAACACTATTCTATTTCAAGGGAAGATCAGGATGCTTTTGCTCTTGAAAGCCAAAGACGGGCATTAAGGGCAATGGAGGCAGCAGTGTTCAAAGATGAAATCGTACCGATCGAAGTAAGGGAGCGTAAAGAATCTTTCATTGTAGATCGTGACGAGCACCCCAGGCCCCAAACGACGTTAGATAAGCTCGCGAGCTTGCGTCCCGCTTTCAAGGAAAGCGGGACGGTAACGGCGGGGAATGCGTGCGGTCGGAATGATGGTGCAGCTGCCCTTATGCTCATGAAGGAGTCTAAAGCAAAGTCATTTGGGCTGACGCCTATGGTCCGGATTACAGATTGGGCTGTGTCAGGAGTTTCCCCTGAAGTGATGGGGATTGGACCAATTCCTGCTGTGAAGAAACTACTTGAAAAGACGTCTACCACTATCAAGGATGTGGGACTTGTAGAACTGAATGAAGCCTTTGCTTCTCAATCCCTTGCGGTTATTCGGGAGCTGGGTCTGGAGCATGACCGAGTAAATATTCATGGTGGAGCGATTGCTCTTGGGCATCCTGTTGGAGCAAGTGGGGCAAGAATTTTGACCACACTTTTACATGCGTTAAAAAGAAGTGATTCACAAAGAGGAATTGCTACCTTATGCGCTGGCGGCGGCCAGGGAATGGCCCTGATGGTTGAAAAAATATAGGGAGGGGATTTGAGAGTGAGAGGTCAATCTTCTTTTTTTGAACACATAGGCTGTACTAAACATAGGGGAAGAGAAGGGGAAATCCTTCTCACTCTTCAAGTTCAGCCAGAAATTCTAACGGTCGAAGGAACTATTCCTCCTGGTATATTCTCAAGCATGCTTGATATTGTTATTGGTTCAACCATAGCAGAATTAGTCCAGCAGCCAACCACCACAGTAAATTTGAATATCAATTATTTTGACTTCACGAATTGTGGACCATTTACTGCAGTCGGAACGATTATCTGGAGGAATGAAAAACTGATTGCAGGAGAAGGGAGTGTACTGGATCGTGATGGAAACCTGACAGCCAAAGCGGCCGGGACTTTTAAAGTAATGGGCCGGTCTATTGAATAGGGAGTGAAAGGCATGAAAAAGACGATTGAAGAAGTACGTGACAGTTTTGAAGCCAGTCCGTTTTTTTCCCATATTGGCTTTGAGATCATCCATTTCGAAGAGGGGAATGTTCTACTGAATCTCCCCATCCAAGAAAAGTTATTTAATGTGAACGGCACTCTTCACGGAGGTGTTCATGCTACCATGCTTGACTTGATTATTGGAATGGCCATTCGCTCCACGACTAAAACAAGGTGTACAACTATGAATTTAAATATTAACTATTTGGCACCTTCAGCAGGTGGCAGTGTAACGGCAAAGGGGAGGATTTTGCAGCAAGGGTATAGGATTGTGACTGCAGAAGGAGAGTTATATGATGGGGAAGGGACGATGCTGGCGAAAGGAATAGGTACCTATAAATTAATAAGGGATGAATAACGCTCAGTCTGCGACTGAGCGTTATTCATTCTCTATGATTTCCTTTAGCACGACCGCATGATTATTTTGTAAATCTTTAGCTCCAAAAAGAAGGATAAGACGTTTATCCTTTGCAATTTCTTTCAATTCTTTAATTTTGGATTGTGCTTCAGAGTTATTCTCAATTTCTTTCCGATAAGCTTCCTTAAAAGCATCAAATTTAGCAGGATCATGGTTAAACCATTTTCTAAGTTCCGGGCTTGGCGCAATATTCTTAAGCCATTCATCAACATCTGCATCTTCTTTAGAAATTCCTCTTGGCCAGATACGATCAGTCAGTACCCTGTGACCGCCTAAAGCCTTGTTTTCATCGTAAATTCTCCTTAATAAAATAGACAAAATATAACCTCCCCATGTCGAATCTGCAGGTTTACTTTCTCAATTTTCTTCTAACCAGTTCCACGCTTCTTCCAACTGGTTCGGTTTATAATCTTCGGCCTTTAATCCTGGTAAATAATCTGCGGCCTGTGTGGTTAGCTCTATAAAGGCTCTCTCAGTAACAATCGCGAATTTTGAAAACTGTCTCCAACGTTTTAAATTAACCTTTGTACCTTCCCAGAAGCCTTCAAGCGTAGACCCATTTAGTTCATGGACAAAGGCTAATACGTTAAAACTTTGATCATCATCAAAAAAGCCTTGTATGTAATCATCAAGCATTCTCGCATCATGACCGGTTAACTTCTCCCTGATGTCTATGACGATGGTAGATGGATCTCGACTTGAAAGAATCGTAAACATAAGCCACCTGCTTTCTATAGATTAATGCACGTGTTTACCTGTTCCCAATGAGCCATTGGATAAACATGGTGCTATCGATAAAATGAATTTTTTGATGGGTCTATTTAATCTCCAAGTTGATTCTTAAAGATAAGCTCCCGTTGTTTAAGACGCAGTTAGCGAAAGGTCCTTCGGGGGACGATTTCGCTTTCCGACCCTGCGTCATGTAGGGCCGCAGGAAAGCGAGTTGTTTCCGTAGCCAGCCCCTCTCTATATGGGCAACGGATCCAAGATATCTCGAAATCGAGTCTTCCACTATCCAGCCCTTTTGCTGAATAATTGGTAAGGCGGCAGAGTTAAGTTAAACAACAAAAAAGAAAGCCTGCCTTTTAAAAGGCAGGCTTTCAATCGATCCTATTATTGATTAATATACATATCCACACCAGGACCGAACGGAATGCCAAGCAGTGCAAAGGCAATCAATAGTACGACCCAGATCAAGAAGAAGATAATGCTGTAAGGCAGCATGAGGGAAATCAATGTCCCTAATCCAGCTTTCTTATTGTACTCACGCATAAAGGCAAGAACAACAATAATATAGGGGTTCATCGGTGTAATAATGTTTGTTGAGGAGTCGGCAATACGATAAGCTGCTTGAATGAATGCCGGGTGATAGTCCAATAGATAGAACATTTGTAGAAAGATCGGTGCTTCAAGCGCCCATTGGGCCGATCCACTGAAGATTAATAGGTTCATAAGTGCAGTGAGCATGGAGAATCCGACAACTACCGGTAAGCCTGTCATATTCATCGCTTCCAGCGCATTCGCACCGCTTACAGCTACCCATGTACCGATGTTAGTCCAGTCAAAGTAAGCAATAAACTGTGCAGCTGCGAAAATCAAGACGATAAATCCGGACATGTCTTTCATCGCTTCACTCATAAATCCAGAAATGTCACGAGTAGATTCGATCTTTTTAACCGTCACTCCATAGGTGATACCAATGGTAATAAAGAAGAATAGAATAATAGGAACAATTCCATCTAAGAATGTAGACGGGATGATGCCGCCCTCTTCATTCCTTAAAGCGGAACCAGGCCATGCAAGAGCAATAATAAGGATAACAATAAAGACTAAGCCTGATATAACTGCGTTTTTGAATCCTTTTTTCTCAAGAGTCGTGCTTGCTTCCAATTCATTTTCAGAACCTTTACCTTCATATTTTCCTAAGCGGGGTTCAATAATTTTTTCAGTTACCAGGGCCCCTGTGATAGAAAGAATAACAACAGATACAATCATGAAGTACCAGTTATCTACAGGAGTTACCACGATGTCAGATCCAATACTTTCCATAACCTCTGTTGAAATTCCGGAAAGCAGGGCGTCTGTACCAGCGATAATGATGTTAGCTGTAAAACCGGAACCTACGCCTGCGAAACCGGCAGCTAAACCAGCCAGCGGGTGACGTCCGATTGTGTAGAAAACCATAGCAGCAAGTGGCGGAACAATAACGAAAGCGGCATCGGAAGCCAGGTTTCCTAATATTCCGACAAATATAACCGCATAAGTGATCAAAGACTTAGGTGCTTTTAGTATCGTACTTTTAATAGCTGTTTCTAGTAAACCAACTTTATCCGCAAGACCAATTCCTAACATCATTGCCAATACCAGACCAAGTGGGGCGAATCCGGTAAAATTATCAAGCATGGAGGTTAGAATGTATTCTAGTCCCTCTCCTGATACCAGACTCTGAATGGCAACTTCTTCTCCGGTACCAGGTTCTTCTACCGTTACACCAAATAGTGAAACCACCCAGGAGAATAGAATTGTAAACCCGGCCAGATACACAAATAACATAAACGGCTCCGGAAGCTTGTTTCCTGCTCGTTCAATAAAGTTTAAAAACCTAGCCATACCTTTACTCGATTGTTCATTGTTGTTACTCATGTGCTTCACCCTTCCAATTAATTTGGGAAATTTTCCTTAATACTTCCGTTTTTAGCCAAAAACTGTGTAAACGTCATGAGTCTGAGGGGTAGGAGGCCCCCCCTTAAAAAGGGAGGAATTGAAAAACCTTCCTTGGCCGGCCGCGCTCACCGGATTGTGTTTCACCGGCTTGCTCTACAATACCGACACGTTCCATTTCGGATAAGATCCGTCTTCCGTTCCGTTCTGTACTTTTCAGCCATCTGGAGAGATCCTGCGATGAAAATTGTTCTCGCCCGTAATGTTTCACATAGGAGAGAATCTTGGAGACAACACCTGGGCTGAGGTTTGCATCTTTCAGTTTCTCTTTCCAGGCTTGTCCTACATCGGTAGTCTGATAATCAATCTGTTCTTTCTGCTGTTTCAGCGAAATCGATTGGTCGTCATCGACCACCAGGATCACCGGTTCTTCGTACTCTTTAACATGACGGAATCCAATTCTTACGTGCTGTTCTGCCTGAAGGACCGTTTCCCCAAACCCAATTGATACTTTAGCTCGAAGGTTTGTCTGAAGACGGATATCCTGAATCAGGGTAAATAAATCGGCTTCTGATTCATGGCTTAGTTCTCCACGTGTTGTGAAAATGAAGAATAACCCATCACCCATCTGCATAACGGATCCATTGGTTTTCTCGGCAATGGAGTAAAGCTCGCGTCGAACCTCAAGTTCCTGATACTTCGTTTTGAAGGAATAATATTGTTCTTCTAAATGATCAGGGTCCATATTAATTCGAAAGCCTATGACGGCTACCTGTGAATTACGGTAGAGGTTCGTCTGAGCACGTTCTTCAAGAAATTGGATGATCAGCTTGATGGATAAATAAGATGGAGTCACACGAAAAACCGGGATCCCTTTATCTTTTAGTTTCTGGTAAACATATTTAATAGAGGTAATAACGACTTCCGTTTTCCCTTCTTCAAATAATTGAGTGTGATAGTTGACGAGATCATCAGAGCTTTGGCCGCTTTTAAAAGGATGATTATAATAAGATAAATCCTCAAGGTTATAGTAAGAGAGAATCTTTTCAAACTCTTCACTTTCAATCGTATCGATACCGACTCTCCTGTACACATGGTTAGAGGCCAGTTGAGCCTCAAGGAGAATTCCGAAGAAGCTCGCTCCGTGAAGAGGGGGATAAGCTCCTTCATTTTCGGTAATCAATTCATTTTCGATGGCGTACGTATAATTCAATACACCGGAGAAAAACCATTGATCGACTTCATATCGGTGGTGAGTTAAAATATCGCTTACTTCCGGTAGCTGTTCGTAGGAATAAGGTACAAAAGTGATCGTCTCAAATTCCTTGGCTACATACATAATCTGTTGCAAGGAGTCATGGGGAGCAATGACTCCAATCGTTGTTTTCATGGCTTTTCACCTGTTTCAACTTTGAGATATTCCGCCATTACTCTGGCGCCTATGGCCAAATCTGCTTTGGGTGCGTATTCTTTCGGGTGATGGCTGATTCCTTCTTCGCATGGAATGAAGAGAAGACCGGATGGCCATTTTTCAGCCATATTCATGACATCGTGGCCGGCGCCGCTATCCATTTCCAGAGAGTTTAAGTGAAGCTGGTCTGCTACTTGCGCGAGCTTACCTTGAAGATTTGGGTCTAAAAATACCGAGTCATTGTTCACAAGTGTGTTTAAGTGAACCTGTATCTTTCGTTTATCTTCAATTTTCCTGCAAAAAGATTCAATTCGATCGGCCAGCTCTTTTTTCAAAGTGTCGTCCACGCTGCGAATATCAATTCCAAGCTCTACTTGACCTGGAATGACGTTCATCACATTCGGATGAAGCTGAACGGTGCTCACGGTCGCTACCAGAGGCACGTCTTGCTCTTCATTCATTTGGTTGGCTTGTTCTTCTACAAAAGTGATAAGCGGCGCGATGGCTGCAAAAGCATCGGATCGACGGTGCATCGGTGTCGTCCCTGTGTGGTTAGCCATTCCTTCAGCTGTGATCTGCAGACGAATCGGACAGGCCACCCCGCGAACGATTCCGATATCCGCTCCGTTATTTTCAATCTGAGTGCCTTGTTCAATATGAAGCTCTAAAAAGCTTTCTAATTCTTTCTCGCCTTTTTCTGCCTGATCGATTGTATCCCAGGATAATCCGAAAGACTCAACTGCTTCCTTAATGGTGACACCCTCTACGTCCTCAACATCAGCCAAATCATCTTTATCGAGCAATCCGCTGACAGCTTTACTGCCAATCGTGGATACGCCGAATCTGGCTGATTCCTCCGATGCAAAACAAATAACGCTTATATTTTTGTGGGGAGTATAATCTTCATCTTTCAGAAGTTTAATTGCGGCAAGGGCCGTCAATACCCCGGCAACGCCGTCATAACCTCCGCCGGAACTCACGGTATCTACATGAGACCCGAGAGCGACAACTGGAGCTTCAGTATCTGTTTTCCAGTCTGCCCAGACGTTGCCGGCCTGATCGGAGTGAACGTCCAGTCCAAGGTTTTCAGCAATTCGGCTGAAGGCCTGGTGGGCTTGCTTTTCTTCTTCCGTGTAGCTCAGCCGTGTAAATCCATTTTCATAGTCCATCTCGTCTGTGAGATTTAATTCAAGTAGATGTCGATTCAGCCATTCTTCTAAGTTAGTCAATCAAATGCCCCCCTTTTATGATGTGGATGTACATATCCAGCGCTGTGGTTAAGACCTCTTCTTCAAAATCGAAGGAAGGGGAATGGTGATTATCTGGTAAACGAGTGCCGAAGAGCATATAAGTTGCCTGTCCGCCTTGGGATTGGACTTCATTCATCATAAAACTTGCATCCTCTGATCCTGACACTCGAGCTACAGGGATAACTTCATGAATGTACTCACTAGACTCGCAGACTTTTGAGATGTAGGAAGCAAGGGAATCATCGCAAATCATCTGCTCCGTTTCACCTACGAAATCAATTTCGACATCCACCTGGTGCATGTCCGCTGCAGCCTGAATCATACGTCTGGCTTCCTTTTGCATATAAGCATTGATGGCTTTCGTTTCCCCGCGCGTTTCAATTTCCAGAAAGCCGCGGTCCGATATAATATTACGTCCGTTGCCGGCAATTAGTTTTCCTGCGTTCACCCGGCTGATGCCTTCACTGTGCCGGGGGATGGAATGCAACTGGGTCGCTGCCGTGGCTGCTGCGAGCAGGGCATTACGCCCTTCTTCGGGTTTCATGCCGGCATGGGAGGACTGGCCGTTAAAATAGGCGTCTAATTTCGCTGAGGCCAGAAATCCTTTTGTGGTGGCTGCCACCGTACCAACAGGCAGATCCTGAATGCCGATATGTCCGGAATAAAAGAAGTCCACGTCTTTGAGCCAGCCTTTGTCTGTCATCGCTCTAGCACCTCGTCCGCCCTCTTCGGCCGGCTGGAACAGGAGGGTGAACTTCCCGTTTAAGTCGGAACTATTCTCCGCGATGAAATGAGCAAGTCCAAGACCGATGGTGGTGTGCCCGTCATGGCCGCAAGCATGCATAACACCTGAATGCTTGGATACAAAAGAGTGTTTAAAAGGGAAGTGATGTTCATCTTCAGCTTCTGTAATCGGCAAAGCATCAATGTCAAAGCGGAAGGCAAGATGGTCGCCGTTTTTTTCTGTATCCCATACCGCGACGAGTCCGGTATGACCGCCTTTCATATTTGCAAGAAAGCGGTCATCTACCGACGCGGATGCTACCATTTCCTTTTCCTGAAGCGTTTCTTTATCAGGAACACCGTATCTGGAATCACTTTGTAGAGCATCTTTTCCTACGTATAGAGTAAAGCCTAATTTTTCTAATTCCTGCCCGATCGTATAGGTGGTGCAATATTCCATAAATCCAAGTTCAGGATACTTATGAAAGTGACGGCGCCATTCGATTAATTTAGGCTGTATAGACTGAATGAATGAGTCGTTATGAGGCACTTCGATCACCTTCTTTACCTTCAGCCAGGCTTTGCAGTGTATCCAGCGCCACCTGGACTAAATAACGACTTCCGATGGGCAAGGCCTTTTCATTCAATTGAAAACCAGAATCGTGCAGTGGTTTCTGATTGTCGGCATCTTCAATTTGAGTGCCGAGCCAGATAAAGGCACCCGGATAGTGAAGCAGGAATCTAGAGAAATCTTCTCCGGCTAAAGCTGGATCTAGAGCAGGTGCTGCATCTTCACCTAAAAGTCGCTGGGCTGATTTGCGGGCTGTCTGAGCCCATTCTGGTGTATTGATGGTCGCGGGATAGCCGTCATAATAAGTTACTTCTGCCTCTCCCTCGAATGCTTCGGCCGTCTGCTGAATGACTCTATGGAAACGTTGTTTTACTTTTTCCTTCACTTCCGGTTTAAAAGTACGTACGGTACCTTCGAAAACTACCTGTTCGGGAATAACATTGTACCCATAGCCGCCTTCAATCCGACCAACTGTTACAACTGCTGAATCAAGAGGGTTTACGTTCCGACTGATAATCGTCTGAAGACTTGAGATAATTTGATTTGTAATAATTAGGGCATCATTGCCGTCATGAGGCATGCTCGCGTGTCCGCCTTTTCCTTTAACCGTCACTTTAAATCGGTCGGAAGCTCCCATCATTTCTTTATCCCGAATACCTACTTGACCAACAGGGAGGCTTGGCCATACATGCTGTCCGTAAATGACGTCCGGGGTGTATTGGTCAAAAACTCCATCTTCAAGCATAGGCTGGGAACCGCCGTAAGGAGACGTCTCTTCCGCAGGCTGGAAGACGAGTAAAACCGTGCCATGAAGGTCGTCTTTTTTCTGTTGAAGAGCGTAACCGGCGCCGAGCAGCATAGCAGTATGGGCATCATGTCCGCATGCGTGCATCTTTCCGTCGTTTTCAGATGCGAATTCATGCTGGTTGGCTTCCTGTATCGGAAGGGCATCCATATCGGCTCTGAGCGCTACTGTCCCTCCTGGATGTCTTCCCTGAATAATTCCAAGAACACCGGTATTAGCAAAGCCGGTTTGGAATTCAATACCATATTCCGTAAGTTTCTTTTTTACTAAAGCAGATGTCTGATATTCTTGGTTGCTTAGCTCTGGATGCTGATGCAGCGTCCGGCGAATATTCAGAATATCGCTTTCAATGGATGTGATTAGTTCATGTATATTCTTCAAAATGTTCCTCCTCATATTTAAGGACATTTTCCTTTAATATTCCGTTAATAAGTAGTATAACAAAATAAAATTAGATTGCACCCTTTTTCGACAAAAAATTTAGAAAATTTAAACGAGGCGTATGTAAAATGGTGATTTAAAGGCAGAAATTCTGCATTTAACCACTAGTCTCTTCAGAGTTGGAGAGGGGCAGGTAACCGTTTTTCCTCCACATCTATAAATTGTAGATCACTATGATGTACATCAACTGTTCGACCATTTGTGATGAAAGCGGATACACCTGGATATCTGCCGTTGCTATAATTGTTTTTGAAGGAGGGCTTAGGGTTGTCTCTTGATGAAAGAAGTAAGAATATTCTGGATGAGTTAATTAGTAATCCAAGTATCACCAGCACCACCCTTGAGAATAAATATTCTATTAGCCGCAGGCAGCTTGGTTACAGTTTTAATAAAATAAACGATTGGTTGACATCGATGAATCTTCCTGTAATTGAGCGGACGAGAAAAGGCTGTTTTATCATTGACCAGTCGGTGTTTACCAATTTGCATAAGGAAGAAGATCAGGCATTTGTGGAAATGGCGGTCCTCACCGAAAATGAAAGAGTTTATCTGATTTTGATGATGCTTGTCAGCAGTAAGGAAGAGCTGTCACTTAATCATTTCACGGCTGAACTGGAAGTGAGTAAAAATACGGTCTTGAATGATTTAAAGCAAGCCCAGAGCTATTTAAATGAGTATGATTTGACCATTCGCTATTCCAGGAAGGCCGGCTATGTTTTAGAAGGCAAGGAATTTCAGATTCGGAAATTACTCATCAATGTAACATACCAGCTCCTTCATATGAATGTAACAGAGCATAAGCTTATGGAAGTATCAAGTATTAAGACAGACGAGAGGGAAGAGTTCAGCCAACGGATTTTTAATCTTGAGAATAAGCTTAATATCAAGATTACCGATGAAAAGATGGCGACGATGCCGTATATTCTCATTCTGATTTTGAGGAGGATTCAGCAGGGCCATGAACTCCAGCTTTTTTCTATTAAATATGAAGAGTTGTCCCATACCAAGGAGTACCAGGCTACGGAAGCTATCTTTCAGGATCAGACCGAGATTCCTGTCCAGGAGCGCTTATTCTTTACCTTGCACTTACTGACTACAAATGTGTATTGGTCAGAGTATTTAACCGAAGACCATACGACACAGCAATTGATTCCGGTGATCAATAATATGCTGCGTTTATTTGAGAAAAGCGCCTGTGTTTATCTGCAGGACCGTGAACAACTTGTAAGTAAGCTTCTTCAGCACATTAAGCCAGCTTTTTATCGGATCAAATACCAGCTGACAGAGACGATTGATATTCAGGGAGCTATGAACAAAGAACTAAAAGAACTCCAGCATTTGGTGAAGCGGTCCATCAGCCCGCTGAAAGATTTCATAGGCAAAGCTATACCAGAAAGTGAGATTAGCTTCATTACGATGCTGGTTGGCGGGTGGATGAGACGCCAAGGCGAAAGCCTTGAAAAGAAAACAAAAGCCATTGTGGTCTGTCCACAGGGAGTATCGGTTTCAAGACTTATGTTCAGTGAGTTAAGCGAATTATTCCCCGGATTTGTTTTCCTCGACTCTTTATCCGTCCGGGAGTTTTTAAATTATGAATTGGAGTATGACCTTGTGTTTTCTCCGACCTATTTAGAAACAGACAAGAAATTATTTATCTCCAAACCTTTCTTAAGTGAAGAGGAGAAGTACCGCTTACGCAAGCAGGTGATGCTCGAAATACATGGGTATATTCCCAACCACCTGAATGCTCAGCATCTCATTGATATCGTTAAAAATCATGCTGAGATCAAAAATGAGAAAGCTTTAACGGAGGCATTGCAGAGTTACATTGAGCGGGATGAAGAGAGTTCTGTAAGTAAGCCCGTCAAAAGCAAGGATATCAATCTAGATCAATTAATCCCCCATGGCAATATTAAGCTGCGGGACTCAGTTTCCTCATGGGAAGAAGCGGTTCGATTGAGTTCCAGACCGCTTCTTGAACAAGGCAAAATCGAACGCGAATATGTGGAATCTATGATTCAGCGTTCAAATGAAGACCCTTACATTGTGATTGGGTCTGGAATAGCCATTCCACATGCCGCTCCGGATGAAGGGGTTAATGAAGTGAGTATGAGTATGCTGCGGCTGAAGAGAGGCGTGAATTTTACAGCAGATTACCATATTAATTTGGTGATCGTCATAGCCGCGGTGGATAAACAGCAGCACATTCATGCGTTGATGCAATTGATGAAGCTTGCCGGCTCTGAAAAAGATAAACAGCGGATGATCAACGCTGCAACAGTTGAAGAAATCTATGAAATTTTAAAACTCTATTCCAATGAAAAAGAATTGGAGAATACCCAGTAGATCGTGAGGTTTAGTACATGAGTGATATTTATTTCAATGAATCTATTATCCTCCTGGATGTAGAAGCAGAAACCAGAGAGGAAGTTCTTACCACTATAGGAGATAACCTAGTAAATAAACACTTAGTTCAACCAAGTTTTGTACCAGCCATTATCGAAAGAGAAAAGGAATTTCCCACCGGGCTGCCTACGGCTGGAGTCTCAGTAGCCATTCCTCACACAGATGTGGAGCATGTCATCCAAAAAAACATTAGTGTAGCCATTCTAAAAAATGAAGTGGATTTTGGCGTCATGGGAGATGATAGCGAGCAAGTGCCAGTGAAGATCATATTCATGCTGGCGATGGACGAAGCACATTCTCAGTTGTCTCTTCTGCAAAAACTAATGCAGATCTTCCAGGATGAAAATGAACTGAGAAACTTAGTCAACCAGACGGATAAGAAAGCAATTAAGAGAATTTTAGAAGAAAAGTTAAACTTTCAAGAACTTGAAGGAGGAAATAAATAATGAAGAAAAAACAAGTGCTAGTCGCATGTGGAGCAGGAATCGCGACTTCAACGGTAGTCAACGGGGCAATCGAGGACATGATTAAAGAACACAATTTAAACGCGGATTTAGTACAGATTAAGATTTCTGAAGTGGGCAGCTATGAAGACACAGCTGATCTTCTTGTAACCACAGCCATGACGAAAAAAGAGTTCCCTTTTCCAGTTGTTAATGCACGCTCATTTTTAACAGGGATCGGTACAGAACACACTAAACAGGAAATTCTGGAAGAACTCAAAAAATAAATCAATTCTGAAGAATAGGAGTTGCTCTACCATGAAAAAGAAACAAGTACTGGTCGCATGCGGAGCAGGAATCGCGACTTCAACCGTAGTTAACGGGGCGATTGAAGACATGATCAAAGAGAATGATATTAAAGCCGATTTAGTTCAGATTAAAATCTCTGAAGTAGGCAGTTACGAAGATACGGCCGATATGCTGGTTACCACAGCTATGACGAAAAAAGAATACCCATTTCCCGTTATTAATGCTCGTTCCTTCTTAACAGGGATTGGTACCGATGCCACGAAACAGGAAATCCTAGAGGAGTTGAAAAAGTAAGTATAGCCGGTTTCCCTAGTAAGGGAAACCACGGCTGTAGTTAAAACGGTAGGGGAGGACAAATAGTATGCAAGGTTTTGTAGATGTGATTCAAGGATTTTTAGATTTAGGTGCAACCGTTATTTTACCAGTTGCTATCTTTTTATTAGGGTTGTTATTCGGTCAGAAACCAGGCAAGGCTTTCCGTTCAGGTCTGACCATTGGTGTAGCTTTCGTTGGGATATTTTTAGTCGTTGACTTGCTGGTAAATAACTTAGGTCCTGCCGCTCAAGGCATGGTCGATCGTCTGGGTGTTGAATTAAATGTCATTGATGTAGGCTGGCCAGCTTCTTCCTCAATTGCATGGGCCTCTGTAGTTGCCGCATTTATTATTCCTCTCGGTCTAGTTGTCAACATTATTATGCTTGTTACTAAAACTACCAAGACAATGAACGTTGATATTTGGAACTTCTGGCATTATACGTTTATGGCTGCCATGATTTATGCGATTTCAGGCAGTATCGTTCAAGGGTTAATTGGAGCCGTTATTTTCCAAATCATTTGTCTTAAAGTAGCTGACTGGACGGCTCCCATGGTTAGTGAGTTTTATGAACTTCCAGGAGTTTCGATCGCTACAGGCAGTACCATTTCTTATGCTCCAGGGATATTCCTCGTCCAGGGGCTGCAAAAAATTCCCGGAGTAAGAAATTGGAATGCAGATCCAGATACGATCCAGAAACGATTTGGTGTGTTCGGAGAATCGATCTTCATCGGTTTGTTCCTGGGGGCTGCTATCGGTGTGCTGGCCGGTTATGGAGTTGGAGAAGTGATCGATATCGGGATGTCAATGGCAGCAGTTATGGTACTGATGCCACGCATGGTGAAGATTCTTATGGAAGGGCTTATGCCAGTTTCTGAGTCCGCTCGTGAATGGTTATCCAAGCGATTTGGCGACAGAGAGATTCATATTGGCCTGGATGCTGCCGTGCTGTTAGGTCACCCCTCCGTTATTTCTACAGCACTCATCCTGGTTCCTATAACTGTAGTACTGGCTGTTATTCTGCCTGGTAATGCCCTGCTTCCATTTGGAGACTTGGCCACCATTCCATTTGTCGTTGCTTTCATTGTAGGAGCGGCACGTGGAAATATCGTCCATTCCGTTATTGTAGGAACCATTATGATCGCGATGTCTCTCTATTTCGCAACAGATGTCGCTCCCATATTCACGACAATGGCTGAGAATGCAGACTTTAACATGCCAGAAGGATCAGCTCAAATCTCAAGTATTGACCAGGGTGGTAATTTAATTAACTGGATAATTTACAGAATATTCAACTTATTTAATTAAAGAAGTTATAGGAGGAGCCTAAATGAAAGCTTTAGTAAAACAAGAACTTGGATTCGGACATCTCGAACTCCAGGACAAAGACATCCCTGAAGTTGGAGAGAATGAAGTTAAGATTGAAGTGAAATATGCAGGGGTCTGCGGCTCAGACATCCATACTTATGAAGGGCATTATAAGGTAGCTGCTCCCGTTACCCTTGGCCATGAATTTTCAGGGGTAGTGGTGGAAGTCGGGGAGGGAGTGACCGAATTTCAACCAGGCAACCGGGTGACTTCTGAAACTACCTTCTATATATGTGGAGAATGCGAATATTGTCAAAACGGAGACTATAATCTCTGTAACTACCGAAAAGGACTGGGCACTCAGCAGGATGGTGGTTTTGCTAAATATCTTGTAGCAAGGAAAGGAAGTGTGCATCATCTTCCTGAACACGTAGATTATAAATCTGCGGCGATGACCGAGCCTTTAGCATGCACGTATCATGCTGTAGAAAAAACGGAAATACATGAGGGCGATGTGGTTGTAGTGATTGGTCCAGGTCCGATAGGTCTTTTTGCAGCTCAAGTAGCGAAAAGCCGCGGAGCGACTGTGATTATTACCGGACTGAGCAATGACCAAACCCGGTTGTATAAAGCCCGGGAGCTAGGAATAGATTATGCCGTCGACACACAAAAAGAAGACATTAAGGAACTGGTGAAAGGTCTGAGTGAAGGGTATGGAGCCGATATCGTGTTTGAGTGTTCAGGAGCACCTCCCGCCACGAAGCAGGGACTCGATCTGCTCCGCAAAAAAGGACAATATGGCCAAGTCGGAATTTTTGCAAAGCCGGAAGTGGAGTTTGATTTGGAGAAAGTCATCCAGAAAGAGATCAGGGTAATCGGAAGTCGAAGCCAGAGACCTGCTGATTGGGGACCTTCTCTTGAACTTATGAACAATGGAAGTGTAGATGCCAAAGCAATGATCACCCATGAGTTTACAATTGCTCAGTGGGATGAAGCCTATGATGCTATTAAAAAAGGGGAAGCTATTAAAGTTTTACTTACCCCTCTTGATGAATAGGTCATCCTGGTATAGAGCTGGCTTTAACCGTTTTCCGGGTTCATTTTCCATTCTGACTGCAGGGTCCTAGAGACTCTCTAAGTAATAAAGGATTTTTGTGGAACTCGAAAACAAAATAGGTTGATCCGCAGCAGGGAGGATCGGAAACTAGCCGACTTTCTTGGCCGCTATCCCTTCTTGTGGGGTCTTGCCTTCTCCCATGGGGGAGGCAAGACCCCACAAGAAGGAAGTAACCTATTACATGATTGCCATCAAAACTTATAAAGGGGTTGAGAAGTTATGGTAGAAGTGTTGTTAGAATTTATGCTCGGTCCCATCCGAGGGATCGGTGATTTCTACTTCGAACATCAAATGTTATTTAATCCAATCGTTATCCTGGCCGCTCTTGGGAAAATATGGCTTATCCGTAAAAACAACCAACCGACAGAGACCAGTTAGAAAGGAGGGGCAATATGAAGTCCTTAAACTTATATAAGGAAAGGGACATTCGTTTTGAAGAAGCGGCTGACCCAGTAATCGAACATTTCGATCAGGTTATTATTAAGGTGAAAGCTGTAGGGATCTGCGGATCAGACATTTCCCGATATCAGAAGTTAGGACCCTACGAAGAGGGGATGACGTTTGGGCATGAATTCGCTGGTGAAGTTACAGAAGTGGGTTCGAAAGTTTCCTGCGTCAAGGTTGGTGACCGTGTGGCTGGCTGTCCCACGTTTCACTGCGGGGAATGCGTCCCTTGCCAAAAAGGAGAGCTGTCCCGCTGTGAACGACTTACGGTTATTGGAGCGAGACAGCCTGGAGCGTATGCTGAATATGTCAAATTACCGGCCGATAATGTATTACTCTTGCCAGACAACGTTGATTATACCACAGCTGCCCTGGTTGAACCTTCCTCTGTAGTAGCTCATGGGTTCTACAGAACAAGCATTCAACCAGGATCTGAGGTGGCGATTGTGGGGTGTGGAAGCATTGGCTTGCTTGCTGTCCAATGGGCGCGAATTTTTGGAGCGAAGCGAGTGTTTGCCATCGATATCGATTCTTCTAAGCTTGAAGTAGCTAGAGAAGTCGGGGCAGACGTAACCATTAATGCGCTTGAGAACCCGGCGCATGAACAATTGAGCGAATGGACAAACGGTCATGGCGTAGATCTGGCCGTGGAAGCAGCCGGGTCACCTATTACCTCTGCTCAAGTATTAGCCTTGCCGGGAAAAGGCGGCGAAGTTGTTTATATGGGGATTCCCTATGCCGATATCCAGATAGAGCGGTATTATTTTGAAAGAATCGTACGAAATGAATTGAGAATTTTAGGGTCGTGGAATGCGATCTCTCCACCGTTTCCAGGGGAGGAATGGCATTCATCCCTCCACTATATGAGTCGAGGGGACATCAATGTTCATCCGATGATTTCTCATCAACTCGGGCTTGAAGAAGGCCCGGGGGCATTTGAGAACCTTATTCAGCAGCGAGGAGACTATGTTAAAGTGATTTTCAATCCTGAAAATGAATGAAACTGCAGAAAGCCTGGATCCTTGAAATAAATTTACGGATTCAGGCTTTCTGTGCCTATTCCGTTACGTTTCCTAATGGTAAGATGTAAGAACAAAAGGGTTATTGGAGTGGAGCGGGTGGACCAACGCAAAGTTTTCGTTTCCTTATTCCTGTTGCAGATGCTTGTTCTTTTCGGAATTATTGGATATATGCTTACGGAACAGCTTTCGTTTTTTGACGCTTTATGGCTGGCGATTGTGTCCGTGTTAACCATCGGGTATGGGGATATTTCTCCAGAAACAACGGCGGGCAAGCTTTTAACTCTTATTCTTATTCCACTTGCCATAGGGTTAACAACATATATACTGGCTCAAGCGGCTGGAGCTATTATCAGCGGTGAATTTTCCCGTGAAATGAGGAAGAGGAAGATGAATCAAAAGATTAAAGACTTAAAGAATCACATCATTATCTGTGGATTTGGCAGAGTAGGGCAGCAGGTCCTTCATCAATTACATAAAGAGAATCACTCGCTTGTAGTCATTGAATCAGATGAAGACGTGATTGCACGTCTGCCGGAGGGAACGTTATTTATAAGAGGAAACGCTACTGAGGATGAAATCCTGCTGCAGGCAGGTCTGGAGAGGGCGAGAGGGGTTGTGGTGACGCTCCCTGATGATGCGGATAATATATTTATCACCGTTACGGTAAAAGGGATTAAGCCTGACATCTACACGGTAGTAAGAGCTGAACGGAACTTTTCAGAAGAGAAACTGTACCGGGCGGGTGCGGATAAAGTGATTAACACCTCAAATATAGGTGGAAAGAGAATGGCGACTGCCATTACAAAACCGATCAGCGTCGAATACGTGGAGACCGTGCTTCACGATCAGAGCAATGACTACAATATTGAAGAAATTCTAATCCAATCCACTTCTTTACTTATCGGTCAAACTTTAAAGGAAGCCAGGATTAGAGAAGAATATGGAGTGAACATTGTAGCTATTAAACGTGGGCCTGAGATTATTAACAACCCTAGTGCTGCTAATACGATAATGGAAGACGACCTTGTTATCGTGTTTGGAACTTCGGAACAATTGAAGCGGTTTGAAGGGGCATCCATGTGACCTTTTACAAAAAAAGTTTGGGGCAAGGTTGACGGGGGTGTATTACAGGTGCTATAATAGAAATTAATTATTCTTGTTCGTTTATGAATGAAAGAAAAAGTAACCTAGTAAGTCACTTTCGTCTAGAGTGAATATGCAGAGCAATAATAGTAATACAATGTGGAGAAATTCCACGCAGGAGGCAACAATTATGTTACAAGGTAATGTTAAATGGTTCAACGCAGAAAAAGGTTTCGGTTTTATTGAAGTAGAAGGTCAAGACGATGTATTCGTTCATTTCTCTGCTATTCAAGGCGAAGGTTTCAAAACACTAGAAGAAAACGAAACAGTTTCTTTCGAAATCGTTGAAGGAAACCG